>ALYF01000002.1 GCA_000293845.2 alpha proteobacterium IMCC14465 | reverse complement strand
ACCCGCCTCTTTTTTTACTCTTCTATTAAATGCGCATAACATATTTTGCGCCCCATAAAACACTTTATGCGCCGCACTCTCAGCGTGATTAGCAGACTTGAATTAAAGGAATAGAAATGCCGGTATTCGTATCCAGACTGGATGTTAATAGTGACGCATATCAAAAAAACCGTTCGGAACAGCTCGAGAATATTGAACTTCTCCATGCTTTAAGGGCGCGCGCTAAGGCAGCTTCTGAAAAACGCCGCCCAAGATTTGAAGAGAGAGGCCAACTCACCCCAAGGGATAGATTGGCCCGATTACTTGATGTCGGCATGCCTTTTGTCGAGTTTTTCAATCTGGCGAGTTATTGCGTTGATGATCCCAACCGAGATACGAGTTTGCCGGGGGCATCCATATTGGCAGGTATCGGATATGTTAACGGTGTGCGCTGTATGATTTGCGTTGATGATAGCGGTATTAATGCAGGCGCTGCCACAGAGCGCGGTTTTGATAAGCTGACAGCATGTATTCAAATAGCGATTTCCAACAAGCTTCCTTTTATTCATTTGGTTGAGAGCGCTGGCGCTAATTTGATGGCCTATAAAATCGAAGGCTGGGCTTATGCGGGGCGCGTTTTTTACAGTTTGGCAAAAGCCAGCGCGGCAGGCGTGCCGACTTTCACGATTTTACATGGCCCCTCCACAGCGGGCGGCGCTTATATGCCTGGCATGTCTGATTATAATGTTGGGGTTAAGAATAATGGTATGGCGGCGCTTGGCGGTGCCGCGCTCGTGCAGGCCGCAACTGGTGAGATTGCGGATGAGCGCGAATTGGGCGGGACGGAGATGCATGCCTCAGTCTCAGGTCTGATGGAGCATCTGGCAGAAGATGATGCGGATGGTATCCTTAAAATGCGAGAGCTTGTCGGGCGGTTAGGCTGGAACAGTCATTGTCAGCCAGGCACGGTGCGTGATTTCCAAGAGCCTCTATATGATGCAGAGGAGATTCTCGGGCTTGTGCCAACCGATTATAAAGTCCCCTATGATACAAGAGAGCTGATTGCACGTCTTGTGGACGGGTCAGACTTTATTGAATTCAGTAATCGCTTCGGCACTAATCTGGTATGTGTGCATGCCAGTATTTTTGGTCACGATGTAGCGCTGGTGGCCAATAATGGCCCGATGGGACCGGATGAAGCCGCTAAAGGCGCACATTTTTTCCAGACGGTCGATCAGGCGAATATTCCGCTTATCTTTCTCAATAACATTACCGGCTATATGGTCGGCACTGAATACGAACAAGCCGGCATGATTAAGCATGGTGCGAAAATGATTCAGGCTGTGTCTAATATTCGTGTGCCAAAACTGACATTTTATGTCGGTGCGAGCTATGGTGCGGGTAATTATGGCATGTCAGGTTTTGGGTATGAGCCTGACTTTTTGTTCACATGGCCGTCAGCCTCATCCGGTGTTATGGGCGGGGAGCAAGCTGCTGCGACAATGGAGGCTGTGGCTTTTAATAGTGCCAAAAGACGCGGCACTGAACCGGATCTTGAAGCGCTGGCTAAGCAGAGCGCGGCGATTATTTCGCATTTTGATAGCCAGTGTGATGCTTTTTACAGCTCAGGGCGGATGCTGGATCAGGGCATGATTGACCCGCGTGATACTCGTAATATTTGTGGCTTCTTGCTTCAGACATTGTGGGAGAGAGAGCATCGCGAAACGCAACCAAATGCTTTTGGTGTTTCGCGCATGTAGCGCCTTATTGAGAGCAGACGCATAGGACAAATGATGACAAATTTACCCGATACAACATTTCTGATTACTGAGTTGAATAATGGCTGGCTGACAGTCTGGTTAAACCGACCAGATGTGAAAAACGCAATGTCGCGTGCTTTGACGGATGAACTTCAGGCCGTTCTTGGAGCCGTGCGTGACGACAGATCCGTGCGTGGCATGACACTGCGCGGTAAAGATGGTGTTTTTTGCGCGGGCGGCGATTTAAAAGAGTTTAAAGAAAATTTCCAGCAAGCCGATAAATCGCTGGATGATGTCGGGGCGTATAGCTTGCATATGGGCGAGATGTTTGAGGCACTCTCCACGCTACCCATGCCGGTCATTGCGTTGGTTGAAGGCCCGGCAATGGCGGGCGGTTTTGGCTTAGTCTGTGCGTGTGATGTGGTTATCGTCACCGAAGATGCAAAATTCGCCATGACCGAAGCAGCAATCGGTATTCCACCCGCGCAGATTATTCCCCATGTTGTCAGTCGATTGGGATTGCCAGCAGCACGGCGGATGGTGATGACTGCGGCGCGTATCGGATCAGAGGAGGCATTATCTATCGGACTTGCTGACTTTGTTGCCAAGGATGTAGGAGAAGCTGAAGCTAAAGAAGCTGATATAAAAAAGGCCGTGATGCGTTGTGCGCCTAATGCCAATGCGGTGAGCAAGGAAATTATCTTTGCCAGCCGGACGCTTCAGGGCAAAGAGATTATCGAATTTGCAGCGAAAGGTTTCGCCGAGGCTATTATCGGTGATGAGGGGCGCGAAGGTATCGCCTCATTCCTAGAAAAACGCAAACCGCGCTGGGCAGAAGAGAATTAGAAATCATGTCGTCTATTAGAAAAATCCTTATCGCTAATCGAGGCGAAATTGCTGTCAGGGTGATGCGGACGGCACAACGTCTGGGTATATCAACGGTCGCGGTGTACTCAGATGCAGATGCGCAAGCACCCCATGTTGCATGTGCAGATGAGGCGGTGCGCATAGGGCCGGGGCCTGTGGGAGAAAGCTATCTTGTTATCGATAATATTCTGGATGCCGCGCGCCAGACCAATGCTGATGCCATTCATCCTGGATACGGTTTTCTCTCGGAAAATGCCGATTTCGCTACAGCAGTGCAAAAGGCAGGGTTAATTTTTATCGGCCCTGATGCTGATGCCATATCACTCATGGGTAATAAGGCGGCCGCAAAACGCAGAATGATTGAGGCTGGTGTGCCATGTGTGCCGGGCTATGAAGATGCCGATCAGTCAGACGAACGCTTGATAAAGGCCGCGCTGGAGATTGGTTTTCCGATTATGGTGAAAGCCGCTGCCGGTGGTGGCGGGCGTGGTATGCGGTTGGTTCAGGATATGGACGCGCTCAAAAATGCCCTCGTGACGGCAAGGTCTGAGGCTGCGAATGCTTTTGGTTCTGACGAACTCATTCTTGAAAAAGCGATTATTTATCCGCGCCATGTTGAAATTCAGATATTCGCTGACCGGCACGGGCATGTGGTGCATTTGGGTGAACGTGATTGTTCGGTTCAACGCCGTCATCAAAAGGTTATTGAGGAATCGCCATGCTCGATTATGACGCCAGAATTGCGTGCTGATATGGGTGCGGCGGCTGTTGAAGCGGCGCGGAACATTAATTATGTCGGCGCGGGGACAGTTGAGTTTCTCCTCGACCAAACTGGCGCTTATTATTTTCTGGAAATGAACACGCGGCTACAGGTCGAGCATCCGGTGACTGAAATGGTCACGGGGCTTGATTTGGTCGAATTGCAAATCAGGGTTGCCCAAGGTGAACCTTTAGGCATGCAACAAGAAGATGTTTCGCTAAAGGGGCACGCTATTGAGGTGCGGCTTTATGCAGAAGACCCAAATAACGACTTTATGCCCGCCACAGGTAAAATAGCAGCATGGCGCCCGGCAGATATGGCACATATACGGTTTGATGCGGGTGTTGTTGAAGGGCAGGAGATTTCGCCTTTTTATGACCCAATGGTTGCCAAGGTTATTGCTTATGGGGATGACCGCGAGACAGCGCGTAAAAGGCTTGTAGAGGCTTTACGCCAGACTGCATTGCTGGGTCCGGCGACGAATAGAGATTTTCTGGTGACGTGTCTGGAGAAAGAAGTTTTTATCAAAGGCGAGGCAACAACGGCCTTTATTGGCGAAATTTTCGGGGAAACCGGATACACAGCTGACCCCATCAATCATGAGACAGTTGCTCTTCAGGCAGTGCTTCATTTTATTCATGATAGGCAACAGGCATTGGCGCGGGCTATATGCGTGCCGGACGCGCTGAAAAACTTTTCTACTGTAGGCGCTGTGCAAACACCTTATAGCTTGCTCATCGGTGAAGATACTTATGACCTTATTGTTTCAAGCGCCAAGGCCGGGTCGTATCAAGTTGACTTTAACGGTGAAGAAGATTTACCAACCATCCATGTTGAGACACATGACAATGAGCAGGTGCATGCTGATGTTACCCTCTCTTTCAATGTGAATAACCAAATCTGCAAGAGCCGCGCTGTTGTTGATGCGAATGTGCTGTATCATGCGCTGCAATCATCCAATCAAGCATTGTTCTTATCCAGTACGAACCAGTTGATTGTAACTGATGATGGGGTGGATGGTTCTGCCGGTGGCATGGTGACGGCACCTTTGCATGGGCGCGTCATAGATGTGTTTGTTCAGGTCGGAGACAAGGTTGAAGAAGGCCAAAAGCTGGCCATTGTTGAAGCTATGAAAATGCAGCATGAAATATTTTCCGAGGTTGATGGCGATGTTGTTGATGTCAGAATTATCTCTGACCAGCAAGTCAGTGTGAATGATTTGATGATTGAAATTGCAGAAAAAGAGGATGAGGAAAACAGCTAATGCAACAATTATCCTATGACTTACGTGACGAGTCTGAAGCTCTTTATCAGCTTATGGCGGATTTACCGGACGCTGATTTCACCACACCGACAGGTTTTAAAAATTGGACTTTCAACGATATTCTGGAGCATTTGCATATTTGGAATGTTGCGGCCTATGAAAGTTATGCTGATGAGGCGGCTTTTGATGCTTTTGTCGACAAGGTTAAAGCTGATGTTATGGCGGGCAATCTGAAAAACTTTGAGCGCAAATATATTGATGGATTGTCCGGGCAAGCTCTTTTACAGGCATGGCGTGATTATTATGTCAAAATGACAGATGCATTTTCCGAACTTGACCCGAAACACCGTGTCAAATGGATTGGCCCGGATATGAGTGCGCGTTCGAGCATTACCGCCAGATTAATGGAAACATGGGCGCATGGTCTTGCTATTTATGACGCGTTAGGTGTGACGCGTCAGGATGCTGACAGAATTAAGAATATCGTCGTTCTGGGCATGAACACATTTAATTGGAGTTTTCAGGTTAAGGGTCAGACACCGCCAGGGGCAATCCCCTATATCGAGCTGACTGCTCCCTCCGGCGAAACCTGGCAATTTGGTGAGCCAAGTGATACGTCTGCCGTGACGGGGACTGCCAGCGAATTTTGTCAGGTTGTGACACAGACACGTAATATCTCAGATACGACACTCAAACTGACCGGCGCGGTTGCTAAAGCCTGGATGAGCCATGCGCAATGTTTCGCAGGCCCTCCCGAAACACCGCCTGAGAAAAACACTCGGTTTACCCAATCAGCGTCATAATCAGGCTTAATGCTTTTGTTTCATAGGAGTTATAAATGGACTTAAAAGATAAAGTTGCAATTATCACAGGCGGTGCCTCCGGTCTTGGAGAGGCGACACTCAGAAGATTTGTTGCCCATGGTGCGACATGCGCGATTTTTGATATGAATGAGGAGCGCGGTGCGGCACTTGTTGAAGAACTTGGGGATAATGTGATTTATCAGCAGGTGAATGTTACGGATGAGGCCTCAGTCAGCTCGGCGATACAAAGTGTTGAAGCGGCTTTTGGTCCGGCTCATATCTGCTGTAATTATGCCGGTATTGCTTGGGCAGCAAAGACTTATCATCCCAAAAATGGCCCGCATCCGCTTGAAGATTTTAAACGTGTTGTGGATGTAAACCTTATCGGTACCTTTAATGTGGCGCGTTTAGCTGCCGAGTCGATGATGAAAAATGATCCGATTGACGACGATGGGCAGCGGGGTGTGATTATCAATACGGCTTCTGTCGCGGGTTATGAAGGGCAAATCGGCCAAGTTGCTTATAGCGCAACCAAGGGCGGTGTTATCGGTATGACCATTGTTATTGCGCGAGATCTGGCAGAGCTGGGTATTCGCTGTAATACGATTGTGCCGGGGCTTATTCATACGCCGATGTTTGACACATTGCCGGAGAATATTTTTCAGGCGCTTGAAAATTCAGTGCTAAACCCGCAACGTTTAGGTAAGCCGGACGAGATTGCCAAAACGGCGCAATATCTCGTTGAAAATGATTATGTGAATGGTGAATGTATCCGCATGGATGGTGGCATTAGAATGACACCTCGTTAAAGCCTAGACTTTATTCACCAGAGTTGTGGCTCGAGTGATTATGGCGCCGTTCTTTCGGTGCCAACCAACTTCGTCCAGACCGATGTCGCGCATCTCTAAAGCTAAGCATCTTTGCAATCTGCTCTCTGGTCTCAGGACCTGTCGTCATAATTAGCTCCTGCAAAACGGCATTAAGATGAAGGCTTAAATCGCGTTCTTGATTTAATAATTTTTCGGACATATTTTTGAGTTGTGTTTCGTCAATATCATCGCCTTGAATATAGGTAATGATATTTTGTCTTTCCTTAAAATAAGAGGTGAGGAGCGCCTTACTTTTCTCCCTGTTTTGGTTAAAGATTTTTCTTACTTCTTGTCGGTCATCTGCATTGATGCGTTTTAGAAATCTTTTTTCAAGTCGTTCCACAGAGCTGGTTTTTTCATGTTCGGTATTCGGATGACCGCGCATAAAGAAACTGATACTTGCGCCCAGAACAAAGAAATTCGCTGCAAGAGAGACTAGAAAGACAATAATAAAAATATTGCGCTTTCGTTTGCTGATATGAACAGATGTGTCAGTCATGACGGGCTCCGGTTAATCCCACGAACTTAAAGGATTGATTTCAAGAAGGGCTACGCTTTCCTCATTTTCAGTGGCTGCAATTGCCTCCAGCGGCAGATAGGGCAGGCTAAACATGCCTGCCGCCAGGCAAGCACAAAGTAAAAGGCAGGCTGTTAAAGATTGAACAGAAGCGCCTATGACAGCATGTTGACTGCTGGCGTGAGTTTGTTGGGGTAGCTGGGTGGCCTCTGCAACAATTTTGTATTGCAGTCGGGTGAAGGCATCTGGGTCAAGGTTCGCGTCTGAACTGTTAGCTTTAATATCTCGTAAAGCGTCATCCAGCCAGTGCTCATAAGAGATGAGGTTTTGTACATCTGTATTATCGCGTGCATACGCCTCTGCCCATTTGCGGTTATCTTCAGGCCATTGTGCGATGTCGCTCCCATAGGCCGATATAAGCGCCTTAAATCTGTGGGTGTCCAAGGAAATGGTTTTTTCATTATCGTTAGTCATCTTTTTTATCTCTCCCAAATATAACGGTCAGCCTATCGGTATAAATCTTCATAATCATCATCCATCACGGCATGAAGTTTTTTTCTGGCACGACGCAAAAGTGACTCAAGTGCCGCCAAACTTAAGCCCAGCGTGTCAGCAGCTTCTTGTTGTCTCATCTCGGAAAAATAGACGAGTTGAATGGCGTCACTTTGTTCGCTCGTTAAGTTACTCAAAGCTTCCTGAATGCGTTTGTTCTTGTCTTTGGTTTCAAGTATTTGGAGGGCATTATCTGCGCCATCTGGAATTTCAGGAATGTCGTCAATATCGGTCATGGGTTTGCGGCGGCGTAGCATATCTATAGATCGGTTAACACAGACACGGTAAAGCCAAGTGCTGATTTTAGCTTCTGCTTCCCAGCGCGGGGCATTTTGCCAAAGGCGGGTAAAGACGTCCTGAGCCACTTCTTCAGCGTCGCTTAGATGACGTAATCTCTGAAATGCTAAAGCATAAACCATCTTCAAGTGCCTCGAGGTCAGCAGGTTGAAGGCCTTTTGGTCGCCTTTTGCAATCGCAGACATTAAGTCTTCATCGCTGGGTTCAGGCAAGACCGGCCTCCCTTATGCTAGTGGTGACCCTTCTTCCCTTCCAAGCGTTTGGAACGTCTGTCTTTTTTGTCCAGATATCCGTTATCATCGCGATCCATTTTTTCAAATTTTGCGGCATGGAAAGTTCTCAGCTCTTTTTGCTCAATTACACCGTCATTATTTTTATCCATTTTAGCAAATTGTTTGTCGATGGTGGCAGTAAATTCTTGCTTGGTAATTTTGCCATCATCGTTAATGTCCATTTTTTTCAGCCGCATCGGGGCGGCATAGGCCACATTACTGACGCTCGCAAGCATAACAGCCATAACAATCAAGGTGATTAAACGTTTTGTATAAATTTCGAATTTAAAAGACATTTTTTTCTCCTTTGGTTAATCCAATTTATTAAACGCAACGTAAATTAAATATCCGTCTCCCAAGACGGACTGTGTGTTAAACCCTCACACACATATCCCTGAACTTTACCCTGCTGATTCGTCAGCAGGGTTTTTTTTGTTTCGGATAATTGGAGATGCTTGAAGAAGGATAGCCTGCATACTGCGACGGGCATTTTGCGGCTCATGGTTCATAATGGCGCGAACGGCGGCTTCATGGGAGGAAAGAGAGAGATATTTATATCTTTCCGTATGGTCAAAAAGCAGTTTATGGCAGGTTTTTGCCAAAATACGATGACTGTTGAAAAACCGATTATAACAATTCGCCAGAATACAGTCGACAAAGGCCGCTTCTGCCTCATAGCTGGAGGTGGGGGTGTTGGCATATTTAAGTGTTTGAAATAACTCAGATATTCTCTGTCTATCAGTCGCTTGAGCGCGGGAGGCTGTAAGCGCTGCAGCGCCAGGTTCAATGGCGAGGCGAATATCAATCATTTCCACCATGAGAGGCTCAAGACGACCACTTGTGGCGGTATCCGTTAGCCAGCTTAGGATATCTTTATCGAGCATCGCCCATCTATCTGTGTCATTGACGAATGTGCCGGCTTTCGGCACGGCTCTAACCAGCCCTTTTGCGCCTAATATCCGTAAAGCCTCTCGTAAAATCGTCCGTGAGATACCAAGCGTCTCGCACATGACCTGATCATTGGGTAAAACCTGCCCAACAGGGAGTTTTCCTCTGACAATTTGCTTGCCAATCGTCTCGGCAGCAATATCTGTACGTCTTTTGACGGAAACCTTGTCCATAAGTAATAATAAATATTACTTTATATTTTTGTTCAAGGTAATTTTAGCTATTTTTTATCGCGTATCATAAAGGAAAGGAATTCTCGATACCTTTCCACCCGCCCGCGCTCTTCAGAAAAGATGTCATTATAGGTTCTATGATTTTCCGCAGTGTCATTTTGAAATTTTGACACCAAAAGTTCCAATTCGCTCCTGGTTGTGGCGATTTCTTGATAAATGCGGTCAATTTCCTGATTAATACTAGCCTTGCGGGAGGTGATTTTTTTCTCAAGCGTCCCAAGCGAAGAATGCATTTCCTCAACGAGGCCATCCACAGATAAAGCCATTTTACCAATCAGGCTTTCTGTTGCTTCAAGTGTATCACCATGCTCGGACTTTAATTCGGCCAGCGTATCGCGCATGCGTAATGACAAAAAGGCCATGTCATTATCAAGGAATTTATCAAATGGCGCGTCAGTCTCTTCTTCTATCTTTAGGTCGGGAATTTCCGGCGCTGAAAGCGGATCGGTCATGACTTCTGAATTTGGGTCATCCAGTGCCGCCATATTATCAAGATTAGGCGGCGCATCGAAAGCTGTGCCAGAAATAAAGGAAGTATCTGTCTCTGTCTCTGTTTCTGTCAGGGGGGCGTTACCAGCCAAATCACCAGTTAAGTCACCAGCTAAGTCACCAGCTAAGTCAGATGCAATCTCGGCGGCAAGCGCCGCTTCGAGGCTTTCATCCAGGTCGGCACCATGATTATTATCTGCCCCTGTAAATGGCGTTAGTTGTTCAGAGATAGGCGTATCTGCGGATTGTTCGTTTATAATATCAGATGTGACCGACTCGTCTGGCGCAGCGTTGGCTGGGTCATCTTCATTCGGGGTATCGTCGAGTTTATTATTTTCAAGAATATCGTTAATGGCATCAGCGATTTCTGCCATCTTACGAAACTCTTCTTCTTCTGATTGACTCATCTAAAAACCGCTTAAAAACCGCTTACTGGAATCAAATTCAACAAAATATCTGATGAATCGATATTAAAACTATAATAACACTATACAATAGATAAGATTCGTCAAAAATAAGCTTTAAGACTTATTTATTTTCGGTGTGGCATTTTATGAAGTCGCATAATTATGAAACATCAAAAAAGTCGTAATAAGAATCTACAGGAAGAAATTTGAATGTCTGCGACTGAAACTGAAGATATCTCCGATACAGATACCCATAATGAGGACGCACCCCTCTCAGATCATTCTGTCTTTTCTCAGGCACCGCGAGGGGCCTCGCCAACCGGATCACGGGCGCTGGCCAATCTTTTATTAATGGAACATGATTTCCGTCGTACGCGACATGCGAGAGAAATTGCCAATATTATGGCTTCAAGACTAGACGGTTTTACCCATTGTGACGGTGTTATTGTTTGGGTGAAGAAAAATAACGGCATTGATATTGTTATATCGCGGTTGGAAGGCCGTCAGCTTAAAATCATAAAAGACAAAAACCTTGAGAAATGGGCCGGTAAGCTTGCCAAATGGATGGAAAAAACAAATGCGCCTGCCGGTGAGTTGGATACGGAGACAGTGCCAGCAAAAATTTTTGATATCTGGCCAGAAATTTTTCCTCTGGAGGGGTTGCATGTCCCCCTTACCAATCCGGGTAATGGCCGCGTGGGTGGTTTGCTTTTAATGCGAAACCAGCCTTGGGGCGAAGCGATAAAAATTATGCTCCTGCAATTGGGCGAGGCGGCGGGCTATAGTTTGAAAGCACTCGAGCTGGGTATTTACAGTAAAACAACCTCAAACCTGCCGCTTTTATTGGGGCTTTTGGTGGTGACCGGGATTTTGTGCGGCGTGGCGTTGTCGGTTATGGATATTATGCCTACGCCTGATGTGCTGGCACCAGTGATTGGGTCACTCAAAAATATGCTGGGTCTTGGAACTTAAGCTGGCGGATTGTAAAGAATTAATAAGATGAGCCACGGCTTTTGGCGTTGTTGCCCCTGCACAAACCGTTAAATTCTGGGGAATGTAAATATGCCGTTCAGTGCTAAACATTTTTTGTAAGGCTGGATGTTGCAATATTTCAGACCCGCGATCTTCGGATGTAGCCGTCTTTTTATCTTTTTCAGATATGCTCAAAACATAATCTGGTTGCAGACGTATCAGGTTTTCTAATGACATTGGTCCGATGGTTTCACCAATATCGCGCCCTAAATTCTGCGCGCCGGCAAGCTGGATGATGTCGTCTAATATATGATTTTCACCAACGACAATGCCGCGCCTTTGATAATTTATAAGGCGGGGCGAATATGTCAGCTCAGATTGTCGCGTAACTTCCAACGCCTTGTCGAGTTTTGCGAGGTAAGCTTTTGCTGCCTCAAGGCGGTTAATTGCCTGACCAAGAGTGAGGATTTCTTGTCGCGCCGCTTGATAATTGTCGGCCGCATCAAGTTTGATAATTTTGATTCCAAGCTTGTTCATCAAGGCTGGGTTGGGCGGCGGCGAATAATTATTGATGATGATAATATCCGGATGCTTTTTCAAAATTTCTGAAAGGCGCCCGGCTGAGACCGGAAAGTTTGTCGCTTCTTCAACAAAGGCCGACAGGCTAGGATCGGAAGATTGCGGTGTCAGACTCAAAATCTGCTCAGGCTTGGCAAAGGCCATTAAATAAGCATCTGCACAGAGATTAAGGCTGGCAATACGCGGCAGATAGGTGGCGTGTGGTGCTTTTTTATTTTGCAGCTCAGCCGCTCTGGAGAAGTCGTGAAAACACACGCTTATGACAGCGAATAAAACGACAAGAGATATATGCTTCAGGGTTGCCATTATTTTTTGTTGGCATTTCCCGTTTCGAAAGTCCAGCATGAAGTGATTTTGTGGCCTTTTAAACTTGAAGAGAAAAATAGAGACGATTAGGGTCACGACATGCCACGTAAAGACTCTAGAAATTTGGTGATACTGGTCAGCATATTATTGCTGACGGGTTTTGCATCCCTCATGCTGGGGGGCGAGTTCATTGCGCCGGGCGATATGATGCGCTGGCTTTTGGATAATGATGCCGCCGGAACAGGAAATGCAGATGACACGCTGAATGCCCTTATTCTGTCTGAAATACGCGCCCCGCGCCTTGTGCTGGCGATACTTATTGGTTTTGCGCTTGGCCTGAGTGGCGCCGCGGTTCAGGGGCTTTTACAAAATGGTCTCGCCGAGCCATCCATTTTGGGTGCCGCTAACAGCGCGGCCTTGGGGGCTGTAATGGCTATCTATATTGGTTTGACAGGTACCCTTTCTTTCGCTGTGCCGCTTATGGCGAGTGCCGGTGCGTTGGTGTCCGTTATCCTGTTATTTATGCTGGCAGGTCAGCAGGGCGATACGTTGCGCATGATTTTAGCAGGGTTTGCGATTAGTGCCTTTGCGGGGTCAGGGATTTCTCTTTCGCTTAATCTGTCAGATAATTACTTTGCCGCACTGGAAATTACTTATTGGCTTCTTGGGTCGCTTGAAAACCGGTCTTGGAGCCATGTTGTTTTAGCATGTCCGCTTATTCTGATTGGCTGTGGCTTGATGCTGACCACGGGTAAAAAACTCGATGCCCTAATTCTCGGCGAGGATACGGCTTTTAGTCTGGGTGCAAATATTTTACGGCTAAGAGTTCAACTTGCAGTTGGTATGGCGCTGGCGATTGGCGGTTCGGTGGCTGTTGCCGGTGTCATCGGGTTTGTTGGGCTTGTTGCGCCGCATATTATACGCCCATTTTTTGGTTATATGCCGTCTCGTGCGCTTCTGCCATCTGCGATTTTTGGCGCTATTCTTCTGGTGAGCGCCGATTTTCTGATACGGCTTTTGCCAACTATGACGGAGTTAAAGCTTGGTGTGGTGACAGCCTTGCTGGGCGTACCATTTTTCATCTATTTGCTTTTACGTGGCCGAGGCCTGACTCAATCGGCTTAATCGACTCAATCGGCTTAATCGGCTTAATAATTCATCTTTTCCCTTTTTGAGTGGCTCACCTTGACCGTTATTTTCAATCAGGTAAGCTAGACGTTACATATTTGGTGCCCCGTGAAGGGGGTAAAAGGGAATACAGTAAGGTCGTTATGACCAACTCTGTAGCTGCTCCCGCAACTGTAGGCGAGAAGTGTTTGTCATATGTCACCCGAAAGGGGAAGGCGACAAAACATGTTGATACGCAAGCCAGGAAACCTGCCATATATGGTCGTACTTTCTTCAGGCGGGATGCACTGAGGAGGACGGTATTTCCGTTACAGACGACAAATAAGAGCACCGGAATCTTCCGGTCAATTCTGTATGGAGATAAATATGAGACAATTACGTCGCGACTTATTTTTAGTTTGTTTTTTACCCTGTTTGTTTATTTGGATTTTATCACCCGAGGTTCTTGCACAACCGGTTGATGAGCCAGTTGATGAGACAGTTGATGAACCAGTTGATGAAATTGTTGTTTCTGCAACCGGTATACCGACCAAGGCTGATCAAATCGGCGCGTCGGTTTCTGTTCTGGATGAGGAAGACTTTCTGACTTATCAGGAAACCCGCCTGCAAAATATTTTACAACGTGTTAGCGGGGTGAGTAGCTATTCATCCGGCGGGGTGGGGACGAGTTCAAATGTATTTCTGCGTGGTCTCACTGGGAAATATACAGTTGTGCAACTGGACGGTATTCAACTGAATAGTCCGGTCAGTCAGCAAGCAGAATGGGCACATATCACCACTTTGGGTCTTGAACGTGTCGAGGTTTTGCGCGGCTCGCACGGGGTGCTTTACGGCAGTGAGGCGGTTGGCGGTGTCGTCAGCATGTTCACAGCCTATGGGGGGGCGACAAGGCAAAGCCTGTCCGTGGAAGCTGGTAGCTATGACAGCTACAGTGTTTCGGGTTTTGCGGCTGGGCGCCTTTCCAGTCTTGATTATGGCGTTGCTTTGAATTTTTCTGAAAGTGATGGGTTCTCCTCGGCTGATGAGAATGACGGCAATACCGAAGATGATGGGTATGAATATATTTCAGCTATCGGGCGCTTTGGATTGGCTTTATCCGATAATGTCGACCTCAATCTATCCATCCGCTATGTCGATAGCGATGTGAACCATGACGATTATGTACCTGTCGATGCTCATGACACAACTGCGTTTGAGAGCCTTAACGCCAAGCTTGGCGTTGCGTATCAGGGAGACAATATCCGCCATGAGCTAAGTCTTGTGACCACAAAAGATGAAAACAAATCTGTGTCGGCTTTTTCAACGCTGTCAACCGAAGGTACGCGCGACATGGTTGTTTATAAGGGCCATTATGCGCTGAGCGAGAGCAGCCAGTTTCTGTTTGGTTTAGAGATGGAAACTGAGGAATATAATGATGGTTCTGAAACCTATGAAGCTGAAAACCAGTCCGCGCATATTCTGTGGCAGATTATGCCGCAGATTATGCCGCAGAATATGCCAATATCTGGGGCTTTATCAGGGGTCATGTCGGATTTGTATTTGACTTTTGCTGCCCGGATTGATGACCAGGAAGAGTTCGGTAAGCATGAAACAGGCCGTGTGACTGTGTTGAAAGAATTGACCTCAGCACTGAAATTGCGCGCTACCTACGGAACAGGTTTTCGTTCACCAAGCCTATATGAACAATTTGGCAAAAGTATTTTCTGTCAAGATGGCCTTTGCGGGAATGTAAATCTCGAACCGGAGGAAAGCGTCAGTCAGGATATCGGGATTATTTATGATAATGGCGAGGGTGTCGCTGTCTCAGCAAGTGTTTTTGAAATTACGCTGGATAATCTCATCGGTTATTCGAATGGTAAATATGTTCAACAACTAGGTGAAAGCAAGTATGAAGGGGTGGAATTGACCGCGGATTTGGCGCTTGGTGCGCGTGTTAATGTTGCGACGAATTACACCTATCAAGACCCGAAGCTGTCCAATGGTAATCGCGAGATTAGGCGTCCACGGCATAGTCTAAACATGACGATAACTGCCAGAATGAACGAGAAACTTACTACAAATCTTTCCGTATTGGCGGTGCGTGATGTGATTGACACTAATTTCAACGCTTTCCCGTCTGTTCAGGTGGACCTTGATGATTACAATCTGGTGAATTTTGGCGCCCATTATCAAATTACCCCTCAGGCTAAAATTGAGGGTAAGATTGTCAATCTGCTGGATGAGGAATATCAGACGGCTTATGGTTTTGGTTCGTCTGACAGATCGTTTAATCTTGGTCTCAGATTTGATTTTTAAATGCTGATTTTAAGGAGGCATTTTTGAAAATTGTTTCCCTTCTCCCAAGCGCAACGGAATTGGTTTGCGCTTTAGGGTATCAAGAGAACCTCGTTGGTCGGTCACATGAATGTGACTGGCCGCTTGGGCTGAGTGATTTACCTGTTTTGACGAAGCCAAAAATGAATCCGATGGCACAAGCCGCCACGATTGATGCCGATGTGCGAAGTCTTGTGGAGCAGGGCGTGTCTGTTTATATGCTGGATGCAGAGAGGCTTGCTGAATTGGCGCCTGATGTGATTGTTACCCAGTCACAATGCGAATTATGTGCGGTCAGTCTTGGTGACGTGGAAGCTGCCCTGCAGAACTGGATGAGCCAGCAGAATGTATCGCCAAAGCTCGTATCTCTGGAACCCATGACATTGAATGATGTGATGATGGATATTCGCAATCTATCCAAAGCATTGGCCTGTGAGCCGCGCGGGGAAGCGCTTATTACAGAGATGCGAGTGGGGTTTGAAAATCTTGCCAAAGCGGTTTCGGGTAAGAAGCGTAAATCTGTATTTTTCATGGAATGGACAGTCCCGCTTATGGGGGCAGGAAACTGGATGCCGGACATCATCTCCTATGGCGGCGGGGATGTTGTGTTGGGAGAAAGCGGGCGTCATTCACCAACAATCGACTGGGACGATGTTCATACAGCTGACCCGGATGTGATTATTGTTGGCCCGTGTGGTTTTGACATTGCGCGGGCGCGTGAAGAGCTCAGTGCTTTGACACCAGATTCACGATGGCAATCCCTTAGGGCAGTGCAAGAGGGTGAAGTCTATATTGTTAATGGTAATCACTTTTTTAATCGCCCCGGCCCGCGGCTTTTGGAGTCGGCGCAAATTATTGGAGAGATTTTAAATCCTGCCTGTGTACCGCAACTCAATAATGCTGAAAGATGGCAAAAATGGTAAGCCGTGACACTCTGAAAACTGTTGACGTCATGGATGTGTCGCATCGCTATCGTGATCATGGTGATACGTTAGACAAGACACTCGATGGGGTGTCATTAAGCCTTCATGCCGGTGAAGTGGTCAGTCTTATTGGTCCAAATGGAGCAGGCAAAACCACATTGCTTAAATGTCTTGCGGGTTTATTGACCCCCAATTCAGGGGATGTTCTCTATGACGGAGGCAGGGATGTTTTATCCCTCCCTGAGTTGCGTGCCAGAAAAATTGCGTATTTACCTCAGTTTCAAGCTGTGCATTGGCCTGTGCTGGCGCGGGAGGTTGTTGCGCTGGGGCGGTTGCCGCATGGGGAGAGCTTCCATACAAATCGTGTTGATGAGACCAAAATTGAAGAAGCTATGAGGCGGTGCGGCGTGTCGGCCTATGCGGATAAATCTGTTTTGGCGCTGTCTGGCGGGGAGCAGGCGATGCTTATGCTCGCGCGTTTGCTGGCGACTGATGCGGATGTTTTACTCGTGGATGAGCCGTTTACGTCGCTTGACCCTGAACGTCAGTTGCAGCTTTCTGCGCTTTTGCAGGAAGAGGCGCGGCGCGGTAAGATCATTGTCACCATTGTGCATGACCTGACGCTTGCTGCGAGATTGAGCCATCGGTTGGTTTTGATGTCAGCCGGTAAGATTGTAGCCTTAGGCCTCCCGGACGATGTGTTGACGCAGAGAAACTTATTGTCAGTGTTTAATGTTGAGGCAGAATTTGGCAGGACTGACAAAGGGTCTTATATTATCCCTTCAGGGAAAGCCCACCAGGTTGAACATGGAGCTGTAAAAAATGTTGCAGATTGAGTCTGTCAGCAAAAATTTTGATAATCTTGTCGCACTGGACAAAGTAGATTTGTCTCTAAAGCAGGGGCGCTCACTCGCGCTTATTGGTCCGGCGGCTGCGGGTAAATCTGTGCTTTTGAAATGCCTTGTCGGTCTTTATGCCCCATCAGATGGTGTCATTAAAATAGATGGTGTCGATGTTGGTGCGGCGGCGCAAAGACCCAAAGAGCTGAATCACCGCATTGGTATGTTGTTTCAACAAAATGCGTTGTTTGATAGCCTAACCGTCTGGGAAAATATCGCCTTTCGATTGATGGCGGATGGTATGGGACGGCGGGCGGCACGCGCACAGGCTGAGGCATTATTGCCCAAAGTTGGCTTGCCTGAAGAAAATGCTATTTTGACGCCGGCGGATTTATCTGGTGGCATGCAAAAACGAGTTGGACTTGCCAGAGCAATTGCGACGGATCCAGATATTTTATTGCTGGATAATCCCACAGCCGGTTTAGACCCGATTTTGGCGGCGAAGATTGACCGCATGATTAAAGGTCTTGTCGAGAAACGCGGGGCAACGGTGATTTCTGTGACCGGTAATATGGTTAATATTCACGAAGCCTATGATGAAATTGCAGTTTTGCATGAAGGATGTATGCGGTGGCATGGGACATCTCAAGCAGCGCGGGACGATAAGAACCCTTGGCTTCGACAATTGCTTGAAGGGCAACGAGATGGCCCGATTGAAACAATTCAGTCGGATATTCGCCTTGCTGAAACTATATCCTAAGTTAGGTTTAGGTTATGTCCCAAACAGTGTGAGGTAAATGATGGTGTTTAATTTGATGCGAAAAAAAGCGGAATTGCCAAGTGCTGATGAGGCTCTCGCCGGACGTGATGCGGCGTTAACTTTATCGGGTAAACACTTCGTTCTTGATACGCCTTTGACAGAACCTTGGCCGGAGAATGCTAATTTCGCAATGTTTGGTATGGGGTGCTTTTGGGGGGCAGAGAGAAAGTTTTGGGAAAATGCGGATGTGTTTTCGACACAGGTTGGTTATGCGGCCGGTCTCACACCTAATCCGACATATGAAGAAGTTTGCTCCGGCATGACGGGACATAATGAAGTTGTTCGCGTTATTTTTGACCCTGCCACTGTCAGCTATGAAAAATTATTGCAAATTTTCTGGGAAAACCACGACCCGACACAGGGCATGGCGCAAGGTAATGATTTCGGTACGCAATACCGCTCCGGCATCTATACATTTTCGGAGACGCAAAATAAATTGGCTCTGGAGACAAAAAGTCAGTTTGGGGCAAAACTTCAACAAGCCGGTTATGGGCCCATCACGACTGAAATTATAGATGCGCCTCATTTTTATTATGCGGAAGCGTATCATCAGCAATATTTGGGGAAGAACCCCAACGGATATTGTGGACTGGGTGGTACGGGTGTGAGCTGTTCAGTGACTTCTTAAGGGGGCACTATAAAGCCTAGCCAACCCCGGCGCGGAGCAAATCGTGCAAATGGATAAGGCCGATAGGTTTTGACCCTTCACAAATGAAAAGACTTTGAATTTTATTGTCATTCATGACAGCAAGTGCTTCGGCTGCAAGCATATTATCTGAAACTGTTTTCGGACTTTTTGTCATGATATCTTCTGCGGTTTTATCCAGTAAGTCTGTTCCCATATGACGGCGCAAATCACCATCAGTGATGATGCCGGTCAGATCGCCTTGCATGTTGATAACCCCCAAACATCCAAAGCCTTTTCCCGTCATTATCATAAGGGCTTCTGACATCAGCATAGAACCCTCACAGAGGGGCAGCATGTCCGCCTTATGCATAATATCGTTCAGAATCATCAATCCGGCGCCAAGCTTGCCGCCGGGATGGAAGCTCTTGAAATCCATATTGGTGAAGCCGCGCCGCTGGAGAAGCGCGACCGCCAAGGCATCTCCCATGGCGAGTTGCATTGTGGTGGATGTTGTGGGCGCAAGGCCATAGGGACAGGCTTCTTCAGCTTTGGGCAGGGTGAGGCAGACCGTCGCCGCCTCGCCCAGCGCGCTATTTGGATTAGATGTGATGCCAATAAGCGGAATTTTGAAGCGCTTAACATAGGCAAGCAGATTTCCCAATTCGGGTGTTTCGCCGGACCATGATAGTCCCAGCACAATGTCTTGCGCTGTAATCATCCCCAAATCGCCGTGACTGGCCTCGCCAGGATGCACAAATTGTGCTGGCGTACCCGTGGAGGCAAGTGTGGCAGCAATTTTACGCCCGATATGCCCGCTTTTCCCCATACCAGAAATGATGATGCGACCACGCACGCCTGCCAGCATCTCAACAGAAGCAACAAAATCCTCCGAGAGGCTCGCTTTAAGCTTTTCCAGCCCCGCAATTTCGGCATCCAGCGTTCGGGAGGCTGAGTCAAGCGGTGCAATCGGTGTTATTTTGCTGTTATCTGCATCGGTCATTTAAATATTGTCCTGATTTGCTCACGCAATCCGTCAACCAGCTCTGGGTCCAATGCTGCATAGGCCAGATTAGCGGCAAGGAAGCCTGTTTTATTGCCACAATCATAACGTGTGCCTTGAAATCGAAGGCCATGTAACGGGCATGTGCCGATGAGATCCGCCATCGCATCAGTAATTTGAATTTCACCGCCAGCCCCTTTTTTACCTTCTTCCAGTGTTTTCATAATCATCGGGTCGAGAATATAACGCCCAATGATTGCCAAATCTGATGGCGCATCTTCTGGCGCAGGTTTCTCAACCATGCCACGAATTTTAACAAGCTGACCATCATCCGCTTCGGGATCTAAAATCCCATAGCGATACGTCTGATCCTTTGGGACATTTTCAACAGCAACAAGATTACCGCCTGTCTTATTATAGGCCTCAACCATTTGTTTTAAACAGCCAGTTGTGTGTTGCACCATGTCATCTGGAAGAATAACGGCGAAAGGTTCATTACCAACGGCTTCCTTGGCGCACCATATAGCGTGGCCGAGCCCGAGGGGTTTATCTTGAGAAACTTCAGTGATTTTGGCATTTTCAGGTAGTCCAGCCTTTAATAATTCAAGCTCTTCGGTCTTATTGCGCTCTTTTAGCATGGCTTCATAGGCAGGCGAGGACTGAAAATGACTGGTAATGGAGGGTTTATCGGGTGAAGTCACAAATATAAATTCCGTAATTCCGGCGGCGCTTGCCTCTTCCACACTCCATTGAATAAGTGGTTTGCTAAAAACCGGTAGCATTTCTTTAGGAACGGCTTTAGTTGCGGGTAAAAACCGCGTTCCCATGCCTGCCACAGGAAAGACTACTTTACTTATTTTTTGACTCATTAACCTAAACCTCGATAAATAGTTTTATCTGCATAAGGACTCATTTAGCATATCTTAAAAGAAGGGATTCTAACAAAAATGTCCATGCGCCTCATCAATTTCACCAGCTGTCTTATTATTGGTTTCACACTTATCAATTTATCTCCTGATATTAAGGCTGAACCTCGTTCAGGTTTTAATCAATGGCTTTCAGAAGTGGAGGCGTCAGCCCGAGCGGAAGGGCTTTCTGAGGCGACACTTCAAAACCTGTCCGGCTTGGAAATAGATTTAAGTATTCTCGCCCTTGCCGCCCGCCAGCCGGAATATGTCAAACCAATATGGGATTATCTCGACACTATGGTGTCGGATATACGACTTAATAAGGGTAAGGATTTACTCGCGCCCAATAAGGCTATTTTTGACAGGCTGGAAAAAGCTTACGGCGTAAACAGATATTTGCTGACCGCAATTTGGGGCATGGAAACAAATTATGGCGGTTATATGGGCAAGAAGCATGTTTTAAGGGCGCTTGCAACACTGGGATATGATGGCGGACGGCGTAAGGCATTTGGACGTCAGCAACTCATCGCAGCACTGAAAATTATTGAGGCTGGCGATATTCCTGCCGATAAGATGTTTGGATCTTGGGCCGGGGCAATGGGGCAGACGCAATTTATCCCAACCACCTATTTGGATTATGCGGTCGATGCGACTGGTGACGGTAAGCGCGATATCTGGAATAGCCGTGAGGATGCATTGGGGTCAGCCGCCAATTATTTGAAAGTCTCAGGCTGGCGTGATGAGGTGAGATGGGGCTATGAGGTTACCTTGCCGGCGGGGTTTGATTTTGGTCAGGCGGATTTAGCTCATCAAAAGAAACTAAGCCAGTGGCACAAGATCGGGGTGCGCGGTGTCAAAAGAGACGTCCCACAAAACTCTGAAAAAGCGGCGCTTTATCTACCAGCTGGGTATTCCGGCCCGGCATTTCTGGTAACTGATAATTTCCGAGCAATATTGCGCTATAACACCGCGCCTTTTTATGCGCTGGCGATTGGTATTTTGTCTGACCGACTCGCTGGGGAGGAAGGGGTGCAGACAGAATGGCTGAAATCTGAACGACCCTTGCATCCGGCTGAGTTAAAAGAGTTGCAAAAGCTACTTACTGCCGCCGGATATCCAACTGGCAAGCCGGATGGCATGATGGGTAAGAAGACACGCGATGCAATACGCAGCTATCAACGGCGGTATAAACTACAGCCCGACGGCTATGCAACGCCGGCATTGCTGGAGATGTTGACGAAAGGCTAGATTTATCTCGGAAGAGCTGTCTCGCCCATGAGGAACATATCGACCTCTCTGGCACATTGACGGCCTTCACGGATAGCCCAGACCACAAGTGATTGCCCGCGGCGCATATCACCACAGGCAAAAACTTTATTTTGAGAGCTGGAATAGCTTTCCGTATCTGCGGAGATATTACCTCTCGCATCAAGGTCAACGCCGAGTTGTTCTATCAAGCCTTTATGAATGGGGTGTACGAAGCCCATAGCAAGCAAGACCAAATCTGCTTTGATTTCAAATTCGCTATCAGCTTCTGGCTGGAAGTTGCCGTCAACACGCGCACATTTCAGCGCTGAAACCTTTCCATCAGTACCGACCAGTTCATTGGTCGTGACTGAAAAGTCCCTTTTAGCCCCTTCTTCTTGAGAGCTAGAGGTTCTCAATTTGAGTGGCCAGTTAGGCCATGTCATGCCTTTGTCTTCTTTTTCAGGTGGCATGGGCATAATTTCGAGTTGTGTGACGGAGAGTGCACCCTGTCTAAAGCTGGTGCCGATACAGTCAGAACCCGTATCGCCGCCACCAATCACAACAACATGCTTATCGGTTGCCGTAATCGGTTCAATGTCACCAATCGGCTCTTGCCCGACTCGGCGATTTTGTTGGGGCAGGAAATCCATCGCAAAGTGAACACCGTCCAACTCACGCCCCGGAACAGGGAGGTCACGCGGAAACTCGGAGCCGCCCGCCAAGACAACCGCATCATGCTTGGCTTGAAGCTCATCGCCCGTAATATCAACACCGACATGCGTGTTCATATGGAAGGTGACGCCTTCAGCCTCTAATTGCTCAACGCGGCGGTCAATGAGATGTTTTTCCATTTTAAAATCAGGAATCCCATAGCGCAGAAGGCCGCCAGCCTTGGCATTTTTTTCATAAAGGTGAACATCATGACCAGCGCGCGCCAATTGTTGCGACGCGGCAAGACCCGCAGGGCCGGAACCAATGACGGCAATAGATTTTCCGGTCTTGGCTTCAGGCACATGGGGTTTAATCCAGTTTTCTTCCCAGCCTTTGTCGATGATGGCGCATTCGATAGATTTAATCGTTACCGGCTCATCAATCAGATTGAGCGTGCAGCTTGCTTCACAAGGCGCTGGGCAAATACGACCTGTAAATTCAGGGAAGTTATTGGTCGAATGCAAATTTTGAAGGGCTTCTTCCCATTTGTCATTATAAGTTAAATCATTCCAGTCAGGAATCTGGTTATTCACCGGACATCCATTATGACAATAGGGAACACCGCAATCCATGCAACGTGAAGCCTGCTTTTTCAGCTCTTCGGCCTCCATTGGCACAACAAATTCACGGAAATGCTGAACCCGTTCTTCTGGGTCTAAATAGCTTCTATCATGTCTGTTATATTCGAGAAAACCCGTTGGCTTACCCATATCTTACTCCCCCGGCAGTGCGGACTCTTTGTCCGTTGATTCAACTTCAAGTTCCTTCAAGGCACGACGATATTCTGACGGCATGATTTTAACAAATTTCGGCAACCAGTTATCCCAATCCGCCAAAATTGTTTTTGCTTTAGCAGAATTGGTGTAACGCGCATGATTTTCAAGCAGTTTGAAAAGCCTCTCAGCATCATTGCCTGACATATTATCACGCAAATCTGTCAACTCATTGGTCATATGTGTATCGATGCCTTCAAGTTCAACCATTGACATGTTGCACTTGGCTTCAAAATCATCATTTTCGTTGAGAACATAAGCAATGCCGCCGGACATACCAGCCGCGAAGTTACGCCCGGTTTCTCCCAGAACAACGACACAGCCACCAGTCATATATTCACAGCAATGGTCGCCCGATCCTTCAACAACCGCAAATGCGCCTGAGTTTCTAACCGCAAAACGTTCGCCAGCGACGCCGCGGAAATAGCATTCGCCCGTAATCGCGCCATAAAGCACGGTGTTACCGACAATAATGCTTTTCTCCGGCACAATGCCGCTTTCCTCAGGTGGGTAAATCGCAATCCGACCACCTGATAAGCCTTTACCGACATAGTCATTTGCTTCGCCAACCAGTTCGAAAGACACACCACGCGCAAGAAACGCGCCGAAGCTTTGTCCGGCTGTTCCCTTGAGGCGGACTGAAATTGTATCCTCAGCGAGGCCTTCATGACCGTATTTCTTGGCGACCTCTCCAGACAACATAGCACCTGCTGTTCTGTCTATATTGGTTATCGGTGTTTCGATGCTGACAGGCTTTTTGTTTTCCAGCGCATCTTGTGCTTCGGCTATCAGCTTGCGATCCAGAATATCGACGATTGGATGCTCTTGCTTTTCACAGCGGTGAACGGGTTGACCTTGACTGTCGATTTTGGCGAACAGCTTGCTGAAATCTAGCCCTTTAGCTTTCCAATGGGCGATAGCTTCATCCGTATCGAGCATATCAGTTTGACCAATCAGCTCATTCAGCGTGCGCACGCCCATCTCAGCCATAATTTCACGCACTTCCTCGGCAACGAAGAAGAAGTAATTAATCACATGTTCCGGCGTGCCTGTGAAACGTTTTCTCAGTGTTTCATCCTGTGTTGCGATACCCACTGGGCAGGTATTGAGATGACACTTACGCATCATGATACAACCAGATGCAATGAGTGGTGCGGTGGCAAAGCCAAACTCGTCAGCACCAAGTAAAGCGCCAATTACAACATCACGACCTGTGCGGAGGCCGCCATCGACTTGAACGGCAATGCGCGTCCGTAGGCGGTTAAGCACAAGTGTCTGATGTGTCTCGGCAAGACCGATTTCCCACGGGCTACCCGCATGCTTGATAGAGGTTAGCGGGCTTGCGCCTGTGCCGCCTTCAAAGCCTGAAATGGTCACATGGTCAGCGCGGGCTTTTGATACCCCCGCCGCGACTGTGCCGACACCAACCTCGGAGACAAGTTTTACGGAAATGTCTGCCGCGCTATTGGCGTTTTTAAGGTCGAAGATAAGTTGTGCAAGGTCTTCAATGGAATAAATATCATGATGCGGTGGCGGCGAGATAAGGCCGACACCAGGGGTTGAATGACGCACGGCGGCAATACGGCGGTCAACTTTATGACCGGGCAACTGACCACCTTCGCCGGGCTTTGCACCCTGCGCCATCTTGATTTGAATCATATCTGAATTCACCAGATATTCAGTTGTCACACCAAAGCGCCCGGAGGCAACTTGCTTGATTGCGGAGCGCATGCTGTCGCCATTTTCCAGTGGCGTAAAGCGCTGGGACTCTTCGCCGCCTTCACCTGTATTGGATTTGCCACCAATCCGGTTCATGGCGAGAGCGAGCGTCTGGTGCGCTTCCGGGCTGATAGAGCCGAAGGACATCGCGCCTGTCGCGAAACGCTTCACGATTTCAGAGGCCGGTTCGACCTCATCAATAGAAATTTCCTGACGACCTGACTCTGAAGCCGTTTTTAGCTTGAACAGACCGCGCAAGGTTAAGAGCTTCTCGTTCTGCACATTCACCTTTGCGGCATATTCTTTATAAGTTGCCGCATCGTCACCGCGCACAGCATGTTGCAATGTGCTGACAGTATCAGCATTCCACATATGATCTTCACCGCGGGTCCGTACAGCATATTCGCCGCCGACTTCAAGACTGCTGCGTAAAATAGCTTTATCGCCAAACGCATCAGCATGGCGTTGGACGGTCTCAAGCGCAACCTCGTCAAGGCCAATGCCTTCAATCGTTGTCGCCGTGCCACGGAAATATGCATCAATGAAAGACCCTGACAGACCAATGGCATCAAAAATCTGAGCGCCGCAATAGGATTGGTAGGTTGAGATACCCATTTTAGACATTACTTTACGAATGCCTTTGCTCATGGCCTTAATATAACGCTGGGCAATCTCGTCGGATGTGAGATCTGGTATTTCCTCATTATCGGCACACATTTGTTCAAGTGTTTCAAATGCAAGATAAGGGTTGATAGCCTCGGCACCATAACCGGCGAGACAGCAAATATGATGGACTTCGCGTGCTTCACCTGTTTCGACCACAAGACCGGTCGATGTGCGCAGACCCTTACGAATGAGGTGGTGATGCACGGCTGAGGTTGCCAGCAATGCCGGAATAGCGACCTTGTCGGCAGAAAGATTCCGGTCAGACAAGATAATAATATTTTCATGATTTTGCGTAATCGCAATTTCTGCTTCTTCGCAAAGAGCCGCCAGTCTTTGAGCCATTCCATCAGCTCCCTGATCGGCAGGCCAGCAAATATCAAGGGTTTTGGCGTGGAAGTTATTATCTTCAATGTCACTAATGGTTCTGATTTTTTCTAAATCAGCATTGGTGAGTACCGGCTGGTCAACTTCAAGACGTTTTTGCCCTGCTGTATCTTCAAGTTCCAGCAGATTTGGGCGCGGGCCAATGAAGGAGACAAGAGACATGACCAATTCTTCTCTGATTGGGTCGATTGGCGGGTTTGTCACTTGTGCGAAGAGCTGCTTAAAATAGGTGTAGAGCAGCTTTGATTTGTCAGATAGCGCAGAAATCGGCGTATCGGTTCCCATGGAGCCAATCGCTTCTTCGCTTCTCTCTAGCATTGGTGAGAGTAAGAATTTTAAGTCTTCCTGCGTGTAACCAAAGGCTTGTTGTAAATCGAGAACTGAGGCGTGCAGGCTAACATGAGCGGGTGCAGTGCTTTCAGGCAGCTCAGATAATTTGATTTGCGCTTGATTAAGCCAGTCCTGATAGGGTTGGGCAGAGGCTAATTCCTCTT
The DNA here is from genome assembly GCA_000293845.2 of alpha proteobacterium IMCC14465. Lineage (GTDB taxonomy): Bacteria > Pseudomonadota > Alphaproteobacteria > RS24 > RS24 > Micropelagius. The sequence continues at coordinate 460,167 of ALYF01000002.1, read as the reverse complement.
TGATTTCATTATCTTCAATGATGCGCCCCTGTTCGAGGTCAATGAGAAGCATTTTCCCGGGCTGAAGGCGCCATTTCTCGATGATTTTATCTTCCGGTGCCGGTAGCACGCCCATCTCGGATGCCATCATGACACGGTCATCAGAGGTGACATAATAACGGGCAGGGCGCAGACCATTGCGGTCAAGCGTTGCACCAATCTGACGGCCATTGGAAAAGGCAACCGCCGCTGGGCCATCCCATGGTTCCATTAACGCCGCATTATATTCGTAAAAGGCGCGTCTTTTAGAATCCATAAGTGGATTGCCTGACCATGCTTCAGGGATGAGCATCATCATAGCATGAGGCAAAGAATAGCCGCTCTGAACCATAAGTTCCAAAGCATTATCAAAAGAGGCGGAGTCGGACTGGCCTTCTTCGATTAAAGGCCAAAGTTTTTCGAGGTCATCACCAAAAAGTTCGGATTTAAGCGCCTCGTGACGGGCCGCCATCCAGTTGACATTGCCACGCACAGTATTGATTTCACCATTATGGCAAATCATTCTGAAAGGCTGGGCGAGGCTCCATGTCGGGAAGGTGTTGGTTGAAAAGCGTTGGTGAACCAGTGCCATGGCAGACACCATGTCTTTATCCTGAAGGTCAAGATAATAAGGGCCAAGTTGGCTGGAAAGGAGCAAGCCCTTATAGAGCAAAGTTCGCGAGTTTAAGGATGGAATATAGAAAAACCCATCAATGTCAGGATTTTCGAGTTTCTTGACCTCAATCTCTATCCGACGGCGAATAACAAACAAATCTCTGTCAAACTTATCTCTGTCATTTGTATCCTGCGCGTTGCCAATCAACAGCTGACGGGAATGGGGTTCAGACGGGAAGATAGACTCACCCAAATCGCTATTATCAACCGGCACATCGCGCCACCCCAAAACGGTGTGACCTTCTTCAGCCGTTATTTTTTCGGCGATTTTTTCGACTTGATTACGGTTTTCAGCATTTGGCGGCAGGAAGAAGAAACCAACGGCATAGCTACCTTCTTCGGGTAAATCAAACCCGGCTTCGCCACAGACTTTTCGGAAAAACGCATCCGGCGTTTGAATAAGAATGCCAACACCATCCCCGGCTTTGGGGTCGGCGCCAACCGCGCCGCGATGCTCCAGATTATCCAGAATTTTCAGTCCATCAGCGATAATGTCGTGCGATTTACGGTTTTTAATATCAGCAACGAAACCGATACCACACGCATCATGTTCATGACGCGGATTGTAAAGGCCGATAGGCTCGGGCATGCCCGAAGTCTTTTCGTTTTTCAGCGTTGTCTTCTCATGTGAAAGATAACTGTTTTGCTTGCTACCCATTAATTCAACTTTCGTTTCGCTTTTATGCTTTGGCGTGATTGAGGAATTCAAACACGCTGGCTAGACTGTGTCCCGTTGTTGCATGATGATTAATCAAACAAGCATGCCTTAGGGACATATAGTCCAGAAAATGCCCAACAATCTATGACTCGTATGTGTCTTACGAGCTAGATTATAAATAGGTTCATCATTGATAATGTAAATATGCCACTTGTGGCGAAAACTGACAAGTAAATATGTCAGCTTTGTTGACCTAAATTATTCTTAATAAATTCAGTCTATTACAGTTTTGAGCATAATTTTAAGGAGTGTCGCGCCCATTGGTCGCATGAGGTAACGTTTTTGTGAACACGCGTCACGAAAACGTGATGAAAGAATGAAGGCGTTTGGATTATATAGTTTCTTAGAAAGTTTCAAAACTATGATACAGATGAAACCAGATTCTTCGCAATCGGAAATTGGAATCCGCCTTCCTTTTTCATCGATTGATCAATATTTACAGATGCTTGAGTGGGATAGCGCTCAGGGCAGGATGCTGGCAATCGATCTTCCCGAATTTGATAAATTCAATGATATTTCTGACCTAATCGTCAGTGAATTAGATAAATTATCGGTATTAAATACCTCTTACATTATCGGTGTCCAAAATCTAACAACCGAACAGCTACCGTTATTGAGAGATATTTTAAGCCGCGTCCCAGCTCCACCGCTAACGATTATCAATAATTCTAGCAATACGTCTCTTTATGCTGGCGACGAGTATTCGGATATTTTGAGCCCGACCACTTTGCCTGATGAGCTTTTGGAGAGTTTGGCCGCTAAGACCGTGCCTCTCAACATGTCAGAAGCTGATGGTGAAAGTTTGGAAACCTTTTTTGACAATCAAGCGAAATGTTTTCTGAATAATGGTACAAGATTTTGTTTGCAATTAAGTGCCCTGATGCTGGCTTGTCGTGCGGCAAAAATAAACCCTAGTCACATGTTAAAAAAACTTCCTATGGATGCTGTTTGTCTCATTTCATTGGGCGGGTCTCATGGTGGATCTGTGAGCGGGGAAGATGATAGATTTGAGTCACTCTCGTCTGTTATGTCTCATGATATTCGGGTTTTATACGGGCATTGCCTGACCCATTTCGGGCCACAAAAAACCTTGATGAATTTTCAAGATTTTCTTGACGTCCGCGCAAAAGAGCCAGAGCCTTTTGCCTATCTAGAGCAAGCGTGCCGTTCAGCCCAATCTCTAGGGCCAGAAATGGGTCAGGCTCAGCTTGAGAAATTCTAGCTGATTTTATTGTTAATATAGTCTGCGATTTTTTTTACCGCGGCTTTGGCTTCGGGGACGAAATCTGCGCCGAGTTGAAAAACATGCGGCATATTTTCATAAATCTCAAAGGTGCAGTCATTGCCTGCCAGTTTGGCTTTCTCAGCAAAAGAGCAGGCATCATCCCACAATATTTCGGCTGTACCGACTTGAATAAGCAAAGGGGGTAAATTCTCCAGCTTAGCAAAAAGCGGGGAGACGAGCGGATGGGTTGCCGGCGTATCGCCATAATAAAGAGCGGCAGTTTCGGTGAGTTTGGTGCCGTCCAGCATGTCATCAATATCATTTCTAAGCCTAATGGAAGTACCGCTTCCGGTTAAATCAGTCCATGGTGACATGGTGACGCCGCAGGCGGGCAATGGCTTGCCGGTGTCTCTGAGTTTTAATAAGAGGGCAAGTGTGAGACATCCGCCGGCACTGTCGCCTGCTATCGCAATATTCTCAGGCTTATACCCATTTTCCAATAGCCAGTCATAGGCGCGTTCGGCGTCTTCTAATGCGGCAGGAAAGGGGTGTTTAGGCGCCAAGCGATAGTCAATGGATAGCGCTCGAAATGAACCGGATTTAACGATATTTTTCACCAATCCACGATGCGATTTGGGGCTTCCGACCAAAAATGCGCCGCCATGCAAATAGAGCAGTGCGGCTTTTGCGTCGACGTCTCCCAACCATTCTGCATACATATCGCCAATCATGATTTTTTCATCGGCGGGTGGGATAAAGCGAGCCAATACGCGGCTTATCGGACCCTCCCCCCGAGACGCGGTTTTAAGGTCTTCAATGCCGCCGGCATTTTCAAGTGTGGGTTTAATGAAATGCCTGAAAATCCGTTTCAATATTCGCGCCTGAAAACTTATTTTTTTCATTTTACGGACTTAACTCCCTACGACCCGATAACACTGTCACCAATATACTCGTAACAGTAAGTGATAGTTGATTATATAAATATCGTTCAGGGCGTTTTATAAATTACTGATAAAGACCCAAATAACGCCAATGGGCGCGATAAGGCGGGACAGCCACAGCCAAATAGTGTGCATCCAAGCCGCGCCACCGAAATGCGCCAGTGAGGTTTTGGCCGGTACAATCCACCCCGCAAAGGCTACAATCAGCAAGCCACCAAGTGGCATGAGAATATTGGATGTCACATAATCCTTTGCATCAAATAATGTTTTGTCGGCAAAGACACCTGTGTCTGACAGTCGGAAGTCGCTTAAAATATTGAACGAAAATATAGTTGTCAGGCCAATAAGAAAAGAAATGAGCAAAACCCCAAAGGTTGTTTTCGCGCGCGATGTCCCCAGCCGGTCACTGACAAAGCGCACAATCACTTCTGTGAGTGCAAGGTTTGAAGTGAGCGCGGCAAAAACCACAAGTAGGAAAAATAGCGCCGCAAAGAAACTGCCGCCCGCCATATCTGAAAAGGCGAGGGGAAGGGTGACGAAAATAAGCCCTGGGCCTTGTGCAGGCTCTAGCCCCTGCCCAAAGACGATGGCGAAAATACCAATACCAGCAAGTAAGGCGATAACTGTATCAGCAATGCCAATCGTGATGGCGGCTTCGCCAATACTGACATTGTGGTTTAGATAAGCCCCATAAGTGATAAGCATGGCCGCGCCGACACCTACTGAGAAAAACCCGTGTCCGACGGCTGAGAGAATGACTTCGGGTGTGATGCTGGAAAAATCAGGGGTAAAGAGGAAGCTAACCGCCGCACCGATATCTCCTTGAATGGCACCATAAATGACAACCATAACAAGCATGAGAAACAGAACGGGCATTAAAAAGAGGTTGGCTTTTTCGAGGCCGGAACGAATATCCCGCGAGACCACAAAACCTGTCAGTGCTAGGAATAAAACCTGCCAAAAAATCATCTCTGCCGGGTTGGCGAGGAGGTTATTAAATTCCGCCGAGACTTGTGCCGCATCAAAACCTGAAAAACCGCCCATGAGTGATTTGCCAAGATAAGCCATCACCCAACCGGAAATGACCGGATAAAAAGTGAGCAACATAAAACTTGCCAGCACGGCAACAAGTCCAACAAGGCCAAATAGGGATGGGGTTTTTGTATCTTGGGCAAGATGGATAACGGAATCGACCGCATTGCGCCGTGCCATCCGACCTGTAATCAACTCAGCGGCGGCAACAGGAATTGCAATAAGGAAAATAGTAACCAGATAAACGAGCACAAAAGCGCCACCACCTTGAGTGCCGGCCATATAAGGAAACTTCCATATATTACCGAGGCCGATTGCGGCGCCGACGCAGGCCAGTAAAAAACCGATATGTGATGACCAGGCTAGATTTTCTTTGATAGGTGCGTGTCTATTTTCTGACATTGTTTTCCCCTAAATAGTTAAATACATGAATAGTCGGGTTCGGGCAAAATGAAAAGTTGTATCCAAATTGATTGTAATGAGTAATGCATCTGCATGACTAAAAAAGTTTCAGAGAGTCAGTTTCCGAGAAGCGTGTTTCTAGAGGGGCAGGATGTCCCTATGCCGTCAGGCATTTGTTATCTCATCCCTGTTGAGGCGGATGTGTCTCTTCGCGTTGGTCTCTTTGAAAGTTTGGTATCACCTGAAAAAACCAAAGGCACGATTGTTCTGAGCCACGGCTATGCCGAATATATGGAAAAATACGCTGAGACCATTTCGGATTTTTTGAACATGGGATACCGGGTCGCGATGGTTGAATGGCGAAGTCATGGCTGTTCTGGCGGTCGCTCTGATATCCGGCGGGATGTGCTGCATTTTACAGATTTTGACAAAAATATCTCTGACCTGAATAGCGTGATGCGTGATTTTATTATGCCGCTTTTTCCGCCGCCTTATTTTGGTGTCTCGCATAGTATGGGTGGGCAGATTAATTTGCGCGCTTGTGTGCTGCATCAGGGATTGTTTCATGCCCTTGCGCTTTCGGCGCCTATGATTGGCCTGAAAGAACATCCTTTTCAGCTCTTATTGCTGAAGGGCGTGACGCGTATTTATGAGTTGCTTGGCTTGGGTCATCTGAAGCTCAAATCTGCCGCGACTGACCGGGCAACAGGGCGGTCGAGTTATAACCGTGTGACGATGGATGATAGCCGGTTTGAGAGAAATGAAAGAATTGTTGACCGTCACCCACATGTTAATATTGCCTATAAGAGCCATAGCTGGTCGGTGGGGGCGGTGAATGCCATGCAGAATACACTCACTAAAAATTTCTTGTCGCGTTTAGATATTCCGGTTTTTATAGGTATCGCTGAAGATGAAAGGCTTGTTGCTAATGAGGCGATATTTAAAGCAATGGCACTGTCGGATGACATAGATGGCAAATTATATCCAGAGACAAGACACGAGCTTTTTATGGAGACTGACACGTCTCGTCAGGCGTTCCTCAAAGATATTGATAATCACTTTATGAAAATATCAGGCGTTTAGAAGCTCAATGATTTGTGCGTGAAGAGAAGCGTCCCCGCAGGCGAGAACCTGCCCACCCAGCATAGGGTCATTACCTTGCCAATCCGTAACCTTACCGCCTGCGGCTGAGATAATAGGAATGAGGGCTTGAATATCGTAAGCTTGAAGGCCTTGTTCGAGGACAATATCGACATGCCCGTCAGCGAGAAGCATGTAGTTATACCAATCACCACCATATCTGTTCAGGCGTGTTTGCGTGCTGATCTTTAACCATAGGTTTTCGGTCGGCGTATTCACAAAAAGATTGGAGTCTGTTGTTGCCAATACAGCATCTCCGATGGCGGCGCATTGCCGTGTGGACATGTTTTTCTTGTCAGCTCCATGCGAAAACAAGCTGGCTTCGGTGACATCTTCAGATATCCAGCCAAGATAACGCTCTTTAATATAGGGTTGGTCAGCGAGACCCATAAGTGGGGTCAGGCTTCCATCTTCGGTTATTTTTGAAAGCGCAACCAATGTTCCCCAGCTTGGCATGCCAGAAATATAAGCGCGTGTGCCGTCAATAGGGTCTAACGTCCATTGATATGCCGTGCCGGACTTAAAGCCAAACTCCTCGCCCAATATCGCATGCGCGGGGAAACGCGCTTCAATTATATCTCGAAGTTTTTGTTCGGTGTCTTTATCGGCTTTGGTGACGGGGTCAAAGCCGTCTTCCAATTTGGAGGACACATCAAGCGGTTGACGAAACAGGGGAAGGGTAATTTGCGCAGCGGCATCTGCCAGTTCATTGGCAAAGGTGAATAAGGCGTCTTTGCTCATCTCTTTATCTATTTGTGGCATCATTCAGCCGCCTTTTGGCGTTTTTCATTGGTCATGTTGTTTAGAATAGACACAAGATCGGAAAATAGATTTTTCAATTTATCACTATGGCTCAGTAAGTCATAAGTGGACTCATTCATGTAGAGTTTTCGGTTCATTTCCAACTGAAGCGTGTGAAACCCATCTGATGGTTTGCCGTAATGCTCCGTAATATAGCCGCCCGCATAGGGTTTGTTTTTTTCAACGTAATAGCCTTTGTCGGTCAGGAAATTATAGACCGCATCAAAATATGCGGGGTCACAAGTTCTGCCATGGCGATTGCCTAGAACGAAGTCGACACTGCCGGATTTCCCGCCCTTATATTTTCGAACGGCATTGGAGGGCATGGAGTGAACATCAAGCAAATAGGCTTCGCCCCAATAATGCTGTGCGGTTTCCAATTGCTGTTTAAGGCAAGCGTGGAAAGGGAAATAGATTTGAGCCAGACGCGCTTCGGCTTCTGCGAACGCAAGCGGTCGGTCATAAATCTCAAGCCGTTCGCTGACAATTTTTGCAATCGTGCCAAGCCCCCCCAGAACCCGGGTGGATGCGGTGTTTACATATTCAGGGAGCGGGTCACTGAACATGGACGCATCCAGTTCATAAGGCTCTCTATTGAGGTCAACATAAGCGCGCGGGTAGGTGGCGGTCAGCAGGCTTGCTCCAGCATTCGGCGTATCAGAAAGCAAGGCGTCGACATGCATATCCTCAGATAGGCGAAGTTGCTGACTGTCCAGTTTGGATTTCAGAATAAAATCGCGCGGATAGTAATGCCCACTATGCGGCGAGGTGATGAGCCACATAGGATGCGCTGACTCTGAGTTTTTCTCCGGCGCCTTTGGGGTGGTTAATTTGAAAGGCGCTGGCTCTGAGTTTTTCTCCGGCTCTTGGGCCGTATTGTCTGTGGACATCATCTCATATTCCTATACAGCCCTTATACTGCATGGCGCGACAACATGAAAGACAGGCTGAGAGAATTTGTGTCCTTATCAAGAAGCTTGGATGTCATATTCAGACATATTAGGTTGGTGCATTGCATCAACAAAATCCTGATAACCCCAAGGCCATGTCATTGGCACACCCGTTTTATCGAGATACCAACTGGAACACCCTGATCCAAAAATTGTTTTTTGAGCTGCTTCAATGCGTCTCTTTTCGTAATCTTCAAAGGCTGAGACTTTAGGTTCGATTGTCTCTGCATCGCCCGCATGTATGATGTTGAGAAGCTGGTCGATATAGCCCCATTGGCGTTCGGCAATATCAATCAAGGAGAAATTGCCGACAGGGCCCGTCGGGCCATTCAACATAAACATATTGGGGAAGCCAGGTAGAGTGACGGCATAATGCGCGGTAGGGCGCGGAGACCAGAATGTGTCGAGTGATAAGCCGTCACGGCCTATAACGGATGTTGGTTTAATAAACATGTCGGCATGGAAGCCGGTTGCCAAAACCAGAATGTCCAGTTCATGAAAAGTGCCATCACTCAATTGGACGCCGGTTTTTGTGACGTGGTCAATCGCGCTGGTTTCGATTGTGACATTCGGCTTTTGGACGCAGTCATAATATTGCCAGTTATAAACCAGCCGCTTGCAAGCGGCACGGTAATCGGGGCGCAGTTTTTCTCTCAGTTCCGGGTCGTGAATGCTTTTTTCGAGATAGTCGCGGCAAATGTCTTCCACCATCTGCATTTCGGGACTGTCAGGATTAATAATGCCCTTATTAAACCGATAGATATTTTCCCAATATTGTTTGTCATAGCGGATATCATCAATCAGTTTCGGGTTATCACGGAATGCTTGTTTTTCTTCTTCCGAATAATCGAACTGCTCGACAGGCATAATCCATTGCGGGGAGCGCTGAAAATGTATGAGTTGTTTGGCAACAGATGTTAAGGCTGTGACGATTTGAACGCCGGATGAACCGCACCCGACAACACCAATATTTTTGTCATCTAGTTCAAGGCCATCTTCCCATTGCGCGCTGTGAAACCACGACCCCTGAAAGTCGTTCAGGCCTTTAATATCTGGCAAGGATGGGTGGTGCAAAACGCCTGACGCCACAATGACAATATCAAAAACATGGCTTTCGCCGTGCGAGTCTTTCAACAGCCAGCTATTATCAGTTTCGTTGAAATGACATGCCGTAATTTCGGTGTTGAAATGGATGGACGGGGTTATCTCGAAATCCTCGGCTACTTTCTCAAAATAGCGTTTAATTTCTGGCCCTGTTGCGTGATAGGCGCTCCATTCCGCATAAGGGGCGAAGCTATAAGTATATGCGTGTGCAGGGACATCGCAGGTCAAACCGGGATAGCGATTGTCTCGCCAAGTGCCACCAAGGCTGTCGGCTTTTTCAAAAACCATAAAATCCCGATGCGCTTTTTTCAAATTAATCGCGGCAAGCAAACCTGCCATGCCGGCGCCAATAATGGCGGTGCGTTTTTGGTTATTATTTTGCATTAATTCATCTCTTTTTTAAGTTAGTTTTGGACGCCTGTTGCTTGGCGATATTTCTTCAAGATATCGTCGCCGCCCTTTGCCATAAAGTTCGGGATAAACCTATTCAGGAAATACGAAATCTTGGCATAATAGGGGGTGAAAATTAACACTGGTTTTTTGCCAAGCCCGTCAATGATCGTCTTAGCTGCAATGCTAGCGTCAACCGCTTCAGGCAAAAGGTCTAGATAATCATTCATATTGTTGCTGACGTCGCTGGATTTGTTCATTAACTCGGATTTTATAAAGCCGGGGCAGGAGGCTTTTACAGTAATATTAAAATCCTTACCTTCTGCAGCCAGTGAGGTCGTTAACCCAACCACACCATGTTTGGTCGCCGCATAAACAGCCATGCCAGGGGTCGGCAGAAATCCGCCCATTGATGCCGTGTTTAGAATATGCCCGAAACCTTGCTTCTTCATTTGCGTATAAGCCAAAATGGCACCGGCATTCACCGCTGTGAAATTAATATGAGCCAGTTGCTCAATCGTCTCGATTTGCATGTCATAGCTCTCACCGACATAAGCGACGCCAGCATTATTAATCATAATATCAAGCTGCCCTTGTTCGCTGACGACGAGATTAATAATTTTTTCAATTTCTTTGAATTTGCCGACATCCAGCTTGGCGGCAATCGCTTTACCATTCGCAGATGTGATTTCATCGACCACAATCTGAGCCTCTTTTTTGGTGAGGGCGGTGACATATACGATGGCGCCACGTTGAGCTAATTCGTGCGCAAGAGCACGACCTATGCCTGTGGCCGCTCCTGTAATTAGCACAGATTTATTTTGAAAATTCTTGATCATGTATCCCTCTATTTTTTTTGTCAGGCTTAAGCTTAAGCTTAAGCTTAAGCTTAAGCTTAAGCTATAAATTCGCTGACAATGACGGCTCTGTTAGATATTATTTTCAGCGGCTGTTCGTTGGAACTATCTTCCACCTGCTGAAAAAAATCCTGACATTTGTGGAAGGATTTTTCATCCTTATATTCGAATATGGACATAAGGCGAAAAGCACCCTCTTTGTTCCAAACACGGCTCAACTTCCACCTCAAACATCCTTTAGAAGCAAGGTGTTTTTTAAAATCAGCCTCACTGTATTTATTGAATTTGGATATCATGTATTGGATTTCTGCTTCTGAAATTAAGTCGATGGTACTCACATTGATGATGGTGCTTTGTGATGAAGACTGGGACATGACGAACGCACTTTCTATAAGCTAAACGATATGCCTAATTTAAATGGTATTGGGTTAGGTCAATCAAGTTGATTTTATTTTTTTTTCTTGTAATAACCGTGTCTCTTGTGAGTGGGGCGATTAGCTCAGCGGGAGAGCACTACATTGACATTGTAGGGGTCACTGGTTCAATCCCAGTATCGCCCACCACAAATACCCACCACAAATACCCACAACTGCTCGTTGTTTGTTTCTGGATTTTTCTCCCACAGGGCGTAAGGTCAAACTCTTATTGTATTTTAAGAAAAAAGGGTGCTTGAAAGCATTAACAATGAACTGTTTTAGGTTCGGGAGTAGGGTCATGACATATAATATCCAACTTACCAGAGAATTTATTGCTGCTTGGGAAGATAAAAATCTGGACAAGATTCTTGCCATGATGTCAGAAAATTGTGTCTACCATAATATACCTCTGCCGGTGATGGAGGGGCACGATAAGATTAGAGAATTTATCGCGCCTGTGTTGGAGATGAGCCAGCGCATCGTCTGGGATATCCACTATATTGCTGAAGATGACGCCAATAGTGTTTTTACGGAGCGAACAGATAAGTTTTTGATTAATGAAAAATGGGTCGAACTGCCAGTGTGCGGGATTATGACCTTTGAGAAGGGGCTTATTACCCATTGGCGCGACTATTTTGATTTAATGACTTTCGAGGATGCTATGAAGGCCGCTCATAGCTAATCATTATGACCCGAGCCTGAGTCATTTATAGATGCGGATGATCATGCCGCAATGGGTTAACCGCGTAATGATCATCCGCGCAATAGATTGATGATTAAGTTAAGCAGCGAATTTTTTAGACAGTGAGCCCAACCAATTACGGTATTCTTTCTTCAGCGTGTCGGAAAGAACGAGGGTTTTTCTGGTTTTCTTAAGCGGATTATCAAGAGCTACAAAGTGACCGTCTTTAATCGCCTTCATCAAAAAATTACGGAGGGAGCTTTCGCTATGGTTTTTTGATACTTGATGCTGTTGGGCAATCTTTATGTAATCAGTAACCCCGAAATTGAAATCCCCATTTAGGGAAGCAATGGTTGCCATCAGGCTCATCGTAGCGCCTGAATGTCTGAAGTAATTGACATTGGGATATTTAGAAACTTCTTGCAACCACTCATTAAAAATCACTTCTTTTCTCATGATACTCTTATTACCTCGTTTACAATACACATGCGAAACTAGAATACTTCTAAGATACATACGCCTTATTTGTTTTATTTCAATCAATAAAACTAACAAATTCAGTTATATTTTCCCTTTTTGTAATGAATTTATTAACGGGCGCATTTTTATCTTCATATCCGAGTGCCATGCCGCAATAAAAGATGCGTTCTTCAGGCAGATTCAGAAACTCATGCATCGTATCGCTATAGACAGCCCAAGCCTCTTGCATGCAAGTGGCAAGGCCGTTCTCAATGGCGAGAAGCGAAATATTTTGCATCAGCATGCCAAGGTGACACCACTGGTTCTTGCCCATGAATTTATCAATTGAGAAAAACAGACCGACAGGGGCGCCGAAAAACGCCCAATTTAATTTCATGGCATCCCACCGTGCCTCTTTATCATCATAGGCTATGCCCATGGCTTCATAGAGGCCCGCGCCGGTAGCGCGTCTGCGGTTGGTATATTTATCCGGCAAGTCACTGGGATAGAAATCATAATGCTTTGTCTCTCCGGTCGGGTTTGAAGCAATTTTCGTTTGAATTAGATCCAGAAGTCGCTTGTGGCTGTCCTCGGTAACAATATCGACATACCAAGGTTGCAGATTACCGCCGGATGGTGCGCGAGCTGCCTGCGTGATTATCTTGCTTATCAAATCGGGGGGAACTGGTTTATCAAGAAAAGATCTGATGGAACGCCGGGATAATATCGCTTCTGAAACAGTTGTCATTATGGCTCCTTTTCAATACTCTCCCGAAGTTATGTGATTGGAATTTGCGTTGCAACTGAACTTATCAGCACAGTTCGGTTTCTAGAGAGGGGTATCATGGAAAGAAGACAATTAGGAGATACGGATGTGCAGGTTAGTGCCATCTGTCTCGGTACAATGACATGGGGGCGTCAAAATACCGAAGAAGAAGCCTTTGAGCAGATGGATTATGCTTTTGAGAAGGGTGTCAACTTTTTTGATACCGCCGAACTTTACCCTATTCCGCCGGAAGCTGAGACGCAGGGGCGAACAGAAACCATGATTGGCAACTGGTTTGAAAAAACTGGCAAGCGGCAAGACGTTATTTTGGCGACTAAAGTCGTTGGTCGGTCTAACATGGCATGGTTTAGAGATAATGGTGATGAGCCCGAATTGACGCGCCCGCAGATTATGGAAGCGATTGATAAAAGCCTTGTGCGTTTAAAGACGGATTATATTGATCTCTATCAACTTCACTGGCCTGACCGACCTTTACCTATATTTGGTGGGTTGGGATATCAGCATTTCGGTGATGAAATTAACCGCATTGAGGATACGCTTGGTATTTTGGATGAGTTGAAGCAGTCCGGCAAAGTGCGCCATTTTGGTCTTTCTAATGAAACGCCATGGGGAACAATGAAGTTTTTGCATTATGCGGAAACTAAAAACCTGCCGAGGGTCGTCTCTGTTCAAAATGCTTATAATTTTCTAAATCGCATTTATGAGCTTGGCGGTTCCGAGATTTATCACCGCGATAAGGTTGGCTTATTAGCCTATTCCCCATTGGCACAGGGCTATTTAACGGGCAAATATCAAAAAGGCGCGGTGCCTGTTGGGTCAAGAAAATATATTGCGCCACGGCTGAATCGCTATGAAACACCGGGTACGGAAGAGGCCGTCGACAAGTATCTTGCGCTTGCAGACAAACACGGGTTAAATCCTGCGAAATTGGCCATTCAATTCGTCACGACCAGACCTTTTGTAACGTCCAATATTATCGGTGCGACAAGCATGGAGCAGCTAGAAATCGCGATTTCCTCTATAGATGTTGAGTTAACGGATGACATTTTGTCGGAAATAGAAGAAATACATCTCAGTGCTTCCAATCTTTGTCCTTAAATGAGTTTACAGAGGGTTTATGAAGAGAATTTTCTTAGTTTTAGCGGCTTTATGCGTGCCTTTCACAGGCCATGCCGATGAAAACCAGTCGCGTGATGCCACGTCTCTGATTATCGGGGGTGGGCTGGGAATGGCCTCTTTACCGCATTATCCCGGTTCAGATGAAAATGATGATTATTTTCTACCCTTGCCTTATGTTGATTTTAGGTCAGACCGGTTAAGCGTGAATGATGAAGGCGTGCATGCTGAACTGATTAATACGAATATCATCCAGCTTGATTTTGATATTACGGGCTCTCTCCCTGTATCGAGTGATGATAATGTTGCGCGTCAGGGAATGCCGGATTTGGGGCTTTTTGTTGAAATTGGACCCGAGGTTAGTCTGCGGCTTATCCAGCAAGAAAAATATTACCTTAGTATTGATATTCCTATCCGCGCATCCTTGGAGTTTTTGGGGGAAGATGGGGCGTTGGATGATGAATTTGTGCAAGATGCAGGTTATCTTCTCGAGCCGCGCCTACATTTTGAAACCCAGCGTGATTCCCTATTTTTGGATTTGGATATAGGTATCGTTTGGGCGAGTGAAGACTATCAGTCTAAATTTTTCTCAGTAAATCAACAGTTTGTCACACCTGATCGCGCATTGTTTAAAGCGCGTAGCGGTTTGATGGGGCATAGATTATCTACAACTGTTAAGTATGAGACCGGTAACTGGCTTGTTATCGGCTATGCCAAATATATTGATCTTTCACAGGGAAAGAACGATAGAAGCCCTCTGATTAAAGAAGAGGATTATCTCCTTGGTGGGATTGGGTTCGTTCGTAAATTCAAAATATGGTAATCAGGTCGTTATTCTCAGCTTTATTAATAGTTTTGGTCTTAGAATCGCCTGTTGCAGGCCAAGAAAGGCCAAACGAACAGATCATCAAAGAGATAGAAGACACTTTTGCCGATGATATTCTGTCGAGTAAAGAGGTCAGGCTGAGGCGCAAATATTTCCGAAAGAACCCTGAAGCCTTCGAAAAAGGCCCTGCTGGGCTATTTTTGCAACATTCTGACCCTGAGCAGACTCTCAAAACAATCATTGGGGAGGAAAAATTCCTGAAAATCCCTGAGCGTGAACGCTCCCAGATTATTCTTGCTCTCAAAGGCACATTTAGAAGATATGCCTATGAATGGCTCCATAGCAATTTGAATACGGATCTAAAACTACATAAAATCAATGTGTTAAGTGAAGAAATGGCTGTTTTAATCGTTGAGCGAAACATGAAAATTGTTCCAGATTTAAATTTGAAACTCTTTGTGCATAAAACCGAAATAGGCTGGAAAGTGTTTGATTTTGGTTTTTGGGATTTCCGATATACTCGCATGAAACGCAGGGATTATTTGAGGTATATTACAAAAGAAGACTATAAAGGCCTCAAAGATTTTCTTTTAAGTAAAAACATTAAATATTTTAGTAAAAAATTATAGTTAAGTTTCTTTTTAAATATTGACAATTGTTAGTATTTTTAGTTTATAAAACTTTATAAAGACTTATTTAAGGATGATTCAAATGCTCAAAAAACTCATGGCATTTATTGTAGCCACAATTATTTCAAGCTCAGCATATGCCCAGCCTGGGTCATCCGCTGGCGCTGGCGCTGGCGCTGGCGCTGGCGCTGGCGCTGGCGCTGGCGCTGCAAGTGCTGGAACTATCGCAGGCGTATCCGTAGTTACTGCTGTTGCTGTCGGTGCTGCTGTAGTTGGTATTGCCGTTGCAGCCGATGATGATGATGATAACTCGCCTGCACCAAGTAACGATGGAAATGGTGGAGATGACGATAGCAGTACAACAACAACAACAACAACGACCACTACTAACTAATTTAATTTATTCTATGTACAGATTTTTATTAAAGGCCCTCTTAGTAGGGCCTTTTTTACCTTTATGTTTTAACATAAACGCTTTTGCTTCAGATCTTGGAACGACTGGTATTATTGATATACCAACCGCTCGAATGATGGATGATGGTGTTCTTAAAACGACTGTCAGTAAGCAAGATAGCATAAGTGTATATTCCCTCAATTACCAAGCTACGCCATGGTTTGAAACCACTTTTAGATATGCCGGATTTGAGGATTTTTTCTATTATGACAGAAGTTATGAAGCAAAAATTCGATTGATTGAAGAAACGGCGTACCTCCCTCAGGTATCTGTTGGTATTCGAGATTTAGTGGGAACGGGTGTTTTCGGTTCTGAATATATTGTCGGCTCAAAAAAATTTGGTCAGTTTGATTTAACACTCGGTCTTGGTTGGGGCAGGCTGGCAGGCCGTGGTGATTTTAAAAACCCGCTTTCAAATATATCCGATAATTTCAATGTACGTGATGCTGATACCGGTTTGGGTGGTGAATTAAGCCTTTCAAACTTTTTCAGTGGCAAAGAGGCGGGTGTTTTTGCGGGGGCGACATATGATGTTAAAGATAAACCAATCAAGCTGCTTATTGAATATAACCCTGATGAATATGAATTTCAGCAAGTCAAAGGAGGCGATGGTGTTGATTCGCCCATAAGTTTTGGTGTTGAGTGGGAAGTTTTTGATAATGTATTTTTAACTTCGAGTTATCAGCATAATGAAGAATTTGGTATTAGAATAAGTGCTCATTTGAACGGTAAGTCTGATTCTAAAAAGTTTGATATAAAGCCTTTTAAGTCTTCTTTGGAAATTGATAAGAATGAATTTGCTGACGGGTTAGAGTTATCCGTTTGGTATGACCGGTTGCTTTTTGATATGGAGGCATCAGGTTTAAAACTTTTCGCAGCTGATTATTCGGAGGAGTCAGACCACGTCACGCTTGAAATAGGTAATAAAGATTTTCACTTCTGGCCGGATGCTATTTCTCATGCTTTGCGATTGGCAGATGTACATTTGCCTCAAAGATATAAGTCGTTAAGTTTGATACTAAATGAAGACGGTTATAGAGTTCATACAATCGAAACAATTAGACCTTCTAAGATTTACAATAAAACACCGGAAGCTTTTAAGAATCAAATCGATCTTGTTTCCCCTCGAAAAATTTCAGATCCAAGAAATACGACTGGTTTTGCGCGCCTGAACCTTCCTATTAATTTTTCTTTGCAAAATCGTCTGCAAATCATGGATCCTGATAAACCTCTTAGATACCAAATTTATGGGAGGTTAGGTGCAAATATTTTATTCAGTAAAAATCTCTCCTTAAATTATAATTATGCTCTTGATATTGATAATAATTTTGACACGATTATTCGGGAAAGTAACTCCGTTCTCCCCAGAGTTAGGTCGGAAATTAAGAAATATCTTCAAGAAGGTGAGAATGGCATTCAGAACTTATATTTATCTTACCGCAATTCACTGAATAAAAATGTCCATTACCGATTTGAGGCAGGTATTTTAGAAGATATGTTTTCCGGTATTGGAGGTGAGGTTTTATACACACCTTCAAAGTCAAGATTAGCTGTAGGTGTAAGCGGACACCACGCTAAGAAAAGAGCCTATGATAGGCACTTTGATCATCTGGACTATGAGACATTTACAGGTTTTGTAAGCGCTTATTGGGCAACGCCTCTTTATAACTTTGATGCTGCGCTTCATGCCGGTCAATATTTGGCTAAAGATAAGGGTGTGACACTTGAATTGAATCGCACCTTTGATAATGGCTGGAAGGTCGGGGTCTGGGCATCGAAAACAAATGTTTCTGCTGAAGATTTCGGTGAAGGTAGCTTTGACAAAGGCCTTTACTTTAAGGTCCCTTTATATGCTATATTCGGGCGTGCCGGCAGGAATTCTTACCAGACTCATCTTAGATCTGTCCAAAGGGATGGTGGCGCAAGGTTAGAAGGTTTTTCAGGTAATCTCTGGCATAATCTTAGGAACGTTAGATATGATCTTCTCGACAAAAATAAAATGCGCATGAGGCCTTAAATATGAATTCTACGTATCATTTTTTAAAAATTATTTTTATATTTTTAACGGTCAATGCTTGTACAGTTTCAGCCAGTCAATTCGAACGGTTTTATTCACCCGAAAAGGTCGTCAATACTCAGGATTTTTACTGGGATGCAACATATGACAATCTAAACTATCGGTTGATAGCGATCGAAATGCCAAATGGCACGCTATTCGCGGATAAATTCGGAAACTCACTATTTTTTGATGGATGGTCTATACATTCGATAGTTGGTTTCGGGGATTTCGATGGGGAGTATGAGTTTCAGGAAACCGATATTGGTAGGCTTGAGTTCAATGATGAAAACTCCTTTATTCTTGGAAATAGTTGTGGTGAATGGCGTGAAGACCGCTCTGATAACGGATTGATTTACACCCAATCTTGTGGAACTAAAGAGAAATTCATCAATAAAATTGTTGTGGACTCAGGGGGGGGCGTAATGCAGATTCAACAATTCCTTGAACCTTTCAATAAACTCATGACATTGAAAAAACAAAATTAGACCAAGTAAATAACAAGTGGATTGGTATGTCTTATTTATTTCGTAATTCAATTTTTATAAAATCTCTATTTATTTTAGCTTTGTTTGGCTTTCTGACAGAGGCAGCTGCTCAAACAATAGAACAAATTGCGCGTGCAAAGAGTTTAGGAATTGACATAAAAGGATTAAATCAGAATTATAATAATCAACAAACCGAAATTGGTGATAACAAAACAACAATAAGAGTTACTGGAAAAGATGAAAAAGCAGATATGCGTTCATTTATTGGCTTCGGTGAGGGTGCGACTCGTTTCGGCTCCGATTTGTTTTCTGTTGAGAGAAAATTTGCTATAGCAGATGATGCTCAGGTCCCTGAGGATTATCTTTTGGGGTTGGGGGATCAGATTATCATTCAGTATTATGGCGCTGAAAGTGGTGAATTTGTGCTTAATATTGACAGGACTGGTGCAATCTTACTCCCCAAGATTGGGCCAATTAACCTAAATGGCCTTAATTTTGATGAGGCAAAACAGCTCATTCGTAGTCGCGTCAATAATCAACTTGTTGGTGTAAATGCAACAATCTCAATCGGTAAGACAAAAAATATAAATATTTTTATTGCCGGCAACGTTAAGGTGCCCGGTATGTATAGCATGCCGTCTCTATCCCGAGTGACATATGCTTTATATTTGGCTGGGGGTATAACAGAGCTAGGTACCTATAGAAATATTCAAGTCAAAAGACAGGGTAAACTTGTCGGTAGTGTAGATCTGTATGATTTTCTCCTTGAGGGTGATAATTCATCCGATATTAATTTGAGACCAAATGATGTCATTTTTGTCGGTGATGCAGGTAATGCTCTACTAATTACCGGCGCTGTGAAACGTCAAGGCGTATTCGAGCTTACAGGTGAAGAAAATGCCGAGACCTTAATCGCTTATGCTGGGGGGCTTCAGCCGGGGGGAGATAAGCATGATGTTGTTTACTTATCTCTAATGGCGCAAATCCCTAAACAAATTTTAGATTTTAGTACTTTAAAAGATTTCGTATTTTTTGACGGTGACTCTATCCACTTCAAGTTTAAAAGTTCCGCTTACAAAAAGGTCAATGGGGCAAATCTTAGTTTGAACAAACCTTCAGCAATCCGTGTTAAAATTCAAGGTGAAGTGAGTTATCCCGGCACTTATCTTTTGTCAGAGGGTGAACGCATCACTGATCTTATAGAACGAGCAGGCGGTCTTACAGAAGCCGCTTTCATGGATGGGGCAATTTTTACGCGAGAAAAAGTCCGTAAAAATGAAGTTTTGAGATCTAGAGAATTAGCTGAAGAATTGCGCAGAAATGTAGTCAGTTACATTCAAACTCAAGATACAGGTAGTGTTGGGGTAGATAATCTCAAATTTACTACAGACCTACTTGAAAATTTCTCAGGCGTTGGTCGTGTTATTATTGATTTGCCGCGCGCTTTGGCAGGACGAAATGATGCGGATTTAGCTCTTGAGAATGGAGATGCGCTTTCAATTCCTAGAAAAAATAATACAGTCGCTGTTTTTGGTGAAGTTCGGCGTCCAAGTTCGCAAGTCTATAATCCAGAATTTGAGATTGAAGATTACTTAACGCTAGCGGCCGGTATCACACAGCTTGCCGATGAGGATAATATCTATATCGTCAAGCCTAATGGTAATATTAGCTTCCCTAAAGGTGGTTGGTTTAAATACGGGTCAAACAAGCTTATAAGTGAAGGCGATACCATTATTGTTCCGGTAAATGCTGAATATCGTTCGAATCTGCCATTCTGGAAAGATGTTGTTTCCATTGTTTATCAGAGTGCTGTTGCGATTGCGGCTATTGGCGGGTTGTAAAAATGTCAAAATCTCAATCTGAACTCTATCAAGATGACGAAATAGACCTCCTAGAGCTTATAAAAGTTCTCTGGGATGAGAAAATTAAAATTGTCGCCATTACAGCAGTTGCGGCATTTCTTTCTGTTATTTATGCCTTGTCCCAGCCTAATATATATCAGGCGGAAGCGTTATTGGCGCCTACTGGAGGTGCGGGTGGTGGCGGAATGTCAAAATTGGCTGGTCAATTTGGGGGGCTTGCCTCGTTGGCGGGTGTTTCCTTGCCAGATGACGGCGTCAATAAATCCGAGTTGGGGCTTGAGGTGTTAAAGTCTCGAAAATTTGTGCGTGAATTTGTGGGGCGCCATAAAATCACCCCCCAGTTAATGGCTGTTGATTATTGGGATCCAGAAACCAGGGAATTGAAGCTTGATGCTGATGTTTATGATGAAAAATCTAAAGCCTGGCTGGATAAAGATGAGGTGCCGTCTAACGAAGAAGTATATGAGACATATAATGATATTCTTATCATTGAAAAAGACACGACATCTGAGTTTGTTCGAGTAGGATTTAAACATAAAAGTCCTGACATTGCCGCTGAGTGGACGCGTTTAGTCATTAAGGATTTAAACGATGCCATTCGACGGCAGGATATTGATGAGGCGGAAAGCTCAATCGCTTATTTGAAGCAACAAGTTGCCTCTTCCCCTCTCGCTGATTTGCGTAATTTATTCTATGAACTTATTCAATCTCAGACTGAAATCATGATGTTGGCAAATGTTCGGGAGGAATATGTTTTCAAGACTATTGACCCGGCAACAGTTCCTGAATTTAAGTCTGAGCCCAAACGGGCGCTTATATGCATTTTAGGGACTTTTCTGGGTGGATTTCTTGCTTTGATTTATGTGCTCGGGCGCCATTATATCCGACCATTAAATTCTTAAAATATACACCCCAAAAATAAGCTTAACTTCGAACGTTCATCGCTTGAACAATTCTAATTTATATGGTTATTAGGATTATAAAGTTGCGAGTCTCGTTCACCCGCATCTGCGGTAGCCTGGGATAATACCAATTCAATTTTTTATAAAATATGTCACTCATAAAAAATCAAAATAAAGAAAAGAACGAAATGGAATTTAACGTTTTGCGCAGTCTATATTCCAACCCCGGCTTTACTCAAAGAAAGCTATCATCTCATTTGGGTGTTAGTCTTGGGAGTGTAAATTACTGTATAAACGCCCTCATTGATAAGGGGCTTGTTAAGGTTCGTCGGTTTAAAAACTCTTCAACTAAACAAAAATATCTATACCTTCTCACTCCCGAGGGTGTCATTGAGAAGTCGCGTCTCACATTATCATTTTTAGAAAGAAAGAATGCCGAATATCTTCGTTTGCAAAATGAGATTGAAAGCCTCAAATCCGAGTTAAAGGATAATCAAGTTGAGAGTTATAAATGATATCTCAAGCTAAAGATTGCTGGTATGTCGCTCAATTAAAACCAAATGGGTTTAATAAGGCTCAGCTCAATTTAGCTCGGCAGGGTTTTGAGTGTTTTATGCCCATGCGCAAGGTAACCATTAGGCATGCCCGTAAACTTAGTGTCGGCTCACGTCCTGTTTTTCCGGGTTATATCTTTATTAAATTCGGATTAGATGACGGAGATTGGCGGAAAATTAATTCCACACTTGGTGTTAATAGACTTATTTCCTTTCATGGGGGGCGTCCGGCGCAAATACCTGACGCATTGATGGCGGGTTTTATGGCGCGTTGTGATGACCAGCATATGCTAAAACCAATAAGTGACTGGAAAACTGGTGAGAAAGCCCGTCTGGTTTCCGGACCATTCACAGATTTTATAGGTCAAGTCGAAGAGTTAGTTTCCGGCGACAGGGTGAGATTATTGTTTAAGTTTATGGAGCAATATAAATCTGTGGAGGTGTCATCTGCCGAACTGGAGCGTCTGTCTTAGAAATTGAAATCTAGCCGCGTAATATACACACTCAAGTTAAGTTAAGCTAATCGATAGAGAATATGAACGAAGTGACAAGCAACAACAATGAACACAGAAATTAATAATTTATGAAAAAAGCTCTCATAACAGGCATTACCGGACAGGATGGGTCTTATCTTGCCGAGTTGTTGCTTGAAAAAGGTTATGAGGTTCACGGCATTAAACGTCGTTCGTCAATGTTTAATACGCAAAGGGTTGATCACATTTATGAGGATCCGCATGTCGAGCACCAGCGATTTAAACTTCACTATGGAGATTTAACCGATACAAGCAATATTACCCGCCTGTTGAGTGAAGTCGAGCCTGATGAGGTTTATAATCTTGGGGCGCAGAGCCATGTAGCTGTTAGCTTTGAAAGTCCGGAATATACCGTTGATGTTGACGGTGTCGGGACACTCCGCATTCTCGAGGGCATTCGGATTTTAGGGTTGGAGAAAAAGACTAAATTTTACCAGGCCTCAACTTCTGAACTTTACGGCTTGGTTCAGGAGACACCTCAAAAGGAGACCACGCCATTTTATCCGCGCTCTCCCTATGCAGCCGCAAAGCTTTACTCATATTGGATTACAGTTAATTACCGCGAGGCCTATGGCATGTTTGCGTGTAACGGCATCCTCTTTAATCACGAGAGCCCACGGCGGGGTGAGACATTTGTCACCCGCAAAATCACCCGCGGCCTTGCCAATATCGCTCTCGGCTTTGAGGATTGCCTTTATATGGGCAATATTGATGCGTTGCGCGATTGGGGGCACGCTAAGGATTATGTGCGCATGCAGTGGATGATGCTGCAGCAGGATACGCCGCATGATTTTGTGATCGCGACGGGCAAACAATATTCTGTGCGCGAATTCATTAATTGGTCAGCCAATGCTCTTGGCATAACCCTTGAATTTAAGGGTAACGGCATAGATGAAGTTGGGACAGTTATAGCCATTGACGGCGACATGGCGCCTAGTGTTGAGGTCGGTCAGGACATTGTGAAAATTGATGAGCGTTACTTCCGGCCGGCAGAAGTTGAGACGCTTTTGGGTGATCCTACTAAAGCCAAAGAAATGCTTGGCTGGGAGCCGGAAATAACAGTCCAGGAAATGTGTGCGGAAATGGTTGAGGCTGACTATTTGATTGCGTTAAATCAGCTGAAATTGAGGTAGATGTGTTTCTATACTCAGACTTTAGTAAGATTAATGAACCTTATGAGACGTGAGATAACACTGTGACTGGGCGCAAGATAACCGTCGTCGGCACCGGATATGTGGGCATGTCCATGGCCGTGCTGCTGGCGCAACACAATGATGTCATCGCTCTCGACATTGATGTGTCGCGGGTCGAGCTCATCAATCAAGGTAAGTCGACCGTGGTGGATACCGAGATTGAGAAATACCTCTCAGAGAAGGAGCTTTCTCTCACGGCGACGCTGGATAAAGAGGAAGCCTATGCGAGGGCCGAGTTTATCGTCGTGGCGACGCCGACTGATTATGACCCCGAAACCAACTACTTCGATACCAGTTCTGTCGAAAGCGTTATCGAGCAGTCTCTGGCCGCCAATGAAACGGCACTGCTGATTATTAAATCAACCGTGCCCGTTGGCTTTACAAAACTGATGATGGATAAGTTTCAAACTGAGCGAATTGTCTTCTCGCCTGAGTTCTTGCGCGAGGGGCAGGCGCTGAAGGATAATCTTTATCCGTCGCGCATTATCATTGGTAGCGATTTGCTCGAAGCGAAGACTTTTGCAGGGCTTCTGCAGCAGGCAGCCGAAAAAAAAGACATCGACACATTGTTTATGCGGTCAACCGAAGCAGAAGCCGTCAAACTATTCGCCAATACATATCTCGCCATGCGTGTCTCCTTCTTCAATGAACTCGACAGTTATGCCATGGGCGAGGGCCTGGATACGCGCTCAATCATTGATGGTGTGTCGTTCGACCCGCGCATTGGCGGGCATTACAATAATCCAAGCTTTGGCTATGGAGGTTATTGCTTGCCGAAAGACACCAAGCAATTACTCGCAAATTATGACCTGGTGCCACAAAATCTGATTCAAGCGATTGTGAACTCAAACACGACGCGGAAAGATTTTATCGCCGAGCAAATTATTGCCAAGCAGCCGCAAACAGTCGGCATTTATCGTCTCGCCATGAAAGCGGGGTCGGATAATTTCCGCTCATCCGCCGTGCAAGGTGTGATGAAACGGATTAAGGCAAAGGGTTTTGAGGTCGTCGTCTATGAACCATCGCTTGATGAGACCCATTTCTTCAACTCTGAAGTCACCCATGAGCTTGACGGCTTCAAGTCCCGCTGCGATGTGATTATTGCCAACCGCATGGTCAGTGAATTAAACGATGTGAGCGAAAAAGTGTTCACGCGAGATTTGTTCGGAAATGACTAAAATCATACCTATTATTCTGTCGGGCGGTGCTGGGACGCGGCTTTGGCCAATATCGCGGCGCATGCATCCAAAACCTTTTATGGAGGTAGCCGGAAAACCGCTTTTGGCCCATGCCTTAGAGCGTGCCGCTTTGATTGCTGATGAGGCGCTTATCGTGACCAATCAAGATCACTATTTCCTGACAGAGAATTTGCTGAAAGAAACCTCAAAGGCGCCGAAAGTTTCCTATTTGTTGGAACCAAAGGGGCGCAACACCGCGCCCGCGATTGCGCTGGCTGTGCGGCATATTCAAAATACGCATGGTGATGATGCCGTGTGTCTGGTTCTGGCGGCTGATCATTTGATTTCCAACGATGCTGCTTTTGAAAAAGCTGTCAGCCAAGCAGCAGAGCAAGCACAAGCCGGAAATCTCGTCGTCTTCGGCATTCGCCCAACCGGCCCAGAGACGGGCTATGGGTATTTGGAAGTCGCTGCGGCGGGAGACACACCGCAACCGCTCAAAAGCTTCGTTGAAAAACCCGATCGCACCACCGCTGAGAGGTATCTCGCCGACGGCCGCTATTATTGGAATTCAGGCATGTTTTGTTTTACCGCCGGTGTGATGGCTGAAAACATGGCGATGCACTCGGGCGATGTGTGGGCAGCCTCCGAAGCTGCATTTGCCGAGGCGCAAGAAGAAGGCGGCGTGACACGCTTTGAGGAAGGCAGTTTTATCGCCCAGCCAGATATTTCCATCGACTATGCGGTGATGGAAAAAGCCGACAAAATAGCCATGGTGCCCGCCGGCTTTGGTTGGTCGGATGTTGGCTCATGGGACGCGGTGGCCAGCGCGCATGAGGCTGACAGTGACGACAACAGTATCGCCGGTGCTGACAAAGTTCGGTTTGTCGAAGCACGAAACACGCATATTGAAAGCACCAGCCATACCGAAAAAGTCATCGCCGCGATTGGCGTTGAAAATTTGGTCATTATCGACACACCGGATGCATTGCTGGTCGCTGACCGTGCTAAGTCACAAGACGTGAAATTGGTGGTTGAGGCATTAAAAGCAAGCGCAGATGCGGAATTGACGGAACTGCCGGCCACGGTGCATCGGCCATGGGGAACTTTTGCGACGCTGAAACAAGAAGACGGCTATCAGGTCAAGCGCATCACCGTCGCACCGGGGCAGAAACTGAGCCTGCAATATCATCACAAACGCGCGGAGCATTGGGTGGTGACGCAAGGCAAAGCCATTGTGCAAGTGGGTGATGAGGAGTTTGAAACGGGACCTGGGGAGTATCGATATATTCCACTGGGTGAAAAACATCGGCTGACAAACATTGGTAAGACTGAGCTTGTGCTGGTTGAGGTTCAAGTGGGCAGCTATCTTGGTGAAGACGACATTGTGCGCCTAAAAGACTCATACGGTCGAAAATAAGCAAGAGCTAGAGGGCACTCTGCGTCCTATTCCGTTGGTTGTTACATTAACATCAAAAAAATTAGATCCTCCAAAGGTATTCTTGTGATTCAGTTCAAGTCTTATTCTGTTACAGGTAACTTAGTCTTTTGTCTGGTTTGTTTCTTGAGTGTTTTCCCGTCAAATCGCAAACTAAAGTAATGGTCTTCCGTAATTTTCACTCAGACTGAAAAAAAGGCCACAAAGGTCATGCAATAGTAATAGAGCCATGCTTTTTGGTATAGGTATGCCTCAGTTAAAGAAGGTTTTTTGATGATTATTTTTTTTACCAAGCTGAGAAGAAAAATTCCGGCTCCTGCCTATAGATTGGCTCGCAAACTTTTTGTTTCTGCACAGGTGCTTATCCCGTTCGAAACTAAATTGCGCTTTTACGGGCGCGTGGCAAAAAAAACGGTCCCCTATAGTTTGATTAGGGGTGACGATTGTGTGTTGCAAATTGGTATGCCCTCAGATCTCCTTAATCAAGGAAGGTCGAGGAGTCTTTTGTTTCATTTTCTGGGACCTAAAACCCTGGTTCTCGTTGAGCCTGACGCCAATTCGGTAGCAACTGGTCACCGAATTTTCAATTCCTTTAAAAATGCTCGAACGGAAACAATAATTTTCGAGGGGGCTGTTTCTACCTTTGAAGGAAAGCTTTTTCTTGAAATAGCGAATAATCGTCAGGCTACGAATAAGCCGGTTCTAAGTGAGACAATTCGAAAAACAAAGTTGGGAGATGGAAAATTGCAGACAATTGAGGTAAGAGCTTTGCCCATCGCAGTTTATGCGAACAGAGCGCCTGATCTCCCTTCGGTGCTTAGCGTGACTACGAACGGTGGTGAGCTGGCAGTTGTTAGGCAGTATCTCGGAGAAATCCAGAAAAAGGACTGGCCCAGAATAATATGCATTGCTCCACCCCAATCAGGTCTAGAGATTGAGTTTGAAAAGCTTGGCTATACTTCTTTGGGGTTGGACGATCGTGGCTTAAGCTTTGAACGCAACTCATGAATCACGGCTTGGTAGACGTAGTGGTGCCCGTTTTTAACCCTGGATCCGAATTCCGAGAGACGATGGCTTCGATTACAGGCCAAAGTTATAGAAACCTGAGAATTATAGTTGTTGATGACGGATCAAATGAAGAGGCGAGCGGTTATATAAGAAGTATTTGTGATTTAGACGAGAGAATAGAATTAACGAGATTGTCAAAAAACCAAGGTGGAGGTGCGGCAAGGAATCTGGCTTTAACGATTTCGTCTGCTCCGTATGTCGCATTTTGTGATGCAGACGACAGATGGCCCCTAAATAAAATTGAGACTCAAATTTCCTTGCTTCGGTCGGGTGCGGACTTTACTCATACTGATATGAGGGAACTAACTCTTTTGCCAGACAGATGCGATTACCGCTGGAGGGTTTCAAAAGAGATTATAGCACTAGACGACTTCCTCGAAACGACGGGAATCTTTTGTTCCTCTGTGGTTTTACGGCGTGAGATAATTCAAGGCGCGCGTTTTGGATCTATGAAAGCGCGGCACCCATTTAAGTTTTGGTGCCACATTCTCTCTCGTGGGTACAAATCGGTTCGGGCTCCGGGGTGTTACTTTGACTATGTCAAGAGAGAGCAATCTGTATCTTCTAACAAATTCAAAATGCTGTTTTACACACTATCTGCTTACGTTTTTTATGTTCCAGACAAACGCAAAGCATTTAAGAAAGCGGTCAGAAGATTTGAGAGATACTTGCGAGATAGAAAATGAAAATAGTTTTAGTCTTGGGTGCCGCTAGATCAGGAACGAAAATGCTGCGGGATGCAATCTCATCTGTTAATGGGGGTTTTAGGGTCCCTTACGACGTCAATTATGTCTGGAGGCAGGGCTGTGATCCGTCACAGAGTGACGAACTGACGCTGTCGGATTTAAGTCCCGAAACAGCAAAAAAAATCCGTAGTTCGGTAATTAGATTGTCAGGAATAAAAGAGAAGGAGCTCTTAGCCGCGAACTCATTTGTCGTTGAAAAAACTGTTTCAAACACGTTGAGGGTGCCCTTTGTGCACGCCTGTATGCCAGATGCATTATTGGTACACATCGTGCGAAATGGGTTTGATGTGGTGGCTTCAGCTATTGAGCAATGGAATGCGAGGCCAGATCTGCGATACCTACTCCAGAAAATAAGGTACTTTCCATTATCTGAGATTAGCTACGCATGGTGGTTTGTAAGGAACCAGTTTCTGGCGGATGGCAATGCGCCCTCAATCTGGGGGCCTCGTTACTCTGGTATAGAAGAAGATCTAGTGCGGCTTCCATTGCACATTATTTGTGCGCGACAATGGGCGATTAGTGTTAGCAAAACGCTAGAGAGTCTAAACGAAATAGAAGTTAATGAAGGTCAAAAGATAATAACCGTCAAATATGAAGATATTTGCAGTTCTCCTGGGTCTCTGGAAAGTGTATACCGAGACCTTGGTATTGTTACTAATGGAGTGTCAAGTTATTGGCGAGAGAATATCTCTATGGCATCAATAGGAAATGGAAAGAAAGTGCTCCAGACGACAGTGATAAATGACATTCTGCGTGAATTTGAGAATTTTCCTGAGCTGAGTGGGCTATATTAAGCTCGAGATTGCTGCCCCACGTTAGAAAAGCACCAAAAATGTTGCCGGCTTTGAAAGCCATACTGTTGGTATTTTTGCTTAGGGCATTCTACGACCTAATTTTTATAATATATTTAACGGGAAATTGGTCCTATTTAGGCTATACCCTAGAACTGAGTTATTGGAAGATCGTTTTCAGTTATGTACTACTCCCGTTTGTGGCGCTGCTGGCTTTGGCACCAAATTATGAGCGCCCATCCCATTTCTTTACTTCATTATTCGTTCTTTTCGTTCTACTTCCTTATCAAACTGTCGGAGCGTTGGGCGGAGGATATCTGCATCATATATTGGTTCCCTTCGTCTGTCTTTTGATCCTAGTTAATACTAATAAATTAAAATTTCGTATTCCGTTAATTAAGCAACAGAACCCAATGGTCCTCTCGGTTCTCTTTGCTTTCATAACGGCTTATTTCGTATTCGTTTTGAGTAGAAGCGGATTTTCAGAGTTTAATTTGAATCTGTATCAAGTCTATGATTTTAGGGCGACGCAAAAAGAAAATGTTCAAGCAGGGATATTTGCTTATATAGGAAACTGGGTCGGGAAGGTATTGCTGCCAATAATGGCGGTTTATTCACTGCACAAAAAAAAATATATAATTTTCTCTTTGGCTCTGCTTCTAACTTTTTTGGCTTTTGGTGTGGCGAATCAGAAAACTTCATTGCTTTTTCCCTTCCTTAGTATCGGAATTTACCTTTTTCTATCTATGCAAAACGCTGGCTTCATAAGACTCTTAATGACAACTCTTCTATTTTTGACGTTCAGTTTTGGTGCATTTTTCTTAATTAATTTTGACTTAGCTTCGAGTTTTTTAGTTCGTAGGAGCATATTTGCGGCGGCATTAAATTTTACGCATTATATAAATTACTTTTCACAATACGGTTACCTCTACTGGAGTAACACCATTTTCTCGTCAATTCTTGAATATCCATATATGAATTTATCTCCTGGACAGGTTATTGGCGAATATGTAGGAAATTATAAAAACGTAAACTCTGGGTTCATGGCGTCCGGCTATATGCACGCTGGTTTGGTGGGGATTATCCTATATTCAATCTTATTGATGCTAGTTTGCGCCTTTTTTGACAGTCTAGCTGATAAAAACAACAGAGCTCTTATTACAGCAGCTGCAGCCCCGCTCATACTTAACATATTTATTAACTCTGATTTGGTGATCGCGATGGGGACTCATGGTTTTCTATTGCTTATGTTCCTATCCATAGTGCTTTCAAGAAGTAGGAGATAAAACTCTGACTTATCGAAGTAAGTTTATGGCTTTAAAGAAAACCTTCATCATTGATCATTCAAAAGTAAAGGTTCTAGCGAAGCCCAAGTTTGGTTTAAGTAATCGAAGATTCTCAATTATCTATGAATATATAGAAAGTGACCGTCAAGCAGAGATAAGAGTTTTTGAATTCTCGATTCTAAGGTTACTGCTAAACAAGTACGACATTATACACGTACATTGGCCTGATAGAGTTTTCGCGTCGAGTGGGTTTCGTCCCTTGATTAAAGTGCTTTTATTAGGGCTGTTATTCGAATTTTGTAAATTGCGGAAAACTAAAATTATTTGGACAGTGCATAATCCGCATATTAAGTTTAAGCATGAATGTGGGGTTAAGACTGAAGATCTCTACTATCGGATGCTATTTAAACAAGTGAATCATTTTATTTTTCCGTCCTCAGAATCACAACGAACTCTTGAAGAAAAATTCAGAGAGCAAAAACTTTTTCTCAAACCACAATCCTGCTCGATGATTCCTCTAGGTATTCAAGAAGAGCTGTTTGCTGAAGGTGAAGCTAGGCCTCAAGATTTGCCTTTGGAAGAAAATGGATATTTCTTGATCGTTGGACGAATTACTGCTGAAAAAAATATTCTTGAAACCATTGAGAGTATCAAGCCCGTTTTGAGAGTTCTTAATCGGAAATTAATTGTAGCGGGCAAGTGCAATGACCCAAGTCTAATAGATAGTTTGATGCAAAATAGTGATGATTACGTTTATCTATTGCTTCGTTTTCTTACCGACGAAGAAATTAATTATCTAATTGCAAAGTCCTTCGCTTTACTAATAAATTACGAAGTAACAAATTCTGGTGTTGCAACTTTAGCTGCAGCCCACAAAAAGGCAGTTTTCTTTTCGAATGAAAATTATGCTGAGGGTTTCGCTAATGATTACGATTATTCGTCATCCTACAGTTTTGAGGCCCTATTGCGTGACCCTGGGAGGCTTTATGCTGCAGTTTTGGAGGGTGTATTTGCCCCTCGCAGATCAATTGGTTTGAGTGAGGTAGCCCGACAGTATTTGAACTTATTTTCAATTTTCTCGGGCAGTAAAGTAGCTAGGAATCGAGATAGAAAGCAGAGGGAATAAAGTGATTTCAATGCTTTTTGGATACATATTTTCCCTCCTGCTTCTTGTTGTTAGGTTTATAAGATACTCAACCATTTTAAAGTTTTCGCGAATAATTTTTCTAAGAATCCTTGGGGCAAAAATCGGCAAAAACGTAACGATTCGACCGTCTGTACTAGTAAAGGGGATAAGGAATATTGAGATCGGCGATAACGTTTATATTGGCGAAGGTTCAATACTTGTTGGCAATGGTGGGAAGGTTAAAATAGGCTCAAATGTAATGATTGCAGAGAACGTCTATATATCAACACAAAACCACAAATTTCGAAACCCCACCTTAGTGATGAAAGCTCAAGGATATAAAAACTCGCCTGTTCTCATCGAGGATAATGTTTGGCTAGCGCATTCGTCCGTCGTGCTTGCTGGCACTATAATTAGAAGTGGCTCAGTTATTGCGGCGAATGTAGTTTCACCAAAAAATGTCGACCATAACTCTTTAGTTCGGTCTCCTTCCGCTGTGGTGGAGCCGATAGATCTCCAAAATATTGGATAATTGCGTAAATATTTCGTTAATATGAAGCGTATAAATTTATCAGGGCTGCAGCTCGATCTGTTGCTAACAATAGCGGCCTCTTTGGCTACAACTGTGTCCCTAGTGGCATTTTACTTTCTGGCGGCCCGGTTTCTAAGCCTTGAGGAATTTGGAAAATTTCAGGCAGTTCGCAGTATGGGTGTTCTTCTTTCCCCTGTAGCGGCATTCAGTTTGGCAATCGCGCTGCCGAAGTTAATGGCAGGCGCAGTGTCTAAAAAGAGTCTCGCTGTTGCTGGTATTAATATTTACTTCGTGGTTGTAATATTGTTCGGTACGCTGTTGTTTGGTGTTTATTCACTTTTTCTATTTTTTGAAGTGCAGCCTGATGATTTGCTGCGCAATGCAATGACTGCCCTACCGCTAATCATAGGCATTAGCAGCACAAGGGTTTTAGAGGGCACGTTCAGAGGGATGGGCTGGATATGGTTGACTAACTTAATCAAGGGGCCATTCAACATTACGGTCATATCAATATGTTTAGTTAATCTTTGGATGACAGAAAATTGGCAGGAAGCTATTTTGTTGCTCGGATTTTCCTATATGTTTTCCACGGCGATCCTTTTTATAATATATATAGTTTTCAAGTTAAAAATGCAATTTGAACCTCCAGTGCGTGCATATTTACTCAAGGAATATTTTGCTTTCGGATTGCTCAGGACGCCAGCCGGGTTTCTTAAGTCGTTTATTTTTGGTTTTCCATTTATTATTTGTTCTCTTAACGCTGATTATGAAACAGCTGCGATTTGCGCGATTGTGATATTTTTTTTTAGAGCAACTGAAGCGCTTGCTGTGGCTGCGAGCCCGACGATAGTTTTTCATTCTTCTCTTCAAAGAAAAAAAAAGAGATTTAGGGCGCTGAGTTTTTTTGCAAACTGTGCGATTGAATCATTATTTTTCTTTTCTCTCCCTGTTACAGTGTGCTTATTTTTCTGGTCGAGCGAAATAACAGCTCTGCTTTTTGGAGAAGGATACGCTGACTCAGCTAGTTTTTTAAAAATTTCAGGTCCATTTATCATCCTTCATTGTGTTTACGTGATGGTTAGAGGATTTCTGGATGGAATCTTTTTCCAACCGCTGAACACTTATAACGCTTTAGCGGCATGCATTTTGCAGATAGGTTGTTATTTCTGTCTCGTTTTGCTGTTTTCCCACCAACAGGCCGTATTGTGGTCATTGATGATAAGTGTCGCTATTTATGGCTTAGTTTCCTTGTTTTTGTTGAGAAGAATTATTTATCTCCAGGCATCAAGAAGCCAGCTGCAAAAGCTCTTGATTCTAGCTGTATTGCTATTGTTTTTGAATTATTTCATAGCGTTTGTTACGGAGGGCGCTGCAGAGATAAGTTTAATTGTTGCATTCAATGCTGCACTGGCGTTTGTCTGGCTTTTGACGGCAAAACCACGGTTTCTTCTTCTTTTCAACGGAGCTGCTAATGATAGTATGTCATGATCATAGACTCATACTGGTCCAAGTTCCCCACACGGCTTCAACAGACCTCGGAGAACTTCTTGTAAAAGAGTATGGTGGGGAGTCGATACTTAGTAAACATAGCTACCTGGACGAGTTGAGGGTTTTTTACCCTGACCTCTATAAAAACTACTTTATCATAGGAGGGGTAAGGAATCCGTTAACGGAGAGAGTGTCGGTTTACCATAAGCTACTCTCTAATCATGTTGGTTTGTATCAAGGGGTCCCTAATTCCGATCGAATTCGAAAAGCCAGAGGGGCCGGGCAGTTAATCAGAAGAAGGATGATCCGCGAGGCGCAATCGTTCTCAACCTATTTTATCCAAAATGTACGCTGGGTTTACTTTTCTCCCATTTATATTTGCAGGGAGAGATACGATTTCATATATTCAATAGAAAAATTGGAGCAAGAGTGGTATCAAATTTGCGAGTTGCTAGGTATGAAATACTCCGTGATAGGCCACTCCAATAAGACAGAGGGGACCCCAAGCAAAAAAGCGTTGTCTATTTACAATATGTATGACAGTGCCGCACAGATGCACTCAACAAAGATTTTCGGTAAATTTATGGAGCATTTTAAATATAGCTTCCCAGTGGGATGGTTGCATGGTGACGAGGCAACAAAATTAGACGTGACGTTGGGTTATGCGCTCCGGAAGTCTATGTGGGCCATTTGGTCTATTCAGAATACTTTGAAGCATCGTGGGCAATAATTTAAAGTGCTTAATAACCGCTTTGGATCAATCCTTTTAGGAATAAACACTACTTTTTAGTTGGAGAAATTAATTGCGTTATTTGGTTGTTGGTTTAGGACATGTGGGGTTACCTCTTTATCACCATTTAGGTTTAAAAAAGGGTGCTAAAAATGTCTTTGCAATAGACAAAAATCTAGAAAAGGTAGAGGCCCTTAGGAAGGGTTTAATAGAATCTCGAGAGCCGGGTATTTCTTTAAGTGAGCCTCAGATGAAAAACATATCGCAAGACCTCAATAGTTTGGGTTTTGACGGTTTTGTAGAAATTCATATATGCGTGGACGTGTCGATTAAAGGCGAAGTATATGATACTATAAATTTAATGGACGCTATTGACGATTGCAAAGTCAACCTTCCAGAATCCCTTATCCTGATTAGATCTACGATCTCTCCAGAGATTATTAGTCAATTGAGAGGTAATGAAATAGGAAATTTCCAGTGTCTAGCCTTTAAGCCTGAGTTCCTTCGTGAAGGTCTGGCGCTCAAGGATCTGGTTAATGAACCGGATTATGTAGGAATAATAGTTGAGGGCGCAAATTTTGAAGAAAATCATTTAGAAGATTATTCGACTTACACCCCTGAGAGTTTGTCTGTATTGAAGGTGGCAAATAATGCTTGGCGAGCTACAAAAGTTTCATTTGCAAACATGCTGGCCACACTTTGTGAAAAGCTTAATGCTGACCCTAAGGAAGTATCGGATTTATTTTTGTTGGATACATTGAACATAAGCGAAGCTTATTTAAAACCTGGTGCACCTTACGGCGGATACTGTTTACCTAAGGAGACAGAAATACTTGCGGCTCAAGAAAAAGCACTCATTGGTTCGGAGATGCTAGCGCAGGTAAAGTTTTTCAATGATACTTTTATAAAATATTGGGCGGAAAAAATTATGGAGCACTCTCCCGAGCGCGTTATATTTACCTCCTTCTCATTTAAAAGTGGTGTTGAAGATCTCAGGAATTCTCCATATTTAGCAATCGCAGATATTCTTAGGAAAGATTTTGGGATGACCGTTAGTCAGGCTTCTGCTAGACAGGCTTATCACAGAGGGGATGTAATTGTAGATGTCCATGGGGATTACCTACCCGAACAGAACAACCCCGCTGAATTAATTAGGATTGGATTTTAGGGAGGGGTTGAGGTTATGGATTGGCGATATCAGTTGTCGGAACTAAATTATTCACAAGACGAAATAGACGCTGTCAATGCAGTGGTAGGGTCTGGATGGATTACCATGGGTCCAGAAGTTCAACATTTTGAGGAGGAATTCACGCAGTTTTTAGGAGGTAGTGTCGAGTCCGTTGCTGTATCAAGTGCAACTGCTGCCTTACATCTAATCCTGATGGAAAACGGGATAGGGCCGGGCGATGAGGTAATATTACCTGCACTTACGTTTGTCTCTGATGCAAACGTGGTCAGGCAACTAGGTGCAACACCAGTTTTCGCAGATAGTGAGTCTTTGCTCGATCTCAATGTCAGCATTAAAAGCATAAGAAGTAAGGTTTCAAGAAAAACGAAAGCCATTGTTTTGGTGCATTTTGCTGGATACGTTAGAGATTTTCAGAGTTTAAAGTCGGAGTTTCATGACTGTTTGCTGATTGAGGATTGTGCGCACGCCCCTGGCGCAGCCGTTCGCGGCAAGTCCGCCGGGACTTTAGGTGATTATTCATTCTTTTCGTTTTATGGAAACAAAAACATATCTTGTGGCGAGGGAGGAATGATCTGTTCAAACAGGAGTGAATCGGTTCAACGCTTGCGTAACCTCAGGAGTCATTCAATGTCGTCGCTTACTTTGGACAGGCATTTGGGCAGGGCATCTTCCTATGATGTTGCCGGCGTTGGGCTTAACTACCGAATGACTGAAATGCAGGCTGCATTGGGTCGTGTACAGTTGAGAAAGGTTCTGGATGGAAACGCTAAGCGCGAGACATTAACTAATAAATATAAAAGTCTACTAGCGGCATCAGACATTATCTTGCCATTTACGCTAGCTAATAAGGAAGAAAAATATTCATCCGCGCACCATATCATGCCAGTTCTTTTGCCAAAGCATGCGAACAGAGCTAAGGTGATAAACAAGTTAAGCGCTCAAGGAATCCAAACAAGCATTCATTATCCAGCATTTCATAGTTTCTCTGGATATAGCGGGTTTATTCAGAAAGGTGATGCGCCAGTGAGTGATGAAATTTGCGACAGAGAATTGTCGCTGCCTCTGCACCCTAGACTTACTATTGCCGGGGTGGAAGATATAGCTAAGGCACTTTTGGAAACGGTTGTCTCATGACTAGTTATGACGATTTATTTAAGGGCAGTAGAAATTTTCTTGAGCCCGATCTAAATGATTTAAACGGAGAGATGCGGCGAGCGCTAAAAGGGTCTAGATGCCTGGTTGTGGGCGCGGGTGGGAGTATCGGTCGCTCTGTTGCAAAGCTCCTCTTTGGTTTTGAAGTCTCATCCTTGACGGCTGTTGATTTGAGTGAGAATGGGTTGGTCGAACTAGTAAGAGATATAAGGAGCTCTTTTGATTATGACATAGAAAAATTTGAAACTTTAGCGTTAGATTGCGGAAGTTCTATTTTTCTTCAATTTTTGCGAGAACGATCCTTTGACTATGTTCTAAACTTGTCAGCCCTTAAACATGTTCGTAGCGAGAGTAGCGTGTTTACAATGAAGCGCATGTGTCAGGTAAATATATTCAATTCACTTGCTATATTGGACGGGCTGGGCGCTTGTACAAAAAAATATTTTTGTGTCTCAACCGACAAATCTTCAGCTCCTGCAAACTTTATGGGAGCAACTAAAAAGGCAATGGAGCTTTGCCTTTTTTCTGATAAGAGCAGTATTCCTATTTCTTCTGCGCGCTTTGCAAATGTTATTTTTTCCGACGGATCATTATTCGCTGGCGTAAAGCAAAGGGTGGAGAAAAAGCAGCCCGTAAGTGCGCCGAAAGATATTTGGAGATATTTTATTACTGAACAAGAAGCCGGCTTTATTTGCTTAATTTCATTGTTATTTGGCGAGACTGGGGAGGTTCTGTTCCCAAGAGGTGGTGGGGAAGTTGAATTGGAAAACATCTCAGAACTCGTGAAGGCTTATCTAGCATTTAGACGGCTGAATTTTCAAATATTTGATTCTGAGTTCGAAGCGAGGCAATTCGCCCGATTAGGGAATGATAGCATCCCTCTGCATTTTTTTGCAAGCAGTACAACCGGAGAAAAAACGGCTGAAGAGTTTTTTAGTAGCAATGAAAGATTTGGAGATGCTCGATTTAAAACTCTCTCTGCAGTAATTAACAAAGAGACTGTTAGTCGGCAAGAAAGAGATTTATTTCTTCAAAGCTTGGATTCGCTTATACAGAACCATGAAACTTCTGCATCACAGTTGATTGGATTATTTAAGGGTTTCATCCCTTCATTTAATCACATTGATACAGGGGTCTTTTTAGACAGTAAAATGTAATGCAGCGCCTATCAGATTTAATACTAGCTTCGAGCGCGCTTTTCCTATTGTCACCTCTGCTTATTTGCATCTGCTTTTTATTGAGGATAACGGGCGAGGGTAAAATAATTTACAGGCAGCAGAGATTGGGACAAAATCTGAAGCCTTTCTGGATTTTAAAATTCGCAACTATGTTAGAGGCGAGTCCAAGTATGTTAACTGGCTCAATTACAGTTCCTGATGACCCAAGGGTCCTTCCGGTTGGTAAAATTTTAAGGAAAACAAAATTGAATGAGCTGCCTCAGTTGTTCAATGTATTTCTCGGAAATATGAGTCTTGTAGGTCCGAGGCCGCACGTGGAGAGAGATTTAGAGGGAATACCAAAAAAGGACTTGATGTATTGCTACTCAGTCAAGCCTGGACTTACTGGTATCGCGTCAATAATATTTCGGAATGAAGAAGGTTTGTTGGAAGGCGAGAGGGATCAGCGAGCTTTCTACCGGAATGTGATAGCGCCCTATAAAAACAAGTTAGAATCCTGGTACGTTAAAAACAATAAGTTCTCGATATACTGCACCCTTATCGTATTAACTATTTACTCGGTTTTTGCTGGGGATTCACAAGTAATATTTCGTTTCTTTCCAAAATTGCCGCTCCCTCCAGAGAGGCTAAAGAAGAAGTTTAGGAATGAGACCACAGTTAGAGGCGGTTGAATATTGAATATTCCATGGAAATTCAAATCTAAAGTTTTTCGTCTGCTAGATAAATTTCCGTCAGGCAGACTTGTTTTTTGGTTTCACAAGCATCTCACGAAGCGAGCAAAAAAAAAGGTCAGAGCTTTCAGTCAATCGAGTGCCCATCCAAATTGGGTGTTTCATGCCAAAAACCTTGAGAAATACCATTGTTTGTCAAATATTTTTGAGTTCGGAGCGGGAAACCATTTGGCTCAAAACTTATACCTTTCCAGTCTTGTTGAAAAGCAATGGTTATTCGATTTGAATTATATGCTCGACTTAGATTTAGTAACTACTGCTATAGAATCTTTGCATTCCAACAAGCTCTTAGATAAGAGGTTGAATATCCGGTCCGATAAGGACCTAGAGAAATATGGGATATATTATAGAGCACCTGCGGATGCTAGGCGTACCGGGTTGGCTCAAGGGTCTATAGATGCATGCATATCTACGAACACACTAGAGCATATACCGCTAGAAGAATTAGAAAAAATCTTTTTAGAGGTATACAGGGTGTTGAAAATAGGTGGTATTTGTTCAATAAAAATTGACTATTCTGACCATTATTCGCACACAGACCGGTCCATCTCAGAACTAAATTTTTTGCGATATAGTCAAACTGAATGGGAGTCCTTTAATCACTCTAATCACTATCAGAACCGTTTGAGGCATAGCGATTACCTCGTTCTTTTCCGTTCAACTAACTTCGAAATTATTGAAGAAAGTTTCGTTGTTTGTGAGGATCAAATTTTGTTTGAGCCTGACCAATCGTTTTTAAATTCACCAAATTGGAACGCTATATCCGGAAAATTTATCTTGAAAAAAAATTAACATAATTATGTAGAGTTTTAGAAAACAGTCGTTAGATAAAAACGTATCAACTTCGACGCACTCGACAAAGCGTAAGCACCCATCGGAACACGAGCCTTATCCAGTTAACCGGCGGATGCCTCTTGCAAAATGTAAAACGCACGCAAAGATTAATTCTACAAATTGGTGTTTAACACTAAACTGATGTAAACACGGTACAAAGGTCTATTGAAATTTTACAACTATTCTCTGACCATAATTATGCTAAATTACCTGACGCTATTCTGGACTTTTATATCCACAACCTACTCGTAAACCCTCCAATCGCTTCTCCTTATAACCTGTTCATTCGTATAACCACTTTCGAATGGTGACACCCCTACTACAAACCCACCCATTTTCCGCAAATTAAAACTTGATAATCGGCACATTCTGTTTCGGCGATATAAGCTATCTCGGCTTCCATCTGACGTACGGAAGTGTCCTTGGTGCAAATGAGTTTTTGGATACATCCCTTTAGTTTGCTTATCGTGTCAATTCTGTTGCCATCAAAGATGGAGAACACTTGGGCAACGGTTTCGCCTTAATCATTTCGCTCCTAGAGAGGGCGGAATTTTGAGACGGCGACCATGTTGCAAGGCTCTATGATACGATTATGAGCCTGTTTCCTGACTGTAATTCTACCAAATCTGCGGAATAATCATTCCGCTGTCACATATCTCAACCCCACCTTCGGGTTTTTTTTAGTATATATTTTTAAATTATTTTGAATCCGCGTTCTGATTATTGGTTTCTATGTCGTCTTTGCCTGAAAAGTTAACTTATCGCCCTGAAATAGATGGATTGCGTGCCTTCGCCGTTCTGTCAGTTGTTGCTTTTCATGCTTTTCCTGAGCTGGTGAGTGGTGGCTTTGTCGGTGTTGATGTGTTTTTCGTCATTAGTGGTTTTTTAATCACAGGCCATATTTACGAAAATTTGGACAAAGGCCAGTTCAGCCTAGCAGAGTTTTTTGCCCGTCGTATTCGACGTATTTTTCCTGCCTTAATTGTTGTAATGGCAAGTGCTTTAGCATTTGGATGGATTGCTCTCTTGGCAGATGAATATGCTCAATTGGGCAAGCATATTTCATCTAGTGCAGCATTCGTTGTTAATTTTGTTTTGGCCGGGGAGGCGGGTTATTTTGATAATGCTGCGGAAACCAAGCCAATGCTTCATTTGTGGAGCTTAGCGGTTGAAGAGCAGTTTTATATTATATGGCCTGTTGTTCTTTGGTTCGCTTGGAAACGTCAAATGAATTTACTGGCAGTCACTGCGATCATTGCAGCCGTTTCTTTTACTCTTAATTTACATTTTGTTGAGTTAGAGCCTGCAGAAACATTTTTTTGGCCAATCGGACGTTTTTGGGAACTTTTGGCTGGAAGTATTCTTGCCTGGTTATTGCTTTATCGGAGTGACTTTCTCATCCACTCAACAGG
Organism: alpha proteobacterium IMCC14465; assembly: GCA_000293845.2. Lineage (GTDB taxonomy): Bacteria > Pseudomonadota > Alphaproteobacteria > RS24 > RS24 > Micropelagius. The sequence goes on along the minus strand of ALYF01000002.1, from coordinate 420,078 downwards.
CCGTTTTCATAAAATTTTAGGCTCATCAAATCTTATTTCATTTGTCGGATTTTTGCTCTTGGCCTGCAGCGTACTAATCTTGCATGATGGGGCTTGCTTTTCCATCTGCCTGGGCACTCATTCCGATATCCGGGACATTAATGATTATACTTAGCGGCTCAAAAGGGCTGTTAAACCGAATATTTCTTATGAATTCAATCGCGGTCTGGATTGGGTTAATCAGCTATCCCCTTTACTTATGGCACTGGCCGATATTGTCATTTCTGCGTATAATCGAAGGTGCCTCTCCGCAATATGAGATTCGCTTTTTCGCTATTCTTTTTTCAGTTTTACTTGCCTGGTTAACTTACAAATTTGTCGAGCGCCCAATTCGCAAGCAAGTTGCAGTTGCGCCGAAAGTGACCCACCTAATGGCATGTATGGTTGGTTTGGGGCTGTTGGCGGGGATTGTTAGTTATTCAGAGGGCGTGAAATATCGAAGTGCCGTGACCAATGATAATATGAATTTGAGTGAGCTGAAAAGAACGGTGGCCAAGGAAGAGCAATGTTTATCGTTCTTGGGTCTTTCAGAAAGTAAGTTCAACTATTGTAAAATAGGAAAATTGGGCACAAGAGGTGTTGTCGCTGTTATTGGAGACTCTCACGCTCATGTCGCTTTTCCGGGAATAGCTAAAGGCTTAGAATCTTTTGGATATACTTCGGTTCTGTTGGCCAACTCATCGTGCCCACCATTTTTTAAATTTCCTGAAGGTGGAACTGAAAAGCAAAGGGCGCATTGTTCAGAGAGGACAATGGAAATATTGTCATCTTTATCAAACATCAAAAACTTAAATCGTGTGATATTTTTTAGTAGGGGGCCTACCTACTGGACAGGTACAGAGCCTGCTGTTAGCAGAAAAAAAGAACCTTCTATTACTATGGATGATTATTTTAAAGGCTTGCAAAGCACTATAAACTTTATTCGAAAAAAAGATATTGAGGTCCTGTATGTTACCGAAAACCCAGAGTTACAGTTTCATGCTCGCTCTTGTTTGCCTCGACCATTCAATGCTATATCCGAGAACAAATGTAATCAGAATTTGGAAGTTGTGCTTGCCGGGCAAAAAGCTTACCGAGAAAACTTGATGGCCCTAAATAACGTGATTGTATTGGATAGCATTGCTGCGTTTTGCCGCGAGCAGTCGGGAATTTGTTTTGCAGTTAATGAAAAAAATGAACTTTTATACGCTGATGATGATCACCTTTCAGTCATAGGAAGCCTCTGGCAATATGAGAATCTTCTTAAAGCGCACTTTCAGTGAGGCTGACTCAGGCAATCCTTGGTAGGGCTTGATTTTTTAATTTAAAGCCCTGCGTACACATTAAACTTTCCTCCGATTTATAACCTCAGTTAGTTTACTCCGCCATCACATATCTCAACCCTGCCTGTGCGCTTTTCCAATCACCTTTTCGCATAACTTGCTCAATCGTATAGCCGCTCTCGACTAAGTCGACAGCTGCCCCAAGCCGAAATGAATGCCCCGTCCACTGGCGGGGTTTTTTATTGCCGGGAAGGGTGATATTTGCCTGCACCTGGCGAAGGATATAGCTGACGGCTGACGGCTCGAGCTTCTCGCCAATGTTTCCGTGCTTGTCGACGGAGCGTAGGATCTTACCTTCACCACCGACAAGGTTTCGCCACTTAGCAATGAGCCCTTCTAAGTCCTTGGATATCCCAATTAGCCTGCCTTCTCCATACTGGTCTGCCTTAGAAAATCTAAGACGCAAAGCCGGCTTGCCATTCAGCAAGCAAGTCACATCACTGAATTCAAATCCGACGAGTTCTGCGCGTCGGCGCATGGTCTCATATCCCATGAGCAGCAGTATCTTATTTCTGAGACCGCAGGGGCTGTCATCTTGGGCTTCTATCATCTTATCTAGATAGAGTTTTGTGAGCGGCTTGGCCTGCTTTTGCGCGCGCCCCAGCTTCCTGTGCATACGCTTCATGGCGAGCGTCACGTCAGGGTCCTTTGTGGTGTCTTCCATGCGGCCCAGCCTGTAAATTGTGCTCAGCGCATTTATCCGCCGCCGTATCGAGGCCGCCTTGTGGGTCTCGGATAGGGCGTCAATGTGAGTGGCAATGCTGACTGAAGGCGCGGGCAGGGGATGTACGCCCTCATTTGAGCACCACTTCGCGAATTGATCGAAATCATGCCTATATCCGCGAATGGTATTTTCGGCGAAGGCGCCCTCAAACTTTGCAAATAATTCGTCAATCATGATATTCTCCAGTCACTATAGTATACTAAATGGATAAATATATTCCAATAAAGGAATAATAGTGATATCGTCTGAGCAAATCAAGGGGGCAAGAGCACTTTTAGGGTGGAGTGCAGCCATCCTTGCGAAGAATTCTGGCGTTGGGGCGACAACTATTCGCCGCTATGAGATGGGCAGCGGTATTCCAAATGGGAATGTTCAAAGCCTTCTTGTATTGAAGACAACTTTAGAAGCCGCCGGCATCGAATTCACCGGTGACCCGCTCAGAAACCCTGGGGTCACGCTCAATTTACGGGGATAAATCCAATTCTACATATTGTAATTTAGGGGTTTCTGATACTATATGTAGTATGTCAAGCAGCAAAGGACCCCGACATGACAACCCTCCCAAACCCCATTCGCGACATTCTGGGCAAAATCGCCCCGCCGCCGCACCTATCCCAGACCCAATACGAAAAGGCGCTCGCTGCCTTTATTGGCGATGCCAGCAATTTGAGCCCCGTGGAAGTCTTTTTTTCAAACGAGATTTTCCGTCAATTCAAGCTCATCGAATATTTCCAAATCAAACGTCGGCGCGCCTTCTACGACCATATGCACGACTATGTCGCCGAGTGCTATGAGGAAGAAAAAATAAAGCCTAAAACGCTCGGCCCTGCGCTTCTCGACATGAAGGCCTGCAAATCGCCCGACGAGAGCACCGCAATTTCGAAGTTTTGCGCCGAAGAGGAGTGCGACTGGTTCGAACTCCAGCAGGACGTCTTCAAGTCTGCTGGGTATGGCATCCCCGACTATGTGCGCGACATCGACACCTGCCACGAGCGCATCGGCAAATTGCAGAAGATGCACGCCGCGGCCAGCCTGACGCCGGCCATGCGCCGCCGCCTTGAGGCGCAGACACGGCTCCTCGAGCGAGAGCTCGCTGATGAGCGTCTGACGATTGACCAGGCGCCCCAAATCCAGGAGGAGATGCCGGATGAGCCGCGCGCGCCGGCAGGCCAATAGGCAAAACGCGCTGAAGTCGACCGGGCCCAGGACTGGCGCCGGCAAGCGCCGCGCGAGTAAAAACGCCCTGAGCCACGGCGTCAGCCAGCCCATTGACGTGAAACAGGTCGGCGACGCCCTCGACCGCCTCCAGAATGTTCTCATAAGAGCCGGATACCAGCCTACGCACGCCTTCCGCGTTGCCCTGTGCCTCCTGGACTATGATCGCGTCGACAGGGCGGAGGATGAGCTGCACCACCGCATGATGTGCATGGCGTCCGCCTACGCACTGATGGACCCGCGCATACCCAATTCGCTGGCGCCGCTGCCGCTTGACAATCAGCGCGACATCGAACTAGGCGCACACCACTATATTAGCTACAAGACCGGCGGCGGGCAGCATATCGGCAAGATCCCGCCCGGCGGCCTCAGGGGCGACGCATTTTGGCGGAAAATCGTTAGCGGCAAGCACTTTGATCGCTACCGCAAACGCAGCCTCAACCAGCTGCTGAAGGCGCTGAAGGCGCAGAATGATGACTACAAGGTGTAAGGACGTGTATTTTACAAAACGAAGCCAAATTGATGATTGGACGTTTGGCTTAAGCAATGTCGAAGTTTAAAAAACACCCCATGACCGCCACATAAAATGTGATAAACGACACATATTGGGCCCGCAATATCGGCTATCTCACCCCTTATCTCACCTCTGATAATTTAACTTATTGGTAGTTTTCCAAAAACCATTCATAAGTATCTGCTAACCCACTGTCCATATTGATTTTTGGATACCAACCTAAATTATTAATTTTAGAAGTATCAAGAAGTTTCCTAGGGGTGCCGTTAGGTTTGGATGTGTCAAATTCTGTGCTTCCGTTAAAACCAACAGCGGATTTAATAATTTCAGTTAATTCTCTAATTGAAATTTCCTCTCCCGTTCCAATATTGACGTGAGACAAATCAGAGTAATTTTCAAGAAGAAAAACAATGCCCTCGGCGCAGTCATCGACATGCATAAACTCTCTTAAGGGCTCACCCGTCCCCCAAACTTTAATCTCATTTTGATTGTTTAGCTTGGCTTCATGAGTTTTGCGGAGCAAGGCGGGTAAAACATGGCTGCTTTGCAAATCGAAATTATCATGAGGACCATATAGATTGGTCGGCATGGCTGATATAAAGTCTGCGCCATATTGTGTTCTGTAAGCTTGACACAATTTAATTCCCGCAATTTTAGCCAATGCATACCATTCATTTGTTTCTTCAAGTGGTCCGGAAAGCAGGGCGGTTTCTTTCATTGGCTGTTCAGCATGTTTTGGATAAATACATGAGGAGCCAAGAAAAAGTAATTTATCTACGCCATTCTCATACGCAGCATGGATAATGTTGGCCTCAATCATCAGGTTTTGATAGAGGAATTCTGCCGGGTAGCTGTTATTCGCTAAAATACCGCCAACTTTGGCTGCACATATGATGACGACGTCAGGTTTATTGTAGGCGACCCAGTGATTGACATCTTTTTGAATTGTTAAGTCGAGAGAATGCCGATCACTCGTTAAAATCTCACAGTTTTTTTTTTCAAGAAGACGCATAACTGCCTTACCGACCATGCCGTTGTGACCGGCCACCCAGATTTTTTTTCCATGAAGTGTAAAAATCGACATAATCGTCTCTATTTCTGACTATCTTGACGGCAATTCCAGATTTAAGTCTTAAATTATTATTCAAACTCAACTCCAAGGAACATAAATGACTTTTTTAAAATTTAAAGGCCTTTATCTAACGCTTGCGATTGTCTTCCTTATTTTATTTTTATCGCTCCAGCCACCGGGAGAGGGAGGTCCAAAACTTTTGGTGTCCGAAAAGCTTCTGCATTTTATTGCGTATGGTGTAATGGTTTTACCTGTTTCACTTGAAAGAGTTTATCCTCAGTTCTTGGTTTTTCTAATTGCTCTGGCCTATGGAGGTTTTATCGAGCTCATTCAGCCATTTTGGGGGCGTGAGGCAGATATAATGGATTTATGGGCAAATATCGCCGGCATCATTTTTGGAATTTTAATTGCCCGAGGCATTGTCTTTATATTTAATACTCAAGCGTCAAATATTCGCTGACGGTTTAATAAATCAATCGCCTAAATAATGAGGAAATCCGCCATATTTTTTTAATCATTATAAAATACAAACCAATCATCACAAAAAATAAGACAATGGACACAATCTCACCGAATAGCAGATAGGCCGAGATGCCAATCAAATAAATAATGAGTGAAAATGTACAAATCATAATCAGAGATTGCTGAGGCGATAATCCCAATCGCAGGCAGATATGATGGAGGTGTTTTCTGTCCGGACTAAATGGTGAACGCCTCAATAACATCCGTCTCACGGAGAGCGCGAGCGTATCTGTAACAGGAACAGCCACTATCCAGAGTGCCATAGATGGCGGCAATCCCTCCCCACCGTGATTTTGAGTATTCGAAATAAGTATCCAGGCAACGCAAAATCCAAGCAACATGCTGCCCGCATCCCCAAGAAATACTTTTGTTTTGGGCAATATGCTCAGATTTGCGACAAGGAAGCCAATGAGCGCGCCTAAAAGTAAAATAACAAAAATATCACCGGCATAATTACCACCAAAAATATAAAGCGAGATAAAGGTTAATATGATGGATAGGATGGCCTGCATCGCCGCAAGCCCGTCTATACCGTCCATCATATTAAAAGCATTAATCAGGCCGACAACAGCCAACAGTGTTAGCAAATAGCCAAGCTCGGCAACATTAGCCGGGGTGCCGCCGGGGAGATAAGCAATTGTTTGGATGTAATCCCCTGTGCTTAGCATCAACAATATGGTTGCTAAAATTTGGGCGCCGAGCTTATAAAGGGGTCTTATATCCCATAAGTCATCAATTAATCCTATTATGATCAGAATTGATGCAACCCCTAGCACCCACTTCCAATCATTATTAAAATAACCAGTGAAAACAGCAAATGCACTCAAGACAGTAAAAATGCTGATGCCACCAGTCAATGGAATGTTGCCAAGATGTTTCTTACGGCCACCGGGTTTATCTACTAGGCCAATTCTTTTGGCCAGAGGGGTAAGGCAAAAGATGGTGGTGAGCGTCATTACGCCTGCAAGGCAAACTAACAGCATTAAAAGATTAAGATTACTCATTATACCCTGCAGTGGAGAAAATAAATCTTGGAGAACTAATAGGTTATATTATTGTGATAATCAATTCACGCGGTAAAAGAATTATCCTCATGCAAAAAATAGCAATCATTACAGGCATATCCGGACAGGACGGATCTTATCTCGCGAAATTTTTGCTGAGTAAAAATTACCGCGTTATCGGTGTTCGCCGCCCCAATGCGTCTAGTGATTTATGGCGGTTTTCAGAGCTTGGTTTGAACCAAGATGTCGAAATGCTAGATTTAAATTTACAGGATAAGGATGACATTATTGCAGCTTTGAGAAAAATTAAGCCTGATGAAATTTATAATCTCGGCGGTCAAACATCGGTACAAACGAGTTTTTATTCTCCGGCGGATGCGGCTAAATATTCCGGCCTTAATGCCTTACTTTTGCTTGAGGCCTTGAAAGATACAGAACGGTCGATACGTTTTTATCAGGCGTCATCTTCGGAAATGTTTGGGGCGTCTAAAACATCGCCTCAAAATGAGCAGTCACCTTTTCAGCCTATCAGCCCCTATGCTGCCTCGAAATTGACAGCTCATTTAGGTGTCAGAAATTTTCGTAACACCTATGGCCTTCATGCTTCTGCGGGCATTATGTTTAACCATGAAAGTCCGATGCGAGGATTGGAATTTGTAACCCGTAAAATAACCTATACGCTCGCCAATATTGCGTGTGGGAGTGATGCGGTTCTCTCATTGGGAAATATTGAGGCAAGGCGTGATTGGGGCTATGCGGGGGATTATGTGCAGGCCATGTGGGCCATGCTTCAACAAGATAATCCGGATGAATATGTTATAGCCACCGGTAAATCTAACTCCGTTAAGTCATTTACACACAAGGCGGCAGCTCTGCTGGGCTATGATATTATCTGGGAAGGAGAGGCTCATGAGACTTGTGGCTACGATAAATTATCAGGGAGATTGCTTGTAAATATCGATACCTCCCTTTATAGACCAATAGATCCCGATGAAACGGTTGGTGATTTCAGTAAAGCTTTAAAAAAACTAAACTGGGAACCACGTGTTAGCTTCGATGAATTGATAGAGCTCATGGTTGATGCTGATTTAAAACGGGTGCAAGACCTTAGGTAATTGCGTTTTCTCTAACCCGCTTGAAAAGTATGAACCAGATAGAAACAAGCCAAATGACTTCTGATGCTGAAAAAAGCAGAGGCATTAAAATTTTGTTCATCAGCATTGTTGCTGTTGGCATGGGTCAGACTCTTTTTTCTGCCCTTTTACCCCCTATCGCGCGCAATCTCGGTCTTAACGAAATGGAAGTCGGGCTGATGTTTACGCTTTCAGCGATTTGCTGGACTATATTTAGTCCTGTCTGGGGGCGTATAAGCGATAATGTTGGGCGTAAGCCGGTCATCATGATTGGTATGCTGGCTTTTGCTTTTTCAACCGGAAGTTTTGGTTATCTCTTGCAATATGGCATTGAGAATGCGGTTCCTGTGGCCTTACTTTATATTCTTCTCATGCTGAGCCGTGCACTTTATGGTGTTTTCGGGTCTGGTACGCCGGTTGCGGCACAAGCCTATATTGCTGATAGAACTTCGCGGTCTGAACGCTCCAAAGGTGTGGCTGCTATTGGGGCGGCGTTCGGATTTGGAGCGATATTGGGACCTGGATTTGCAGCTATCCTTGCGGTTTATAACCTTTTCTTGCCTTTCTATTTGCTCGCATTCCTTGGGTTTTTAGGGTTGATGTCCACCCTGATATTTTTGACAGAGAGACGCAGTCCTGAAGTTTTTGAAAATATTCCAGAAAAGCGGTTGAAATTGAACGATAAACGCATTGGTGGTCTGATGATCATCGGCGCGGGCACCAGCTTTGTTCAAGCCATTCTTCTGCAAATTTCCGCTTTCTTTGTGTTGGATGTGCTGCATCTTAACGCCCAGGAAACGACCAGCCTTGTTGGTATTGGTATGATGGGTATGGCGATTATGACCTTGTTCAGTCAGCTTGTTTTGATACCAAGGCTTGACCCGTCAGTGAGAGCCATGCTGATTTCTGGTGCTGTTCTCCTTGTTATTCCATTTTGCATGTTCATGTTACCGATGTCGCAAATATTGCTTGTTGCCTGTATGGTGATTTCAGGCTTTGGTTTTGGCCTCATCAGAACTGGGACGGCGGCGGGTGCCTCGCTTGTCGTTCGACCTGAAGAGCAGGGGGCTGTTGCCGGACTTATTGGCGCAACTGCAGCTATCGGAATTATTTTTGTGCCGGTAACAGCTATGGCGCTTTATAGCTATGTTGCCCCAATCGCCCCTTATATTTTAGGGCTTATCGTTTCAGCTTTGATGCTTATTATGGTTTGTGGGCGAGGTTTCCGCCATATGAACCGGGTTTTATCGCAAGATACGCGGGTACTTTAAGCGGTTATAAAGGGTTCTGACGTCTTGACAGATACCTATCTGTCGTATAATTAACGCGCTTACAACTTAATGAAAGTCTTTTTGAAGACTTGGAGCACGGGGCTATGAAAGTCAAAAATTCTCTGAAATCTCTACGCGATAGACATCAGAAAAATCAAATCGTACGCCGCCGTGGCCGCTTATTTATTATCAACAAAGTTAATAAACGTTTTAAAGCACGCCAAGGCTAAACTATATTCCAATTTATCGTTTTCTCTTTTTTCTGTGTTGAGAGAAAATTGGATTTAGATAGTGGTCATGTTTCGCATGCTGGCAGTTTTCATATTCATCATTGTGGTTCTCCTAAGCCATGAATTTCTTATGGTGTCCCTGATTGAACGAAAATATCCGCCGCGCGGGGATTTCGTTGATGTTGAAACGGCAAAACTTCATTATTTAACCCGTAAAAAAGCTCAAAATACCGACAATCAGGATAATGCGCCCATTGTTTTGATACACGGCTCAAGCGGTTCGTCGGCGGATATGGAACTGGCTTTTTTCGAAGCCTTTCCACCTGATGTTGATCTCTATGCCTTTGACCGCCCCGGTATTGGATGGAGCGAAAACAAGCTCACCCCTTACGAAATGTCTGACCCGATGAAGCAGGCGCAAGCCATTCATAAAGCGGTGAAGAAACTTAAACTTAATAAGCCGATAATCGTTGGTCACAGCTGGGGAGGTTCGGTTGCAATTGCTTATGCGCAGCAATTTGGGAATGAAATCTCAGGGGCTGTCTCACTTGCCGGGGTCGCTTATCCTTGGGAAGGGCCGTATGGGTGGTACGATATTTTGCTTAAAACGCCTGTGATTAACCAGATTTTTGCTCGTTTCTTTTTGAACAAAATAGCCCAGCTTTATATTCCGCTATCTATAAAATCTATTTTTGAACCTGAAATTGCGCGTGGTGATTACCGGGAGGGTGCACAGATAGAGATTATTTTACGCCCATCAACAATCATTCATAACTCAATTTATTCCTATAATCTGCGGCGGCATTTAGGGGCAATATCTCAAGGGTATGAGGATATTAACGTCCCCTTTTTGATTGTTGCGGGTCATCAGGATTATATTGTGTCTTCCAAAAATCAGTCTCAACGCTTGCATAATGAGATACCTAAATCTGAGTATCTGTTGTTCAAAGGTGTCGGTCATATGCCGCATCATACACAGACGAATATTTTGGCAGATAAAATTTGGCGTATGTCAAAAGGCGAGGCTTTGAAACCGGGTAAGATGGAATTTTTTGACGAAAAACCTGAAATAAGACAATAATGCCAATACCTTACACATCACCTTATGAAATTCTTAATGAGGGCAATACGTCTCGCTTTCTGCTTATCTGTGACCATGCCAGTAACGCCATACCGGATGATTATGCGCAGCTCGGATTGTCTGAAAGTGAGTTGGAACGACATGTTGCATGGGATATCGGTGCTGCTGACGTCACACGAAAACTGGCTGATGTTTTGGCGTGCCCGGCTATTTTGGGAGGGTTCTCAAGATTGCTGATTGACCCCAATCGCGGGTTAGATGATCCGACACTTATTATGAAGCTTTCTGACGGGAGTATCATTCCGGGAAATCTGAATGTTGACCGACATAATAATCTATCTGCATGGCAGAAGAGGGTGGATAGGTTTTACATGCCTTATCATCAGGCGATTGCGTCTGCACTTGAGCAAGCATCTTTTGGCGATCAAGTGCCGATTATTCTTTCAGTACATTCCTTTACACCCCATTTCAAAGGAGTCGACAGGCCCTGGTCTGCTGCGGTGTTGTGGGATAAAGACGACAGGCTGGCAAAGCACTTATTTACCTCACTTGAAAAGAGTGAAAAATTAATCGGCGATAATCAGCCTTATTCGGGCAGATTGAAAAATGATTGCTTGTTCCGGCATGGGACAGAAAATGGTATACCTCATGCTTTGATAGAGTTACGACAGGATTGCTTAATACGTGATGCGGATTGCGCTGACTGGGTTCCTTTTCTGGAAAATGCCTTAAAAGCCGCAGAAATGGACACAGCATGTTCAGAAAGGAAATTTTTCGGTTCATTTACTGAAAATAATTCCAAAATTTATAATGAAAACCACTAAGCAGGCTTTGATTAATAGGGCAGGCCTGATATAAAGCTAAAAATCGAGGGGTTTATAATGGAAAATACTCATGACACAGATGACTGGGGTGAAGAGATGGATAGCTCTGAACACGGTAATACCTATAATCTGTTTCTTGGCATCATCAAATGGGGAAGCATAGCAGTCACAGCCATTCTCGGCTTTCTTCTATTTTTTGTATATTTCTAGACTGTTTTCCAATCAGGAGTAATTAGCAATGTCAACCAAATTGGCCGTCCTCAAGGATGGCAAAACCAATGAAACTCGGGCGGCGGCGTCTCCAGAGACGGTTAAAAAATTTGTCTCTCTAGGATGCACCGTTACCATTGAAGCCGATGCTGGCAAAAAAGCCGGTTTCACAAATAAAGCTTATGAAGAAGCGGGTGCGGTCATTGCTAAAACCCCCGCATTTCTGAAGGACGCGGATATTGTTCTTTCGGTTAATGCGCCAGCCCCTGTAAGGCTGAAAAACTTCAAAAAGGGTGCAACGCTTATTGCCATGCTTAACCCTTATGATGATCAAAAAGCATTGGAAAGCTATGCCAAGGCCGGTATTGAAACCATGTCTATGGAACTCATGCCGCGTATTACACGTGCGCAATCTATGGATGTGCTCTCGTCTCAATCTAATCTGGCGGGCTATAAGGCAGTACTTGATGCCACGACTGAATTTGGGCGTGCCTTGCCGATGATGATGACTGCTGCGGGAACGATTGCGCCAGCGAAGGTCTTTGTTATGGGCGCGGGTGTTGCTGGCTTGCAGGCTATCGCGACTGCCAAGCGCTTAGGTGCTGTTGTAAGTGCGACAGATGTGCGGGCTGCTGCAGGTGAACAGGTTGAAAGTCTTGGTGCCAGCTTCGTTATGGTGGAAGCCGATGAAGGTGAGTCTGGTGAGACTGAAGGTGGTTACGCAAAAGAAATGAGCGAAGACTATCAAAAGCGTCAGGCCGAACTCGTAGCCCAGCACATTGCGAAACAGGATATTGTTATCTGCACGGCGCTTATTCCCGGTAGACCTGCACCGGAACTTGTTACTAAAGAGATGGTTGCCAGCATGAATCCCGGTTCAGTGATTGTAGATTTGGCGGTTGAGCGCGGCGGTAACTGTCCTTTATCAAAGCTTGGTAAAACGGTTATTGCTAACGGCGTGAAAATCCTCGGATATGATAATGTTCCTGGTCGTTTGCCTGCGAATGCTTCTGAGCTTTATGCGCGTAACTTGTATAATTTCGTTGAAGCGTTTTTCGATAGGGAAGGCAAAAAAGCTGTCTTTGATCGTAATGACGAAATTATTCAAGGTGTGCAGTTGACCCATAAAGGGGCAATCGTTCATAGCGGCTTTGTGCAAGCGAAGACCTCTGCAAAGAAACCTGTTGCTAAGAAGCCTGTTGCTCAGAAGCCAGCAGCCAAAAAACCAGCGGCTAAAAAGCCAGTTGCAAAAAAAGCACCAGCTAAAAAGCCAGCTGCGCGTAAGGCTGCAGCCAGTAAAACCGGATCGAAAGGATAGTCATCATGGATATCGAACCGATAATTTATCTCCTTAGTATTTTTGTCCTTGCCGTTTTTGTGGGATATTATGTGGTCTGGTCAGTAACACCTGCTCTGCACACGCCTTTAATGTCAGTCACCAATGCGATTTCTTCGGTGATTATCGTTGGCGCGCTCATTGCGCTTGGTGTTGAAGATGGTGGCGCAAATGCTGTTCAAAACTCTGTCGCCCGTTGGTTAGGTTTTGGTGCCGTTGTTCTGGCTGCCATTAACATTTTCGGCGGATTTCTTGTAACCCAGCGCATGCTGGCAATGTATCGTAAAAAAGATAAGTGAGGCCGGAGATGGACGCTAATATTTCTGCAATTTTATATCTCGTCTCAGGCGTATTTTTCATAATGGCCTTGAGGGGATTGAGTTCTCCCGAAACTTCCAGACAAGGAAACTATTTCGGTATTGTCGGCATGACTATTGCCATCGTTACAACACTATTTGACCCCAGTATTGATATGAGCAACCCGTCAGTTGTTCAGCTTGTGGTGGCGGGTATTGTGATTGGTGGCGTTATAGGCAGCATTATTGCCAGACGCATTTCCATGACAGCTATGCCGCAATTAGTGGCGGCTTTCCACTCACTTGTCGGTCTCGCGGCTGTGCTGGTGGCTTGGGCGGCTTATTTGGCACCCGAAAGTTTTGGCATCGCCCCTGACGGTTATATTAAAACTGCCAGCCTGGTTGAAATGTCACTCGGCGTCGCAATTGGCGCGATTACATTTTCCGGCTCTATTATTGCTTTTGCTAAGCTGCAGGGCACAATGTCCGGTGCGCCAATTATTCTGCCACTGAGGCATCTGATTAATCTTTTACTGTTTGTCGGCATTGTCGGTGGCATTGCTATTTTGTGCCTTGAGACTGCAAATCAGACGATTGAGTTATTCCTGCTTGTCACGCTGATGTCTTTCATTATCGGGTTTTTGATTATTATCCCGATTGGTGGCGCTGATATGCCGGTTGTTGTGTCTATGCTGAATTCTTATTCAGGCTGGGCTGCTGCCGGTATTGGCTTTACCTTGAACAATATGGCGTTGATCATTACCGGTTCTTTGGTCGGCTCTTCAGGCGCTATTCTCTCCTATATTATGTGTAAGGGCATGAACAGATCTTTCATCTCCGTTATTCTTGGCGGTTTTGGCGGGGATGGTGGTGCGATTGCATCTAGTGGAGAAGTTGAACAACGCCCTGTGAAGCAAGGTAGTGCGGATGATGCGGCCTTTATCATGAAAAATGCCGGTTCAGTCATTATCGTTCCTGGCTATGGTATGGCGGTTGCGCAAGCCCAGCATGCGCTTCGTGAAATGGCAGATGCTCTCAAAGCGGAGGGTGTAAAAGTGTCTTACGCTATTCACCCTGTTGCGGGCAGAATGCCTGGCCACATGAATGTGCTTTTGGCTGAAGCCAATGTGCCCTATGACGAGGTTTATGAGCTTGAGGATATTAATAGTGAATTTGCTCAAGCGGATGTAGCTTTTGTTATCGGCGCTAATGATGTAACCAACCCTGCGGCTAAAACTGACCCGCAAAGCCCAATTTATGGCATGCCAATTCTGGAAGTTGAAAGAGCCGGGACTGTCTTGTTCATTAAGCGTGGTATGGGGTCGGGTTATGCCGGTGTTGAGAATGAATTGTTCTTTAGAGACAATACAATGATGCTTTTTGCTGATGCCAAGAAAATGGTCGAGAACATCGTTAAAGCGATGTAATCAGTTAAGCAGCAGTTAGGTATATACCAGAACGAGAAAACCCCGCTCTTTGGAGCGGGGTTTTTTGATTTGGATAATTAGGCGATTAGCGCTTACGACGTCCGGTAACCATACCTTCGCGTTGAGCAGCTTTACGTGCCAGCTTGCGAACACGGCGGATTGACTCAGCCTTTTCGCGTGCCTTTTTTTCCGAGGGCTTTTCATAATGATCCCGCAATTTCATTTCACGGAAAACACCTTCACGCTGAAGCTTCTTTTTAAGAACCTTGTAAGCCTGATCTACGTTATTGTCTCGGACAGATACCTGCACCTATTTCACCCCATTTCAAAGTGTTCGAATATGATGGATGTGGATAGCAAATAACGCTTCACCTGTCCAGTCTCAGGTGAAAAAAACAATCATGTAAGATGTATGCGTATTTTCATCTTGTCGGGAGGCATGGTTGAGGCCATATATATGTTATGGATCATCACGAAATGTCAGAAACGATTAAAGCGGATATTCTTCAGGCGGCATTGCAGGACCTGGCATTTGACGGCTTTACGGATGCCGTCATAGATAAAGCTGTCCAATCTGCAGCCATCGACCCTGCTGAAGCTGCACTTGCTTTTCCGCGCGGGGGGATAGACCTTGCTGTTTATTTTGTTCGCCATGGTGTTGCTGAGATGGAAGCTAAACTGGCAACGCTTGATATTGAAAGCATGAAAATTCGCGAACGAATCAATATTGCCGTGCAAACCAGATTAAAGGTCGATGCAGATAATAAGGAAGTAGCGCGCCGTGCTTTTAATTTGCTCGCCTTACCCGGCAATGCGAAAGAGGCCAGCGCCTGCTTGGCGCATACGGTGGATGTTATGTGGCGGTCAACTGGCGATAAAAGTACGGATTTTAATTTTTATACAAAACGGGCAACGCTTGCGGCTGTCTATAGCGCGACACGTCTGTTTTGGTTGAATGATGACAGTGACGATACAAAAGATAGCTGGGCATTTTTGGATCGTCGGATTGATAATGTGATGCAGATTGAAAAAGGCAAAGCTAAGTTCAGAGAGTTTAAAGAAAAACTCGGCGACCCGTTAGAGACGCTGGCAAAATTTCGTTACCGTTAGAATAGGTTATAGCCTTCAATATTGGGTCTATGCCCCGTTACAAATAGCCTTGAGACATGCCCCATTTTGCGACCTGGCTTGGCTTCATGCTTGCCGTAAAAATGAATTTTTGTCATTTCGTCTTTAGACAGCTCATCAATATGATTGATTTCTTCCCCCAGCAGATTGGTCATAACCGCATCATAATAGCGCTGCGTTGAGCCTAGAGGCCACCCCGCAACGGCGCGCATATGCTGCTCAAACTGGTCAGTCGCGCAGGCATCAATCGTCCAGTGACCTGAATTGTGAACGCGTGGCGCGATTTCATTAATCAGTAATTTGTCCTGACACACGAAAATTTCTAAAGTTAGAACGCCGATATAATCAAGTTCGGATAAGAGACGACATGCCATATCCGCCGATTGTTGCTTTAAATTATCTGCCAGACCGCTAGGGGCAAAGCTATGACGGAGAATATGGTTTTCGTGAATATTATCAGCCACATCAAAGGTCACGCTTTGTCCCGATAGGCCACGAGCCGCGACGACGGATACCTCACCATCAAATGGGATAAATGCTTCGCAAATAGCGGGACGGTTATCGAGTTCGGTAAATAAGGTATGTAAATCCGTGTCGGGCGTCATGCGCCATTGACCTTTGCCGTCATATCCAAATCGGCGGGTTTTGATGATGCCTGTACCATCAAATCGTGCGTGACCTTCTTCAAGGTCTTTAAAGGTTTGAATGTCTTGAAAATCTGCAACCGACAAGCCGCATTCCTTGAGGAAGTTTTTTTCTGTCAGGCGGTCTTGTGCGACTTCTAACGCTCGGACAGGGGGGCGCACTGGCACAAATTGAGACAGAAAGTTTGCTGTTTCTTGTGGCACATTTTCAAATTCATAGGTCACGACATCCACAGATTCTGCAAAACGTGCCAGAGAACTCTCATCACGGTAATCGGCGGTGGTTGTCTGCCATGAGACCTCTGAGGCCGGGGTGTTTTCTTCCGGGCCGTAAATATGTGTCTTAAAGCCCAATTGCGCGCCTGCGAGGCTGAGCATACGTCCGAGCTGCCCCGTGCCTAAAATACCTATAATACTGCCGGAAGGGAGAGGGGAGGCTTGTTGGGTCATTTCTCGTTTGAAGGTTCGAGGGCAACCATATCCGTGCGTTCTTGACGCCAAATATCCAAGTTTTTAGCGATTGTATCATCGGATAGCGACAGCACGGCGGCAGCAAGTAAAGCCGCGTTAATTGCACCTGGCTTGCCAATAGCAAGTGTTCCTACCGGAATACCCGCAGGCATTTGCACAATCGAATAGAGGGAGTCTTGCCCGCTGAGAGCTTTGCTTTCAACAGGCACACCAAAAACGGGGAGAGAGGTCATTGCCGCAGTCATACCCGGCAAATGCGCAGCCCCACCGGCACCGGCGATTATAACCTGTATGCCGCGGTCTTTGGCCTGATGCGCGAAGTCATATAGGCGTTGAGGGGTTCTATGTGCAGAAACAATCTTGCTTTCATAGGAGATGCCCAGCGTTTCCAACGTTTCGGCAGCATGGGACATTGTTGGCCAATCTGACTGGCTACCCATAATGATTGAAACAAGTGCTTGCGACATAATTCATCTCCAGTTTCAGAAGAAAGACGGAATTAACAGTAAAATTGACTTTTTGGCAAGTTTTTCCGTCTTTTCTTACAATACGAAATTTATCCACAATCGGATTCGACAACAGGAAACAGCTCTGGCAATCTAGTTATGTGAATAGGATGGTTTGTATATGACGAGTGAAGCACGCTTTTCAAAATTGCATGAACGTCACGCAGAATTGGAAAGCATTATTAAAAACGAAACAAATCGGCCCAATCCGGATCAATTGATGCTGAATGACTTGAAAATCAAGAAACTCCGCATCAAAGAAGAAATGGAACGTTTGAAAGTCTAGTTTTCTTCATCCGTTGAGGTGCCGAAATTGCCAAAAACAGATTCCGCGCTGGGAACTTCTTCTTCAGCTGGCTGGCTTTCTGGGGTTGGGCTTTGACCAAAAACATCTGATGGCACTGCGCTTGGTAGGGGCTTATCCTCTTCATAAGCGGGTGCTTCAGGCTCTAGGGCTGTGTCAGCCGACATAAGCGTCACGTCATCCGGCGTCGCCGTTTTATTGAGTTTCTTCTGCTGGCGGGCAAAGCGTTTGGCGGCTTTTTCCACTTCAGTATCGAGATCAAGTTGCTTGCATAAGCCGAGAGTGACCGGATCGACAGGCTTTAGACTGCCCATATTCCAGTGATCCCGGTTACGGATAGATTGAATGGTTGGTTTTGTTGTGCCAATCAGGCGGCTGACCTGTGCATCATTCAGTTCAGGGTGATTGCGCACCAGCCAATAAATGGCGTCTGGACGCTCTTGTCTTTTCGATAGAGGCGTGTATTTTGCGCCTTTTTTCTGTTTCTGCTCAGGTAGATTGCTTCTACTTTCGGAGATTTTTAAGCGTGATTCAGGGTCTTGCTGGCACCGTTCCAGCTCATCACGGGTCAATTGACCATTACTGATTGGGTCAAGACCTTTAATGCCTTGCGCAACATCGCCATCAGCAATGCCTTTGACTTCCAGCGCGTGTAATCCGCAAAAATCTGCAATTTGGTCAAAACTGAGTGCCGTATTATCTATTAGCCATACAGCCGTTGCCTTGGGCATGAGTGGAAAAGACATATTTTCTCCTTTTTTAGAACCGTCAGGCTCCAAAGATAAGTAATCCGCAAAGTAGGGAATGCGTCTTTATAGGACAGTTTAAGTTTCCAGAAAAGAAATTTATGCACTTACGGCGAATGTTTGATGGCTTGCCAGATTATTCAATGAAATGATAGCGTTACTTTATGATGGAAGAAGACATTATACGCAAAAGCGAAACTTTATCGGCTTTGGTTGATGAAGATTTGAGCCTTTTGGGGCTTGAAGAGCTTGAAGATAGAATAACCACGCTTAAAGCTGAAATTGATAGGGTTGCAGAGGTTCTGGAAAGCAAAAAGGGCTCCCGCGCAGATGCAGAAGCCCTCTTTAAAGCTTAACGGATTAAAGCGTGACGCTTTATTCGCCCAAGAAGCTATCGAATTTCTTGTTAAAGCGGCTCACACGTCCACCACGGTCAACAATTTGAGTTGACCCAGCTGTCCAAGCCGGATGTGTGGATGGATCAATGTCCAAAGCTAATGTGTCGCCCTCAGAACCATAAGTTGAACGGGTCTGAAAAGTGGAGCCATCGGTCATCACAACAGTTATCATGTGATAGTCTGGATGAATATCTTTTTTCATAATCTAGCCAATCATCTCGTAAATTATGATGCCTTATACCGATTAGATGCGCTCTATGCAAGCGTTGCGAATTGAATAAAACAGTTTTTTCAAACTTCAAATTGTTTCATAACGGACAAAATATTATATACCCTCTGTAAGGATGATTTATGTCAGATAGTGTTCACCCAGCCCAAAAACTAGAAGAGCAGGCGCGCCGGCGGCAGAAATCCAAAAATGTCAGGCCTCTCAAGGCCTTAATGCCGTTTATTGTGCAATATCCTTGGCGGGTATTGGGGGCATTTATTTCGCTCGTGCTGGCGGCGGCTTCTACTCTGACGCTTCCTGTGGCCGTGCGTTATGTTATTGATAATGGTTTCTCCGGTACGGATGCTGCGGCGGTTGATATTTACTTTAAAGCTATGATGGCGGTGGCCGTTGTTATTGGTATTGCTAGCGCGTCGCGGTTTTATTTTGTGTCATGGCTGGGAGAGCGCGTAACTTCTGACCTGCGACTGGCGGTTTATAATCATATTACCAAGCTCAGCCCGTCCTTTTTTGAAGTAACAAAAACGGGTGAGGTGCTGTCGCGTCTGACAGCGGATACAACTTTGATTAAAACTGTTATCGGCTCGTCTGCCTCAATTGCTTTGCGCAATATGTTCATGTTTATTGGTGCGGCCTTCATGTTGAGTATTACCAGCCCATCTCTCAGCAGTCTTGCGGTTCTGATTTTGCCGATGGTTATTGTGCCTATGATTTTATTCGGGCGCATGGTGCGCCGTCTGTCTCGTGACAGTCAGGACAGAATTGCGGATACGAGTGCAATGGCATCTGAAACCATCCAGTCTATCCAAGTGGTGCAGGCTTTTACGCATGAAGAAGAAGACCGTCGCAAATTTTCCGGTATCGTCGAAAGCTCATTTGCTACGGCGCGGATGCGTGTTTTAGCGCGGTCTTTACTCACGGCATTGGCTTTTACGCTGGTTTTTGCTGGTGTTGTTGGCATTTTATGGCTTGGCGCACAAAAAGTAGTATCGGGCGATATGAGCAGTGGCATGCTCGGACAATTCATCATTTATGCGATTTTATGTTCGACAGCGATTGCAGCCCTGTCTGAGGTGTGGGGAGATATTCAACTGGCGGCTGGGGCAACTGAGCGTCTGGTTGAAATTCTCAATGTGGAGCCGCAAATCAAGGCGCCGCAGAACCCTGTTAATATCCCGACCCGTGTTGAAGGGCATGTTGATTTCAAGGATGTGGTTTTTCATTATCCAACGCGCCCTCAAATTGCAGCGCTGGATGGGTTTTCATTCTCTGTATCCCCGGGAGAAACAGTTGCGCTGGTCGGGCCATCCGGGGCGGGCAAGAGTACTGTTTTTCAGCTTCTCATGCGGTTTTATGATCCAACAGATGGGTTTGTCGGGCTAGATGATGTCAATCTCCAGCAAGCTGATCCGCTGGATATCCGCCAGCAGATTTCCATTGTTCCGCAGGAGACCGTGATTTTCGCAGATACGGTTTATCAAAATATTCTTTTCGGACGCCCATCAGCATCTGCAAATGAAGTTTATGCTGCAGCGGATAAAGCGCTGGCAGATGAGTTTGTCAGGCAATTGCCGGAAGGCTATGACACGAAGCTGGGTGAGCGTGGGGTAACGCTCAGTGGTGGACAGCGCCAGCGTATTGCTATTGCCCGGGCAATTTTACGCAATGCCCCACTTTTATTGCTGGATGAAGCAACATCCGCGCTGGATGCAGAGAGCGAAAAAGTCGTGCAAACGGCATTGGAGCGCTTAATGGAAGGGCGCACAACACTTGTTATCGCCCACCGCCTTGCAACCGTTCTCAAAGCTGACCGGATTATTGTTATGGATGCGGGGAAGGTTATTGCCACCGGAACGCATGCGCAATTGCTGGAACAGGAAGGTCTCTATCGAAGACTTGCCAATCTGCAATTTGGGGAAAGTAAGGGGAATTTGCAGGTCATTCAGACCTGAAGAACCGTTTATCCAAGTTCAGGAATGAGCCTGTCATGCAGGGTGTCATTAGCGGCAACGATGTCACCGGTTTCGAGGAAGTTGGAGCCTTGTTTGAGATCAGTGACTATGCCGCCTGCTTCTCGAACCAGCACGACACCTGCGGCCATGTCCCATGATGACAGCCCACGTTCCCAGAAACCATCAACACGTCCAGCGGCGACATAAGCTAGGTCTAGTGCGGCCGCGCCAAAACGTCTGACGCCCGCAACTTTGGGAAGAAGGGTTTTAATCTCGTTTGCAAAAGCCTCTTGACCTGCACGAACACCATGGGGAATACCGCAGGCAAGAACCGCATCTGAGAGGCGGGTACGCCCTGCAACCCGCATGCGCTTGTCATTGAAATAAGCGCCTGTGCCTTTTTCGGCATAATACATTTCGTCAGTTACAGGATTATAGACAACGCCGGCAACAAGCTGACCTTCGCGCTCAAGGGCGATAGAGGTCGCAAAATGCGGAATACCATGCAAGAAATTGCTTGTGCCATCCAGCGGGTCGACAATCCAATTATGAGTTTTGTCTTTGCCTTCACGCACACCGCTTTCTTCCATGATGAAGCCGTAGCCGGGTCTGGCGTGGGAAAGTTCTTCAAAGATAGTTTGTTCGGCTTTGAGGTCAGCATTGGACACGAAATCGCCGGGTCCTTTTTTGGAGACCTGCAGATTCTCTACTTCGCCAAAATCACGGCGCAAATCTCTGGCGGCTTTGCGCGCGGCCAGCATCATAACATTGAGTGTGGGGGAGGTTGCCGGCATCTAATCGGCACGCTTCAGATAGACGACTTCATTGGTTTCAACGACGATTTTATCACCGGCTTCAACAAAAGGCGGCACCATGACCCGAACGCCATTTTCCAGCATTGCAGGCTTGTTAGATGACGCGGCCGTTTGACCTTTCACAACAGGTTCAGTTTCAGAAACAGCCAGTGTCACCTGATCAGGCAGGCGAACGCCAATCGGCTTGCCTTCATGAATTTCGACAACAACCATCATGCCGTCCTGCAAAAATGCGGCGCGCTCTCCAACGAAATCTGTTTGCAGTTCAATCTGGTCATAGGTTTCTGTGTCCATAAAGGTAAGTGCACCATCGGCTTCATAAAGAAATTGATAATCTCTTTGCTCCAGTCTGACGCGCTCGACCTTATCGGCGGAGCGGAATCTTTCATTGAGCTTAGATCCATTGAGAAGGTTTTTAAGTTCCACCTGTGCAAATGCACCGCCTTTGCCAGGCTTAACATGTTGCAGTTTGACCGCGACCCATAATTCTCCATTATGCATGATGACATTTCCGGGACGGATTTCGTTGCCGTTGATTTTCATGTTAGCTCCTCAGGATATGGTCTCAATAAGACCAATCGTGTCGCACTGATAACACTTTCAGTTTCTAAAAAAAAGCCTAGCTTTCATCTAAGGCGAGAAAAAGTGCGTTAAAGGCTTTAACGGCTTCTTCAGGTCCGTGCGCATAGCCCCAGACACCGCCTGAAACGGCTAAAAAGTCGGCGCCAGCTTTTATCAGTGAAGCTGCGTTATCTGTGGTAATGCCGCCAATGGCAACACAAGGGAGTTCTGTTGTTTCCTGCCACCATGTGAGCAATTCAGGGTCCGCCTGACGAGAGGGTGTTTTGGTCGAGGTAGGGAAAAATGCGCCAAAGGCAACATAGTCAGCACCGTCTTCACCTGCGACCATAGCCAGGTGACGGCTATCATGGCAGGTCACGCCAATAATTGAGTCTTGACCGAGTATCTGCCGTGCTTCCGCATAGGGTGTGTCTTCTTGACCGATATGCACCCCATCTGCACCAGATGTCAAAGCGAGGTCAGCCCGATCATTAATCAATAAGCTCACATCATGCTTATGGGCTATAGGAAGGAGCTTTTCAGCTGCCTGTAAAATCAGACCGTCGGCGACAGGTGTCTCGTCAGGCCGTTTTAAGCGTAATTGTAGGCAGGCGACGTCACCGGCGGCGAGCGTTTTATCTAATAGGTCGGGAAACCTGTCTAAATCGATAGCCGGTGGCGTAATCAGATATAAACGACATTGCATGGAAAGCTCTATCCGTTTTGTCCGCGGTTTCTGAGATAATGGTCGGCGAGAACAATCGCCATCATGGCTTCACCAACCGGCACGGCTCTGATGCCAACACAGGGGTCATGACGGCCTTTTGTGATGATTTCAGTTTCTTCGCCCGACGCGGTGATGGTTTTGCGCGGTGTCAAAATAGATGAGGTTGGTTTAACCGCGAATCTGAGTGTGATGTCTTGACCGGTTGAGATGCCACCCAGAATACCACCAGCATGATTGCTGGAGAATTCAGGCGCGCTTTTGTCGGTAGTTTTTGAAGCTGACATTTCATCGGCGTTCATTTCACCCGATAAAGCCGCAGCAGCAAACCCTTCACCGATTTCGACACCTTTAACAGCATTAATGCTCATCATGGCGTTTGCCAAATCTGCGTCCAACTTGCCGTAAATTGGCGCACCGAGGCCGACAGGTACGTTTTTGGCCGTGACCTCAATGATTGCGCCGCATGATGAACCGGCTTTGCGTACGCCGTCTAGATAGTCTTCCCACATGGCGGCGGCTTCTTTATCGGGACACCAGAAAGGGTTCTCATCAATCACGGCATCATGCCAATTATCCCGATTAATTGCATGAGGTCCCATTTGAACCAGCGAACCGATAATAGACACATCAGGAAGGATTTTGCGCGCGATCGCCCCTGCGGCGACACGCGTTGCCGTTTCACGCGCAGATTGGCGTCCACCGCCGCGATAATCCCGAATGCCGTATTTTTCCGTATAGGTGAAATCTGCATGCCCGGGTCGGTAGCTATCTTTGATGTCAGAATAATCTTTTGACCGCTGGTCGGTGTTCTCAATATGCAAAGAGATGGGGGTGCCAGTTGTCACTTGCTCACCAGTTTCGGGGTCCTCAAAAACGCCGGAAAGAATTTTGACTTCATCCGGTTCTTGCCTTTGCGTGGTGAAACGATTTTGCCCAGGCTTGCGCCGATCCAGCCAGTGCTGAATATCTTTTTCGAGCAGGGGGATACGGGCAGGCGTGCCATCAACAACACACCCTATCGCGGGTCCGTGGCTTTCGCCCCAGCTTGTAAATCTAAAAAGATGACCAAATGAATTATGTGACATGTATTTCTGTTTCGAGTTTTAAAGTTAAAGTATCAGTCTCTTATTTTGCCTAAGACTCTGAAGCTTTTTCGTCTTTGAGACTGTCAAAAGCAGCCAGACCAATCGTGTTATAGCCGCAATCAACATAGTGAATTTCACCGGTAACCCCTGACCCCATATCTGATAAAAGGTAGAGTGCAGACTGACCGACTTGTTCTTGCGTCACATTTTGACGCAAAGGTGCGTTGGCCTCGTTCCATTTTAGCATTTCCTTGAAATCGCCAATACCTGCGGCGGCAAGTGTGCGGATAGGCCCTGCGGATATGCCATTTACGCGCAAGCCTTCTGGCCCCAAATCACTGGCGAGGTAGCGTACGCTTGCTTCCAATGCGGCCTTGGCAACGCCCATAACGTTATAATGGGGAATGACTTTCTCTGCCCCATAATAGGACAGGGTGAGCAATGACCCGCCTTCCGACATAAGGGGTTCGGCATGACGACATACCGACGTGAAGGAGTAGCAAGAAATATTCAGTGCCATATCGAAAGCCTTGGAAGAGGTGTCGACATAACGCCCCATCAGTTCTTCCTTGCCGGCAAAAGCAATGGCGTGAACGACAAAATCGAGATGACCCCATTCAAGTTTCAGTTTTTCAAATAATGCTTTCAGGCTTTCTTCATCTGTTACATCACAGGGTTCGATAATGTTTGCGCCGACTGATTCCGCCAGCGGAAAAATGCGCTTTTCTAGCGCCTCGCCCTGATAGGTGAATGCCAGTTCCGCCCCTGCATCTGCACAGGCGCGGGCAATGCCCCACGCAATGGAGTTTTTATTCGCCACGCCCATGATGAGACCGCGTTTTCCTTGCATCATACCCGACATTTCCGTTTTCCTTTTTTCTGATTCAACGTCCATTAAGACACTGACCTTTAAGAGTGCGACTCAGTCATTATAAGGGGGAAGTAACCCCCTCATAAACTAAGAAAAGGCAATATACAGGTTTTTTTAAGCCTGTCCGATTAGCTTAAAGACCAAGATCCGTCTTTTTCGCGGCAGGCTTGTCCGGTTTCTTGTTTTGTTTCACCCTGAATAACCACAGTTTGCTTTATTTCGCGGCAATAATTTCCGTTTGCATCTGTGTAATCACGGGTAGGGGTGACAACACCTGCAATATCTGACTTATCACTCTCCCAACGGCTCGCTGTCCCGATTTTATTATTATTTAGGGCATCTGTAGTTGCCATTCCCATTTTCATTTTATCGGCTTCATCTAAGCGACGACCAATCTCACTGCCTGCCAGCGTGCCCAAAAATGCACCTGTCACAATTGCAGCACGTCTGCCGTTACCATCGCCTATCTGGGAGCCGACAAGACCACCAAGTAACATGCCTGTAACCGCGCCAATTTCTTGTTGTCTGTTCGGGTTATCCGCGCAACCGGCTTGAATGAATGAAAATACAATTACAGTGCACCAGATGAGTGGGTTTTTGATAGAAAACAAAGTCATGACTCCCTTATCGTTTTAATGTGAGTAGTTCATTATGTTCCGTTTTGAATATAGGAAAAATCGGTCTAATTTAAAAATGAATTATTGGAAAGGTTATTATGGACTTTCAATCCCCGCCGGATAATCCCCTCACAGCTTTTGCAGCTTGGTTATCCGAAGCTGAAAAAACAGAACCAAATGATCCAAATGCCATGTCTGTCGCGACGGTGGACACTCAAGGCATGCCCAATGTCAGGGTTGTGCTTCTAAAAGGCGTCAGTGATGAGGGGTTTGTGTTTTACACCAATCTAGAAAGCGCTAAGGGCCAAGAACTTGGCATGACAGCCAAGGCGGCATTATGTTTTCACTGGAAATCGCTACACCGTCAGGTGCGGGTGCGGGGGGATGTTGAACAAGTGAGCGACGCCGAAGCGGATGCATATTATGCCTCACGCGCAAGAGGCAGCCAGATAGGTGCTTGGGCATCTCAGCAATCAACGCCTCTCTCCGATAGAGAAACGCTAGAAGCCCGGGTGGCGGAATTTGAAGAGAAATTTGCCAATCAAGATGTGCCACGCCCATCGCATTGGTCAGGCTGGTTGATAAAACCGCAGGAAATAGAATTTTGGCAAGATGGTGACTTTAGGTTGCATGACCGGATTGTCTATCGTCGCCCTGACGATGTATCGGGTTGGCAGACGGTTCGTTTGTTTCCTTAGACCCTCTTTCGTCACTTCATATTATCTGGTTGTTGTTGAATTACGCGACTTCTATGTCTATCTTGAAATGTCTTTAAGTGGTTGTCATGTATAGCCGTGAAGTCGTTGAAAAATATAGATAAGTTAGTGAGGGTAATATGCTTGGAAGAATGCAGACATCGGCATTGCTGGTTAATGATATTCTAGATCATGCAAATATTTATCATTCGGATGTAGAAATCGTTTCCCGTCTGGTGGGAGGTAAAATACATCGAGAAACCTATGCAGAGGCGCATTTAAGAGCCAGAAAAATGTCACAAGCGCTCCAATCGCTCGGGCTAAGTAAGGGGGATGTTGTTGCCACGCTTGCTTGGAATAACCATCGGCATTTTGAAAGCTGGTATGCGATTGCTGGCATAGGCGCCGTTTATCATACGCTTAATCCGCGTCTGTTTGCCGACCAGCTTATCTATATTATTAACCATGCTGAAGATAAGTTTATTTTCGTCGATTTGACATTCGTACCCATTCTTGAGGCGATTCAGGAAAAACTCGACACCGTTAAAGGGTTCATCATTTATTGTAACGAAGATGAAATGCCGGAGACGACACTTGATAATGCCTATTGCTATGAGACGCTTATCAATGCCAATGACGGTGATTTTAGTTGGGTTCAACTAGACGAGAATGATGCCTGTGGCATTTGCTATACCTCCGGCACAACGGGGAATCCAAAGGGCGTTGTATATTCCCATCGCTCCAATGTGCTGCATTCACTGGTTGCTGTGAGCCAGGATGTTATGGGGCTAGGTAGTAAATCTGTCGTGTTGCCTGTTGTCCCGATGTTCCATGCCAATGCATGGGGGCTGGTTTTTACGTGCCCGATGGTTGGAGCCACGATGGTTAATCCCGGGCCGCAAATGGATGGTCCGAGTATATATGAGCTTTTAGATGCCGAGCAGGTTAGCTTTACAGCTGCCGTGCCAACCGTCTGGCTTATGTTGTTACAGCACCTTGAGGAACAAAACCTCAAATTGCCTTATCTGGATACGGTGGTGATTGGCGGGTCGGCGGCACCGCGCATGATGATTGAAAAATTCGAAAGAGATTACGAGGTGGAGGTCAATCATGCTTGGGGCATGACAGAATTATCTCCCTTAGGAACGATGGGTGTTTTGACCGGAAAAATGAAAGATCTTCCCTTTGATGAAAAAGTCGACATAAAAGTGAAGCAGGGTCGTCCGCCTTACCTCGTTCAAATGAAAATTACGGATGATGACGGTAATGAATTACCCCGAGATGGGAAAACCTTTGGGAATTTAAAGGTTAAAGGGCCGTTTATTATAGAAAGCTATATGAAGGGCGAGGGCGGCGATGTTTTGGATGATGAAGGTTTCTTCGATACGGGTGATGTCGCAACCTTAGATGCTGACGGGTTTATGCAAATTACCGACCGTTCCAAAGATGTCGTGAAATCGGGGGGCGAGTGGATTTCATCCATTGAGCTTGAGAATATTGCCGTCGGTCATCCTGATATTGTTGAAGCTGCCGTGATTGGGGTGGCACATCCAAAATGGGATGAACGTCCGATATTAATTGTCATTAAAAAAGACGATGTGGATTTGTCACGCGATGACGTACTGAGTTTTATGGAAGGTAAAATTGCCAAATGGTGGATGCCGGATGATGTGGTCTTTGTGGAAGAGATACCTCACACAGCGACAGGTAAAATCCAAAAGCTGACATTGAGGGAGCAATTTAAAGATTATGTCTTGCCGAACGCTTCTGATAGCTGATTTATTTTATCCGAAAATCTGAGTATAATTTTATCTGATTGTCACAGGCAACTTTGCCGGTGCTGACCAGACCTTCAAGATGCGCCAGAACGGACATGGCGGCGGCAGGATAAAGTCGTTTGTCGGTATCGGCATAAAGCACTGGAATCATATCCTGTATCTGCGTCACGCCCTGAGCGAGTTGACCAAGAATTTGTTCCTCACGATTTTGGCGATGGGTGATATAGGCATTTATGAAGGTATCGGGGTTTTCAATCGCCGGACCATGTGTGGGGCGAAGTAGGTCGATGTCGTAGTTCAGAAGATAAGCCAATGAGGCCATATAGTCTGCCATATTGCCATCCGGTGGGACGATAACACTCGTCGCCCAGCCCATAATATGGTCACCGGTGAAAACTGTTTTTTCTTCATGCAGTGAAAAACATAAGTGATTACTTATATGGCCAGGTGTGTGTATCGCTTCCAGCGTCCAGTCAGGGCCGTTAAGGATGTCTTGGTGTTGAAGAGGGATATCTGGGTTGAAGTCGCGTTGGATGGCTTCTTCCATTTCGACAAAATTAGCATCCTCAATGGCAACCTTTGTATCAATTTGGCTTCCGCTGCTTGAGCTGTCAGTATTGGCATAGCCGCAAACCTCAGCACCTGTTTTCTTTTTAAGAGCCTGAGCCAGAGGAGAGTGATCGCTATGTGTATGGGTCACTAAAATATGACTGACGATTTCACCAGGGTCCAGTGCGTTCAATAGTGCGTCTAGATGCTCGGCATTATCCGGGCCGGGGTCGATAATGGCCACAACCCCGTTGCCGACAATAAAGCTGGTCGTGCCTGTATAGGTGAATGGACCCGGATTATTGCAAATCACACGCCTCACAAGCGGGGTCAGGCGTGTGCATACACCATGTTCAATATCGTCTTCAAATATATAAGGTATTGCCAAGCTGTATCCTTATCGCAATTTGCTGGTTTATAAATGATAAGACGTGTCTCTAAATTGAGAACTCGCCCTTAACCACGCCACCGCCAAGTTGATAATGAGTGAGATTATGTTCACTCTGTAAGAAGACCTGTTCATATACGCGCGTATAGGCCGATTGTTTTATCTGCCAAACTCCGTCGGTATTTTTCACATAGTCATCAATATATTCTGCCCCGCCAACAGTGACTTTATTATCTTCAGCTAGATTCATCGCATAATCCAGCAACCGCCATTGACCTTTAGCGGTTGTATCGCCAGTGATTTCAATAATAGGCATGTGAACGGTATGGCAGGAAACAAGCTTGTCGTGAAAAGCAAATTTCATGGCATTCAGGATATTATCTTTGCCTTCAGCTTCAAAAGTATAGCTGCCACCTTGATAATTAATGCGCGCATCATCTGTAAAGACGCGACCAAGCTCATCAATGTTGCAGCTATCAATGCCGCGGCAATATCTGTATTTGAGCTGTTTGATTTGTTCGATATTCTCGTAATCGTAAGACATGTTACCCCTCATAAAATTTTAGTGTCTGTATCGACATCATTTTTCCCTCTAAAATTTATACCCGCTGGGTGAAATATTGCCAAGAGAAGGAATTTATCGGGGTTACATTAAGACAGTCAAAATGTATGCTACGCAAAGCTATGGGAGTGGTTTTGAAAATTAAAGCAAAAAATATCTTTGGCGCTGTATTGATAGTGGTGTCTTTGCCTATTGGTTATCTGTTTTTTTGGCCGGTTGGCATATCACCCGAAGTTTGGACGCCGAATAAAAACCCGGCTGGTATGCCGCC
Source organism: alpha proteobacterium IMCC14465 (assembly GCA_000293845.2). Taxonomy (GTDB): domain Bacteria; phylum Pseudomonadota; class Alphaproteobacteria; order RS24; family RS24; genus Micropelagius. The sequence continues at coordinate 390,561 of ALYF01000002.1, read as the reverse complement.
CTTTGAACGAAATAATCGCCTTGCTGATGCCCGTTTAATCGAACTGGATGGTCAAGGCCCTGAGGGAAGCGCTTTTGCGGATGATGGTTTGATTTTTACAGGCCTTGCTGATGGGCGGATTATTGCTATTGACCCGGCTACTAATGATTTTACGGATATCCTTAATACAGGTGGACGCCCGTTGGCGATGCAATTCGCGCGTGAAGCTATTACGAATGTGCAAACTGATTTAATTATTTGCGATGCGCCTTTAGGGTTGTTGGCAATAACGCCAAGCGGGGAATTGAAAACATTAACTAATGAGGTGAATGGAACAGCTATTCGTTTTGCCGATGATCTTGATATTTCAAGCGATGGTGTTGTCTGGTTCTCTGATGCCTCTTCGCGTTATGGCATTCACGACACGCTTTATGAAGGGATGGAAACGCCTGCCGCCGGTCGATTACTAAGCTATGATTTGAAAACCGGAAAAACCGAAATTGCGTTGGAAGGGTTGCATTTTGCCAATGGCGTAGCGCTTTCTAAGGATGAAAGCTTTGTCCTTGTAGCTGAGACTTATCGTTACCGAATACAGAAATACTGGTTAAAGGGTTCTAAAGCTGGGCAAACAGAGCTATTTGCAGACAATCTCCCAGGTTATCCTGATAATATTACAAGAGCTCCAGATGGCGGTTTCTGGGTCGCTTTGGTCAATGGGCGGGATGAAAATCTAGATGCATTAATGCCATCTTCATTTATGCGGAAACTTATCTTCAGAGCGTTGCGGTTGATTAAATTTGAGCCGCCTTGGGGAGAAACATGGGCTTTATATTTGGATGAAAGCGGTAAAGTTATCCATGCATTGGATGCCCGTCACTCAGATATTTATGCTGTGACTAATGTCAAAGAGAAAAATGGATTGTTATTTTTGTCGAGTTTGCAAAATAATGCGATTGGGATTATACCCTCTCCAATAAGCCCATAATTGCACTAGACCAAGCCGACGGCTCAGGTTATAAAACGCAGGCTTAATGGGGTGTGGCCAAGTGGTAAGGCAGCGGTTTTTGGTATCGCCATGCGCAGGTTCGAATCCTGCCACCCCAGCCAGCTTTCCCAGTTTTTCTAGAAATCCAGATTTTTAAGTATATGACCTAGTAAATTGCTTCGCTTGGTGTCTAGCCCAGCATTGCCTCTTTATTTTGCAATTCGGCAATGGCTTCTTTGTATTCAGCCTCGAGGCTATCAACAACATCACCGATAGTTTCAATACTTTCAATATTGCCGATGCCCTGACCACAGCCCCAGATATCTTTCCATGCTTTGGCGTCTGTATTGCCGCCTGAACCAAAATTCATTGAGGTTTTATCGGCTTCAGGCAAATTATCGGGGTCAAAACCGGCTTGACTGACTGATGGCTTGAGGTAATTACCGTGAACTCCTGTAAATAGAGAAGAGTAAACAATGTCATCTGCTGCAGAGTCGACCAGCATTTGTTTATATTCTTCTTCCGCATTTGCTTCTTTGGTCGCGATAAAACGTGAACCGATATAAGCCAAATCCGCACCCATGGCGAGCGCTGAGGCGACGCAGAAACCATCACCAATCGCGCCGGAGAGCAAAATCGTTCCGTCAAACCATTTTTTGACTTCGCGCACAATCGCGAAGGGGCTCAACGTACCGGCATGACCACCCGCGCCTGCTGCCACAAGGATAAGACCATCTACGCCTTCCTCGGCCGCTTTACGGGCATGACGCATATTAATGACATCATGATAAACGAGACCGCCATAGCTATGTGCCGCATCTACGATTTCTTGCGGGGGGCGCAGGCTGGTGATGATGATTGGCACTTGCTCTTCGACGCATGTTTCCATGTCAGCCATAAGACGGTCATTGGTGATGTGACAAATCTGGTTGACGGCAAAAGGGGCGACTTTCGCGGTGGGATTTTCTTCCTTATAGGCAGCGAGGTCGTCTTTAATTTCCCTAATCCAATCTTTTAGTAAAGATTGGGGGCGGGCATTAAGTGCCGGAAACGAGCCGACAATCCCAGCTTTACACTGAGCTGTTACCAGCGTTGGATTTGAAACTATGAACATGGGCGACCCGATAACCGGGAGGCGCAAATTATCTTTTAAAATATCTGGTAACATTTCTAATCCCCTTACAATATTAAAGTAACTTAATTGTACAGACCCTGCTGGCAACAAAAAATTAACACCATTCTAGCAAGATTTTATAAAAGAGCCTTATAGATGATTTCTTTCAGCTCTGTTCGAATGGGGTAAATTCCGTATGGCACTATCTGGGTCATCAAAATGACAGTTATTTTTTCAACCGGATCGATGAAGAAATATGTATTGCCCAGCCCGCCCCAAGAGTAAGTTCCCCGAGATGCAAAGTTTCCCTCAACTGATGGGTCGGTAATGATAGACCAGCTGATACCGAAACCTGTGCCTTCCATATCACTTTCGCTGAATTTACACGCGGCACGTTCCTTCATGGTCGCGCCACCGGGAAGTTGGTTAGTGCGCATCATATCCAATGTTTTTTTAGAGATCAGGTGTTCACCTTGAACTGCGCCATTACTCTCAAGCATGTGACAAAATTTATAATAATCTGTGAGGGTTGAGAATAACCCGCCGCCGCCGCCGAGCATTTCTGCGGGCTTTAAAAATGTTGTCTCCCGTCCACGATCAATACAGCGTATGAGGTCTTTGCGCTGATCTTTGAAATAGAGATGTGTCATGCGGGATGCTTTACTGGCGGGAAGCGTGAAGCCGGTATCCTGCATGTCGAGAGGTGCAAAAACCTCTTCATGTAAAATCTTGTCGAGAGATTTTCCAGTCTCGACTTCCATAATGCGTCCGACAATATCGAGAGCGAATGAGTAATTCCATTTTTCGCCAGGCGTGAATAAGAGCGGCATCGCCGCAACCTCATCAACAAATTCTTCAAGTGAAGGCCTGCAAGCGCGTCCTGCTGTTAATTGTTTGCGCCGATAAAGTGCATCTATTGGGTGCTCTCCCAGAAAGTCATAAGTCAGCCCCGATTGGTGCGTGAGTAAATCATGAACAGTAATGTCTCTTTCTGATGGTCTTGTTGTGTAATTCCGCGTATCGCCCTCCACCCAGATTTGAGGGTTACTAAAGGCAGGGATGTAATCTTTCACCTTATCATCGAGATTAATTTGTCCGCGTTCGACAAAGCGCATCATCGCAAATGCCGTTATCGGTTTAGTCATAGAGTAGATGCGGTAAATACTGTCTTCTTGAAGTGCGAAGGCAGCATCTTTTTCATCACCCATAGCGCTATAGCCAGTGTGATACATGCCTGCCACTTCACGGTTTCTAGCAATCAGCACTGAAAAGCCGGATAGCTTGCCACTATCCACATATTTTGTAGACAGCTCGCCTAAAGCGCGGGTCAGGCGATCGGAGTCAAATCCATAATGAGAAGTGTTTTCAAGCATTTAGGTTAATTAGACATTTATCTCATGGATTAAAAGTACAAATGAATAAACCAATGCAAGTTCCTCAAGCTGGTTGAATCGCCCGGCTTTACCGCCATGACCGGCGGACATTTCTGTTCGCAAGAGTGTCAGCCCGTCATCCGTGCGTTTATCGCGTAATCTGGCGACCCATTTTGCTGGTTCCCAATAAGTTACACGCGGGTCGGTTAAGCCTGCAGTAGCGAGAATATGCGGATAAGCGGTTTCAGTGATATTTTCATATGGCGCATATGCGGCGATGGTTTGATAATCCGCAGCATTTAAAATTGGGTTTCCCCATTCCGGCCATTCCGGAGGTGTTAGGGGGAGAGTGTCATCCAGCATTGTGTTTAACACATCTACGAAGGGTACTTCAGCTATGGCGCCGCGGAATAAATCCGGCGCCAAATTGAGTGTTGCACCGACCAGAAGTCCGCCGGCGCTCCCACCATGAATAGTAATATTTCCCTTTTGGGTCAGCTTTTTGTCGATAAGGTGCTGGGCGGCTGCAGCAAAATCTTTGAAGCTGTTGATTTTATTTTCTTTCCGCCCTTGAAGAAACCAGTCAAAGCCCATTTCCTTACCACCGCGAATATGAGCAATCGCATAAATAAACCCACGATCAACGAGAGAGAGGCGATTACCAGAAAAATTCGCCGGTATAGAAATTCCATACGCTCCATAGCCGTAAAGCAAAACCGGTGCTGTGCCATCCAATGGTGTATCTTTATGATAGAGTAAAGTGATTGGAATTTCTTGCTCTGCATCATCGATAGGCGCCCAGAGGCGTTTGGTGACATAATCTTGTGCGTTATGGCCAGACGGCACAGATTGTTCATAGACCATATGCCGCTCTCCAGAGATCATATTATAGTCAAAGATTTGTTTGGGTGTGGTCATGGAGGTGTAAGCGAACCTGACCGTGTCAGTCTCATATTCCAGCCCTGTATCAATCGACAAATCATAGGCAGCTTCTTCAAAGGCAATTTCGGTGATCGCATTTGTGTCGGTTGATAAGATTTTAATCTTTGGCAGCGCTTTTTCCCGGTAAAGCCAGACAATATAATTTTTATAAGCCGCGACATGTAGAATAAGTGTGCCCTTTTTATGTGGGACAAGCTCATGCCATTCATGCGGTGTCTTTATGTCAGCCCACATTAGACGGAAATCAATCGCATCCTTATTGGTTAAAATAATCAGGCGATTACGGGCGGCATCATGACTAACATCATATTCGAGATGTGCCTGTCTGGGCGTGATTAAAATGGGATTATTTTCCGGCGCGGCGGCGTCAATCATATGAACTTCGGAAGTTTCATGGTCATGGGCGGAAATAAATATGAGCGCGTCACTTCTTGATTGAGATAGGGAGACAAAGAAACCTGCATCTGCCTCCTCATAAACCATAATATCTGCGCTTTGTTCAGTGCCGATTTTATGGCGCATCACCTTGCTCGGTCTGTGATTTTCATCCAGCAAGATGTAGAAAATAAAACGCGTATCAAGAGACCAAGCTATCGAACCAGATGTATTGAGGAGTTCATCCGGTAAATCTATGCCGGAAGAAATGTCTCGAATTTTGATGGTGAAATATTCTGAGCCTTTGGCATCATAAGCCCATGCCAAATAGGCTTGTTGCGGGCTTATGGCGGTGCCGCCGAGTTTGAAATAATCCAACCCTGCGGCTTGCTTATTAGCGTCGAGAATAATATCAGCTGCGCTGTCCCGTTGCGTTATTCTTTGACCTGAGGTGAGAGCTTGTCGACAAATTTGTTGATGTTCTTGTCCGGTCTCGTATTTCGAAAACCATGCCCAATTATCTTTAGGTGAAGGAGGTGAGGAGTCATTTTCTTTAATTCTCCCCCGCATTTCGTTGTAAAGCTTGTTCCGTATTGTCTCGCTGGATTTCAGAATCTCATCTGTGTAGTCATTTTCGGCTTCAAGATGTTCATGGATGTCAGCGCGTAATTTCTCGGGATGGCGCAAAACATCTTGCCAGTTATCATCCCGCATCCAGGCATAGGCGTCATTTCTGGTAATCGAGTGCCGTATATCGGTAGTATTTATTTTTTTAGCAACCGGTGGGCGAGATTGCGGCTCACTCATCGCTTGGATTATCCGTTTTCTTATCGAGTGCCGTGCCGTTAATACAGTACCGAAGGCCTGTGGGCTGTGGGCCGTCAGGGAATACGTGACCAAGATGCGCGCCACATTGGCTACACAGAACCTCTGTTCGTGTCATGCCATGTGACGTATCGGTGTGTTCAGCGACATTGCTAGCCTCAAATGGTTGAAAGAAGCTCGGCCAGCCTGTGCCGCTGTCAAATTTTGTTTGGGACGAGAAAAGCGGCGTGTCGCAACATATACAATGAAAAACCCCCGCTGATTTGTCATCAAGATGAGGGCCTTTAAAAGGCATTTCAGTGCCTGCTTCTCGCGTCACATAATATTGCTCGGGAGAGAGTTGTTCCAGCCATTCATCCTGAGATTTTTGAATAGGCCATTTTTTATCTGTATCTGAAGTCATGCCCCATAATGCCATAAAACACGGGGCAGGGGGATAGTTTTTTGGTTTTAAACTAGCTGATAGTTCTGTTGGCTTTATTGGTGCGCTCATAGCTTTCAATACAAGGCCAGAGCTGGCGCCCCCATTGATTGACAGCTTTTTTTAGTTTGTCAGTCGGGACATATAGTTCGGATCTGCCGATTTTTTGTAGGGTGTGAATATAACCGCGTTCCTCAAACCTTTTAAGGGACGCCCTTACCGTTCCGTAAGCGCGACCGGTAACCTCCACAAAGTTTTTCGTCACAGTTGATTTTTCTTCAGCCTCATTGGCGATGAGAATAAACAGCATAATCCAGTCTTCATAGTGCGGTGCTTTGGTTTCGAATAATTCTGTCCCAAATTCATGAGCGTTAAGCAGCACATTTATGGCGCGCACCGCCTCTGGAAGCATGCCGGGAACGAAGCTGTTAATTTCTTTGGGTAGAGTGAATTCGCCACCATTTGGCAGGCTTGAGTTTGTTCGAGAGGCTCTTTTGTTCATTATTTTCTTTCCAGTTAAAGATTGGACAGCAAATTAACTAGACGAAAGCAACTTAAACAGATGTTACAAAAAGTAGAAATTTTTTGTTTTTCAATTCGTATGAAATATAACACTTAAAGAGCAAAAATAATAGTAAAAAAAGATAATTAAAAAAAATACAAAAAATTAATCTTTGTTTAAACTATTTATCTGGATAAGCCATTGTTATTAAATGATATTATAAATCTACCTGCGTTAAAACGACATGATTGATAATTGATGGTACTGAGAGGTGAGTGTGATTATGCAAAAAAATAAATTCTGGGAAAATAGAAAGCGTGCGGGGTTTTACAGACAAAAAAACCCATCTACTGAGAATATCAGGGAAATTGCCTGTGCTCATTTGGTTATGATTAACATGTCCCTGATTTATAATATTCCAGCAATGATGATGACACATTCGATGCGGGGACGGGAGAAGATTTCTCAATGTCGCCAATGTTCTGAATATCTATGTCATATCGGCTTTGGGATGACCTTCACAAAAATTGGTAAACTTTTCAAAAGAGATAGAACCTCTGTGACGCATGCATGCCGAAAGGTTGAGGAAATGCGGGATTGTTCGGATAAAGATTTGGCGCTTGAAATACTCGAGGCTGCCATTGTCGAATTTGCCAATTCATTGGAGTTGCACACAAGATGACCCCTGGAGAGCGTCAAGAATTTATGCGTATCGCGCGTCGCTTGACCGAGACAGGCGCTTATTTGAAGCGTGAACAAAAGCATTTCGGCTTAATGGTCAAGCGTAACAGATGGACGAAAGCTGTCATGCAGTGTTCTGAAGAAGACGTTCAAAAATTTGTATCCGAGGATTTGTTACAAAGAGATACCTCTGATGTTAATAAATTTGTTATTTCTGACCCCGGCAGGTCTTTTTACTTGCGCGGTAAAACGCCTTCTCATGCTTTTCTGGCACAGCATCATCAACTTGAGACACATGACGATGGTCCGACACTGAAAAATGCTCAGACGCCTTTGGCATGGCTAAAGTCCCGTAATGGTAAGAGTCAAAAAGGTGCGGTGGTTTTTGAGGATGTTGAATTCACCTCGGGTGAACGTTTGTGCCGAGATTTTGAATTAAGTCAGTCCTGTAAGAGTATGACCTTAGATTTAAGCCGGGTATCGGTTCAAGATGGCCGTCGTGCTGGTCATCAATATTCTGATATACCTGGTGCTGTCCTGGATGCTCGTAAGCGTTTGCGTAAAGCTATCGAGGCTGTAGGCCCTGATTTGGACGAGGTGTTAATAAAAACCTGCTGTTTTCATGTTGGATTGGTGGAAATGGAGAAAAAACTGGGCTGGCCCAATCGTTCCGGTAAGCTTGTGCTTAAAATTGCACTCCGCCGTTTGGCTCAGCATTATGGCTATTTGCCTGCATCTAAGGCTTCTGCATCAGCACGGATTCTTGAAACCATCGCGTAAAAACCATTCGACCTTTGTGGCGTTAAATGATCTTGGAGGCCTAGCTTTTCAAATATGTCCTGTGCATTAATTTCTCGAATTTCTTGTGCGGATTTCCCCGAAAAAATAGACAGCAAAATTGCGACAAGCCCTTTGACGATATGGGCGTCGCTATCACCTCTAAATTGAAGCTGATGAGCGGATCCCTCTGAGACAAGCCAGACTTGGCTGACACAGCCGGGGACTTTGTTTATCTCATTATGTTCATCTTCTGACAAAGGCTCTAGTTTAGCGCCAAGTTCAATAATGAATTTGTATCTGTCTTCCCAATCGTCGAAAAGGGCAAAATCTTCTATCAAATTTTCTATCAAATTTTCTGGCGACATTTTTAACCTTTAACTTGTGTACACCATGATTTAATTCCGAAATGTGTATGAGGCAAGTTTTGACGCTTATTTCTTCAATATGGTATGCGTCATTAAATTTATAATGTAGCAAGGCTATATATGCGATTAAAAACGGAAATCTGGGTTCAAGCCCTCATACTGCGCGCCTCTCACGGTGGTGCAATGGCGATGGTTTTCAATCGTGGTGATAAGGATGCGGGGGGATGCCTTGTGCGCGTGAATACTCTGGATGGGTCATCAAGTCTGTTTTCACCTATTTTTGGCCCGGAGGGGGAACGCATTTGGCAGGAGCGCGTGGAAAGTGGAACCGATAATCAGACAATTGACGGGTTAATTGAAAAGGATTTACGCATTGACCCAGATTTATGGGTGGTTGAAATAGAAGACCGCCAAGGCAGACATTTTTTAGAGGAAACGGTTAAAAAATTCCGTTAAATGAATGTATGGACACTATTCTGAATTTTAGTGAATTGATATTAGAGGTCTGGCGAACAAGCGGATTTGGTATTGGCATGGAGAAAATGCTCTCTGCCTTTATGATTTTTCTCTTTTTTGCTGTTTTGCGTGGGCTTTTTTCAAGATTTGTTCTCCAGCGGATAAGCCGACTAGCTGCTGCCACGCAGACGCAAATTGATGATATGCTAATTGTTGCTCTCGAACGTCCGTTAAAATTCTTTTTTCTAGTCATCGGTATATTTTTTGCTGTTGAGTATCTTCAATTAAGTGGGATGCCGGCTATTATTTCAGAAAAAATACTGACCAGTTTTGTTGCGGTCGGTCTGTTCTGGTTTATTTATGCAGCGGTTACGCCGCTTTCTTACACACTGAATAATCTAGAAAATATTCTATCCAAAGAAATCGTGAATTGGTTGGTCACTGTTGCACGCTGGGGGGTCATTCTCACCGGCATGGCGACGGTGCTACAGATTTGGGGTATTCAAATCGCGCCGATTATTGCCGGGTTTGGTTTGTTTGGTGTGGCCGTCGCACTTGGTGCTCAGGATTTATTTAAAAATCTTTTGGGGGGTATTTCCATTTTGGTGGAAAGACGTTTTGCCATTGATGATTGGATTGAAGTGGATGGGGTTGTTTCAGGAACGATTGAGCAGATTGGCTTCCGCTCAACCCGGGTAAGGCGGTTTGACCTTGTTCCGGTGATTGTGCCGAATAATATGTTTGCCGACCATGCGCTGGTAAATTATTCGCAAATGACCCATCGGAGGATTTACTGGAAGGTCGGGTTGGAATATCGCACGACTTCCTCTCAGCTGCGGCAAGTTAGGGATGAAATTCTGACATGGTTAAAGGATGACGATGCGTTTTTGTCGGGGCCGACGCCTCCCTGTTTCGTATATGTCGACAGCTTCAATGACAGTTCGATCGATTTAATCGTTTACTGCTTTACTATTGATACAAATTGGGAAGCATGGCTGGGTCATAAGGAGAGGCTCGCCATAGCTATCAAGGAAATTGTCGAAAACGCTGGTACCGCTTTTGCGTTTCCAAGTGTGTCAATTTATCAAGAAGTTCAAACGCCTGAAATGGCTCCCATGCAGGCGCCCGGCTCATCTGGTGATAAGGAAGAAATCTAAATCATATGAGTTCTTTATGAGCAAAGTGATTATTATTGGCGGTGGCATTATCGGCGTTACCTCTGCTTGGGCCTTATTGAATGACGGTCATGATGTCACGCTACTTGAAGCCGGAAAGGATATTGCTGGTCAGACAAGTTATGCCAATGGCGGACAAATTGCAGTGTCTGATAGCGCGCCATGGGCTGCGCCTTCTGTGCCGTTCAAAGTCTTACGATGGCTAGGGCGAAAAGATGCACCATTTCGCCTTCGCCCCAGATTAGACCCCGCGCAATGGCGCTGGCTCTATTTGTTTCTCCTAAATTGTAGGGGGGAGGCTTTGTCTGCAGGTACGGCGCGTAATCTTAATTTGGCAACTTATAGTCTTGAACGGTTGCAACAGACCCGTAGCACTCTTGGCAATGATTTTACATATGATGACAGCCAGTCAGGGATTGTCCGATTAATCGGGAATCAAAAAGAAGCTGATGCCGCTCGGGATTATTTTGCGACACATCATATAGACGATAAAAAAATTTGGATGGCGCCGGACGATTTAGCGGCGCAAGATCCAGCATTTGCTTCTGCTGTAGAAAAAAAACTTTTTACAGGTGCTGTTATGGGTGTGGCAGATGAAAGCGGCGATGCACGCCTTTTTGCACTGAGGCTCGTAGAAGAAATGAAAAACCGTGGTGTCGAAATTCGCATGGATTGTCATGTTACTGATTTCATATCTCAGAATGGTTGTGTGACAGGTGTGATGACATCTCAGGGCGACTTCACAGCTGAACGTGTGGTTTTATCTTCCGGCATAGCGAGCCGAGGACTTGCCAAGAAAATTGGTATTTCCATTCCAGTTTTGCCAATTAAAGGATATTCGGTCACTGTGCCGATTATTGATGAAAGTCTTGTGCCAATTTCGTCTTGTACGGACTTGAAGCACCGTCTGGTGATAAGCCGTCTGGGAAAGCGTTTACGGGTTGCCGGCTTTGCTGAAATTGGCGGTGATGCAAGCTGTGATGCCGGACGTGCCTTAGCCGCGCGTAACCGACTAGAAGAGTTATTTCCTGGCGCGGCAGATTATCAAAGGGGAGAAAGCTGGACAGGGTTTAGACCCATGACGCCTGATGGTGCGCCCATTATTGGGGAAGCGGAAAGCCTGAAGAATCTCTGGTTCAATACCGGTCATGGCACGTTGGGGTGGACATTGTCTCATGGCACCGCCCAACTTCTGACCGATATGATGGCGGGCCGTCAGACGGCACTTGATATGACGCCTTATAAAATCAAGCGGTCTTATGTGAGTGGACGTCTTTAGATTGAAACCGCGTGTTTCTTAAAGGCCGTGACGCCGCCATAGGACACCGCGCTGATTATCTGAGGCCGGTTGATAGGCCTCACCAAGTTCACTCAAAGCTTCATTGAAAGTTTTAAGTGGGATGTCTGCGTCGATTTCAAAGGCGGTAAAGCCGCATCGTGCCATAAATGACCATTGGTCAAACAATACCTCGCCAATCGCGCGAAGCTCGCCATCAAAACCCATTTCTTCGCGTAATATGCGCGCATCTGAATAGCCGCGACCATTACGATAGACGGGGAAATCAATAGCAATAATGCTCAGCATATCGAGATAAGGAGCGAGTTCACGAACATCCTCGCCGAGTTTGGTTTTGCCTTGCGTGTCTGTTCGCAGAACAACGCCTAGCTTTGCATTCCGCGAACGTAACGCATCGGCCTCTGTTTTTAATCTATCCAACGAGATTATTGAGGGTGTGTCTCCAAGTGGCAGGTCGTCATCTATGAACACCCACGGGTCATCAATAATGGCGCCATTGGCAATAAGGTGCGTTTTAGTCGGCATATAATTGCTCCTTGAATGGCTCCATGCCGACACGTCTGTAAGTGTCTAGGAAACGTTCTTCCGGCTGTCTCAGATCTAGATAGGTTTCAACGATAGTATCAACGGCATCAACCACCTTGTCTTCGGTAAAGGCCTGTCCTGTGATGTCGCCAAGGCTTGCCTTCTCATCGGCAGAGCCGCCAAGTGATATTTGATAAAACTCGGTGCCTTTTTTATCCACGCCTAGGATGCCGATGTGACCGACATGGTGATGACCGCAGGCATTAATGCAGCCGGAGATTTTTATTTTGAGTTCGCCAATATCATATTGCTTATCGAGGTCGGCAAAATGCGTTGAGATTTCTTGTGCCAGTGGAATGGAGCGGGCATTGGCAAGGTTACAATAATCAAGACCCGGGCAGGCAATGCTGTCGGAAATTAGGCCGATATTTGGGGTGGCGAGTTCGTGGTTGGATAGAATGTCATAAACCTCTTTGACGTCATCAAGTTTCACATGCGGCAGGACGAGGTTTTGTTCATGCGTTACCCTAACTTCATCAAGCGCGTAACGCTCGGCTAAATCAGCAATGACATCCATCTGGGCATCCGTCGCGTCCCCTGGAATACCACCTATCGGCTTTAATGAGATATTCACAATGCCATAGCCTGGTGTCTTATGCGCCACGAGATTAGTTTTCACCCAATGGCTGAATTCTGCATTATTTTGTTTTGCCGTCTCAAAACTGTCGCTTTGCGCCGGTAGGCTTTCATAATTTGGTGGCGCAAAATAAGCGGCGATACGTTCTAACTCTGCTTCTGGCAGGTTGAGCATTTGGCTCGAGTCTATTTTGGAAAATTCTTCCTCGACCAGACGGCGCATTTCAGCTTCACCGGTTTCATGAACTAGAATTTTGATGCGGGCTTTGTATGAATTATCTCTTCGGCCGAGCATGTTATAGACCCGCATCACAGCTTCCAGATAGGCGAGCAGCTTTTCAGCTGGTACGAAATCTGCAAGTTTTTTGGCAATGAAAGGTGAGCGCCCTTGACCGCCGCCAACATGCACCTCATAGCCAATCTCACCTTGATTATTCCGGACAATGACAATGCCGATATCATGAAGCTTAATGGCGGCGCGGTCATTTTTGTGACCTGTCACGGCGATTTTAAATTTGCGGGGGAGATAAGAAAATTCAGGGTGGAAGGTCGACCATTGACGAATAATCTCGGAAATTATTCGTGGGTCTTCAATTTCATCTGCAATCGCGCCCGCATATTGGTCAGCAGTTACATTACGGATGCAATTACCCGAAGTCTGAATGGCGTGCATTTCAACACTGGCTAGTTCGTCAAGAAGGTCGGGGATGCGATCCAGCGCGGGCCAATTATATTGAATATTCTGCCGGGTGGTGAAGTGACCATAACCGCGGTCATATTTGCGGGCAATATGCGCCTGCATCCGCATTTGCTTTGAGGATAATGTCCCATAGGGAATTGCGACACGCAGCATATAGGCATGTAATTGAAGGTAAACGCCGTTCATTAATCTAAGTGGCTTAAAGGCATCCTCGGTTATCTCGCCATTGATACGGCGGTTCACCTGCCCACGGAATTGGTTCACCCTGTCAGTGACAATTTTGTGATCAAATTCATCGTAACGATACATCAGTTATCCTTGATATTTGCCTGCTTTATTCAGGCCTAAGTGGTGTTAATGCGCTGTAGCCTGTTTGCCTAAATCTAACCGCACGGTCGGCCCTTTGGCGCGAATATTTTCGCGCACGCTGACGGGTGTAAAACCGTTATCAGATTCGGAAACTTCAAAAAGATAAGGGTCGAGAATAAACACCTCGAGATTGTCAGGGCTGGCTCTGGTCAAAAGCGCCTCGGCAGCTTCCAGTCCGTCTGCGATTTCAGCTTCGGCAAAATCTTCAACCCAGCCATTATCTTTGAAGTAAACGACTTCGCCATCATTCAGTCTGTTTGCTGTGACGGCCTGAAAACGCGCGCCTTTTGAACTATGTTGTGCCATTTGGGTTTCCGCTTATGAATGGTTGCCGCATATTGCCTTTTTTCAGATAAAACTTCAAGAAGGTGTAGAATAATTTATTATACATAAATATTATGTATTTTAGTTGAAGCTTTCATGCCATCTTCTTAGCAATATCCATTCAACAAGGCTATGAGCATAATAAATAACGATACCGAGAAGCGATAATAGTGTCAGTGCTGCAAACATGGTGGCTATTTCCAGCCGATTGCCCGCTTCAATAATACGCCACGCCAGACCTGTCGATGTGCCTGAGCCGGCGACAAATTCAGCAACAACAGCACCGATAAGCGCGAGACCTCCTGAAATTTTTGCGCCTGTGAGAATGGACGGCAAGGCTGCGGGGAGTTCAAGATAGATGAGGGTCTGCCACCATTTTGCGCCGCTTAATTGCATGATTTGATGGAGGCCGTTATCGACACTTCTGATCCCCTGAAGGGTATTTGTCAAAATAGGAAAAAAGGCAACAATCCAGGCAATGATAATCATGGCGCGGTTGGTATTTTCAAACCCGACCCAAATTAGAATTAACGGGGCGATGGCAACAACTGGCGTTACTTGAAGCGTAACCACATAAGGGGCGAGCGAAAGTTCGATAAATCGTGACCGCGTAAACAAAATAGCAAGGGCAACGCCGCCAATTAATGCCCAGAAATAGGCAAACCCTGTAACACTCAGCGTGACAAAAAGAGATGCCATCAGGGAAGCGAAATTCTCAATCAGGGCATGAGCTATTTCAGAAGGTGGGGGTAAAACAAAAATTGGTATGGCTAAAAAGCCGACAATCCATTCCCAAAACCCTATGAGGGCAAAACCGACAAGCAAAGGAAGTGTAAATCTCATTATACCGCCTCACGATTATGCTCAAGAGATTGCGTAATGGCTAGACGGGTGGCATGAAATTCAGGGGAGGAACGAAAGGCCTCGTTTCGTGTATCGCTTTCGATTTTAATATCATCTTTGAGTTGCCCGTCAGACGACATAACCAGGACCCGCTCTGCCAGATAAGTAGCTTCTGAAACAGTATGTGTCACAAATAGGATGGTACATTTTTGGCGGCGCCAAATATCCAGTAAATCATCATCAAGTTTTAGACGTGTGAGTTCATCTAATGCGCCAAATGGCTCGTCCATGAATAAGACATCGGGATTTTGTGCGAGAGCTCTGGCAAGGGAAACGCGCATTTTCATGCCACCAGACAATTCCCGTGGGAGTGCGAGCTGGCGGTCAACCAGGCCAACAAGTGCCAAAGCGTCAGTGACGCGGGTATCAATCAGTTGCTTGTCGAGGCCTTTAATTTTAAGCGGCAAAGCCACATTATCAAATACTGTGCGCCACGCTAATAAGGTGGGCTCTTGAAAAACATAGCCGATGGATGTGTCCTGATTTATCTCCACATCTCCGCTGGACGGCGTTTGCAGGCCGGCTAAGATTCGTAAGAGAGAGCTTTTTCCACAACCGGAAGGGCCCACGATAGCGGTAAAGCTGCCAGCCTCGAAGGCGAAGGTGAAACCTTTAAGTACCTCAATATTATCCGCATAGGCCATATTGAGATTTGTTACTTTAATTGCGAGGGACATTAATCTGTTTGAGCCTTATTGACAAAATCGGTTGTGAAAGCACTTTCCCAGTTCATGTCCATATCATACAGATTGTTTTGCGCCATTAGGGTAAAAAATGTTTCCCATCTCTGGCGTGTCATTATACCAATGCCTTTATCCAGCGCATCTCCAGATAGGACAAGACCGCGGTCGCGAATTTGAGTAATGGCCTGATTTAGAATGTCCTGCGTCATATCCTGATTTGAAGCGAGTATCAGCCTATTGCCGGGGCTTGGGTCATCCATCAAATAGCTCCGCCAGCCTTCTATTGAGGCTGCCACAAAAGCCTCGACGATTTCAGGCTTCTCTTCGATGAGCCTATTTTGAGCGATGACCATTGCGGCATAAGAGGGATAGCCTTCATCTGAAAGAAGAAATACTTTTGGCGTTACCCCATTTTTGGAAATTGTGTAGGGCTCCGAGGTGGCGTAACCTTGTTGGATGGCATTTTTGTCAACGATAAAGGGGGCAAGGTTAAATGTATATTTTCGGATTTGCTTATCTGAAAAACCATAACGTGCGCGCATCCAGACCCAGAAGGCATTAATTGATGCATCGGCAATCATAATGGGTTTGTCTTTCATATCAGAAATCGACTTAATATCGTCACGGTCATGGGTTATTAAAACCTGAGGGTCTTTTTGAAAGGCGGCCATAACAGCTTTGGCAGGAACTCCCGCTTGCACCATATTCAACAAAATGAAACTATTTGATCCCATTGCAAAATCGATTGCATTTGCGCCGAGTAATTGAGGGATATTAATCCCGGGACCACCGCCGCGAATACGCACATCTAATCCGGCTTTTTCGTAAAGCCCTAACGCCTTGGCCTGATAGAAGCCGCCTTGTTCAGCTTGTGCTTTCCAGTCTGTCGCAAAAGTGACCGGCTCGAGAGCATTGGCATTCTTAATGAGTAAGCTGACGATAAAAGTGAGGCCTACCAGTAAGCTCAGGCATTTTGATTTTTCTAATATTTTGTTTGCTCGATACATCACTAGACTAAAGGTGGCAGAGCCGAGACTGCACGTCAACAATCAGACGTGGGAAAAATAAAGACTGTTTTGCATAAAAAATGAAAATAAATTCGGGCGCGTCTAATGATACCGCACTTACTATTCCGAATAAAACTAAGGTGCTTGCTATTACCGGCCGTGTTTTAACTGTGTTGGGTGGTGCGCGCACATGGAAGCTGGGTGTGGCAGGTTCTGAGGACAGATATGGCAATCAAATTGGCTATCAAAAAGATTCCACCGTCATTGGTGTTTCCTCTTCGCCTGTAACTTATTATGCCGATACGCCCGTAAAGTTGACGCCGACATCTGGTCAATTTTCGAGTGGAAAAATCAGGCTTAAGATTTATGCGATGAAATTTGCCCTTCCAGAAGCTGACCCTGACTGATAAGAAACACCATGTTTGAATTTCTGTTTCAGGATATGATGCTTTGGAGCTTGCTTGCGCTTATGAGTGCAGTTGTGAGCTATTTTATTTTGCGTCCTCTCCTGAAAAACAAGACTGATGACACATCGATAGGTTCTATTTCTTTTATCGCGATAGCCAGTTTTATGCCGGGCCTCGCGCTTTTACTTTATCTGTTACTTGGATCTCCGGGCTATTCTGACATGCCGCTGGCTGACAGGCTGGATGTACCTCCTGAAACACTTCCCCTTGAAGGTTTGGTTGTTCATCTTGAACAACGGCTTAAAAACACCCCTAATGACACTGAAGGATGGCTGATGCTGGCGCGAACCCGCATGGCACTCGGGGAAGCAGATAGAGCCGAGGATGCCTTGAAGACTGTTTTTTCCCTTCAGCAAGGCGAACAAAGTCCTGATATTTTGGTGATGTTGGCGGAAAGCCGATTGCAACAACAAGACGGGCTGGTAGATGAATCAGTGGAACAGCTGATTACGCGCGCCCTCGACATTAATCCCCAGCATCCACGCGGTTTATATTTGCGTGGTCTTTCACACCTTCAACAAGGCGATAAAACTGCAGCTTTGAACCTCTGGAAAGGTTTGCTGACTGCGGCGCAGCCTGATAGCCCGTGGCAGATATTTCTCCGGGCACAGCTTTCCCTCCATCAATAAATCATAAATATCCGACCATTATTCCACATGCGTCGGTTTTTCACCTTTCATCTTTTCGCGTTTAGCCCATATATTCTTGACAGGAGATATTATGACTCAACGCCAAACTCGTTTGCTGTTTCTGGCTCTTGGCCTTTTTATGCTGGGAGTGACAGCCTTTATTGCCTTAACGGCTTTAGGGGATAATCTCGTTTATTTTAAAACCCCAACCGATATTGCCGAAAGCCCAACACTTCCCAAAGGTAAAATCAGAATTGGCGGTTTGGTCGCTGAAGAAAGTCTATATCAGGCTGGGCTGGAAAGTCGGTTTGTCGTAACAGATTTGCAAAATCTCATAGATGTTTCTTTTCAAGGCGTGCTGCCGGATTTGTTTCGAGAAGGGCAGGGTGTGGTCGCAGAAGGTCAGTTTGACCAGACAGGCGCATTTATCGCCGATACGGTTTTGGCAAAACATGATGAAAATTATATGCCCCGTGAAGTCGCAGACGCACTTAAAGAAACAGGCGTTTGGCAGGGTGATGATGCGCTAGGAGTGGCTGAGTGATTACAGAGTCTGGGCATTTTGCGATGATATTGGCGTTTTGTGTTGCTTTGCTTCAGTCAACACTTCCGCTTTACGGCGCGCAGCGTGAGCGTCAGGCCTTTATCGATATGGCGGTTCCTGCCGCTAAGTTACAATTTATTTTATTGCTCTGGGCGTTTGCGGTTCTGACCGTAAAGTTTGTCCAATCGGATTTTTCGCTCTGGCTTGTTACCGCCAATAGTCATGCAGACAAACCCTTTATTTACCGTCTCACCGGCGTGTGGGGCAATCATGAAGGGTCAATGCTATTATGGATTTTGATGCTCGCGGCCTATGGCGCGGGCATTGCTCAATTTGGCAAATCTATGCCGGCTGCGCTGAAGGCGCGGGTGCTTGGTGTGCAAGGCATAATTGGTGTGTTATTTCTCGCCTTCTCTTTGTTTACCTCTAACCCCTTTTCCCGCCTGATTTCTCCTCCATTTGAAGGCAGTGGCCTCAACCCAATTTTACAAGACCCGGCTTTGGCTGTTCACCCACCTTTATTATATGCGGGTTATGTTGGTTTCTCTTTGGCTTTTTCGTTTTCTGTGGCGGCTTTAATGTCCGGCAAGATTTCACCCGATTGGGCGAAATGGGTGCGCCCCTGGACTTTGCTGGCATGGCTTAGTCTAACACTTGGCATCGCGGTCGGGTCTTTCTGGGCGTATTATGAGCTGGGCTGGGGGGGCTTTTGGTTTTGGGATCCGGTTGAAAATGCCAGCTTTATGCCTTGGCTTGCAGGGACGGCCTTGCTTCATTCGGCACTGGTGACAGCACGGCGCAATACCTTGCATAGCTGGACAATGCTCCTCGCTATTTTGACATTTGCTCTGTGTATTGCCGGAACATTTCTTGTGCGTTCCGGTGTGCTGACTTCCGTACATGCGTTTGCGACGGATCCGACCCGCGGTGTATTTATTCTCATGGTTCTCGGTGTTCTCGTTGGCGGTGCCTTGCTGTTATTTGCAATGCGCGCGGCTGGCCTTTCTTCGGCAGATAAGAATGTACCGTTTCATCCGGTCAGCCGCGAAGGGGCGCTCATATTAAATAATGTGTTTCTAGCCAGTGCGACGGCAACAGTTTTTCTGGGAACTATTTACCCGCTGGTTATTGATGCGTTTGGCCTTGGTAAAATTTCTGTCGGTGCGCCTTATTATAACGCGGTATTTGTTCCGCTCATCACGCCGCTATTATTGTTAATGCCAATTGGCCCACTTTCGAACTGGGGGCGGTCAGATGTGTCACCAGTCATAAAAAAACTCGCGGCTGCCGGTGTGCTTGCCATTTTGGGTGGGCTGACAGTTTTGGTCATGACGTCAGAACATCAAGGGGGTGCCGCTTTAGGTGTCGGGCTTTCTATGTGGTTAATGCTGGGTGCGCTGGTGGATTTGTCGAAAAAAATCAGATTCGACACGACACCCTTAGCACAGCTACCTAAAAAACTTATCAAACTCCCACTTCAACAATGGGGAAGTATTCTGGCGCATGGTGGTCTGGGTGTGATGATACTTGGTATTATTGGGACAACAGCTTGGCGAAGCGAGGTTGTGCAGGCGGTGACGCCAGGTGCTGAAATGGATATTTCAGGATATGCGGTGACGTTTGAAGGTGAGACATCTGTTGCCGGCGAGAATTATACCGCCGAGCAGGGCGTGTTTTCTATCAAGCGTGGCGGTCAGAAAATTGCAGAGCTGAAACCTGAAAAACGCTTCTATACGGTTGAACGACAATCTACGACTGAGGCGGCTATTTTAAAAAACCTTGCGGGACATCTTTATATCGTCATTGCGGATGAAACTGTCAGTGATGGTGTTGTCTCTCGTGTCGTCAGGATATGGTATCATCCGCTGGTCGCCTTTATTTGGATAGGCGGCTTGATTATGGCACTGGGTGGGGTTGCGGCGTTGACGCGTCGTGAGGCACAGCTCATAAGTGATAAGACTAATTAGCCCAATGATATGGCCTAATGATATGGCCCAATGATATGGTAGTACATCTCATGACCCTGAAAGCAATATCACAAAAAGCTATCTTTCTGATTTTGGCCTGTTGGTTGCTCAGTTTGCCAGCTTTTGCCATCAGTCCGGGCGAGGCCTTTGATGATGACAAGCTCGAAGCCCGCGCCCGAGCTTTATCCATGGAACTTCGATGTATGGTCTGCCAAAATCAGTCCATTGACGATAGCGATGCGCCGCTAGCCGCAGATTTAAGGCGGCTACTTCGTGAGCAAATTAAAGCTGGAAAATCCGATGATGAAATTCTTGATTTCATTGAAGACCGCTATGGTGAATTTGCGCTGTTGAAACCGCGCTTTGATATAAAAAATGCCCCTCTATGGGCTTTGCCATTCTTGCTGGTGATTATAGGGATTTTCTTCATGCGGTCTTTTTTTCGCAATGCTCCTAAAATTAAGCAAGATTAACAATAATTAATCTCCTCGTAATGTCGTGTTTAAGCTGCATTTTGTAGCTTGAGAGTGCGCAATGCGTTCTCCCCAAGTCCATTTGCGTTATGGCGGCGATAGAAAGTTTCTCCTCCCTCCTTTCTCATCGCCGCCAATTTGTTTAGGATATATGAATGCATATTTTATTGATTGAAGACGACAAAGAAGCTTCGAAGTATGTCATTAAAGGCCTACAAGAAAGTGGTCATATTGTGGATCATGCCGCCGATGGTGAAGAAGGTTATGAGCTTTCGCTTGTCGGAAAATTTGATGTCCTTATTGTTGACCGCATGCTTCCAGGCCTTGATGGTCTTACGCTGGTCGAACGGCTTCGCCAAAACCATGTCACCACGCCGGTCTTGTTTTTATCTGCATTGGGAGATGTTGATGACCGCGTTAAAGGTCTGAAATCCGGCGGAGATGATTATCTAAGCAAGCCTTTTGCCTTTGTGGAATTATTAGCCAGAATTGACGTATTGGTAAAACGCGGCTCTGGTCATAAGGCCGAGACGCTATTGAGTTTTGAAGATTTGGAAATGAATCTCCTGTCTAGGCGGGTGACGCGACACGAAAAAGCCATAGACCTCCAGCCCCGTGAATTTAAATTGCTGGAATATTTATTGCGCAATGCCGGACAAGTCGTGACCAGAACCATGCTGCTGGAAAATGTCTGGGAATATCATTTTGACCCACAAACGAATGTTATTGATGTTCACATTTCGCGTTTACGATCGAAAATTGATAAAGATTTCGACCCGCCATTAGTGCACACCATAAGAGGGGCGGGGTACTCCTTACGTGTTCCAGACTAAACTTCTTCGCACGACCACTTTTCGAGCAGCTTTGCTGTATTTGTCGATATTCCTGTTATCGACGTCCTCCCTCTATGCGTATCTTTACTGGAATACGGTCAGCCTCATTTCCGGTCAAACCGATGCGGCGATAGAAGCCGATATTGCCGATTTGTCAGAGAGGTTCCAGAAGGGGGGGATACCCAGCCTTGCGCGACGTGTGGCCGTGTTAAGCAGAGACCCGCGTTTGTCGATTTATCTCCTGGTCGACCCTGATGGGCGTCCCATGGCGGGTAATCTTAATAAAATCCCTGATTTGCAAGAGACCGGTGATGGTTGGCACGAATTTGAGTTTTTGCGTATCACCAATAATTTGGAGGAAATGCATGCCGCGCGTGCCAAGTCATTTACTTTGCCGCAAGGTTTTTACCTTCTGGTTGGGCGTGATGTGGAGGAGTTCAAAAAATTCGGAGACGTCATTTTAAACGCTATGATTTATGGTTTGGGGCTAACGATATTTTTTGGTCTCTTTGGCGGTGTCGTTATCAGTCGGAATTTCACCCGTCGAATAGACAGTATTAATCGTACCAGCTCAGACATTATGGCTGGTGATTTATCCCGCCGTATTCCGTTAAAGGGCAGTGGCGATGAGATTGACCAGCTGGGCATGAATCTCAATTTGATGTTAGGCAGGATTGAAAGCCTGATGGATGGCATGCGCGATGTCACGGATAATATTGCCCATGATTTACGCAGTCCGATTAACAGGTTGCGTAACAGGCTGGAAGTCACCTTGATGAAACCCGCGAGCTCCGAAGATTATAAAAACGTCTTACAAGAAACAATTGCGGAAGCGGATGAACTTCTGGCCGTTTTCAATGCGTTATTATCTGTGGCGCAACTTGAGGCCGGGGCACGGGATATTAAAAAAGAAAAGCTTGATGTGATTGACCTCATCAAGCAGGCTGTTGAATTCATGGAGCCTGCCGGTGAAGAGATTGGTGTCAGTTTCCAGCTAGATTTGCCTGATGCACCAATTTTAATCAATGCGGCACGCCCTCTCATGTCTCAAGCGCTGATTAATCTTATTGATAATGCCCTGAAATATGGTCATGCGGATACGCCGATTATTTCGGTTGGTCTTACCAAATCGAATGATATACTCACCATATATGTGGCTGATAACGGCCCCGGCATTCCCCCATCCGATATGTCACGCGTAACAGAGCGGTTTGTGCGTTTGGATGCCAGCCGAAATAGGCCAGGAAGTGGTCTAGGCCTATCGCTTGTCTCCGCGATTGTACAACGTCACGGCGGTATGCTTCGTCTCCACCAAAATTTCCCTCAAGGGCTGAAAGCAGAAATTGTGCTAACATTAGACACATGATGAGGCGTTTTTCAGACCGAAAGAAAATAGATGTGACGCGTGGTGACAACGAAGCTAATCGTGTCGCGATAAGTCATCTTGCAGATTGTCAATCAATATGGATTGCTGAATTATCTACCGACGCGCAATCAAAGATTATCGCATTTGTGAATGACCATGAAGATTTGTTTTTACAAATTTTTGCAGGCTCGTCATTCTTAACCCGTATCATTCGCACACGTCCGGAATTGTTGCAGGGGCTTGCAGATGATGGGCCGGATATCTTTTGTGAAAAAATTATGGCCGACTTGTATGCACTGGATTTGTCCTGCACCCGTGATGAACTTATGCGGGATTTGCGTCTCTGCCGCCAGAGTATTTCGCTGGCTACAGCTATGGCAGATATTGCTGAAATCTGGTCGCTAGAAGATGTCACCGGAACACTAACCAATTTAGCTGATGCTGCTATTAGGGTGAGTTTTAACTGGTTGCTTCAAAATAAGTCACAGCAATATGACATGCAGGCGCCGCTTTTGGCTGATCAATCCCAATGTGTGATTTTGGGCATGGGTAAATATGGCGCGCGTGAGCTAAACTATTCTTCCGATATTGATATTGTCGTGTTTTATGAGCCCGAGGGCATGACTGCGCTTAGTCATGATAAGATTGCAGAATTCTGGATTGAACTGACGAAAGATTTATCTACCATCTTACAATCTACAACTGAGGCAGGTTTTGTCTTTCGTGTGGATTTGCGGTTGCGTCCTGACCCCGGTTCAACGCCAGTAGCCGTGTCTATTCCGGCGGCAGAAGTTTATTATGAGTCCTTCGGGCAGAATTGGGAACGTGCCGCCTTTATAAAAGCGCGTCAGGTTGCCGGTGATAAAGAGACGGGCGATAAATTGCTCTCTATTTTGTCGCCTTTTATCTGGCGCAAAAATCTTGATTTTGCCGCCATTGAAGATGTGCATGCCATGAAACGGCAAATCCATGCCGTAAGAGGGCATCGTCATATTGCTGTTGAAGGCCATAATATCAAACTCGGCAGAGGCGGTATTAGAGAGATTGAGTTTTTTGTGCAGACACAGCAACTCATTGCTGGGGGGCGCGATAAAAGCCTGCGTGGGTCCGAAACATGTCCCATGCTTATTCAACTGGCAGAGCGCGGTTGGATAAAAGTTGAAACTGTGAAGGCGTTGACTGAGGCTTATCATTTTCTGCGAGGCATTGAGCATCGCTTGCAAATGCAACAGGATGAGCAGACCCACACGCTTCCCAAGACAGAGGAGAAACTTCAAGTCTTTGCAGAATTCTGCGGTTTTGAAACGCTTGACGAATTTCGCGTTAGATTGACTGAAGTGCTGCAAACCGTGCAGTCGCATTATGCTGAATTATTTGAGCAGGGTGAGGCGCTGGCAAATGAGATGGGTAATCTTGTTTTTGTTGGCAGTGAGAACGACCCTGAGACATTGGAGACTCTCACCCGTATGGGGTTTACAAGGGCCGAGAAAATGTCTGATGAAATCCGAGGCTGGCATAGCGGTAGATTTGCGGCAGTGCGAACACCCCGCGCCAGAGAGTTACTAACCAGATTAAAACCACTTATCCTGCAAAGCCTGTCGCAAACACCTGATCCAGATTTTGCTTTTGCGCGCTTTAACGATTTTCTCAATGGTTTACCGTCTGGGGTGCAAATATTCTCCTTGTTTCAGTCTAATCCTGACCTGCTTAATCTTGTCACAGATATTGTCGGCACTGCGCCCCGTTTGTCAGCACAATTAAGCAGACGTCCTGTAACACTGGACAGCCTTCTTGATCCGAATTTCAATCATCCCCTCCCGGATACCGATGAGATATTTCTTGAATTACAAACCTATATGTCCGGTATCACTCATTTTGAAGATATGCTTGATGCTGCGCGACGGTGGCATAGAGAAAAGATTTTCAGAATCGGGACGCAAATTCTATCCGGCAAATTAAACGGTCTTGAAGCTGGCCTGGATATTACCAAAGTTGCAGATGCGAGTGCGCGTGTTCTTTATGACTTTGTGCTGAAAGATATGCTCGGCGAGGCTTCGCTGCCTCATGGTTCTGAAATGGTTGTGCTGGGGCTTGGGAAATTGGGTAGCCGCGAAATGACCGTATCCTCTGATCTCGATCTTATGATTATTTGTGCTGATAAAGATTATTCAAAGAACATCACCTATCGTTCCACGTCTGAAATGACGTCTTCTATGGAAGTTTTCTTCAGTCGGGCCGCGCGACGTTTTATTTCCGCCATGACGGTCCCGACATCTGAAGGCCATCTCTTTGAAGTGGATATGCGGTTGCGCCCATCGGGAAATTCAGGCCCGCTTGTGACAAAAATCCAGAGTTTTGAAGATTATCAATTCTCAAATGCTTGGTTGTGGGAGCATATGGCGTTGACGCGAGGACGTGTGCTGGCAGGGGGTGCAGGGTTAACCGCCCAAATCCACAATTTACAAAAAAAGATTTTTGCAATGCCTCGTGATGCTCATGAAGCGCGGCGCGATATTGTTGATATGAAAAAACGACTTGAGGCGCATCATACTAAAAAAAGTGATGCCAAATGGGATATCAAACACGCGCCAGGTGGGTTGGTTGATATTGAATTTATTGCTCAAGGTTTGTGTTTGATTCATGGAAACACGCTTGCCGCCCAAATTGACGCTTCCACGAAAGCCAATCTTGAATTGCTTGGAACTGAAAACATCCTGACGCCTGATGATAAGTCTCGTCTCACCGAGGCGTTGAGTTTTTATTCAGGGCTTTTGCAGATTTTTCGCCTGTGCCTGGATACACCGGTAAAGCCACCATTTTCTCCAGCGCTCAATTTGCTGTTATGTCAAAGCTCGGCCTTACCTGATATGGCGCATCTAGAGCAAACGCTGAGTGAGCATCAAAAATCCGTACGCGACATTTTTGTACGCATGTTTGGACATCTATCAGACTAATTTTTTCAAGACATCTTGAGCTATTTGAGCCATATCTATCCCATGAATACGCATCGATTTTGTATAGCGCCAATGATGGATTGGACCGATAGGCATGACCGCTATTTTTTGCGGCTCTTGTCTAAAAGGTCTCGACTTTATTCTGAAATGGTCACGGCTGATGCGGTGCGCCATGGCGACCGCGAGCGTCTCCTGTCTTTCAATTCTGAGGAACATCCCGTTGCGCTCCAACTGGGCGGTAGCGAAGCTAAGGCGCTGGCGGAGGCGGCCAAGATTGGCGAAGATTTTGGCTATGACGAAATCAATCTCAATGTAGGCTGCCCTTCCGATAGGGTACAAGCAGGCCGATTTGGGGCGTGCTTGATGCAGGAACCCGAACTTGTTGCAGAATGTGTGGCGGCAATGCGCGCCAATGTTAACATTCCCGTTACTGTGAAATCTCGCATAGGCGTTGATGATCAAGACCCAGAGGAAGCCCTTTTCCATCTGGTAGAACTATCTGCGCAGGCCGGGTGCGACGTGTTCATCGTTCATGCCCGCAAAGCATGGCTGGATGGCTTAAGCCCCAAACAAAACCGTGATATTCCGCCTCTTAATTATGACCTCGTTTATGCGCTGAAAAAGTCTCGCCAAGATTTAACGATTATTTTAAATGGCGGGATTGATACTTTGTCGGAGGCGGAGGCGCATTTACAACATGTAGATGGTGTGATGCTGGGTCGCGCCGCTTATAAAACCCCTTATATTCTTGCTGATGTAGATCGTCTTATTTTTAATGATGACACCGAGCCTCCTTGTCGCGAGGCTGTTGTGGAAGCCTTGATACCTTATGCGGAAAAACTTGTCTCCGAAGGTGTGCCATTGCATGCGCTGACCCGACACCTTATGGGACTTTTTCAGTCACAACCCGGCGGGCGTTTATGGCGACGTTATTTGAGTGAGAATGCGCCTAAAAATGAAGCTGACGCCTCTGTTTTATCTGGCGCGCTGAATGCGGTGCGCCAAGCTGCGTTGCAGGCCGTTCAGCGAAAAAATGATATCAATAATGAAGTGAACCATGATTTTAATCAGACAGTTGATTAAAACGCCTTCAGAGAAAGGGTGTCATGATGCCTGAACTGGAAATGCCTGTTCTGATTGCTCTGTTTATTCTTGCCGGCAGTGTTGCTGGTTACATGGCGGGTTTGCTCGGTATTGGCGGTGGGGCTGTTCTTGTGCCTGTGCTGTTTCAAACTTTCATCTTTCTTGGACTTGATGAAGCGCATCAGATGCATGCGGCGGTTGCAACGTCATTAACCATTATTGTGCTGACCTCTATTCAATCAGGGCGTATTCATTACAAAAATGACGCGGTTGATATGAGTGTGGTGCGCCAATGGGTGCCGTTCTTGGTGACGGGTGTGGTCTCTGGTGCGTTGCTGGCGGGCTATTTTAATGCCGAGGTTTTGAAAATTATCTTCGCGATTTTAACCTCTCTCATTGCTCTCAATATGATGTTCAATAAGGTCGATGACTCGCTGGATGGCAAAATGCCAGCCATCTGGTTGCAACGCGGCGTGGCTTTAATCATCGGATTTTTCTCGGCATTAATGGGAATTGGCGGCGGTGCGTTTTCAGTGACCACAATGCGCCTTTTTGGCCGCCCGATTCACAAAGCAGTCGGCACGGCGGCGGTATTGGGTGTTTTTATCGCGCTACCCGGTAGTCTCGGCTTTGTCGTTTCCGGCTGGGGAAAAGAAGGGCTTGCACCCTATTTTTTAGGTTATGTGAACTGGTTAGCCGTCTTATTGCTTATTCCGGTTACAACGCTTACCGCCCCAATGGGCGCACGAATGGCGCATAAGATTGACCGGAACCGCCTTGAGAAGATTTTTATCTTCTTCCTATTTCTCGCATCGGCACGAATTTTGTGGTCAGTTTTTTAGGCTCAGAGCTTTTGGTCATACTCACCAACTTCTGACCAGGATGACAATAAATTGTCTATTTCAGCAAACATATCCCGCATGCGTGCTTCCGAAACGGGGCTTTCAACAACAACGACAAGCCCTGGCTTGTTGGAGGAGGCGCGCACCAGCCCCCATGTGCCATCCTCGACAGTTATCCTGATACCATTAACCGTTACCAAATCGCGGATAGATTGTCCGGCGACTTTTTTGCCATCATCGGCACATTGCTGAAAATGCGCAATGGCACGGTCAACAACTTCGTATTTTTCTGTATCGGCACAATAGGGTGACATGGTGGGAGAACCCCAGCTTTGTGGCAGGCTGTCATTTAAGTCCGCCATGCTTTTATCTGGATTCTGCTCTAGCATTTCACAAACCGTAATTGCTGTGACCAGCCCGTCATCATAACCCCGTCCAATCGGCGCGTTAAAAAAGAAGTGGCCGCTTTTTTCAAACCCAGCCATTGCGCCTGTCTCCACAGTATGGCGTTTCATGTAACTATGACCCGTCTTCCAGTAAACCGTCTCCGCGCCAAGTTCACTCAGCACAGGGTCAGTCATAAACAGCCCTGTAGATTTTACATCAGCGACAAATTTTGCATTTGGATGTTTTGCCGCGAGATCTCTGGCAACCAGCACCCCCATTTTGTCGGCAAAAATCTCACGACCCTGATTATCCACCACGCCGCAGCGGTCACCGTCACCGTCAAAAGCAAAGCCAATATCCGCGCCGGTTTCTTTTACTTTGGCACTCAGAGAATGCAGCATTTCCATATCTTCAGGGTTTGGATTGTGGTTCGGGAAAGTGAAGTCGGGTTCACAATGTAAATCAACAGTTTCAATTCCTAATGCAGAGAGTGTTTTAGGTGCGAACACGCCGGCTGTACCATTGCCACAAGCAAGCACAGCTTTAATCTTTCTTTTGAAGGCCGGGCGTTTGGTTAAGTCAGCCATATAGCGTTCTGCCATATCCGGCACAAATTCATAGCTACCGCCATTGCGGGACACACCTGTGTTATTGAGGACGATATTGCGTAGCATCGTCATTTCGTCGGGGCCGAAAGTTAACGGACGATTGGCACCCATTTTGACACCTGTCCAGCCATTCTCATTATGACTGGCTGTGACCATGGCGACGCCGGGAACGTCCAACTCATATTGCGCAAAATATGCTGTTGGGGAGAGCGCCAGCCCAATATCATAAACCTTCGCACCCGCCGTCATCAGGCCGGTAATCAAGGCCAGCTTGATAGATTGTGAATAGGAGCGGTAATCATGCCCAACCACGAGAGCCGGGGTATCTGCCAATTCATGCAATACATTGCCTAAGCCGAAACCAAGGGCTTGAATGCCGGATAGATTGATTTCACTAGGAAAAAGCCAGCGCGCATCATATTCTCTAAAGCCAGTGGGCGTAATTTGCGGCGTGTTTTCAAATGCTGGCGTATTCGGCACTAAATCTGAGACTGGAATTGGGAATGGAGAGCTGGGGTTATCCTGTGACATCATTAATCCTCTTCTAATACTAAGTTTTTAGCGCATTGTAGCCGCAAAGAACAGACGCAATCGAGAGTTGAATTCATCCCCCATAGGCTCGTATAAGGCTGATATGGATAAAAAGAAGCAAGAGATTATTCGGCTACAGCTCACTGACACGCCCTTGCCTGACGTGCAGATTAGCGGGTTGCCGATTTTTCTGCCGGGCTGGGTATGGCTTGCGGGCGCGGGGCCGGGTGATCCGGGCTTGCTGACTTTGCACGCCGTCAATGCCATGCAACAGGCAGATGTGATTATCCATGACGCACTTGTAAGTGAAGATATTTTGTCGATAGCCGGCGGGGATACGGAAATTTTATATGCCGGTAAAAGGGGCGGCAAACCCTCCATGAAGCAGGCCGATATTACGGATAGTCTGGTTCAACACGCTAAAATAGGTAAAAAAGTCTTGCGACTAAAAGGGGGGGACCCCTTCGTCTTTGGTCGTGGCGGTGAGGAAGTTGAGCGTTTGGTTGAGGAAGAGATATCTTTCCGCCTTATTCCAGGCGTGACTTCCGGCATTGCTGGCCCTGAATATGCCGGTATTCCTGTGACGCATAGGGATGTGAACCATGCTGTAAGTTTTGTAACTGGACATTTGGCAGGGTCGGGTGAAACGGAATTGCTTGATTGGGAGTCCATATCAAAGGCGACCCCCGTGATCGTGGTTTATATGGCGATGAAAAAAATTGATATTATCGCTGACAAACTGATTCAAGCCGGGCGGTCTCCTGATGAAGCTGTGGCGATTATCACACAAGCAACCACGCCTCATCAAAAGGTGTTGACCACCACTTTGCATAAAGCGGCCTCAGATGCCAAAAATGCCGGATTAGAGCCTCCCAGTATCATTGTTTTTGGGGCGGTGGCCTCATTTGCAGAGCGCCTTGCATGGTTTGGTGGTGACGCAGGGGTACAAAAATGACGCAGGCGTCATTTATTGCTTTTCTTTACCAAAAGAAGTTTTATAACAACAGCAATTGTTATGGGAGATTAAAATGAATTTCGATTTCAGCCCTGAAGAAAATGCATTTAGAGAAGAAGTCAGACAGTTTATTGCTGACAATTATCCGAAGCACCTGTCGGAAAGCCGTCGGGCAGAATTTAGCAAGGAAGACTTCCTGTCATGGCATCGTGTTCTTGCCGAAAAAGGGTGGGTTGCCCCGCATTGGCCTGAAGAATATGGCGGGCCTGGCTGGTCGGTGACGCAGCGATATATTTTTGATGATGAATGTGCCAAAGCCAATACGCTGATAGTTTTGCCATTTGGTGTCACGATGCTTGGTCCGGTTTTGATGCATTATGCTAATGACGCACAAAAAGCACATTACCTCCCGCGTATCTTGTCCGGTGAGGACTGGTGGTGTCAGGGCTATTCCGAGCCGGGATCGGGGTCTGATCTTGCGTCTTTAAAAACAAAAGCCGAGCGTGATGGCGATGAGTATGTTGTTAATGGCCACAAAATTTGGACGACGCTGGCACAGCATGCGGACTGGATGTTCTGTCTGGTAAGAACCGCACAAGAAGACAAGCCGCAAAAAGGTATTTCATTCTTGCTGATTGATATGAATTCGCCTGGCATCGAAGTGCGCCCAATTATCACGATTGATGGGAGCCACGAAGTCAATGAAGTGTTTTTGACCGATGTGCGTGTCCCTGCTGAAAATCTTGTTGGAGAAGAAGGCAATGGTTGGGGTATCGCAAAATTCCTGCTTGGTAATGAGCGCACAGGGATTGCCGGTGTTGCCAGATCTAAAAATGCAGTGAAGCGCCTGAAGGAGATTTCCTGTGCGGAACTGGTGGATGGTGAACCCCTTATTGAAGATTCAGATTTTAAGAAAAAAATCAGCGAGTTGGAAATAGACTTACTGGCGCTGGAATATACCGAGCTGAGAACGCTGGCTGCTGAAAGCGCAGGGCGTGGTCCGGGTGCAGAGAGTTCCATTCTGAAAATTAAAGGCACGGAGATTCAACAGAAAGTTACCGAGCTGATTATGGAAGCCGTCGGGACATATAGCCTGCCGAAAATTCCGATGTTGGATTCGGGAGCGAATTATAATCTCGTGGGACCTGATTACAGTCATGGCGCTTCTCAAAATTATTTTAATATGCGGAAGACAGCTATTTATGGCGGCACGAATGAAGTTCAACGCAACATCATCGCCAAATTTGTTCTCGGTTTATAAGCCGAGAATTCACGACATATAATTTAAGGCAGATCATTATGGATTTCGATTTTACTGAAGAACAGACTTTGCTCAGAAATATGGTTCAGAGTTTCGTTCAGGATAATTATGATTTCGACAGTCGTATGGCGATTGCGCGTTCTGAAACGGGCATGAGTCGTGACAACTGGTCTCAATTTGCTGAGCTTGGTTTGCTCGCCGCACCTTTTGACGAGTCGCTGGGTGGCCTTGGTGGTGGGGCGATTGATACGATGATTATTACCGAGGAATTCGGTAAAGGCTTGGTCACTGAGCCGTTTTTGCCGACTGTTGTTTTATGCGGCGGTCTGCTGGAACGTCATGCTAGCGACGCTCAAAAAGACGCGCATCTCCCGCCGCTTATTGGTGGTGAGAAAATCTGGGCGCTAGCCTATTCAGAACCCAAAAGCCGATTTAACCCTGCCAATGTTCAAACCACGGCAAAACAGGATGGTGATGGTTTTGTCCTGAACGGTCTAAAATCGGTTGTGAATGGCGGGCCTTGGGCGGATTATTTGATTGTATCTGCCAGAACGTCAGGTGAGGGCTGGCAACAAGAAGGCATCAGCCTGTTTATCGTTGATAAATCTGCAGATGGTGTTGCCGCCCAAGATTATGAAACAATTGATGGTGGGCGTGCGGCGGATATCAGTTTTGAGAATGTAAAGCTTGGTGCAGACGCGCTTATCGGCTCATTGGATAATGGCTTGCCACTTCTCGAAGAAGCTTTGGATTATGGCATTGCGGCGTTATGTGGCGAGTCAATTGGCGGCATGCATAAAGCGCATCAGGCGACGGTTGAATATTGTAAAACCCGAAACCAGTTCGGTGTGGCGATTGGAAGTTTCCAAGCCCTACAACACCGTATGGTCGATATGTTTATGGAGTATGAGCAATCTGTCTCCCTGACATATATGGTCAATATGCATGTTGGGAGCGATGCGGCCTCTCGTGCGCGCGCGGCCTCAGCGGCAAAAGTGCAAATTGGCAAGGCCGGGCGTTATATCGGGCAAAGTGCTGTGCATCTCCATGGCGGTATGGGCATGTCCGAGGAGCTCAATGTCGGTCACTATTTTAAACGCCTTACCGCCATTGACGCACAATTAGGAAGCATTGATTATCATCTCAAACGTTTCGCTTCATCTGAAGCTGCTTAGAGAGAAGATAATATGAGCAACTCATTATTGACCGCCCGTCAAGGCGCGGTCATGACCGTCACCATGAACCGTCCTGACCTGTTAAATATTCTGGGGGAGCCGGGCGATGGTGAAGCCTTCCGTAATGTATTCGACAACATCAATGAAGATCGCACCATTAAATGCGTTATTCTTACTGGCGCGGGTCGGGCTTTTTCGGCGGGTGGTAACGTCAAAGATATGCGGGACAGGCAAAACCTTTTCTCCGGTTCTGAAGCGGATATTGCTGATAATTACCGTCATAATGTGCATGAAATTGTTAGATCTATCTGGCATTGCAGTGTGCCTGTAATAGCCGCGGTAAATGGTCCGGCGGTTGGCTTGGGGCATGATGTTTCTGGCTTATGTGATATTCGCCTTGCCGCCCAGTCTGCCAGATTTGGCTCGACTTTTTTGAAAATAGGTCTCATCCCAGGTGATGGTGGCTCTTGGATATTACCGCAAAATGTCGGTGCATCCCGTGCAGCTGAGATGCTTTATACATCGCGCATTATAGATGCGGAAACAGCTTTAAACTGGGGGCTTGTGTCGGAAGTTTATCCCGATGAGGCATTGCTGGCGGCGGCAGAAAAAATGGCAGCACAGATTATTGCTCAGCCAATAGCGGCGTTACGGGCGACGAAGAAATTACTGAGAAGTGCCAAAACGCCTGAACTTGATGCGGCTCTTGAAATGGCAGCTGTCGAACAAGCCAAGCTTCATTTGACAGATGACCATCTCGAAGCGGTGACGGCCTTTATTGAGAAAAGGCCGCCCCAATTTTCGGATAGCTGATTAACGTTTGAGGTTATGCAGCGCGAAGAATTTCGCTGATTGCTCAAAACCCATGCCCAATGGCTTGGCTTCGGTTAAATCAGAAATCTCTTCCCAATTTGCCGCAACATCTTCTGCAGAAGCATCTAGTCCAAGTAATTTGCCGGGTGACTCAACAACCTGTGCGGCTGCAAATACGCCTGCGCCCGCACAAATAATTTGCCCGCTTGGTGCTTCATCGGAACTCATAAAGACAACAGCCGGTGTGACGCTTTCAGGGGTCAGCAGGGCTTCAGCTTCTGGTGGCATCAAATCTTCCGTCATGCGTGTCCACGCGACAGGCGCGAGCGCATTAACGTGAATATTGTATTTTGCGCCTTCAAGTTCCAGCGTGTTCATCATGCCAACGACACCCATTTTACCTGCGCCATAATTCGACTGACCAAAATTCCCGTAAAGACCAGATGAGGAGCTGGTGACAACAATACGTCCGTAATTTTGCTCTTTCATAATCGGGAATACGGCATGAGTAACTTTTACTGTTCCCATCAAATGCACATCCACGACAAATTCGAAATCTGACATGGGCATGTTGGAAAATGATTTATCGCGCAAAACGCCTGCATTATTTACCAAGACGTCAATTCTGCCGAATTCGGAAAGTGTCTGTTCAACCATAGTGGCGACACCCTTATCGTCGGTAACGGATGAGCCGTTAGAAATGGCCTTGCCGCCATTATCAATGATGGTTTTAACAACGGCGTCAGCTGCTTCCGAGGACCCGCCGGACCCGTCTACCGAACCGCCGAGATCATTAACAACAACATTCGCACCTCTGCGTGCAAACTCTAAAGCGTGACTGCGCCCAAGGCCCCCGCCTGAACCGGTGACAATCACAGTTTTTCCAGTGAAATCAAGACTCATAACTCTTCCCCTATTCCTATATCACATGCATATTCCAAAAGACTTATCACCTTTTTGCAGCTATTGGGTCAAGCATATCAATTTAAATATAGAATTTTTTTTCTATGCACTCTAACCTACGCTAAATTTTAGATTTTTGCATTAATTTCAGTAGAGGGTGGGGGAACATGACCGACAAAAATATGTATGAAATCCTTAATCAGGTCATTGACGAGTTAACAGGTGAGGCGAGTCTTTTTGCGCTCACCACCACTGAAGTTAATGGCGTCGCGGTCAAATCTTTTGCGCTCGCCCCGCCGACCTTAAGAGACGTTTGGAGCCTTACGGAGCCGCATGCCGAGAACACTTACATCATCTATGAAGATGAAAGATGGCTCTATAAGGACGCCCATGCTGAAATTGCCTCAATAGGTAATTGGCTTTTGGCGAATGGTGTTCAACCGGGTGACCGTGTTGCGATTGCGATGAGAAATTTTCCTGAATGGACGCTTGCCTATTGGGGGGCTGTAAATGTCGGCGTGGCTGTTGTGGGTATTAATGCTTGGTGGATTGAGGAGGAGCTTGCTTTTGCTCTGGAAGATTCCCAGCCCAAAATTTTGATTTGTGATCAGCAACGTCATGACCGCTTTATGAATATCAAAGACCGTTTTCCTGATATGAGAGTTGTCGGTGTCCGCATGGACACTCCCAGTGAAGATGTGCCCAGTGAAGATGTGATTGATTATGCGGCGCTGAAAGATTTTGGCGGCGATCAGCCGACACCGGAATTTGATACAGATAGCGATGCTTGTATTTTTTACACCTCCGGCACAACCGGACGTCCAAAGGGTGCGCAGTTGACCCATCGAAGCTGCATCAATCAGCTTATGGGTTATGTGCTCAGCACTTACGTTTATAATATTTCTTCGGCGCGTTATCATGGGGATATGGAAAATGACGGGACGCAACCGCCACCTATAACGATTGTCACCACGCCTCTATTTCATGTGACGGCAAATAATTGTGTCATGCAGCCCGCCACGATTGGCGGCGGCACAATGATACACATGTATAAATGGGACGCTAAAGAAGCTCTTGAGATTATTGAAAAAGAAAAAGTCAATGCGCTGACAGGTGTGCCGGTTATGTCGCGAGAGGTGCTTACCCATCCAGATTTTGAAAAACACGACACCTCCTCCATCACCACTATGGGGGGTGGCGGTGCACAAGTGCCACCGGATTTGGTTTTGAAAATTGATGAAAAACTAGTGAACGGCAAGCCCGGCACAGGCTATGGCATGACGGAGGGCAGTGGGATGATGTGTTCCATCACCAAGGATTATTATGTCGCCAATCCCGAAAGTGTCGGACCGCCAATTCCGGTTTATGAAACCAAAATCGTTGACGAAAATGATAATGAAGTTGCTGCAGGTGAGTTGGGTGAAATCTGCTTTAAGAGTGCCGCTATTTTTAAAGGATATCTCAATAATCCTGAAGCGACGGCCGAAACCATTCGGGATGGGTGGCTCTATACTGGTGATATTGCGCGCAAGGATGAAAACGGATTTGTCTATATTATGGACCGCGCAAAGGACATGCTGATAAGAGGCGGCGAGAATGTTTACTGCGCCGAGGTCGAATCCTCAATTTATAAATATGAGGGTATTGCCGAATGTTCAGTTTTTGGTGTGCCGGATGACAGGTTGGGTGAAGAGGTCGGTGTAGCTATTTATCTGACCCCAGGCGTGACCATGACAGCGGAAGAACTACGCGCCCATTGCAAGGCGACCATGGCGGCTTATAAATCCCCGCGATATATCTGGTTTCTTGACCGTCCTTTGCCGCGTAATGCCAGTGGTAAGTTCCTTAAGCGCGAACTCAAAGACGCACTCGATACGGCACTTGCTGTTTAGGTGAATTTTTTATTGAGATATTTGTGACAGGTGATGTCCCATCATTGGGCGTAGGGCTGTCACTGTGTCATAGAAAGTTTCATAATCATCAATCAGTGCTTCAGCGCCTAAAGACTGAACGGGTTGGAGGGAATAGCCGAAGCTAACGCAGATGCAAGGGATGCCTGCATTTTGTGCCGCCAGTGTGTCGGCCTCGCTATCTCCAATCATGATGGTTTGAGACGGGTCACCATTCAATCTTTTCATGGCTTCATAAATCATGCCGGGGTCGGGTTTTCTGGTGGGCAATGTATCGCCGGCAACCAGCGTGCCAAAATATTTCAACAGCCCAAGCTTGGTTAAAAGTTTTTCCGATAAATCAAATCGTTTATTGGTGACAACTGCGAGACCAATATTGGCTTTTTTTGCGGTCTGTAAAATATTTTCAATATGGGGAAATATTTTCGTGTGGGTGTCGATATTGTCCATATACCAGATGACGAAATCATCGACATCCTTATCAAGCTCGTCTTCCGATATGCTGACATTGCGATAGGCCAAGCCGCGCTTTAAAATCATACGTGCGCCACCGCCAATCATGCCGCGAACAATTTCAGTCGGCACGGGCTCCAGACCTTTTGTGCCAAGCACATAATTCATTGCCGCGCATAAATCAGGTGCGGTATCGGCTAATGTGCCGTCGAGGTCGAATAAAAGTGTTGGTGATGATTTGTTGGTCATGCACTTAAGCCGTATAAAATTAAAACAATACTGGTTAGAGTATCTGCATACCATGAATGCTAAACGAATATGCAAATGATTGAATGTCCGTCGCCAAATTATAATGCCCGCCCTGATGAGGGTGAGGTGGGTATGTTGATTATGCATACGACATGCATGGCGGATACCCAATCAGCTTTGGACAGATTATGCGATCCTGCCAGTCAAGTTTCTGCCCATTACGTTATTGATGAAGACGGGCAAGTCTATCGCCTGGTCGATGAAGAGCATCGGGCATGGCATGCCGGTGTTTCTTTCTGGGGCGGGGAAACCGATGTGAACGGATTGTCTGTTGGAATTGAGGTGGCGCATCCGGGTCCAGATGAAAATAATAACGAAGCTGACTTTCCTGAAATTCAGATGCAGGCTCTCATCGACCTATCCCAGGATATTCTAAGCCGCCATCCGATACCAGCTCACCGCGTTCTGGCGCATAGTGATGTTGCGCCCGCACGCAAAACTGACCCGGGCTCTTTGTTTGATTGGCGACGTCTCGCGGCTGCTGGTATTGGTTTTTGGTCTGATTGTACAGCGCAAGATTTAGCGGATTTGTCGTCACCTGATTTGTTTCACCTCACGCCCCTTCGCCCCTCTGATAAGACGCCCAAAAACAGACAGGCGGTTGAGCAACTCCAGCAGGCATTAAAGGCGTTCGGATATCAGATAACGCCGGATGGTGATTACGGATTAGCGACGCAGACAGTGATGCGCGCCTTCCAGCTTCATTATCGACCGGAGTGCATTGACGGTGTTGCAGATGCGACTTGCTGTGCAAGATTGCTTGACCTTCTCAGTCGGAAGCAATAGACAGAAATCGGATAGATGGTCGGGCAGTCGCCTCTGTATAGGGGAGGAAAGTCCGGGCTCCATGGGAACACGATGCCGGATAATTCCCGGCCAGGGTGACCTGAGGGAAAGTGCCACAGAAAACAAACCGCCCGTCAGGGTAAGGGTGAAATGGTGCGGTAAGAGCGCACCGCATGGCCGGTAACGGGCATGGCAGGGTAAACCCCATCGGGAGCAAAACCAAATAGAAGCGGCGCATAGCCTGTTCCTAGGTTGTCGCTTGGGTAGGTTGCATGAGGTGTCCGGTAACGGGCATCCCAGATGAATGGCTGCACATTATGTGGTGACACATAAGGACAGAACCCGGCTTATAGACTGTCTATCCTTTTCTTTTCTTCACCAGATGCTGGTTACCCCCCCATTTCGGGGGTGGGAGCAATGTGTATCTGGTCTTTAAAATAGGGTTAGGTCCCTCTAAAATCCCAATAAAACGCATTGACATCCCATAAAATCCCATGTTATCCCTAAATATCCCATTTAGGACCATACCTGAATTGTATCCAGTGGAGCGATTCGAATGCAAACAAAGGTCATTAAATGAGCCAGAAATGAGGAGGCACCGGGTTTGACAGCTTTTATGTCAACAGTAACGGGTAAGATTGATGCGAAGGGACGCGTTTCCGTGCCTTCCGTCTTCCGTGCGGCTGCCGTAGCTCAGGGCTTTAACGGTATTTATCTCTATCCCTCCTTTACTGAGAGCGCGATTGAGGGCGGTGGTCAGCTTTTGATGGATAATGTCAATCAGATGGTTGGGCAACTCGACCCATATTCAGAGGAGCGCGATGCGCTCGCGACAGCCCTTTTTGCGGATAGCCACCAGCTTAACTTTGATGGTGATGGTCGCATCTCCCTGCCGACTGCGCTTCTGGACCATGCCGGTATAGATAAGAGCCTCACATTTGTTGGGCTGGGCGCTAAGTTTCAAATCTGGGAGCCGGAGGTCTTTGCCGCACACAGGTCGAAAGCGCGCGAGCTTGCCAAAGAACATCGAGGGATGTTGAGGTCCCTTGCTGGCGGACCTCTCCCTGACAAAACCGGAGGCGGATAATGACCCGGGTATGTTCTGAAAAAACCAATGATAACAGAAGTTACCCTGAAACGCGTCCTCACATTCCCGTTCTTCTCAACGAGGTTATCGAAGCCCTGTCCCCGCAAGACGGAGAGATTTTCATAGATGGTACATTCGGCGCTGGAGGGTATACGCGCGCTTTACTCGAAGCTGCTGATTGCGCGGTGATAGCGATTGACCGCGACCCCGACGCCATTGAGGCTGGTAAAAACCTTCAAGCACAATTTGGTGATCGCCTTAAATTAAGTCATGGCTGTTATGGGGACATGCAAGCACTTGCGCAGGCGCATGGGGTTCAAAAAGTTGATGGTGTGACGCTGGATTTGGGTGTTTCCTCTATGCAACTTGACCAATCCGCACGTGGCTTTTCGTTTAATAATGATGGCCCTCTGGATATGCGTATGGGGCGGGATGGTCCCAGTGCCGCAGATATCGTTAATACGATGGATGAAAAATTGCTTGCCCGCATTATTGCGCTTTACGGCGAGGAGCGCAAAGCAAGAGCGATAGCCCGTGCTATTGGCCGTGTGCGCGGTGATATGGAAATTTCTCGTACGGTTGAGCTTGCCGATATTGTGTCACAGACAATTGGTCAGCCGCCCGGTTTACAAAAAATTCATCCCGCCACGCGGACTTTCCAAGCTTTGAGAATCTATGTGAATGACGAGCTGGGCGAGCTGGTGCGAGGCCTGGCGGCGGCTGAAAATATGCTTGGTGATAGTGGCCGGCTGGCAGTTGTTACGTTTCACTCGCTTGAAGATCGCATTGCTAAAAAATTCCTCGCGCGGCGAACAGGCCGTGTCGGGCGTCCTTCCAGACATATGCCTGAGACGCAGATGCCTGACCCGAGTTTTACTGAGCTGACGCGCAAAGGGCTTAAGGCGTCTGAAGATGAAATTGTTCTAAACCCGCGTTCGCGATCTGCCACCTTGCGCGCGGCGACTCGGACTGACGCGGCGGCATTCCCACTGGATGATGTATTGTTTAAAGCGCCGGAAGGCGATGGGGCTAGCGGGGTGCGCGCATGATACGTCTCGTCAATATTATGATGTTCATAGCGGTTATTGCCCTTTTCGCGACAGTTTATCATGTCCGATATGGGGCTGATGCTGAATATAAAGCCATCAGACACGCTGAGCGAGTAATTGAAAAAGAAGAAACCACGCGGCGTATTTTAGAGGCTGAGTGGGTCAGTCTGAACAATCCGGCACGCTTGGAAAAATTATCCGAAATGCATTTGCGGCTTGAGCCTCTCGCCGCAACACAAATTCGGACACCGGAAAGTTTTGCCCTTTCCGATGAAGATCAGATTGTGAAAGCCAATATTAAGTCCGGTAATCATGAGGGTTGGCAAGAGGGCTGGCAAGGAAGCTGGTCCGTGTCAGGCGACAGAGGAGAGCTGGATGCGCGGTGAAGTCATGCCATCTC
This sequence comes from alpha proteobacterium IMCC14465, assembly GCA_000293845.2. GTDB lineage: Bacteria > Pseudomonadota > Alphaproteobacteria > RS24 > RS24 > Micropelagius. The sequence continues at coordinate 350,359 of ALYF01000002.1, read as the reverse complement.
TTATCCGTCCCGGCGGCGATTTGGTTGAAGCAACAAATGCTCAGCTAGGTATTCGCCTCGGTGATTTAGAGGGGCATGCCGTAGATATCACACGTCGGCGCATCTGGCTGGCGGTTTGGGTCTTTACCCTTATTTTTACTTTGCTTGGCGCGCGGTTGGCGCATCTTACTGTTGGTGGCGACGGGCCGATGACAGTCAAAAGAAATACTCAGCCTCAGGTCGCGCAAGAGCGTCCTTACATTGTTGACCGCAATGGCGTCCTGCTGGCGACTCAGATTAGTGCTTATAATCTTGGCGCTGATGCACGCAAAGTTGAAGATGTTGAGGAAATGGTTGCAGCACTAGCGGCGATACTCCCGGGGCTGAATCGCCAAAAAGCGACGCGGTTTTTAAGTTCCAATCGCCGTTATGTCGAATTGATGAAAGGCCTCACACCGCAACAATATAAGGCGGTTTTAACGCTGGGTAATCCAGCCTTGAAAATGGAAAAAGCGGATCGTCGGTTTTATCCTCATGGGTCTCTTGCCTCTCATATGCTTGGTTTTGTTGGCAGTGATATGCAAGGGCTTGCGGGTTTGGAGTTTTTCCTCGACCGAAGTCTAGAGCCGTTATCTCAGGAATCTTTGCGTGATGGACGCCTTCCTGTCACTTTGGATATTCGCGTTCAACATAGTGTGCGTGCCGAATTGGCAAAGAGCATTAAAAAATTCTCTGCCACGGGCGGCAGTGCCATTGTGATGGATGTAGAGAATGGCAATATTTTGTCCATGGTCTCATTGCCGGATTTTGACCCTAATTTGAAACCTTGGAATGCTGGTCATCAACGTTTGTTCAATAAAGCGACTTTGGGGACTTATGAGTTGGGTTCCGTGTTCAAAATATTTACGGCATCCATGGTTTTGGAGACGGGTGCCGCCGCTCCTGAAGATACATTCCAGACATCCCTACCCATTTCCATCGGGCGGCATGAAATCACAGACCCGCATGGCGAGAAGCGCCCACTGACTGTCGGTGAGATTGTTGTCCATTCATCAAATATCGGGTCGGCGCAATTGGCGCTTTCGGTGACGCCGGAAGTTCACTGGGGCTTTCTTGAACGTCTTGGTCTGATTGATAAACCTGAATTGGAAATTCCCGAGCTCACTAATCCTCAATTACCACGTCAATGGGGTGAGGTTGAGCGCGCAACCAGCTCCTATGGGTATGGCATTAGCATTTCACCGCTTCAGGCTTTGGTGGCGGGTGCGGCAATGGTGAATGGCGGGGTGATGTATCGCCCGCGTCTTATTAATGATGATTTGCCTTTGGGTGTGCGTGTGATTTCTGAAGAAACAAGCACTCATATGCGTCAGATTATGCGCGCTGTTGTCACGCATGGGACGGCTAAGAACGCTAGAAATTCAAAATTTATGATTTTGGGTAAAACCGGAACGGCACGTATGGCGGGTCCGGGGGGGTATGACTCCAGTCGTCTGATGACAAGTTTCCTTGGTGCATTTCCGGCTCATTCACCGCGCTATGCTTTTATCGTTATTTTGCATGAACCCCAGAAGATTGACGGGGTTTACGGCACGGGTGCAGGTTGGAATGTTGTCCCGCTATCGACGGATATTGTTGAGCGTATTGCGCCCTTGCTGGGTGTGATGCCGCATCCAGCTTATAAGCCTGCTGATAATATTATTCTTCATAAAGTCAGGGAGGTGTTGTGATGCGCCTCCACGAATTACTAGGTCAAAATCTGACGGATGATGCGTTTGATGCCGAGTTGGACAAAACTACGGAAATTCTTGGCATCACAGCGGACAGCCGGAATGTGCTGCCCGGCTATATGTTTGCCGCGCTTCCCGGCTCAATGGTGGATGGCGCGAAATATATCGGCGATGCTGTGAAGAATGGTGCCAGATTAATTCTTACCGGTTCTGATGTTGATTTGCATGACAGCGATTTGCCGGAAGGTGTTGGGGCTGTCTTGCGTGATGCCAATCCCCGTCGCCAGCTTGCCCTCTTGGCGCAACGATTTTTCAAATTTGCACCTGCGCAGATTTTTGCTGTGACGGGAACGAATGGCAAAACTTCAGTGGCGACTTTTATTAATCAGATATTATCTCATGCCGGCCAGTCTTCGGCATCAATGGGGACACTCGGTGTGAAGGCAAATGGCAAGCTGGGCGACTACCAACTGCCGCTTGAGCATACAACACCTGAGCCAGTTATGTTGCATGCCATATTGCGTGACTTGTATGCGCTGGGCGTTGAAAGTCTGGCGATGGAAGTTTCCAGCCACGCGCTGGCTCAGTTCAGAGTCGATGGCGTGAAGGTCAATGTTGCTGGCTTTACCAATCTCTCACGCGATCATCTTGATTATCATAAAAATGAGCACGCCTATCTCGACGCTAAGGTGCGTTTATTTTCGGAAGTTTTGCTGCCGGACGGGGTAGCGGTTGTTAATCGCATGGGTGCGAAATCTGATTTTATCGAACAGACAGCCGCTAAAGCCGGGCGCAAAGTTTTCACACTGGATGCTAAAGATGCCGACCTCACCTTAACCGATGTGACGCCACAGGCGAACGGGCTCGGTTTTACCTTAACCTATCAAGGTGAAACGCTTCCGGTTCAAACGCCTATTGCCGGTGTCTTTCAAGCTGAAAATATTGCACTTGCCGCCGCGATGTGTCTCGCAGGTGGTTTGCCATTTGAAAAACTTCGTCAAGGTCTTGCATCGCTTGCCGCGCCCACTGGCCGTATGGAGCAAGTCATATCCTCCGAGCAAGGTGTTGCCTGCTATGTCGATTACGCGCATACGCCGGATGCTCTGGCCAATGCTTTGCAGGCTTTGCGTCCTCATTGTGCGGGGAGATTGATTTGTGTCTTTGGTTGTGGCGGTGACCGTGACAAAGGTAAGCGCGCGGAAATGGGTCGGATCGCAGCGCAACATGCAGATAGCATTATTATCACGGATGATAATCCGCGCCATGAAGATGCGGCGCTTATTCGGCAGGAAATTTTGCAAGCCTGTCCAAATGCGATGGATTGTGGTGATCGCCGTGAAGCCATTAAAGCCGCACTGGAGACTGCCGCGCTGGGTGACGTTATTTTGGTGGCGGGTAAGGGCCATGAGACGGGTCAGATTATTGGCGAGAAAATCATTCCATTTAGTGACCATGAGACGCTTCGTGATTTGGCAAAACAAGTGACAGTTGGAGAGGGTGAAGATGACTGATACCGGACGTGATTTGTCAACTGACGCACGTCCTCTCTGGACGTCTCAGGAAGTGTCGGAAGCTCTTAGTGTGTCCTCACAGGTTGAGTGGCAAGCGAACGGTGTTTCCATTGATACCCGTACATTATCTCATGGCGATATATTTGTTGCCATTCGCGGCGACAGGCTAGACGGACATGACTATGTTCCCAATGCTTTTGAAAATGGCGCAGCAGTTGCGATTGTCGCTGCTGATGCCGAGCTTGCCGATATAAGTGGCGTGAGTGAAAGTCACCTCATAAGAGTTGCGGATACACAGGATGCGCTGGAGAAACTTGGTCAGGCCGCACGCAACCGCATGTCAGGTCAGGTGGTGGCGGTGACAGGCAGTGTGGGTAAAACGACCGTTAAAGAAGGTTTGGGGCTGGTTTTTGCTCAGCTTGGCAAAACTCATATCTCTCAAGCCTCTTATAATAATCTTTGGGGTGTGCCGCTTAGCCTTGCGCGTATGCCGGCAGATACAGTCTTTGGCGTTTTTGAAATTGGGATGAACCATGCGGGCGAGATTTCAGCTTTGACCCGTCAGGTTCGCCCTGATATTGCCGTGATTACCAAAATTGCCAATGCTCATATTGAGCATTTTGAGTCACTTGAAGGTATAGCCCGCGCCAAGGCTGAAATTTTTGAAGGTCTTGATGGGCTGAAGACGGCGCTGATACCTGCAGATAGTGATTGGGCGGATTTGCTTGCTCAATCTGCCAAAGACTCAGGGGCGACTAAAATTGTCTCCTTCGGGGAAAGCGATGCATCTGATGCGCGGGTGATTTCGTTTAAACTGCATGACCATTGTAGCTGTGTGAGTGCTGATATTCTCGGTCAGCCCGTTACCTTCCGTATTGGTGCGCCTGGCCATCATCAGATTTTGAATGCCATGGCGATTTTAGCGGCCGTGCAGGTTCTGGAAGAAGACCTAACAAGTGCCGTCTTATCGCTGGGAGAAATGAAAGCGATGGATGGGCGCGGGCGTCGTCACAATATTACGCTGCCGGATGGTGAGCTGGTTGTCATTGATGAAAGCTATAACGCCAATCCAGAGTCTATGGTTGCGGCTTTAAAAACACTCGGACAATTCCCGCGCCTTGGTCAGGGCAGACGCATTGCTGTTCTGGGTGACATGAAGGAGCTCGGTGGTCAGGGCGATGCTCTGCATAAGAGTCTCGTTGAGCATATTAGTAATACAGATGTAGATGTCGTTTTCACGGTGGGTCGTCAGATGAAACTTCTGCAGGATGCACTTCCCGGTGGTCGTCGTGGTGCGCATGCGACCACTGTTGACGGTCTTAAAAGCTTTCTGACGCAGGAAGTGCATGCCGGAGATGCTGTGATGATTAAAGGCTCCAACAGCATGGGTCTATCCGAGCTGGTTAAAAGCTTAATTGATTTGGATATGGAAGAAGGCTTTGGCGCTTCACCGGTTCAAAATGAAGGAGGAGTTAGCTGATGTTGTATCATCTCATGCAGTATTTTGGTGACGCTATTCCGGGCAGTAACGTCTTTAACTATATCACCTTCCGTGCCGGTGGCGCCGTCATGACCGCCATGATTATTAGCTTCTTAATCGGCCCGTGGACGATTGACCGATTGAAGATGCGTCAGGGTAAAGGTCAGCCTATTCGTGAAGATGGTCCGCAATCTCATTTGATAACTAAAGTCGGAACGCCAACAATGGGCGGCTTGCTTATTTTGGTTGCTGTGAGCCTTTCAACCTTGATTTGGGGCAATCTTTCCAATCCTTATGTCTGGATTGTGTTGTTGGGGACGTTGGGCTTTGGCCTTATCGGATTTGCTGACGATTACAGCAAAATCAAAGGGGGTCACAGTGCAGGCGTATCAGGCCGGAAAAAGATTTTATTAGAAAGCATTGTTGCGCTGGCGATTGTATTATGCCTTTCCAGCAATATGCCTACAGCGTTGGCGACTGGGTTTGCCGTACCGTTCTTCAAAGATTTATTGATTGATTTTGGTCTCTGGTTTTTTGCCTTTGGTGGTGTGTTTGTGATTGTCGGCTCATCTAACGCCGTCAATCTGACAGACGGGTTAGATGGCCTCGCCATTGTGCCGAGCATGATTGCTGCGGCAAGTTTTGGTTTGATTGCCTATTTGGTCGGCAATGCGATTTTCTCGGATTATCTGCAAATACATTATGTTCCCGGCACGGGAGAGCTGGCGGTGTTCACCGCTGCCTTGATTGGTGCTGGTCTTGGATTTTTATGGTTTAACGCGCCGCCCGCCATGGTTTTTATGGGTGATACAGGCTCACTTGCCATTGGTGGCGCGCTTGGCTCGATAGCTGTTGCGACCAAGCATGAAATTGTCCTCGCCATAATTGGTGGGCTGTTTGTTCTTGAGGCCTTGTCCGTCATCGTGCAGGTCGCGTCATTTAAAATGACCGGCAAACGCGTTTTTGCCATGGCGCCTCTGCATCATCATTTTGAACAACGCGGCTGGGCTGAGCCTACCATTGTTATCCGTTTCTGGATTATCGCCGTGATACTGGCCTTGATTGGTCTTTCTACATTGAAGCTGAGATAAGATGATAAAAATAACCACCCCTTATAGTCATGTTGCTGTTTTTGGCCTCGGTATTACCGGGGTCGAAGCTGTGCGTGCCTTAAGGGCGAGTGGTGTTCGTGTTACGGCTTGGGATGATGATGAAAATAAGCGCAATCTGGCCGCTGATTTAGGTGCTGATATTCAAGAGCTTATGTCGATGCCGGAAGGCGTGGAGGCGCTGGTTTTAAGCCCGGGCGTGCCATTGACGCACCCTAAGCCGCATCCGGTTGTGACTGCCGCGAGCGAAGCCTCAATTCCGATTGTCGGTGATATGGAGCTTTTTCAACAAGCACGGGCTGCCTTTTCCGCCCCATCGCAAGTGATTGCCATTACCGGCACGAATGGAAAGTCCACCACAGCCGCACTGACGGCTCATTTGCTGAGTGAGAGTGGGTTTAATGTTCAGCTTGGGGGTAATATTGGTCAGTCAGTTCTTGCTCTTCACCCTGCAGAAGAAAACACAATTTATGTGTTGGAACTGTCGTCTTATCAGATTGATTTATCGCCAAGGTTTAGCCCGGATATTGCTGTCTTGCTAAATTTAAGCCCTGACCATCTTGATCGTCACGGGTCAATGCAGGGATATATTCAGGCGAAGTGGCAAATGTTTGAAAACCTCCAGCCTGGTAGCACAGCGATTATTGGCGTGGATGGCCCAAATGAAACCGCCTTGGCTGAGCTTGCTTCTTCATGGGACTCAATTGTCAGTGTTCGAATTTCAGGCCAGGCTGAAGAAACGGCTAAAGTGTTTTACCAAGAAGGCTGGCTACATGACCAGACCGATCCGATTGTTGATTTATCCTCAATTGCCACGCTTCAAGGCGCGCATAATGGTCAGAATGCTGCTGCGGCGTATGTTGCGGCTCTATCGGCGGGTGCTGACAGAAGTGATGTTACGAGAGCGTTTGCAAGCTTTCAGGGGTTGGCGCATCGTATGCAGCCTGTCGGGGAAGTTATCGCCGAAGGGCTTGCGGTTCGTTTTGTTAATGACAGTAAAGCCACCAATGCCGAAGCCTCGGCACATGCGCTGGCGACCTTTGATAAAATATTCTGGATTGCAGGCGGCCTGCCTAAAGAGGGGGGAGTTGAACCTTTACGTCCCTATTTTGACCGCATTGCCTGCGCCTATCTGATTGGCACAGCTGCTGAGACCTTTTCTCAAACACTCGCAGATACGCCGCATGTGATTTCCAAAACGCTGGAAAGTGCTGTGCCGCAGGCTGTGACAGATGCAATGTCTTCTGGTGGTGGCGTGGTGTTATTCTCACCGGCCTGTGCGTCTTTTGACCAGTTTGAGAATTTCGAAAAACGCGGGGCTGCTTTCTGCGATTTGGTGAATGAGCAAATTTCACGTCTAGGGGCTGTCGCATGATTGGCTTTGGACGCACAGACAGACATTTCCTTGCTAATTGGTGGTGGACGATTGACCGCTGGTTGTTGCTTGGCATTGTCTTCTTGATGATTGTTGGCTTTGTGATGACCTTTGCCGCCAGCCCTGTTATTGCGCATAGGCTTGAGATTGATACATATCATTTCGCCTATCGTCAGATTGTTTTTCTCGCCATGGCTTTTGTTGGGATGATCATTGTTTCTCTGCTTGAGCCCGTACAAATTCGCAGGCTTGCTATGGGTTTGGGTGTCATGGCGCTGGGTGGTGTTTTGCTAACATTGATGGTTGGATCAGAAATTAAAGGCTCAACACGTTGGTTGCGTGTCTTAGGTTTTTCGCTTCAACCTTCCGAATTTTTGAAACCTTGCTTTGTCGTAACCGTGGCATGGTGTTTTGCTATGCAGAATACACGGCTTGATGTGTCGGGTCGTCTTATCGGTTTTGCTTTGTTGATTGTGACTTGCATATTGCTGTCTTTGCAGCCTGATATCGGACAGATGATTTTGCTTACCCTTGTCTGGGCGGCAATGTTCTTTCTTGCCGGTGGGTCTTATTTATTTCTGTCCGCCATGTCCGTCACAGGTTTGGCTTTGCTCGTTTTCCTTTATCAGTCTTTCCCGCATTTTAAATTCCGGCTCGACAGATTTCTCGATCCGTCTCTGGGGGGCACTTATCAAACTGATAAGGCTCTTGAGGCGTTTAAGAATGGTGGTCTCTTCGGCACAGGGCCGGGCGACGGTAAAATCAAACATGTCTTGCCGGATGGTCATACGGATTATGTTTTCGCAGTCGCGGCAGAGGAATTCGGGTTGGTGGTTGGCTTGCTGATTATCTTTATTTTTGCCGCAATTATTTTACGAAGTCTGGTGAGCTTGCGTGATAGCCGTGACCATTGGGTGCAACTGGCTGGCACTGGGCTGATAATTTTATTCGGGCTGCAAACAATCATCAATATGGCGGTTAATCTCAACCTTATGCCGCCTAAAGGGATGACCTTGCCCTTTATTTCATATGGCGGCTCTTCCTTGCTTGCGCTGGCTTTAACGATGGGGATGATACTGTCTCTTACCCGTCATTCATCTGGACAGAAGCGCATTCTCAGCGATGGCTCGGCAGACGAAATACCACTGCACAAAACACTTAACCTGAAGGGCGGTGTCCTATGAGCAAGCCAATCATATATTTGGCGGCTGGCGGCACCGGTGGGCATTTATTTCCGGCCATTGCGCTTGCGCGTGCGCTAAAGGAGAAAAATTTCAAACCTGTTATTCTCACAGATGCGCGGGCTAAAAAATATCTAAGCCAAACCGAAGGTATCGACTTACAGCTCCTCAATTCAGGATCGATTTATAGCGGCGGTAAGATGAAGAAACTTCTAGCGCCTCTAAAAATCATTATGGGCGTTCTTCAGGCCATGATGATTATGATTTCAAACAGGCCAGTAGCTGTTATCGGTTTTGGTGGCTATCCAAGCTTTCCCCCCTTGCTGGCGGCGCGGCTTTTATTTTGCAAGATTGCCATTCACGAACAAAATGCAGTTCTTGGGCGTGCGAATAGAATGCTCAGTCTTTTAGGGGCGCGGATTGCCGCGTCTTATCCCGGTACTCGGCATGTCCCTGCGAGCAGTCGAGGTTCTATGGTGGTGACGGGCAATCCTGTGCGCCCTGAGGTTTTGAGGTACAAGGATTATGATTATTCACGACACAATGTGAATGGCACGTTTAATCTGCTTGTCTTTGGCGGCAGTCAGGGCGCAAGTGTGTTTTCAACGCTTCTTCCTGAGGCTATTGCACAGATGCCGCGGGAGAAATTAAATCGTTTACGGCTGGTTCAGCAGTGTCGTAAAGGCGAACTGGCCTCTACCTTACAAGCATATGGCGCCTTGGGGATTGATGTTGAATTGCGCGATTTCTTCGATGACATGCCGCGCCGTCTTATGAAGGCGCATCTTGTTATTTCCCGTTCAGGCGCTTCGACTGTTAGCGAAATGGCGGTGATTGGCCGCCCATCTCTGCTTGTGCCATTGCCGCAATCAATAGATCAAGATCAAAAAACAAATGCATTGCAGCTCAGTAATCATGAGGCGGCATGGGTTGTGGATCAGAAAAATCTAACTCCTGAAAAGCTTGCAGAGATGATTAGCGAATTTATGGATAACCCGCTACGGCTAGAGGCCGCAGCGCGTGCTGCCAAAAGCAGAGCGATGCCGCAGGCGACAGAAAATCTTGTGAATTTTGTAGAGACCTATGCGGGTTACAGAAGTGGCGAAAAAATATCGGGGGATTATGCATGACCCAGCTTTACGATATGCCATCCCACCCTAGCGCTATTGGTTGTGTCCATTTTGTGGGCATTGGCGGTATTGGCATGTCCGGCATTGCGGAGATTATGCATAATCTTGGCTATCAGGTGCAGGGGTCAGACGTCAGTGAGAATGCCAATGTCCGACGTCTTAGCGATATGGGTATTAAAATATTCAAAGGTCATGATGCTTCTAATATGGCCAATGTGTCTTTACTGGTGATTTCCTCTGCCATTAAAACAGATGAAAATCCTGAAGTCCTCGCCGCCAAAAAAGGGGGCATCCCCGTTATCAGAAGATCTGAAATGCTGGCTGAGCTGATGCGCTTAAAATATTGCCTGACTGTTGCCGGCACACATGGCAAGACCACAACAACTTCAATGGTAGCCGCTGTTCTTGACGATGCGGCGCTTGACCCGACAGTTATTAATGGCGGGGTTATCAATGCTTATGGCACGAATGCACGGCTTGGGTCGGGCGATTGGATTGTTGTCGAGGCTGATGAAAGTGACGGTACATTTGTTCGCCTGCCATCCACGATTGGCATTGTGACGAATATTGACCCTGAACATCTTGATTATTATGGAAGCTTTGACGGCTTGAGAGACGCGTTTGCGCGCTATGTCGAAAATATTCCATTTTATGGCGCTGCGTTAATGTGCATTGACAGTCAGGAAGTTCAAAATTTGATGGGACGCATTTCTGACCGTCGCATCATAAGCTATGGTCTTTCACCGCAGGCCGATATTCGTGCCGTGAATATCTCGGTTGATGGTCAAAAGACCTCATTTGATGTTGTGATATCTGACCGTCGCAATAATGAAGCCCGTGACATTGAAGGTTTCACTCTCCCAATGCCAGGGCAGCATAATCTCCAAAATGCCTTGGCGGCGATTGCTGCTGGATTGCAACTGGGTGTTGCCGATGAAAAAATCAAACAGGCTCTGGCTGAATTTGGCGGCGTTAAAAGGCGCTTCACACTGACAGGTACTTGGCAGGGCGTTGAAGTTTATGATGATTATGCGCACCACCCTGTCGAAATTAATGCGGTACTTGAAAGCGCTCGCGCTGCTGCAACGGCTAAGGGCGGTAAAGTTATGGCGGTTGTTCAACCACACCGTTACACACGCTTGCGTGATTTGTTTGAAGATTTTTGCACAGCGTTTAATGACGCCGATAGTGTTATTGTGGCGCCGGTATTTCCGGCTGGCGAAACGCCGATAGAGGGTATTCATGCTGAAGCTATGGTAAGCACTATGATTGCCAAAGGGCATCGTGATGTAAGGTTGCTAGATACCCCTGAAAACCTGCCAACCTTAATATCTGAGATGGCTGTTGACGGCGATGTGGTCATTTGCATGGGGGCTGGCAGTATCACCCAATGGGCGAACGACCTCCCTGCGCAGCTTGCTGGTTTGGAAGAGGCGCGCGTATGATACTTGCCCTGAAAAATAATGAAATGTTAACTCGCCTGCCGCAAGTTCGTGGCACTTACAGAGAACAAGCCGCCTTAGCAGATGTGAGCTGGTTTCGGGTTGGTGGGCATGCCGATATTCTTTTTGCACCTGCTGATGAAGCTGATTTGCAGTCATTTCTGGCGAATTGCCCCGAGGATATTCCCGTGACGGTGCTTGGGGCGTGTTCCAATACACTTATCCGCGATGGAGGTGTTGCGGGTGTCGTGATTAAACTCGGGCGACCTTTTGGCGATATTAAGATTAATGCAGAGAGGCAGGTAGATGCCGGTGCAGCTGTACCGGATTTGATGCTCTCCAAACAAGTCGCCGAAGCCGCCTTATCTGGCCTTGAGTTTTTTAGAGGTATTCCCGGAACAGTTGGCGGTGCTCTAAGAATGAATGCCGGTGCTTATGGTAATGATACGGCAACGGTTCTCACCCACGCCTATGCCTATGACAGAAAAGGCAATCGCCATGAACTCAAGGCTCACGAGATGGGCTTTGACTATAGGCATTGCGCTTTGCCGCAAGATTTGATTTTCACTGGTGCCCGCTTTCAGACCGTGCCAGGAGATAAAACAAAGATACATGCTCAGATGGCAGAAATAAGTGCGTCTCGTGAAGACACTCAACCGATTAAAAGCCGGACGGGCGGGAGTACCTTTAAAAATCCAGGCGGTGCAGATCCTGAAGGTTTAAAGGCATGGAAACTCATTGATGCAGCTGGATGTCGTGGCTTGCGACAGGGTGATGCTCAGATTTCAGACCTGCATTGTAATTTCTTGATTAATCACGGTGCGGCTACGGCTGCAGATTTGGAAACACTGGGTGAGGTCGTCCGCCAACGCGTGAAAGACCATTCAGGTGTGACCCTTCAATGGGAAATCAAACGCATAGGCAGGGAGGCGATATAATGAAAAAGCATGTCGCCGTTATTATGGGAGGCTGGTCGCCTGAGCGTGATATCAGCCTTATTTCAGGCGAGGGTTGTGCCAAAGCCCTTGAAGCCTCGAATTACCAAGTCAGCAGAATTGATGCGGGTCGTAACCTTGTTGAGCAATTACAGGATGTAAAACCGGATGTCATTTTTAACGCCTTGCACGGTGTCGGCGGTGAAGACGGTGTTGTTCAAGGTGTTTTTGAATTGCTGGAAATACCTTACACGCATTCAGGTGTCATGGCGTCGGCTCTGGCAATGGATAAAATTCAGGCGAAGAAAGTTTTTGCGGCGGCAGGCATCTCTGTGGCGCCGGATATGAAAATTTTCACTTCCAATTTTTCTAGTGATTTTTCTGAGCATCCCATGACACCCCCCTATGTGGTAAAGCCTGTTAATCAGGGGTCGAGTGTTGGTATTGAATTGGTCAAAGATACGACGCAAGATATTCCCGCAATTTTAAAAAATTCAGAGTGGCCGTTAATGGTCGAAGCCTTTGTGCCGGGTCGGGAATTTTCCTGTGCCATCTGGCAGGGTAAACCATCCGAGGTGATGGAAATCCGCGCCAGTAATGATTTCTATGATTTTGATGCCAAATATACTGAAGGCGGTTCAACCCATATTGTTCCGGCTGAAATTTCTGCAGATATACGCGCCGCAATACAAGCGCAAACCCTAACAGCGCATGATGCACTTGGCTGTAAAGGGGTAACGCGCACAGATTTCCGGTTGGATGAAAGAGATGATGGGTACGGGCTAATTATTCTCGAACTCAACACCCAACCGGGTATGACCCCGTTTTCACTGGTGCCGGAAATGGTTGCTTGTGAAGGGGTAAGCTACGAGGAACTGGTGAGCTGGATGGTGGAGGACGCATCATGTCAAAGATAAAGCAAAAAATTATGAATTGCATGACGGGCCTTAAGGCGTGGTTGCGAACAAGAGTATTAGCACCTGTGCTAACGCCGTTTCAGCCTGTGGTCAGTTATTTGAAAAACGCCCCCATTCTTCCGGCCATTGCTGGCCTGTTGATTGTTGCGGTTATGGCCATTGGTCTGATGTTGAATGGGTCTGTTCAAAAATTTGGAAACAAACTCTCTCAGAACATCACCGACATTACCCATGCGTCATTGGTGAAGACTGGATTTGGCCTGCGCGATGTAACGGTCGAGGGGCGTTATAATACGAAACGTGCCGAGCTTCGCCGTGTGGTGAAAGCGCGTATTGGTGAAAGCATTTTCAAAATTGACCTTGATGCAACGCGGGTGCGTATCGAAAATCTGCCTTGGGTCAAATCAGCGACTGTGACACGCATTTTGCCCGACCTTATGCATATTCAAATTGAGGAGCGTAAAGCCTTTGCGTTGTGGCAGCATAAAAAGGGTACGTCTCTGATTGACCGCTCAGGTGCTGTTATCAAAACCAGTGGCCTCGATAAATACAACACGCTTCCTTATGTTAAAGGCAAAAAATCTGAACATACTGCCGCACAGCTTTTCGATTTATTGTCGGATTATCCGGTTATCAGAAATCGTATAATTGGGGCGCAGCGCATTAGCGACCGCCGTTGGACGATATATCTCGATCATGGCGGCGCGATACATTTGCCAGCTGAAAAAGTGATTAATGCGCTCAACCTCTTAATGGATATGGAGCGTGACAAGAAGGTTCTTGCCATGAAGGGGCGCATTATAGATTTGCGTCTACCGGACCGTGTTGTCCTGCGCGCCCGACCTCTGCCCGTAACGTCGTTGTTGAGAAAAAGGAATAATACATGAATATTCCTGTTTCGCCTTTCACAGCTCAAAAAGATGCCAGTGTCTATAGAGACACGGATTATCGGAGTGGTGTGATTGCTGCACTGGATATCGGCACAAGTAAGGTGAGTTGTTTCATCGCTCAGAAAATAATTGATGAGGATAGCGGCAAAACAGGCATGCGGATTATTGGTGTTGGACATCAAGTGTCGCGGGGACTGCGTGGCGGCGTTGTTATCGATATGGATGCTGCTGAAAAAAGTATTCGTAAAGCAATCGATGCCGCCGAACGTATGGCGAATATGATTGTTAAAAAAGTTGTGGTCGGCGTTACGTCACCCAAGCTGGCAAGTTCATCTTATAAAATCAGTCTCAATCTGAACGGTTTTGCTGTGAATGATGAGCATATGGGGCAGGCCTTACTTTTTGCTCGAGATAAATGCCAATCCGCAGAGGTTGAAGTGCTTCACGCTATTCCGGTCAGTTACACAGTTGATGACAGTATTAATGTGGATGACCCGCGCGGGCTGTTCGGCGAGAAATTGCTCGTTAATGCGCATGCCATTACGTCGCCTGTCGGGCCTGTTCGCAACCTTCTGGCCTGCATTGAAAAATGTCACCTGAGAGTTGATACACTTGTTGCGACACCTTATGCGAGCGCGCTGGCTTGTCTGGTTGAAGATGAGATGGAGCTTGGTTCTTTGTCGATTGATATGGGCGGCGGGACCACGGGCTTTACAGTTTTCCATAGCGGTGCGCCCGTATTTACCGGATCCATTGCTGTTGGGGGTAATCATATCACCGCCGATATTGCCCAAGGGCTAGGTGTATCGCTGGCAACCGCAGAACGAATCAAAACGCTATATGGCTCGGCATTGAGCGAAACAATTGAAAATGACGAACAATTTGACGTGCCGTTGATTGGTGAAAGCGGCGAAGAAGGCCTGCATAAAATCCAGCGTTCTGATGTCAGCCGCATTATCCGCCCTCGTATTGAGGAAACATTTGAGATGCTACTCGCCAATCTCAATCGAAGCGGCATTAACAAGTCACTTTGCCCGAGAGCTGTGCTGACAGGTGGCGGTGCGATGCTGACAGGCGCGCGCGAACTGGCACAACATATGATTGAACGACAGGTCCGAATGGGCCGTCCTATCAGGCTTTCCGGGCTTCCTGAGGCTTCTGCAGGTCCGGCCTTTTCAACATGTGCGGGTCTGATTGCCTATAAAAAACGTCGTTCAAACGACATGCTCCCGGCAACACCCAGCCTACCGTCTTTTCTTGGAAAAGCCGGTAAATGGCTCAAAAGGAATTTTTAATATGGAAAGATTGCGGATGAATATTGTCTTTCCACTCACGCAAACCGGTTGCGGTTTGTCCCGTTTGGCTATTTTTTGTCAAACACAAATGCTTCAGGTCATGGATCTCACAGTGTATATTAGAAAGTATATTACTGAAGGGCCTGATTGCGCTATTTCAACCCCTTACGGGTGTTTGAAAGAAAGGAGAAAATCATGAGTATCCAACTGACTGTCCCCCCTAAAAGGGAACTTAAACCGCGCATTACCGTCATAGGTGTCGGTGGCGCTGGTGGTAACGCTGTAAATAATATGATTACAGCAGGTCTTGAGGGTGTTGATTTTGTAGTTGCTAATACAGATGCCCAAGCGCTTGCAAATAGTCAGGCTGACCGTCGCATTCAAATTGGTGCGCAACTTACTGAAGGCCTTGGCGCAGGTTCTGACCCTGAGGTCGGCCGTGCTGCTGCCGAAGAGGCGATGGCTGAAATTGTCGACCAGATACAAGGCGCGCATATGGCGTTTGTGACGGCTGGCATGGGCGGTGGCACCGGTACAGGCGCAGCAGCTGTTATTGCGCGTGCGTGCCGTGAGCAAGGTATCTTGACCATTGGTGTTGTGACCAAGCCATTTGAATTTGAAGGGCCGCGCCGGATGCGTTCCGCAGATGACGGTATTAATGCGCTTTCAAGAGAAGTGGATACACTGATTATCATTCCAAACCAGAACCTTTTCAGAGTTGCCAATGAGCAAACTGGCTTTGTTGAAGCTTTTGCGATTGCCGATGAGGTGCTTCATTCAGGCGTTGCGAGTGTAACAGACCTCATGACAAAGCCGGGTTTGATAAATCTCGACTTTGCTGATGTTCGTATGGTTATGAATGAAATGGGCAAAGCCATGATGGGAACAGGTGAGGCTGAAGGCCCTAACCGTGCGCTGGAGGCCGCTGAAGCCGCGATTGCGAACCCGCTTCTTGAAGACGACTCTATGCAAGGCGCGAGCGGCGTGCTGATTAACATTACGGGCGGTCAGGATATGACGCTTTATGAAGTTGATGAAGCCGCCAACCGCATTAAACGTGAGGTTGCTACGGATGCGAATATTATCATCGGTGCGATTTATGATGATGCACTCGCTGGGGTTATCCGCGTTTCGGTTGTTGCCACAGGCATTGACGCTGATGAAACAATACAACGTGGGCCTCGTGTGGTGCCGATGGAACGACCTAAAGTTCAAGCAACTGAACCAATCTTTCAAGAGACCTCGATTTCTGCTGAGGATGTCTTAGTCAAAGACGATGATGTTCAAATTCTCGAAATTGAGGAAGCTCCTGAATCCTTGGAAACAGTCGCTGAGCAAATGACCGAGGAAGAGCCGGAAAAATCAGCCGTTCCTTCATTCCTCGCTCAAAAGCCAGAAGAACCAAGTGTTACTCGTCATCGCAAACGCTCAAGAGGTTTCCTTGAGCGCGTTTTGGGCGGTCGTAAAAATAATGAGGAAACGTCTGTTCTGCAGTCAGAGAAAGCACAAGCACCTGCTATTCCTCAGCCAGTTGCCGCGCCTGTTCAAGAAACTGAACGCGCCGATACGGGTATTGCAGATAATGGGGATATGAATGAGCCTGCTGATGCTACAGATATCAATAATCTGTTCGACTCGGCTGTAACTCATGAAGGCCCTAGTGAGCGTATGCAAGAACCTGTCGAAAATCCTCTGGATAATGATGTGGAAGACCCTGTCGTGCCGCCTGAGGAAGCGATTCCAACGCCGCGCGAGACCGACCAAAGCGGACTTCAGGTAACTGCTGAACCTATTCACGCGCCTGAGCCTCCAATGGTTCAAACGAGCATGCAACCTAATATGATTTCCGGTTACGAAGATGCGCAACTGGATATCCCTGCCTTTCTCCGCCGGCAGGACTAATTAGACCCACCCTATGAGGTTTTCTGTGAGGATCCATGCAGACCCTCATAGGGTGGTAACTTTATGAAACTAAGTAACAAATCGAAACAATATGTTATTTGTCATGACGACAGACCTTTAGTAATTAATAATACGTGATGTGTTGGTGGCGTCCTGTTTTTACCAATACGTTAGAACAAAAAAATATCTCCGGTTACATCCGAAATCGAAATCGGAAATTTAGAAGGTTAATTTATAAATGGCACCTCCTCCCGTATCAGTCGAACAGATACATGAACAGTTTAGCGCTGTGCCGTTTGCGCGTTTCGCCCCGGAAGAAGGGCGCTATCAGACAACCCTTCTTTCATCTGTTTCCTGCGCTGGCACGGGTCTTCATTCGGGTGCTGATGTGGAGCTCACCATACGCCCCGCACCTGCGAATACTGGCGTTATTTTTGTTAGAACCGATATTGAAAACCCAGAAGAGGCGGTCATTCCCGCGCTTTTTGGTCAGGTTTGCCAAGTCACATTCTGCACAACAATCGGTAACCAATTTGGCCATACGGTCGGAACTATCGAACATCTCATGGCTGCATTGGCGGGTATGAGTGTTGATAATGCAATTATTGAAATTAATGGTGCTGAAGTCCCTGTTTTGGATGGTAGTTCCTGCGAGTTTGTTAGCCTCATCGAAAAAGTAGGTCTCCAGGATTTACCTGAATTAAGACGTATGTTGCGTATTACAAAGCCTGTTCGTGTTGAAGATGGCGACAAGTTTTGCGAATTAATACCAGATGATGAAAGCGTTTTTGCGGCTCAAATCGATTTTGATAGCCCGGTCATTGGTCATCAAAAAGGTGAATTTGTTCTTTCTGGCGATAATTTTCGCGACCAAATTTGTAATGCGCGCACTTTCGGCATGCTTCAAGATGTTCAGGCTATGCACGCTGCGGGTCTCGCGCTTGGTGGATCTCTCGATAATGCTGTTGTTATTGACGGTGACCGTGTGTTGAATGATGAAGGTCTCAGACATTCAGATGAGTTTATTCGTCACAAAATTCTTGATGCCGTTGGCGATCTCTATTTGGCCGGTGTACGAATCCTTGGGCGTTATAATGCGCATAAGTCAGGTCATGCATTGCATTACAAGCTCCTCTCCGCACTTTTTAGCAATGATGATGCGTTTGAGATTATTACACCTGAAGAATGTGCAACTGTAAAAGTCGTTGCTGCTGAATAATTAGCTGAAATTATTCACTTTTTTCTTTTTTAAAGTCTTGAATACTTCTATACATTCATTGTTTTCACGCCGTGAGAATTTTTTTCCATTACGGTCTCTAAGACTTGCTTTCAGGCTGAAATGCCTTCAAAGTCAGGCTTGCTTTCGAAATAATGCGATAAATGAGAATTATGAAATCTAGAATGCTCTCCCGTCTTTCCCTGCTGCTAATTATGTTCACGCTGGTTGCTTGCTCATCCACTACCGATGAGCCGGAATATGTCGAGCGGTCGGTTGAAGAGATTTACAATCAGGCATTTGATTCATTAAAAAATAAAAACTTCCGTCGTGCTGCTCTGGAATTTGATGAAGTCGAACGTCAACACCCGTATTCTATCTGGGCGCGCCGGGCGATGTTGATGTCTGCCTACTCTTACTATCAGCAAAATAAATATTCTGATGCTGTGTTGACGGCACGCCGCTTTTTGGCACTACATCCGGGCAATAAAAATGCGCCTTATGCCTATTATCTAATAGCCCAATGCTATTATGAACAGATTTCGGATGTTTCAAGAGACCAAAAGAACACGGAACTTGCTCTTCAGGCGCTCCGTGATGTTGTTCGGCGTTATCCTGAAACCGATTATGCGCGCGATGCGACCTTAAAATTGGATTTAACCTATGACCATCTCGCTGGTAAGGAAATGGAAGTGGGGCGTTTCTATATGAAAAATCAGTTTTACATTGCTGCTACAAAGCGTTTTCGTAATGTCCTCCTTAAATATCAGACCACTTCACATGTGGAAGAGGCTTTGCATCGCTTAACCGAGATTTATCTCACACTGGGCATTGAATCTGAGGCTCAATCTACTGCGGCAGTGCTTGGCTATAACTATCCAGATAGCGCGTGGTATAAAGATAGTTACCGCATGCTTGTAGACCGGGATTTCAGCCCTGAAAAAGAAGAAACCTCCTGGTTTAGAAAATTCTGGCAGTCAATTTTCTAGCGTGGATACGCAGGGTTGATGCTAGTAAATCTTTCCATAAGAAACATCGTCTTAATCGAAAAACTCGATCTGACTTGGCGTGCAGGTTTATGTACGCTCACAGGTGAAACCGGCGCAGGGAAATCTATCCTACTTGATGCATTGGCCTTGGCGACAGGTGCGCGCGGTGATGCAGGTCTTGTCAGAAGCGGGGCGGAGCAGGGCACAGTTACCGCCGCCTTTGATATTACCGATGATGCGTTAGTTGCCCGCATTATGCAGGAAAATGATATTCCCTGTGAGGGGCAAATCATCCTTCGCCGTGTGCAAAGTAAAGACGGACGTTCCCGCGCCTTTATTAATGATGCGCCGGTAAGTGTGAATATGCTTAAAATAGTTGGTTCTGCTCTCGTTGAAATCCACGGCCAAAATGAAAGCCAATCGCTGACTGACGGCCCTGTGCAATTATCATTGATTGACGCATATGCAGGGCATCAGGACAAGGTTGAGGCGCTTAAAGCTAAATACAGCCACCTAAAATACTGTGAAGAGCAGCTTGAGCTTTATCAAAACGCGAGTGAGCGTGCGGCAGCTGAAGAGGATTTTCTGCGTCACGCTTTAGAAGAGCTTGAGACGCTTGACCCAAAAGAAGGTGAAGAAGAAAAACTTTCGAACGAACGCACACTTTTAATGAATTCCGAAAAAATTTCTGGATATATCTCCGAGGCGCTTGCTTTGATGGAGGGTGATAAAGCCCTGCAAACCGCACTAAGCGGGGCATTACGGCAATTGGAGAAAGTCGCGGAACAAGCTGCCGGGCGACTTGATACAACGATTTCAGCACTTGAACGGGCTGTAATCGAAGCTGATGAAGCCCAGACGCAATTGCTCGACGCTTCACGAGAATTAATTCATGACCCGCAAAGGTTGGAACAGGTCGAGGAACGCCTATTTGGTATAAAGGCACTGGCTCGTAAGCATGGTGTTCAAGTCGATCAGTTGCTTGCGACGCAAGCCATGTTGCGCCAACAATTAGATGATATTGAAAGCGGTGCCGACCGTCTTGAAGAGCTGCAAAATAATGTTGAAAATGCCTTTAGAGATTACGAAACCTTAGCGCTGAGTATTTCCACAGCCCGTCAGTCGGCTGCCCAGAAACTTGATACAAGTGTGATGAAAGAACTGGAACCGCTAAAGCTGAATGGCGGCGGATTTGAGACAGTCTTAACTCAACTAGAACCAGAGCAGGGGACGCCTACCGGTATAGATAGCGTACAATTTATGGCCAGCACTAACCCGGGTATGCCAGCAGGGCCGATATCTAAAATTGCTTCAGGTGGGGAATTGGCGCGTTTTATGCTCGCTTTAAAAGTGGCACTTGCGGAAGCCAGTGAACCACTCACCATGATATTTGATGAGGTTGATGCAGGGGTTGGCGGTGCGGTTGCGGAGGCTGTTGGCAGTCGCCTGAAATTATTGGCTGAAAGTGGACAGGTTCTTGTCGTGACACATTCACCCCAAGTAGCGGCTTGTGGTCATCATCATTGGCTAATTAGTAAATCTGTGGATGATGACACTACGTTGACCCGTGTTCAGGAACTTTCTAGCCAAAACAGGGAGGAAGAAATTGCACGGATGCTTTCAGGTGCTTCGGTAACAGAAGAAGCACGTGCCGCGGCGGTTAAATTGCTGGGTGGGCAATTATGAAATGGCGTCAAGTCGCTATCGATTCACTCACGGGCGCTCAAGCGGCTGAAGAATTAAAGGCGCTTGCTGAGGAAATGGCGCGCCATGATATTTCCTATTATCAAAATGCCGATCCTGATATTTCAGATGCCGATTATGACGCGCTCCGTCAGCGTAATTCTGCGATTGAAGCTCGTTTTCCTGATTTAAAGCGAGCAGATAGTCCTAGCGACAAAGTTGGTGTCGCGCCTGAAAGCGGGTTTGGTAAAGTTCAGCATGTCGTCCCAATGCTCTCATTGGGTAATGCATTCGACCAGCAGGATTTGGAAGACTTTGACACGCGTATAAGGCGGTTTTTGAACCTGGCTGATACTGAACAAATTACTTATTGTTCCGAACCAAAAATCGATGGCCTATCTGCAAGCCTGCGTTATGAAGCTGGGGTTTTTGTTAAGGGTGCGACCCGCGGTGATGGGCAGGTTGGCGAAGATATTACTGAAAACCTCAAAACGCTGAAGGATATACCGCTTACACTTCTTCAAGGTGTTCCCGATATCGTCGAAATTCGCGGTGAAGTCTATATGGCTCATTATGATTTTGAAGCTCTTAATCATCAGCAACATGAAAAAGGGCGTAAAACCTTCGCTAATCCTCGTAATGCTGCCGCGGGCAGTCTGAGGCAATTAGATTCAAAAATTACAGCCAGCCGACCATTGCGATTTTTTGCTTATTCGTGGGGGGAGATGTCAGATATGCCTGCTGACACGCAATCCGGCATGATGGCATGTTTTCACTCATGGGGGTTTGTGGTTAACCCTGATTTCAAAACAGTGCATGATGTTACCGCGCTTCATAATCATTGGCGCGATATTGAGGAACGCCGCACGTCTCTTGGCTATGATATTGACGGCATGGTCTATAAAATTGACCGGTTGGACTGGCAAGCGCGTTTGGGGTTTGTGTCCCGCGCGCCGCGCTGGGCGATTGCTCATAAATTTCCTGCTGAAAAAGCTATCACGCAACTTCTCGATATTGATATTCAGGTTGGGCGAACAGGAGCGCTGACGCCTGTTGCTAAGCTCAAAAAAGTCACTGTTGGCGGGGTTGAAGTATCTAACGCCACTTTACATAACGCTGATGAGATTAAGCGTTTGGATGTCCGTCTGAATGATTTTGTAGTTGTTCAACGCGCCGGTGATGTCATTCCTCAGATTGTTGAGGTTTTGCTGGACAAGCGGGAAGGTGAGCCACTTGCCTTCCAATTTCCCGATAGCTGTCCGGCTTGTGGGGCGCAGGCTTTTCACGAAATACGTGCAGATGGCGAGCAGGATGCCGTCAAACGTTGTTCGGGTGGTTTAAGCTGTCCTGCGCAAGCTAAAGAAAGATTGAAGCATTTTGTTTCCCGCACGGCTCTGGATATAGATGGTTTGGGTGATAAGCAAATTGATGAATTTTGGACATATGATTTGCTCAGAACACCTGTTGATATTTTCAAATTACATGAGAAAGCTGATGTCGCGCCAGAGATATGGCTCTACACCTCTGGGAGCAATAAGGGGCAATTAAAAGACAGCGTTTTGAAATTATTCAAAGCTATTGAAAAGGCCAAGCAACCTGATCTTGATCGCTTTCTTTTTGCGCTTGGAATTCGTCATATTGGTGAGACGACAGCCCGGCTTTTAGCCCGTAGGTATAAGACGCTTAAGGGGTTTCGGGATGCTATTCTCTCAATGCTAAATGGTGATGAGCAGAGTAGGGACGAGTTGTCATCTATAGATGGTATTGGCAGTACTATGGTTGACTCGCTGCTCACTTTTTTCAGCGAACCACATAATCTGGATATTATTAACGGACTAATTGATGTTGGTGTTCAGCCCGTTTCACTCCCCGAGGCTGAAAATAATACCGCGATTTCCGGTAAGGTTATTGTCTTCACCGGTTCACTCACCCGCATGACCCGCGCCGAGGCCAAAGCCCGCGCTGAAATGATGGGTGCAAAAGTTTCCGGGTCTGTGTCAGATAAAACAGACATTCTGGTTGCGGGTGATAATGCTGGTTCAAAGCTCAAAAAAGCTCAAGAGCTTGGTATTGTGACGATGACAGAAGATGAATGGCTTGAAATTGCCGTTCTTACCTGATGCTTTGAGAAATAGCGTCCAATGTTTTTTGAGGCATGAAGTTTATGTCGATGGCACGCTTAAAACATAATTCTTGTAAAATGTGTAAGTCGTCCATATCTCTGACATCGCTTATATTTTCAGACTTATGGCATCCATATCTTACGAATGATTTTATCAAGCGGGTAATTTGCCTTTGTGGCATCTGCCCATTGGCTTTCATATCCCGTGCCACCACAAGTACGCTTAGAGGCGGCAGATTGCTTTCATAACAATATTTCAACACAAGGTTAAGATGCCGATAAAGCAGCGGATATACCAAGGGCCAATCTTGATCAGGAATTTTATAAAACCGATTAAACTCTATAAATGAAACAAATTGTTTCCGTTTGGCGCAAGACAATAAGAATGTGACAGATGTTTCAATGTCGTATTTGAACACCGGAAGTGCGCGTGAAGTCTTTTTGAGACCGCTTTTTGTTATTAAAGTCTTTTTCATTGCGTGTCTTATGCGCATCTTTGCGTGCGCCTGTTCTGACATGCATAACAGTTAAATAGGGGTACGTACCACCAATTCAGGGTGGCAAGAATATCAAAAATACAACC
Source organism: alpha proteobacterium IMCC14465 (assembly GCA_000293845.2). GTDB lineage: Bacteria > Pseudomonadota > Alphaproteobacteria > RS24 > RS24 > Micropelagius. The sequence continues at coordinate 326,890 of ALYF01000002.1, read as the reverse complement.
CTAGGTTGCATTTCTCATTATCACGGAGAAATAAAAAAGTTATTAGAGTGGTGCGCAACTCTGTGTGAGCCAAGTAATCGTGTCTGTTTCGAGTAAGGGTGTGAGGGTCTCAACTACATTCTTATGATAGGCATTCAGCCAGTCGCGTTCATCAGGTGTAAGCATGGTCGGGTTAATCAGTTTTTTGTCTATCGGTGCGAGGGTGAGAACTTCAAAGCCAAGCATCGGGCGTTGTCCGGCATTAATTTCTGTTGCTGGGGTCACAAATTGTAAGTTCTCAATGCGAATACCAAATTCTCCATTTTGATAATAACCTGGTTCGTTAGATACAATCATGCCAGGCATGAGCGGTTGTGTCCCGCCTTTGGAGATACGCTGAGGCCCTTCATGGACAGACAGATAACTGCCAACGCCATGACCTGTTCCGTGGTCAAAATCTAAACCGCCCGCCCAAAGAGGCGCACGCGCCAAGGCATCAAGCGCCACGCCATCCGTTTTTTCAGGAAACCGGGCAGACGCCAGTGCAATATGACCTTTTAAAACGCGCGTAAAGGCTTCAATTGCCATCGCTGGCGGGGAGGCGCCGTCAATCAACACGGTTCGGGTAACGTCTGTTGTACCGTCAAGATACTGCCCGCCACTATCCACCAAATATAACTCTCCGGGCTGTAAATGGCGGTTGCTTTCATTATTGACGCGGTAATGCACGATCGCACCATTCGGGCCACTGCCGGAAATTGTATCAAAACTTAAATCCTTTAATGCGCCTGTTTCTCTTCGGCATTGTTCGAGAAAAGTAACAGCATCTATTTCTGAAATATGCCCTGAAGGTGCCGTGATATCGAGCCAATGAAGGAATTTGCATAAAGCGGCACCGTCACGGATATGCGCCTTCTTTGCTCCTTCAATTTCAACAGGATTCTTACAAGCCTTTTTGAGGCTACAGGGGTCCTCACCTAGAACGGTTTTCTCTTGCAGAATATCCATAAAATATTGTGGCGTATGAGACGGTTCTAAGACCACCTTGCCGTCTATGTTTTTCAGATATGGTGTCATGTCTGATGGCGCAATAATTGTGACCCCATCTCCGAGATGCGTTTGAAGCGTCTCAGAAATTCTATCGGGATTAATAAACCACGTCACTGAAGCGTCCGCTTTTAATATTGCGAAACTCAGCGCAAAGGGGGTGCGCGGCACATCATCACCGCGAATGTTTAATAACCACGCAACATTTTCAGGCTGGGTGATGAGTAAAGCATCGTGATTTTCCGATGTTAATTGCGCTGCAATATCCTTGCGCTTATCTATGCTTGCCTGCCCAGCATAGCTATTGGCATGGGCGTTAATGTCGCCATTGGGCGGGGCAGGGCGATCCGTCCAAATAAGGTCAATTGGGTTATCTTCAATCGCAATGAGCTTGATATCTTGTTTGTCTAGGCTGGTGGACAGTTTTTCAATCTGCGCAATGCTATGCAGTCTTGGGTCATAAGCGAGTTTGTCGCCTGGCTTCAGTCTGTCAGACAACCAAGATTGAATAGATACCTGCATGATGGGGACAATGGAGAGGCTTTCCGTGTCGATATAGTTTTCAGCTTCTAACGTATAACGTCCATCCAGAAACAAAGCGGCTTTATCTTTTAATATGACAGCCACGCCTGCCGACCCACCAAATCCGGTGAGCCATTTCAGCCTTTCACCGCAGGCCGGGACATATTCCCCCATAAATTCGTCTTCCCGCGGCACAATAAAGCCGTCGAGACCAGCCGCGTCCATTGCGGCACGCAGAAGCGCCAGTCTTGAGGCGGCCAAATCCGGTTGGGCATTATTTTCAAACTTTTGCAGCATGGCTATAGCCTATCTCCGAAACCATAGGGTCGTCCATTCATCTAATACAAGTTTTTCCTGAAGCCGCAGGCCAAATTGTCTCATGGTGGCGATGATTTGTTGTTGCTGTGTGTTTAATATACCTGACAGTATTAGGTGTCCGCCATAGTTCGGATAGTTTGGGGGGGCTAATTTTTGAGTTAATTCATGCGCCAGTTTTTTTAATGTCCCTAAAAGAATATTCGCGACAATAAGATCATAAGGTTTCTCATCTTTTTCAAGCCGTTTAAAACCGTCACTTTCAAACACACGCACAAGCTTGGCTACATGGTTAAGACGGCTATTTTCTAAAGTCATGGCGACCGCTTCTGGGTCAATGTCACTCGCTTGAATATGTTGATGCGTTACTTTAGCCAGTGCTATGGCAAGAATACCGCTGCCGCAACCAAGATCGAGAATGTGTTGGGGGTGCGCGCGCTTTAATAGCCTGTCCAGCATTATGAGGCAGCCACGTGTTGTCTCATGATGGCCCGACCCAAATGCCCGACCTGCATGCAGTTCAATATTAATCAGCCCATTGGGATGGTCAGGCTTATTTTGTTTTTCATATATATAAAAGGGAGGCTGTTTAATAACAGCGAGGCCGGTTTGACTTTGGCTAACCCAATCGAGTGGCGGTAATATTTCAGCGGCAAGATTTTGGTGTCTGGGGAGGATTTCCTCCAGCAGTTTTAAGTCCGGTTGGGTTTGAAAATAGGCCTCAATATGGATTTGTTTTCCTGAACTGGTTAAAAACACAGCTCCCGCGCCTGCTTCTGTAAGACTTTCTTCGGCGGCATCGGCTTCATATGTTGTTAGAAAGACCTTCCATATTTGCATGGCACAGCTATCAGACTTGCTCAAGGAAACTGTCTATAACCTTTTTGGTGCCTGCCTTCTCGAAATGTACGGTCAACTTATTGCCATCCATAGCCCCAATTTTGCCATAGCCGAATTTTTGATGAAACACGCGCTCACCAATTTTGAAGGCACTGGTTGCAGAAGTGCTATTTTGCACTTGCACATTAATCGTCTTGTTTTGCTCACGGGCAGCACGGTTGCGTTGCATGCGTTGCCAGCCGGGGCTTGAATAAGTATCGCTGCTTGATTGTTGAACGAATTGACTTCGTGAACTGTCCTGAAATTTTGGCGTTTGGTTATAGCCTGTTTCTGACTCGAGCGGCTCCACATGCTCTTCGGGAAGTTCATCTATAAATCGTGACGGAATTGCTGCTTGCCATTGCCCGTGAATACGTCGGTTTCCGGCGAATGATATTGTAATATTTTCTTTTGCCCGTGTGATACCGACATAAGCAAGGCGTCTTTCTTCTTCAAGCCCGCGGTCACCCGTTTCATCGAGGCTTCTTTGATGCGGGAATAATCCTTCTTCCCAGCCAGGTAGGAATACGGTCAGGAACTCCAGCCCCTTGGCGGCATGAAGCGTCATCAATGATACTTTTTCTTCACTGTCATTTGTCTCGGCATCCATAATGAGTGAGATATGCTCCAGATAAGCATTGAGCGACCCAAAATCTTCCATAAAGCGGATAAGTTCTTTCAGGTTTTCAAGTTTGCCGGGCGCCTCGGGGGATTTGTCATCCATCCACATTTGTGTGTAACCACTTTCATCAAGCACCACTTGCGCCAGCTCATTATGCGGGAGGCTGTCTTTTTTATCCCGCCAACGGTCAATAGAAGCGACAAATCCGGTCAGAGCGCGCCTTGCAGCAGGTTTCAATTCATCCGAGTCGATAAGAATTCTGGCGGCACGCATCAGAGAAATTGAATTACGGCGTGCCGTGCTGTGAATGTTTTGTAGGGCGACATCGCCAAGTCCACGGCGGGGTTTGTTGCATATTCTTTCAAAGGCTAAATCATCATCCGGCTGGGCGATAAGCCTTAAATAGGCATTGGCGTCTCGAATTTCCGCACGTTCATAAAACCGTGGGCCACCTATCACGCGGTAGGGTAGGCCCAGCTGCATGAAGCGGTCTTCAAATTCCCTCATCTGAAATGAGGCTCTTACTAGAATGGCGACTTCGTTGAGATTATGCCCTTTTCTTTGCAGCGACTCGATATCATCGGCAGTGACCCGGGCTTCCTCTTCGCCGTCCCAACTGCCGCGCAGACGGACTTTCTCACCGCCGTTTTCTTGTGTCCATAGCGTTTTGCCGAGTCTGTTTTTATTTGCCTCAATGAGGCCGGCTGCTGCTCCCAAAATATGAGGGGTGGAACGGTAATTACGCTCCAGCCGAATAATGCCGGCGCCTGGAAAGTCTTTTTCAAATCGTAAAATATTATCGACTTCCGCACCCCGCCAGCCATAGATGGACTGGTCGTCGTCACCGACACAACAAATATTGTGATGCTTCTGCGCCAAGAGCCGAAGCCAGAGATATTGAACCGCATTGGTATCCTGATACTCATCGACGAGCATATGCCGGAAGCGATCCTGATACTCTTGAAGGATTTCGTTATTTTCTTGAAACAAGCGCAGGCATTCGAGCAGTAAATCCCCAAAATCAACGGCATTGAGAATTTTAAGACGGTTCTGATAGCTCTCATAAAGCTTGCCGGCTGCGCCATCGGCAAAACTGCCAGCTTCTCCCGCAGGTACTTGATGTGGTTGCCAGCCTCGGTTTTTCCAGCGGTCAACTAGAAATGCCAATTGTCTCGCAGGCCAGCGTTTATCATCAATATTCTCGGCTTTGATGAGTTGCTTTAACAACCTTATCTGGTCGTCTGTATCTAGAATTGTAAAATCCGGTCTAAGCCCAACCAATTCGGCATGACGGCGCAGGATTTTTGCCGAAATAGAATGAAACGTGCCGAGCCACGGCATGCCTTCGACTTGTTCGCCGACAAGACTGCTAATTCGGTCTTTCATTTCCCGCGCGGCTTTATTTGTGAAGGTCACGGCGAGAAACTGGCTGGGCCATGCTTGTTTGGTAGAAATTTTATGCGCGATACGGGTGGTCAGAACACGGGTTTTCCCCGTACCCGCTCCAGCAAGAACGAGCAGAGGCCCATCAGGCGCAAGCACAGCTTCGCGTTGCTCGGGGTTCATATCCTCCATGCTTTTGGCAAGTTCGCTATTAATACCATTTCCGGCATCTAACGGCATACGCGCAGCGGCACGTTGAGACAGGCTCAAGGCTTCCCCGTTTCCAGATGCATCAGACCCAGATGCATAAAACCCAGATGCATCTGACACAGCGTCAGTATGCAGGGGAGGGGGTGTCTCCGAGGCTTGCTGTGATGTGGTCTCGTTCACATCATCCGCGCCTAAATCAAAAGGGTCTGAAACCATATTTTGTCCGTGATTCTCTAATGGAATATAACACGAACATAGGTCTTTACACGCAGCTTTTAAGTTTGGCGCTCTTTATCTTGATACCATGACAAAATATACACACGAATAGCTGATGAGAGCGACGCCATGCGTTTCGTCTTGTCTATCTCAGCGATTAAATCCTGCGGTGACATGTGTCTCTGTGCCGCGATATACCTGATAGCCTCCCAGAATGGTGTTTCCAGCGATATGCTGGTTGCGTGACCGGCAATCATGATGGAACGTTTTTTGGGTTTATCTGCCATCTTATCTTGAAATTTATCCATCGCAGCTATTTGCCCGCAAATAAAGCCTATTTTGGCGCAATCATATCTTCGGGACGGACAATCTCATCAAATTCCGCTTCCGTGACAAAGCCTAAGCCGACAGCTTCTTCGCGCAGAGTTGTGCCATTCTTATGGGCAGTCTTGGCGACAGTCGTGGCGTTGTCATAGCCAATTTTAGGTGCGAGAGCCGTGACAAGCATAAGCGAGCGTTGCATGAGTTGTTCGATATTGGTTTCGTTGGCTTCAATGCCGACAACGCAATTATCCGTAAAGCTGACCGCAGCATCGCCAATCAGGCGCATGGATTGCAGAAGATTATAAGCCATGACAGGTTTAAAGACATTAAGCTCCATATGCCCTTGCGCCCCGGCGAATGAAATGGCGGTGTGATTGCCCATAACCTGTGCACAGACCATGGTGAGCGCTTCGCATTGTGTGGGATTGACTTTGCCCGGCATGATAGACGATCCAGGTTCGTTTTCCGGAAGGCTCAATTCCCCAAGTCCTGAGCGAGGGCCGGAGCCAAGTAGACGAATATCATTTGCAATTTTATTAAGCGATGCTGCAATCGTGTTCAACATGCCGGACATTTCAACAAAAGCGTCATGTGCGGCGAGAGCCTCAAATTTGTTCTCTGCGGTGATAAACCCAAGGCCTGTGAAATCAGCGACTTCTGCGGCAAATTTTTCAGCAAATCCCGGCTTTGCGTTCAAGCCTGTGCCAACGGCCGTTCCGCCCTGAGCCAGTGCGAGCAGTCGCGGCATGGACGTTTCGACACGCTCAATCGCGTATTTCAGTTGTGTGGCATAGCCCGAAAACTCCTGCCCAAGAGTGAGAGGGGTCGCATCCTGCAAATGTGTGCGCCCGATTTTAACGATATCTGCCCAGGCTTCTGACTTCGCGGCAAGTGCGGCATGAAGATGTTTCAACGCTGGCAAAAGGCGGTTGCTGCCTTCTTCGGCGGCCGCAATATGCATGGCAGTCGGGAAAGTATCATTTGAGGACTGGCTTTTATTGCAATGGTCATTCGGATGTACCGGTGATTTTGACCCCATCTCACCGCCGAGAATTTCAATGGCGCGATTAGAGATAACTTCATTAGCATTCATATTTGATTGTGTGCCTGAACCCGTTTGCCAAACCACCAGAGGAAAGTGGTCGTTCAGCTTGCCTTGTGCGACTTCTTTTGCTGCCGTCACAACGGCCTGACCGATATTTTCTTCAAGATTATCGAGGGACATATTAGCTTTGGCCGCAGCCATTTTGACAATCCCGAGCGCGCGTATCATGGGGTCGGGCATGGTTTCTCCGCCGATTTTGAAATTCCCGAGCGAGCGTTGCGTCTGTGCGCCCCAATATTTATCTGCGGGTACGTCTAAAGGGCCAAAACTGTCGGTTTCAGTACGGAATTGGGTCATTTCTGTCCTCTTATAATCAAAAAAAACATAATTTTAGGTGTGTATTTAATAAGTTTGAAGCTTTAGCATTTATTGGTTTTATCGCCAAGTTGCTCAGTCTTTTTTATCTCGAAAGCTCTCGAGGCTCACAACTTCTCCGGTGGTGTTATTATTCGGCTCCACTGTTTCCAATTTATCTTCTTGTTCTTCAGTAGCGTCAAAATCAATCTCAGCATTATCCGATGCCGGTTCAGGAGCAGATGTTGCGCCAACAGTCATCTCATCAAGTACAAGGCCGAAAGAAACTGACGGGTCGTAAAATTTTGTCAGCGCCGCAAAGGGGATATAAAGATCATGCGGTGTTTGATTGAAACTCAATCGAACAGAAAACCCATCTTGCGTGACGATAAGGTCTTCGAATTGATTTTGCAGGACAATCGTCATTTCTTCGGGATATTGCGCCATTAAGCTTTCGGATATGGAAACTTTTGCGGCTTTTGTTTTAAAGGAAATATAAAAGTGATGCTCACCGGGCAGCCCGTCCTCTGAGACAGAAGATAAAATCTCGCTGATAAGGTTCAGCATAGCTTTATGGGTTAGCTTTTCATAATCAATGTCGGTCATATTTTTCCGAGTTATCCGATAAGCGGGGAATGTCCCCAAATGAAGTGGTGGGCTTCTGTTGCCAGGTGCCCGCCGAACCCCGCCTTATCCTGCGACGGATAAGGGCTTGAATTGAAGTGTTGGCGCTACTTACGCAGCGACAGCAACTTCCGCATAGTTGTCATTTGCAACTAAAAAATAGCCCGATAACGGTGGTACAATACCGAGCGACGGAAACAACCTTTACGCCCTCGTCGATCCTGTTTCGCCCCCCCAAATAAATGATGGAGATGAATGGTGGAGGCGCCGGGTACTGCCCCCGGGTCCGATGGGTTTATTATGAAGCCCGTATATCGCCATAGTCGGTAAACCGACAATCTATATATACTCTTTTTCACAGCAAATGAGTAGGGGCAATTGATAAACTGATTGAGACCGTGGACTGAATCCCCTAATTATGAGTGATGCATCAATATTTAACACTTCTTGAAAAAGTCATGACAGAGGGCGTCACGCGTGATGACCGCACAGGCACCGGTACAAAAAGTGTCTTTGGGTATCAAATGCGCTTTGATTTATCTCAGGGATTTCCGCTGCTGACGACAAAAAAACTACATCTCAGATCTATCATTCACGAGCTTTTATGGTTTATCTCAGGCAAAACCAATATCGCTTATCTCAAAGAAAACGGTGTGTCTATTTGGGATGATTGGGCGGATGAGAATGGCGACCTCGGCCCTGTCTATGGCTATCAATGGCGCAGTTGGCAGACACCGGATGGCCGTCAGATAGACCAACTTAAAAACCTTGTCGCGCAGTTGAAAAATAACCCGGACTCCCGCCGCCATATTATAACGGCATGGAATCCGGCAGATGTAGATGATATGGCCTTGCCGCCCTGTCATTGCCTGTTTCAGTTCTATGTCGCCGAGGGACGGCTTTCCTGCCAGCTCTATCAGCGTTCTGCTGATATTTTTCTCGGTGTGCCCTTTAATATCGCCTCCTATGCATTATTGACGATGATGCTCGCGCAGGTATTGGAGCTTGAGCCGGGCGATTTTGTCCATACATTGGGTGATGCGCATCTTTATCTTAATCACCTAGAACAGGCGCAGACACAAATTGCGCGCGTACCGGGGGCCTTGCCGACAATGAAAATCAATCCGGACAAGAAGGATATTTTTGACTTCGTGTTTGAGGACTTTTCTCTGGAAAATTACGAGGCGCAGTCGCATATCTCCGCGCCGATTGCGGTGTAAATCATGCAGATTGAAATGATTGTTGCCGTTGCCGAAAACGGCGTTATCGGTCTTGACGGCAAAATGCCGTGGCGGCTTTCCACGGATTTGAAACGCTTTAAGAAAATCACTATGGGCTTACCGATTATCATGGGCCGTCATACTTGGGAGTCGTTGCCGGGCGCGTTGCCGGGGCGGCTAAACATCATCATAACAGGTGCATCACTTGATTTATTGGGGGGGGCTATCGCTGTCACCTCACCTGAAGCTGCTCTTGAGGCCGCAGGTGAAACGGGCGCCGATAGGGTGATGATTATTGGGGGCGGGCAGGTTTATAAGGCTTTTGAAGCCCAAGCTGATATTCTGCATCTTACCAAAGTCCACGCCACGCCTGAAGGCGACACATATTTTCGTCTCTCTGACCCCGCTTCTTGGCGTGAGGAAAGCAGTGAAACCGTGCCGGCCGGAGATAATGATACAGCTGATGTTAGTTTTGTGACATTGCGCCGCATTTCATAGCCGTTTTCACGTTGATGACAAATTTATCACACAAGGGGCATTTCTAGTCCTCATTATACGCCGTTTCCGGTGTTTTAATTGACAAAGCAAGAACCAGGCCAAAAAATAAAGCTCTTGGGGGCTTTATGAGTATCAAGCTAAAATTACAATCAAGGCAGGTGCAATCTCTCGTTCTGACACCGCAAATGCGGCAGGCGATACACATCCTGCAACTGAACAATCTTGAGCTCAATGAATTTCTTGCTGAACAAGTGAATGAAAATCCGTTTCTTGAAATTCAGGATGCGCAGGATTTCAATACCTCTCACGATATCCCTGAAGATAATACGCGTGCCACTGATTATAGTGACTTAAACGACCTCAATGCGGGCGAGGGCAATGATGGCGTCGCAAATGATTTGCCAAACGTAGATGCTGACTTTCTGGATAAGTCATTTAAAAGCGGCAATCTTCCAGATACCCATCTCACGGATAGTTTTTATGAAAATCTATGGGATTCCGATGCGCGGCAGGATTTGCAAAACCGGCCTGATAGTAAGATTGATGTCGCCGCCTATGGTGATGATAAAATCAATCCCGGGCATGTGATTGAACAAAGCGTCAGCACAATACTGTCTTTTGAGGGATTTGTGCAGCAGCAGATTTTGGACAAAATGCTGGATAATCCGTTGAAGGAGGATTGTTTGACCCTCATGGGTTGGCTTGATGACGAGGCTTATTTGCTCGAGGATGCTGAGGAGCTTCAGTCTCTCCTTGAGATTTCACTGGATAGGGTTGTGGCGGCACAAAATGAACTCCGTTCGCTCATGCCTGTCGGGGTTGCTGCAAGTTCTCTGGATGATCGGCTATCCATGCAGTTACATCATGAGGGGCTTTGGCATCCTGATTTCGAAATTATTCTTGATAATCTCGATTTATTAGCACGCGGTGAAGTTCATCAATTGGCAAAAAAATGCAAAATCCGCCCACGCGTTTTGTTGGACCGTGCTGAAACACTTCGTCAGCTCAATCCTAAAATCACCTCGTCCTTTAAATCTGAAGCCACGCAAAATCGCCAGCCGGATATTTTGGTTTTTGAAAGCGATGTGAAAGATGAGGAATATGGTAATTGGCGCGCTGAACTGAATGACAACACGCTTCCTAAAGTTCTTGTTCTTGACCGTTATTGGGAGGAACTTGCCGCCAAAAAAATGCCCTCTAAGGACAGGGAATATTTGAATGCCTGCTATAATTCCGGTAACTGGCTTGTGAAATCTTTGAACCAGCGCGCGATAACTTTGCTACGTGTCGCCCGCGAAATCATCAAGCAACAACCCGAGTTCCTTGAGAAAGGGCTTGATTATCTCAAGCCTATGACCTTGCGTGATATTGCCGTAGAGCTTGATCTTCATGAAAGTACGGTTAGTCGTGTCACAGCCAATAAGTTAATGGAAACACCGCGCGGTATTTTTGATTTAAAGTTTTTCTTCTCGGTTGGAATTTCTGCCAAGGAAGGTGACAAAACGCATTCGGCAAGAGCTGTTAAAGAGCGTATTAAAAATCTTGTGGCCGGCGAAACAGACAGCCTTAAAGGCGTGCGTCCGAAAATTCTTTCAGATGAGGCATTGGCGCATGCGCTTCAAGCTGATGGTATTGATATTGCGCGTCGTACAGTTGCAAAATATCGCGAGGCGATTGGTATTCCAAGTTCGGCAGATCGCAAACGCGCGGCACGGCTTTTAAGTTAAAGCTAAAGTTTAGGCGATAGTCTGTCTGAGGCGTTTAAATATTTTTTTCTTTTGTTTCGGCTTGGCATTTTCCAGCGCACTTAACAGCTCGCGTAAATGGCGGTATTTTTTCTTCTTTTTCAGCTTGTTCAAAGATACCCATTTGCGTTGCCGTATGAAGCGTTCCGGCCAACGCTTCATTTCGGTATCCACGAGAATTGGATAAAAACAAACCGTTTTGCCGCCACTGTTATTTCCCAGCCCTTTGACCCTGTGAATAATTGGATAATCCACCAGTTCACCGGAAACACCAGCTTCTTCGGTTGTTTCTCTGACAGCGGTTTGTTTTAATTTTTCGTTTTGTGCCACTTTACCTTTTGGAAAGACGAAGCGGTTTTTACAACGACGTGACGTCACAAGGCATAACTCAAACTCATTGCCTCTTCGTCTGATGGGGATGGTGCCGGCACTCGCGAGTTGTTTTCTCTTGCTGTTGGATTTGCTGGTCTTCATCTTGTTATTTGCCAGTTTTACGTCCAAGCTATTTTTTGTGCCGTTATTTTCTGCATGCTTGCTTTGTAGCTTTGTCATAGCCCACCTTACTTTGTACCGCATCTTTAACGCAGATTTAAATCTATTATTTTTTCCGGGTGACGCAATTCTTTTTTGTTCACACTGTGGGTAAATCTTCCCAGCGTGTGGTGTAGCGCGGGGATACTTTCTCTTGCCGCATGAACCAGTTATTTTGTCGTTTCGCCATGCCATAGGCGATGCTGCCGTGACCGAAGCGATTATTAATTCCATCAAAGGCCTGTATAAGCTGGCTCTTTTTTTTCTGCCTAATAAGTGTTTCAGGTGACCCGACATGGCTCCAAAGGCTTTGTGGCGCCATATCTTGCCGCAGCAGATTGGTCAGGAGAATGCCGGCTTTTTTATATTCATAGCCAGGCCGGAAAATATGCGCCAATCCTTGACGCATGGCAGCCAGAATATTAGCCGTATGGGCGGTCATTTCAGGGAAAGTGAGAGTGATGGCATTGCTATATTGCGGGCGGTCTTTTTGAAATCTGTTGGTGCGTACGAAAATAGTTATATAGCCTGCAACCAGTCCGGCTTTACGTGTTTTAGCGGCAGCACGTGACGCAAAATCGCTGAGCCGGTCTGTGAGGGCGCTACGCTCAATAACGGGCGTTGAAAAACTACGCGACACGCAAATACTTTTTTTGTCGGGACTCTCAAGTTCTAGCGATACACAGGGTATACCTCTGAGTTCATGCAGGGTGCGCAGACCGACGACGCCCATTTTTTGCCTGACCCAGCTATCGGAACAGGCGCTAAAATCTGCGGCGGTCATAATATTGCGGGCTTTAAGCATATGCGCCCAGCGTCGCCCTATGCCCCAAACATCTCCCACATCCGTGGCGGCGAGGGCGTTGTTAATCTCTGCGGCATTTGTCAGATTGGCAACGCCGTGCTTATCAGGGTTTTTCTTGGCAAGGCGATTGGCGATTTTCGCCAGCGTCTTACTGCTTGCCATGCCGATAGATACGGGGATACCCGTCCATTGTACGACTTGCTGGCGTAGCTGCCCCGCCAAATCAACCGGATTCATTGTGCTTGGTAGATTACTGAAATCGAGAAAACACTCATCAATGCTATATATCTCGATGGCGGGCGCGGTGGCAGCCAAGACCTGCATCACGCGACTACTCATATCACCATAAAGCGCATAATTGCTCGACATAACCTTGACACCAGAGTCCTCAATCATCCGCCGCCATTTGAAGTAGGGCGCACCCATCGGGATGCCGAGGGCTTTAGCCTCGTTTGAGCGGGCAATGATACAGCCATCATTATTTGACAGCACAACAACAGGCGTGTCGCAAAGCTGCGGGTTAAACACGCGTTCACAAGAGACATAGAAATTATTGCAGTCAACAATAGCGATATGCGTATGTGTCATGTGCGGAAGCCTCGAATACAATGGCTGACCACACCCCATATTTCACTATCGGCTGGCATTTTTGTGTCTGAGTAAGACGGGTTCTCCGCATGCAGAATCCAGAGCCGCTTATCGTCTGGGTCTCGCAAGAGCCGCTTGACGGTCAATTCCCCATGCAAAACAGCGATGACAATATCATTGGGGGTGGGGGTCAGACTACGGTCGACAACCAGCAAATCGCCTGGATGAATACCCGCACCCAGCATCGACTCTCCGACAACCCGCAAAAAGAATGTCGCCGCCGGATGCGCGACGAGATGTTTGTTGAGGTCCAAACTGCCTTCAATAAAATCATCAGCCGGACTTGGGAATCCGGCTGAAATACGGGACGCAAAAACCGGGCGCCGCACCTCCAATGTGATGTCTGAACGCAATAACATAACGCAACCAAAAAGAACATAACATGAACATATACACTATGTCATGCAGATTGGCCTGTCAAGAATTGTGAAGAATTGTCAAGAATGAGAGAGAGGCGGCGTTATTCCTGCCCGATAAGACGGGACGGATTTTCATAATCAATCACACCGCCATTATCAAAAGAAATATCCGCCCAATCGCAATCCCAGTCGATACACGCAACCGAGCAGGTCGGGTATTTCATGGCAAATCTTTCAGCAATTTCAGGCGACGTTTGCGCCATGCGTCCGGCAAACATCTCCATGCCCGGATTATGCGCAACCAGCAATAGGCAGTCATGGTCGCCGCCATTATGCTTGGCAATATTCAGCAAATCCGTATGCATGGCCTGATAGAGGTCGCTGGAATAGGTAATAATGTCGTGATTGCAGAGGGTAACAACTGTTTCACGCGTCCGGCGGGCCGTTGAGCAAATGACCAGGGTGGGCGTAAAATTATTCTCAATATAGCGCGCCATAATTTCGCGGTCGCGCCGACCACGCTTATTGAGTGAGCGTTCATGATCGTCAAGTTCTGGGGTGTCCCAATCTGATTTGGCATGCCGCCAAAGCAATAATTTAACCATCAGTATCCCGCCTCTTTATCTACAATATTGTTCAAGGGTTCTTGTTTAGCAAAAAGTACCAGATTATCCAGAAAAGAAGTTGAAATAGCTTCAATAACCCGCATATCGCACCAGGCAAGATGCGGGCTGAGAAACACTTTTTCATGCTTGTAAATCCAGTGATCGGCGGGTAGTGGTTCGGTCTGGACGGCATCGAGCGAAGCACGCGCGAGTTTTCCCGTATCCAGCACCTGTTTTAATGCATTCTCATCGACGAGCGACCCTCTGGCAATATTAACCAGATGTGCATCCGGTTTGAGATAGTTAAGGGTTTTTGCGTTAATAATCGTATCGGTTTCGGCAGTTGCGGGCGCGGCGAGAACCAGATGGTCGGCTTGTGCGAAAAGTGTCTCAAGATTGTCTATGGCTTCGACCCCGTCCATTAATACAGATGACTGCCGCGTCATGCCCAAAACACGCATATCAAATGCCAAGGCGCGTTTGGCAAGTTCTTTGCCGATAGACCCAAAGCCTAAAATCGAAAGAGTTTGCCCAGCTACTGCGCCGATATTATCGGCGATTGACCACATTGGCGATGGCGCACTTATCCAGTTTTCCGGAAGGTTTTTTCTGGCTGCCAAGACGCATGTGAAAGCCCATTCTGCAACCTGAACAGCACTGGCACCGCGGGCGGAAGTTAAAATGGCATCTCCTGTTGCCTGCAAGGGGAAGCCGTCAATGCCGGTGCCAAAAACATGAATCCATTTCAACCCTTTGGTTGCCGCAATGACCTTATCCACCCCGTCCAGAAATGAGGCCACACAGAGTAGGCAGTCTGCCTCCAGATTTTCTGCTAGAGGTTCTGACGGGTTGATGAAAACCACTTCAGCCCCCGGCACAGCTGCGTGAATGCCGTCGACAAGTTCCTGATTATTCAAATAGGATAAAATTTTGACCATATATCTGTATAGGTTCGCTGGGCTATTTCAGCAAGACCATCTCATCAGCAATACGCCCGGATTGCACCAACTCCAAAAACGCTTCGCCAAGCTCCTCACTTCGCTGGACGGCAGTTTGCCAAACATCTATGCGCTTTGGTTCATCTTTAATGAATCTCTTAAAATCACTTCTTGAGGGAATACGCCTATAGGGAAGAGATTTAACATAGTCATTTGAGGGTGCGAAAATGACGACATTATCCAACTTACTCGCGGATACTTTGCGCCACGGATAGAACTTATCAAACCACCGCCATTTAAGATAATCGTAAAAATGTGGGTAAAGAATAATCCCCTCATTGGATGGCCATAATTGTGAAGGAATAGGGTGATAATCCAGCATCCCACCATCGCGATAAAGATGAATGCCATCCTCGGTTTCAATTTCTACGCCATGCATCATGACCGGAATAGCCCCAGACGCATTTAAAGCGGGGCCAAGGTTTTTTTTATCCAGTGCCACATTATGGGTTGGGTACTCATCTATCGGTCGGAGCGCTTTGGTGCTGCGCGTATCGGAAAACACAACCCGTTCCGCCATGCCTCTAAGGCTGTGACTGCTTTGGAGTGACAAAAGTGCAGCTCTGGCAATCGCTTGTTTCTGGCGCTTTACATTTTCGCTGGCGAGTTGATTAAATGACCGCACCGTTCCGATATGAAGCCTGAAATTTGGATGCGAAAGTATCTCCTTATCTCCTCCATCAGCAATGAGCGTCTCAATAAGTTCTTGGGGTGCCCAACTGATTGTATCTCTGATGTCAGGCTCATTAATACGCTCGGCATAGGTCTGTGTGCAGTAAATATCGGCAAAGCGGTCAAGCCATTCAAGTGTGTCTTTTCGGCAGGCGGCGGCGAGTTTGAATGCGCCGGCAGATGTGCCGAGCAAATCAACAACATGGTCGATATTTTTCAGCCATTGTCCGAGTATTACCTTATCCAGCCCAATGGTTGTCAATGTCTTAGCGGCGCCCGATGCACACACAACGCTTTGCACATCTGCCGCGTTGAGGCCATGTGCCTTGATATGCGAAAAAGCCCTTGGGCCAGCCAGAACTCTTAACATTATGATTTAGCCTTTGTTTGATTTTCTTTTCATGAGGTTAACCAGAAATCATGACAATGTTAAGACCAGTTCTTCCGGTAAGATCTCGGCATGTCTGGCAACAATATATATCGGGATATCCGTTACAAACCGCCCCAACGTATCGGCGGTTTCCTGTTCGGGGACAGGTGCGATTTCTGAGCTGTTTATAATAATCGCTAATGGGGTGATGCTGCGTTCTGCCAGTGCTTTAAGTGCCGTCATTGTGTGGGATAATGTGCCGAGATAACTGCCTGTGACGAGCAAGCAGTTTGCGTTTAACGCGGCCTGCCAGTCCAGCGTGGTTTCTGTATCATTTAAAGGAACCATAACCCCGCCCACACCCTCTATAAGTGTTGGCGTGTCGGAGATGTGTTGGTGACAAAACTCAATCAATGGGGCGAGTTCGATAGTCGCGCCCTCTCGTTTGGCGGCCATGTCCGGCGACAGGGCGGCGGAAAACCGCCAAGGTGAGATGGTGTGGACATTATCCATTGTTAGCGGCAGACCCATGGCATCCAGAATATTGCCTGTATCGGAGGCGCCAATTTGATCTTCATCAAACCCGCTAATGACAGGTTTGATGCCGCGAACGGTTTTCCCCATTTTGGCGGCGGTCTTGATGAGCAGACAGGTGATGTAGGTTTTGCCGATATCTGTGCCGGTTGCTGCGATAAATGTTAGCGCCATTATATAGACCCATATTCTTTTCTGGCATCACGCACCAAATCAGCAAGGCGGTCAATATGTTCCGCCTCATGCGCCGCGTTAAAGGCAATGCGTAAACGTGCTGTATTTTCAGGGACGGTTGGCGGACGGATAGCGCTAACAAGAAAGCCTTCTTGGGCAAGCTTCTCCGATATCTTCATCACGGTTTCATTGCCGCCAAATATGACCGGAACAATCGGGCTTTGCGGTATGGATAAACCGACCCGTTCGCAAAACCGTCTAGCATGTGCCAGAGGTTTGTCGACCAGTGTTGGGTCTTGTTCTATTATTTCCAGCGCCGCCAGCGCCGCCGCCGTACTCATTGGTGGCAGGCCGGTTGAATAAACAAAGCTGCGGGCGCGATTGACCAGCAAATCAATCAGTTTCTGACTACCACATACATAGCCGCCATAACTGCCAAGTGCTTTGGATAGTGTTCCCATTTGTACATCAGCTTCGACAGGTGGATTAAAGGCAAAACCACCCCCACGACCTGCGCCCAGCACGCCAATGCCATGGGCATCATCGGTAATCAGCCAGCTATCATAGCGGTTCGCAATATCTCGAAAAGATGGCAGTGGCGCCAAATCTCCATCCATCGAAAAAACAGTGTCGGTTAAAATTAGGCATTTGCTGAAAGACGAACGTTGCATCT
This sequence comes from alpha proteobacterium IMCC14465, assembly GCA_000293845.2. GTDB lineage: Bacteria > Pseudomonadota > Alphaproteobacteria > RS24 > RS24 > Micropelagius. The sequence continues at coordinate 309,538 of ALYF01000002.1, read as the reverse complement.
TGAGGTGGTTTTCAAGGTCCTCGCAATCATTATGCTTAAAGCGAATTGTCTTTGCGCCGGATAAGCGCGCGCCCGAATTAAGGCAGGCATGTGCCAGCTCGTCGACGAGAATAACATCATCCGCGCCGACCAGTGCCGGAATAAGGCCGATATTAGCGAGAAACCCCGAGCCAAAAACCAGACAGGCTTGCGTGTTTTTTAGTTTTGCCAGCTTTTTTTCCAATGACTCCAATAACGGGTAATTACCGGTGATAAGCCGTGATGCGGCAGCGCCTGCGCCATAGAGTTTGGCCGCCTCATGTGCTTTTTCTAGAATGACCGGATGATGCGACAGCCCCAGATAATCATTGCAAGAAAAAGAGATAAGCGATTTCCCGGCCTGTTGACTCTGAGCCCCCGACGCGCGATGCGTGGTCTTGAGCGTTCTAAAGCCCGAGGCTTCCTCAAGTTTATTGATTTTTTCAGCGCAGAAAATATCAAGAGAATTTTGGTTGATTTTCATATATTCTGGTTTCCGCCTGTTAGGTCTTATAGTGAAGTAACATTTTCTACGCCGACCGCAAAATTATAAGCGTCCTGTAATTGAACAATAAAGCAAGAAATGAGATTTTCTTAAAAAAGACAATTATCCGAGAGATTTATATGACTGTTTCACCAAATAATCCGCTTTTTCCCGATATGCCTGATTGGCAACAACAAGCACGCGATAATTTATGGCCGCCTTATACGCAAATGCGCACAACACCTATTGGCTTGCCTGTCAGTGAAGCTGAAGGTGTGCGGATAACTCTGGCGGATGGGCGAAGATTAATTGATGGCGTGTCTTCATGGTGGTCTGTATGTCATGGTTATCGCCACCCGCATATTGAACAAGCGGTCATCAGCCAGATGCAAAAACTCCCACATATTATGCTTGGCGGTTATCAGCACGAACCCGCCGCGCGCCTCGCCACGCGACTTGCCGATTTATGCCCTGGTGACCTTAATCATGTGTTTTTCACCGATTCCGGCTCAGTCGCCATTGAGGTCGGTATGAAAATGGCTATCCAGTATTGGCTCAATAATGGGGTGAAGGGGCGGCATAAATTCCTGCATTTCAGGGGTGGCTATCATGGCGATACGTTTGCGACCATGGCTGTCTGTGATCCAGAAGAGGGGATGCACAGCCATTTTTCTGGCGTGCTGACGCCACAAGTTCTCGCCGAACTGCCTGTCAATGATGAGCTTTATGAGCGTTTGGATATGCAAATGGCAAAACACGCCGATGAACTGGCAGGGGTTTTAATCGAACCGCTTGTTCAGGGGGCTGGCGGGATGATTTTCCACAGTGAAGAGGTGCTGAAAAAAGTCGCGCGTTTATGCCAAAAACATAATATTTTGTTGATTGCCGATGAAATTATGACTGGCCTTGGGCGTCTTGGGGAGATGGTCGCGTGTCAACGTGCAGATGTTATTCCTGACATCATTACATTTTCAAAAACCCTGACCGGTGGCACGGTGCCCTTGGCGGCAACAATTGCGACGAGTCGGATTTTTGAGGCATTTCTGAGTGATGATCCCGCAAAAGCACTTATGCATGGCCCGACATTTATGGGAAATCCTATAGGTTGTATGGCGGCGCTCGCCTCGCTTGATTTATTTGAGCAAGAACCCCGCCTCGAGCAGGTTCGTGCGATTGAAAAACAGCTTGAAAAAGAGTTAGAGCCCGCGCGCGGTCTTCCTGCCGTTAAAGATGTCAGGGTTTGCGGTTCAATCGGCGTCATTGAAACCACTGGCTTAGGAGATGTTAATTTCCTGAAACAGCGTTTTGTCGAGGAAGGTGTTTGGATACGCCCGTTTGGTTCAATAATTTATACCATTCCACCCTATATTATCGGGTCAGAGGACTTATCTAAAGTCACATCAGCTATGGTAAAGCTTGCGGGTGAATTAAAAAGTAATACTTAATATATCTTGTTGTTAAATTCTTGGGTTTTTCTTTCTTAAGAAAACCGAAATAAACAAAGATATGATAAAAATAATGGTGAGTGCGCTCACTATTGTCGGTCCTGGTGGCAGTTCTGCCTGTTGAGCGGCAATATAGCCGGCCAAAACGCCTGAAAAGGCAAATATAACGGCCCAAATAATCATTTTTTCCGGCGTTTTAGAGATTTGTCGCGCGGCGGCGGCAGGCATAATCAACAAAGACGTAATGAACAATACCCCTGTTATTTGCAGGCCCAAAACCACCAGCGCAGCCATAATTCCCATCATAATATATTGGAGCCGCAATGTTGGCACACCCTCGGCGCGCGCCAAATCTAAATTCAATGTCATGAGAATAAGCGGTTCCCAGACGAGTTTTAGGGTTATGGCAATCATAATCGCGCCGATTATCAGAGTAATATTCTGACTCATCGTAATATTTTCGAGCGACCCAAGCAGATAGGTTTCTAAGATTACATGCGGGTCAATCTGTTCTGCGGTCTGAGTTGTCAAAGCTTCGGGGTGATGTGTCTCAGAGTGCGGGGTGTGACCCGTCTCGACAGATGTCCAGAAAACCAAGAGCAACCCCAAAGCCAATGCGCCATGCGCTAAAATGCCTAAAAGCGTGTCTATACTGAGTTTGCGTCGATGTTGAAGATATACCAATGTGCCCGCAAAAATTCCGCAAATCAGCGCTACGCCTATATTGGGCGCGAAGCCAATGGACAGGCCAAGTGCAACGCCCAAAAGTGCTGAATGTGCGATGGCATCCCCAAAATAAGCCATTCGGCGCCAAACAATCAGGCATCCAACCGGTCCGGCAATGACGGCTAGGATAAGCGGTGCAATCAACGGGCTCATGAATGGTCATCTCCACCATGATGATCATGGCCAGAGAGAGAATGAGAGAGAGAATGAGAATGATCGTGATCATGCTCATGTGGGTAAACCGCCATCATTTTTGACAAATCATCTCCGAATATAGAGATAAACTCTGGGTCTTGCGTAATGGCTTGTGGCGCACCCGAGCAGCAAACATGGTGATAAAGGCAGATGACCCTTTGCGTTGACGCCATGACGAGATGAATGTCATGCGACACCATCAAAATTGCTTTTTGACGGTCGTGATAAATCCGTTCAAGTAATTTGTAAAATTCGAGTTGTCCCGAAATATCCAGGTTTTGCGCGGGTTCATCCAGTATCAGTAAATCAGGGTCTCTTGCGAGGGCGCGCGCCAGCATAACGCGCTGAATTTCGCCGCCTGATAGGGCGTGCATTTGCCTGTCTAGCAGATGGCCAATATCAGTTTCCAGAATAATCTCATCAAGGAAACCTGTCTCAACGGTCATATTTAAAGTTAAAAACCGCTTTACCGAAAGCGGCAAGACAGGGTCAATTTCCATACTCTGGGGCATATAGCCAATGGTCAGCCCCGGCTTATGAGTAACAGTGCCTTCGTCGGGGGACAGGACGCCTAAAAGGCATTTCAAAAGCATGGTCTTTCCCGCGCCATTAGGGCCGATAATTGTTAGAAAGTCTTTCTCGTCAATCTGAAGCGACACATTATCAAGAATGCGTCCGGCTTCTTTAGCAACTGAGATGTTTTGACCTTCAATCAGCATAGGGACGACCTGCTTTATTTATTTCCATAGGCGATAATTTCAGGGCTGAAGCTAATTTGCTCCCCACTTTCAAACGACAGCGTCATCCGCAGCTCAGTTTCAGATGCGGTATAACCGAAAACCATTAAATGCAAACCATGCGGCTTAAGGATAACCGTCTCATTGGCGTTAACTGCCAGCGCATCAAGGCGCCGCATCCGCATCATGCCATCTTTCATGTCGTGTGTATGAATTTCAATTTTGTCGGCGGCGTTGCTCTGTACGGATATAAGCGTTTGGTTAAGGTCGCTGGCGTTGGTTAGCTTCAGAAACACAACACCCGGACGCGCGCCAACGCCGGGTCTGAAAACAGCTTCTTTAACCGTGAGTAATGAGGTGTCTGCTGCGACTTGTGATGTGGCGAATATGCCTGACAGAAACAGACAACAAGTGAGAATAAGGGGGAGGTTTCTTTTCATAGGATAAGTTTAACTTCTCGATTGGTGATATTTTGATAAAGCAACATACGTCGAATTAGAACGGTCGACCACTTTTATCATCCCTCTTCATGCATTTTTCCGTTATCACGTTGAGTCATTTTCATCCTTTTCAAAGGAGCTTTGCATGGCAGGTTGGACAGATATCTGCTCTAGCCGCCTAAACATGATGCCAAAGTAAAAACGAATAGGCTTAATATGCCAATAAATGCGTGTTGGCTTCCAGGTCATCAGGGCATAAACCAGATATACCTGACTAAAAAGCGCCGGAATCCTGAAGATTTCAATGCGTGGGTCCAGATAGTTCATAACTGATGTTTGATTATATGCATCGCAATCATCTCGGATGCATATCGCAACCGGATAATTGTTGATTTGTCGGTTCATCATATCTACAGCCATACGCTCTGGATGGTTAAATTTATTTGAAAATATAACATGCATCATTCGGGATGTGCGACGGGAGCTGCGACGGGAGGTGCTACGGGAAGTGCGCATGTCTCGGTTTTTATAATTTTTCATTTTTAACCCGACAGGTAAGGACAGCAATCTATCAGTATTTTCACCTTGCACATATAAGAAATTAATTGAATGATGAGTGCTGTCTCAGATTTTCTTGGAATGAGTATGAACAAAAATCTCGGAAGCTCGCTGGTATATTTCACGCTTCCAACGATTGGTTTTGGCTATATGTATGGTCTCATCAATCTCTATTTAATGATTTTTGCGACAGATTTTCTGGCGATTGCCCCGGCGACGGTTGGTTTTATTTTTGGTATCTCTCGCCTTTGGGATGCGATTTCAGATCCTCTTATCGGTCATCTTTCCGATAACACCCGTACGCGTTTTGGACGGCGGCGCCCATGGTTGGTACTGGCGGCAGTGCCACTGGGTTTTGCCTTTTATATGTTGTTCAATCCGTCTCCCGTTTCGGGTGAGCTAATTGCTATTTTATGGTTTGGGGCGGCAGTTATTCTGTTTTATACGGCCTCGACATTATTTTATGTGCCTCATTTTGCCATTGCCGCTGAAATGACGGAAGATTATCATCAACGCAATATTGTCTTTGGCTGTCGCCATGCGGGCTGGTTGGCTGGATATGTGCTGAGCCTTGGCGGTATTTATTCCCTGACCAAACTGCATAGCGAAGGTGCCGACAAGGTGATTGAATTCGCTGGTACGCAGGCAACCATTATTGGTTTATTAACGGCGATGAGTATTTTGATTTGTGCCTATGGCATGCGCGAGAAGCCCGGTTTTGCCGAGCGCCGTTCGACATCTGCGTTACCGGTTATCAAAGATGTAATTAAAAATATGCATGCTAGGCGCATTTTGGCCGTTAATTTTATGGATAATATTAGCTTTGCACTCACCTCTACATTGGTTCTCTATGTCTGCACTTATGTGCTGAATGATGCGAATATCGCTTCCTTTTTTATTCTTTTTTTCATGTTGCCTTCCTTATTGCTTGTCCCAATATGGATGCCGTTGGCGCGTAAATTCGGCAAGAAAAACCTCTATACATTTTCAATGCTGCTTTCCGGTACGGCTTTTGGATCAATGTTTTTTGCCGATTACGGTAATTTGGCGCATCTCTATATTGCGGGTATCATGGCGGGAACGGCGAATGGCTGTAACAACGTCATCGGCCCGTCCATTTTTAGCGACATTATTGATTATGATGAATTACAGACGGGTGACCGCAAAGAGGGCGCTTATTTCGCTGTCTGGAGTCTTGTTTGGAAAAGCTCCACGGCAATTGTTTTGTTTGTTCTCGGTATTGTTTTGAGTGTTGTCGGATTTGAACCAAATGTCCCACAAACGGATTTGGTTATTAATGCGATGAAGTTCATGTTCACCCTCTTGCCTTGTATATTTTATATTCTGGCAGCATTTTTGTTCAGCTTTTTTAAGCTAAATGAAGCCGCCTATAATGATATTAGAAATGAACTTGATGCCAATCGCGATGTGACGTCATCATGAGCCTGACTGACGATGCGCTCACTTATATTGAAACGATTAAAGGGTTTATGGACCCGGATGAAGGGCGTGCGCTTTACGATATGGCGCTGGACGTTTTGTCTGGTTTCCCGCAGGCTTTATCGGTTGAAATCGGCAGTTACTGCGGTAAGTCCACGGTCTATATTGGTGAAGCCGTGCGTCAGTGTGGTGGTCTTCTGGTTTCGGTAGACCATCATTATGGCTCTGAAGAAAATCAGCCCGGTGAGGCATATTTTGATCCTGACCTTGCCGACCCCGAGACGGGGGGCATGTCTTCGCTGGCTCTTTTCCGGCGCACGATACGGGGGGCAAATCTGGAAGATGTAGTTGTTCCTGTCATTGCCCCATCTCGCATGGCATCGCGGGTTGTGCGCGGAGATTTTGGGTTTTTATTTATTGATGGTGGTCATTCTATGCCAGCGGCGCTGGATGATTATCGTCTCTGGGCGACGCGGGTGATGACCGGCGGTGTGCTGGCGATACATGATGTCTTCCCAAATCCCGAAGATGGCGGACGCCCACCCTATGAAATCTATAAGTTGGCTCTGGCCTCGGGTTTTTTTGAGGAAATTAAAGTCGTTAAATCATTGCGCTTTTTGCGGCGTCTATAAATCTATTCACGAAACAGCTTGGCCGCAGGTGAAAGGTTTAAAACCGCATCCGTTGCTAGAATGACAGCGCCAGACGTCCATGGCGGCTTCTCCAGAGGCCAATTAATTTGCTGTTCGGTCTGATAGCCCATCCAATAGCCACCATCTTCGTCACGGTATTTATCAAGCCACGACAGTATCTCTGCGGCTTTCGTTTCTCTGCCTGCTTTCATAAGCGCCATAACAAGCTCTGCCGTTTCTGCAACGGTAACCCAAGGCTCTTCACTGACGCATTTGCATCCGAAACCTTCCATGACGAAAACATCCCATTTGTCGTCCAGACGTTTTTGTGCGGCTTCACCCTGAAGTACACCTGTCAGAACCGGATAATACCAGTCCATTGAAAAATTGTCTTTTGGCGCCCAATGACGGTCGAAACGATGCGGTTTGTTTATAAGGGCGTCCCCTAACTTATCCCGCGCGTCAGACCAGTCATTGATAAGCCTCTCGGCATCAGAATCGAAATTGGCAAGTTCCGCAAGCTTCAGGGCGGAGGCGAGACTTTTATAAATTGAACAACAGCCCGTAACGAGCGCATCATTCTCTGGCGTGGTTTCGGTTTCAGCCGCCCAGCGTATATCTCCCTCTTCTGTTTGCAGAGACAGAGTGAAGCTGATGGCTTTTTTCACATATGGCCATGCCGTTTTCGTGAAATCGAGATTCTTGCTGAGGAGATAGTCATGCCAAACGGCAGTGGCGATATAGGCAGCAAAATTTGTATCCCTCGTGCGGGTGCCGGAATCCATGCCCTCGGATGAAAAATGCATCAGCGCGTCATCTAGTGGGACAGCGCTACCTAGTTGCCCCCACCATGAGCCATCTTCAAGCTGGGTATTAAAGAGATAATCAAACCCGCGCCGCACAGTTTCTTTTTCACCGCAAAGATTAACCGCCATGACTGCCTCAAGATGATTCCATGGATCGAGCACGCCATCCTTGAACCAAGGAATGCCGCCATCATCTCTTTGGATGGATTTGATGGTTTCTACCGTGCCGTCAAAATAGGGGCTGAAGGATTTAATCTCAGACATGCTTATAACTTCTTGTCGAAATAAAACACGACTGACTTACCCATAATTGGGTCGAGCAATTTGCCGAAAGCGGCTACGAGGCCATTTGGCTTCATCATTTCAGCGACCAATAATTTATGATAATGGCGCACCCCGAAGGCTTTATCTTTTTTTACGCCCAGCAAACATCTCAGCCACCAATAGGGGGAATGGAGGCCATGCGCCCAGTGATGTGCCATTTTTTTAAAACCGCGTGAGGTAAAATCCTGCTCCAATTCCTTGGCTCTGAAAATTCGTATATGACCGCCCGGCTCATTGTGGTAATCCGCCGATAAAAGCCAGCATATTTTTTCAGGCCAGAAGCGCGGTACTGAAATACCAATGCGCCCGCCCGGTTTGGTAACGCGCAATATCTCGTCTATCGCGGCAAGGTAATCAGGGATGTGCTCCAGCACCTCCGAGCAGATGACACGGTCGAACGTATTATCCTCAAAGGGCAGATGAAGCGCATCTGCCACGCCAAGGCCAAAACTGCTTTCTGATTGTCCGGCTAAATCCGGATAGGCTTCGAACCCCTTGCGTGCGACCAGAATATCGTCAAAGCCGAGGTCAACGCCGATAATCTGGCAGTTCGCGTGATAATAGACCGCATGGCAATGTCGCCCATGTCCACAACCAAGGTCTAAAACTTTATGACCTTCTTTAACGTCAAGTTTTTCAAGCTGAATGGTCTGCATTTGCTAACTGTATATTGGCGTTTTTGGCCATAGTGGCACGGTACATATCCACGACTTCTTGTGCACATCGTGACCATGTGAATTTATCCAAAATATGTTGTCGCCCTTTAATGGAAAGCGCCTCGCGTTTGTCGGGATTATTCAGTAAATCCGCAATCGCTTCGGCAAGCGCCGGTGGATTGGAATGAGGAACAATAATCCCCGCATCGCCGACGACTTCGGGCAGTGAGCCGCCATCGGTCGATACCAGCGGAACGCCGCATGATAAAGCCTCGCCTGCAGGAAAGCCGAAACCCTCATAAACTGATGGAGATACTGCGATGGTAGCCTCGGCATAGAGCTTTCGAATATCTTCTTCGTCAAGATTGGAAATAAATTTAACGCGGTCGCGTATGCCGCGTTTTTCAAGTTCGTGCATGGTTGGGCCTTCGCGTAGGCTGCCAACAACCACCAATTCAAGGTCTGGAAATGTTTTGAGCAGTTCGTCATAAGCGCGGATAAGATAAATTAGTCCTTTAAGCGGGACGTCGGCACTTGCTGTTGCCATCAGGCGATTGGTCTTGCGTTTAATCTCCGGCATTGGGCTAAAGGCTTCATGATTAATACCATGATGAATGCGCTGCATACGTTCCAGCGGCACCCCAAAATCTTTGTGAACATCACGCTTGGTGCTGTCGGAGACAACGATTAACGGATCAAGCTGGCGTGCCACGCGGATTTGCATATTCAGAAAACTATACCAGCGCCATTTCAGCAATTTAAGAAAAGGTGATGTCGCATGTGTGATTTCGATATGACGGTCTTTGGTGATTGGGTGGTGAATTGTGCCAACAACGGGAAGCCCCATATCGCGCACGGCGAGCATGCCATAACAGAGCGTCTGATTATCATGCATGATGTCATAATCCGAGATCCGGTTTTTCATGTATTTTTTTAGGCGCTCGCCAAATGTATATGGCTCAGGGAAACCGCCCCAATTATGCGACCACCATTCAAATAAATCGATACGATTGCTCATAATTTCACGGTCTAGACATGTGAAAGGGTTGTCGCGTGCATACATGTCCAGCGATGGGATTTCAATCAAGCCGACACGGGGGTCGAGATGCGGGTAGGGCGGGCCAGAAATCACATCAACTTTGTGTCCCAAATCCACAATGGCCTTAGAGATAAGGCGCATGTAAATCCCCTGACCGCCAGTGTGAGGGTTGCTCCGATAGCTGGGCAGTAAAATCTTGAGCGGTCTGTCGCCATTAATGGCAGTTAGGAGGTCTTTGGAAACGCCGTCATTATTAGAAAGTGTATTCATACGGGATACTGGCTTTATAAATATATAATAGCAGACAAGAAACGAAGAGGGTGTGTGTGCCTGCTTACTTATCTCGTTTCCTTATACAGGGAATCTTCTGTCTAGCCAGTCTTTCATGAAGCCAAATAGTTCTGCTGGCTTTTCTGATTGTGTCCAATGTCCGCAGTCTTTAATCAGCTTGATTTCCAAATCTGCGATATGCGCTGGCATAATATCTGCCATGGCGGGGGGGAGGACAGGGTCTTTTTCGGCACAAATCATCAGGCAGGGGAGGTCTATTTTATCGGGAAAATTCTCGCTGAGTTCCCAGTTGCGGGTAAAATTACGATACCAATTTACCCCGCCACGAAACCCGGTTTTGGTGAATGCATCAATATAGGGCTGAAATTCATCATCCGGCAGAAGCTGGTGACCGGGCCATTGTGTTTCATCTGTCTTAAGAATGTTCAGCAATTCAAAATTTTTCCACATTTTCTGAGCCGCGTCGTCACCATTAAAATTACTTCCCGATGGCGAACGATAGGACGCGAGTAAAGTCTTGCGTGGATTTTCATTAAGAATTTTCTCGGCAATGCCATAATCTTGAAACCGAACCAAATAGCAGTCTTCTCCCCAAATAGCTTTGAAAATTTCTATCGGATCCATGTCCTGCCGCGGCATAAAAGGCGTGTTAATGCCAATCACTGCCTTTGTGCGTTCAGGTTGGTAAAATGGCATTTGCCAGACAACAAATCCGCCCCAATCATGGCCCGCGAAAATTGCCTCTTCCAAATTAAGCGCATCGAGCAAATGTGCCATGTCATCGCATAAATGCGGCATATCAAACAGGGGAACAGATGCGGCATCACCCGAGTCGTTTAACGGATTACCGGTCGCGCCAAAACCTCGTAAATCCGGTGCAACCACATGAAAGCCTAATTCTGCAAGCGGGGCGATAATATGCCGCCAGCTATAAGCGATTTCGGGAAAGCCATGACACAGGATAATGGACGGACGTGACGGTGAGGGCGACCCGGCTTCAAATACAGCCATCCGTAAATCCGGCAGGTCCATAATGCGGGGGGATGTCCAGTCGATATCAGTCATTTCGTGTCCAAAGCATGTCCCAAACTCTAATGTAATATGCCCATTATGCAAGTCAGGGTTTTGAGGCTTTGAAGCTATTAAAAGGAATGATTTTTGCGGGGTATTTTTTGAATTTTGGTTGCGTTTGAAGCGTCGGAGGGGACGGTTCGAAAGCCACAATATTATGGGCCGTTTCTAGCCAATTTTGTTTGTCACAATCGCGGGCAAGTAACGCCATCATTTTATGTGAAGGGATGTGAATCCGTGTCATGAGAATACCTTAAATACCTGCTTATTAGTTGCTATTGATAATCATTATCAATAATAAGATGTAATAGTCAAGTTTAAAGTCTAAAGTCTTCTTATTTCCCTTCTTTTTTTGCATGATTTAGAGCCGTCTGAACTGTTACTCAATCTCATTCCCTTAATCCCAGCACCTCACTTTTATCCCCTCAATCCCAGCCCCAGAGCGGAGTTGTTGGTAAAATGATTTCACCTTGGGAGTATACCAGCCCGTTCTCATGGTCTTTTTCTAGCCAAAGCGGGCCATCTAGGTCGACATAATCGGCCTGCAGACCAAGATAATATGCCGGCATCATGGATAGTGAAGACGCAACCATACAACCGACCATGACTTTTAAATTTTTATCACGGGCAAGATGAAGCATCTTAAGCGCCTCAGTCAGGCCGCCCGTTTTATCGAGTTTGATATTCACGCAAGTATAGCCGGGATTAAGATGATAGAGGTCGCTGCTATCATGCACCGACTCATCCGCGCAAAAGGGCAAGTCGATGTCTTTAAGAATGTCATCATTATCAGCTGGCAAGGGTTGTTCAATCAGATCAATATTAAAAGATTTAAGCGCCTCGACATGAGAAACTATATCGCGCGGATGCCAGCCTTCATTCACATCGACGATGAGAGCCGCTTCCGGTACGGCATCGCGAATGGCACTGAGGCGACCAATATCAGCGGCAATGCCGTCGGCGCCGCCGAGCTTAATTTTGACCAGTTTATTTTTATCAGAACTTTGATGCGAAACTTGCTTCGCTGCCTCTTGCTTCGCTACTTGAGCCATTTTGGCTGGCGTGTCGAGTGTCACGGTGACGGCTGAGGAAAGAGGTCGGGGGTGAAGCGTTAGCCTGTCTGGAACAGTTTGCTTGTTCTGCTTGGCTTCCAGATCCCAAAGGGCGCAGTCTATGGCGTTTCTTGCGGCACCGGGATGCATGGCAGTTTGTAGGTCATCACGGTTCAAAGGGTGGTTTGAGGTCGCGTTTAATCCGGCTGTGCTGCCTTCAAGCATGGGTCTAATGGTTTCGATTTCAGCTGTGACGCTTTCAAGAGTTTCGCCATATCGTGCATAGGGAACACATTCCCCGCGTCCCGTCAGCGCGCCGTCATTAATCTCTACAACCACAACATCTGCCGTGTTTTTATAACCGCGGGAAATGGTAAAAGGCTTTATAAGCCTGTAGCTTTCGGCGCGTATTGTGATTTTTCTTAAGGTCTGGGTCATACTATTTCTATTTAATTTCTGGGCAATGATTTGATTGTCGGCTAGACGACCCCATATATTTATGATATTGCGTGAGCCGAATTTCCAAGAGATTGTATATCACTATCTCGCCAGTATATGGGTATAAGCATATGGTGAAAATAACATTTGTTGAAAGTAACGGAACCGAACACCCTTGCGAGGGCGAAAGCGGTATGACCTTGATGGAAGTTGCCATCAAAAATGATATCAAAGCCATTAGTGCAGATTGTGGTGGCGCCTGCGCTTGCGCAACCTGTCATGTATATGTGCGTCCGGACTGGCAGGATAAAACAGGTCAGGCCAATGATTTAGAAGAAGATATGCTGGATTTCGCTGTTCATGTGAAAGATAACAGCAGGCTTTCATGCCAGATTAAAGTGACAGATGATTTGGATGGTATTGTCGTCGATATGCCTGAAAACCAATACTAGCTTCAGCCTTTATCGTCATAAGCGACATACTCATAGTCGATACTGAGCTCAATAATATTTTTCCAAATTGCTTCCGCCATATCCGCAGGATAACCAAGTTTTTCAGCTTCTTGTCTGATAAGAGAAATAACTTCATCAATCCGTGCGGTATCTCGAACCTGATTGCGGTTAGGCTTCACCAAAGCGGCTTGCTCAATTAAATTAAGCCTTTTTTTCAGGAGCTGGAGGATATCCTTATCCAGATTGTCAATATCCTCACGGATTTGACCCATTTCAGGACAGGGTAGCGGTGCTCGTATCGTATCATGTGACATAGCTTCTTATAAACATTACATGATTGAATTGAAAGTCTGTCCAATCGTCGTATATATGAATTTATAGGGACAAAATGTCTCTAGCTAGGTGTTTTGCATTTATTAAAAAAAGAATATATACACTTACACACGTTAAATAAATTTAATTACATAAATTTTATGTATTATTAATATTCGTCTTGGAAAGGATTAAGTTATGTCCGGGGAAACAATCAAAACAGATGCCATCATTATTGGTGCTGGGCCGGTCGGCCTTTTTGCCATTTTTGAACTGGGCCTGTTGGACATGAAAGCGCATCTTATTGACATTTTGGATAAGCCCGGCGGGCAATGTGCAGAACTTTATCCTGAGAAGCCGATTTATGATATTCCCGGCATGCCTGAGGTTTCCGGTCAAAAACTTACTGACCAGTTGATGGAACAGGCTGCGCCTTTCGACCCGAGCTTTCATTTTAATCGTATGGTCACTGGTCTTGAAAAAGTTGATGACCAGACATGGCGTGTCACGACGGATGAGAATGAAGTTTTTGAAGCACCGGTTGTGGTGATTGCCGCTGGTGGCGGGAGTTTCCAACCCAAAAAGCCGCCTATTCCAGCGATTGATGTTTTCGAACAGTCTGACACGTCCAATGGTGCAGGCGTTCATTATGCTGTGAGGAAAATGGAAGCCTTTAAAGATCAGGATATTCTTATCTCCGGTGGTGGGGACAGTGCGCTTGACTGGGTGCTAAATCTTCAACCCATCGCGAAATCCATGACACTTGTGCATCGCCGTGATGTTTTCCGTGCCGCGCCTGACAGCGTTAATAAAATGCGCGCACTGGTTGAGGAAGGGAAAGTCAATCTGCATATTGGTCAGATTACCGAACTGATTGGCGAAAATGGGCAACTTTCGGGCGCCCATCTCAAGCCTGTAGAAGGGGATCCGATTGAAATTAATTGCACCAGCTTCTTGCCGTTTTTTGGTCTGACTATGAAGCTTGGTCCGATTGCAGATTGGGGGCTGAACCTTAATGAAAACCTCGTTGAGGTTGATACGGAAAAATTTGCCACCGATCAGGACGGTATCTATGCCATTGGCGATATTAATACCTATCCCGGCAAGCTCAAGCTTATCCTATCCGGTTTCCACGAGGCGGCACTTATGGCGCATCATGCGTTTAAACGCGTGCATCCGGATCAAAAGTTGACATTCCAGTACACAACGTCAAGCACCAGTTTGCAGAAAAAACTCGGCGTTAATTAGGGCGTTCTTATTTGCCTTGTAACTTTGCTACATAATGGCCACATAATGGGCCAAATGATGAGATAACCAACCTAATGTGTAGCTAAATATGCTTTAGCTTCTCAGGGTTATGGTATATCTGATAAATGGTAATTGGTGACAGGTGAAGTATGACCGACAATTCAAATGACTGGAGCAGCACACAGAATCGTTACGACCAGCTTCCGGTTGATGTCGAAACGATTAATTACGCCATCAAAAACCTCAATGATATTGTAAGCAATTTAAACAAAGCTGTTGTCAATCTCGAAGCTGATATAAATGTTATCGTGATGCTTCTATCGCGTATGGAAGGCCTCATGCAGGAACAAGTTGAAATCTCTCGTGAGATGATTGGCAAGGGCAATAAGTCCGATAAGACCACATCCGAATAAGCCTAACTTTATGTCGCGGCCTGCCTAATTCCCCGTAGTGCTTTTTTGAGATACGCCACATCATCTGGCTTAGCTTCATTGGTGAAGTAGCATCGGTTCCAATGCTTTGCGTAATCGCGTATCAGCTCGGCCATATCGGGTCTGGTCTTGGCAATGGCTGTGGCGATACGTTCAGTAAAATCCAGCCTGCCTTCTGCGGCGGCGCGATGAAATCCGAGCTTTTTAGCCACTGTGTTGAATTTCATGTCCAGCAAGGTGAGTGGGTCTCTGCTCGTTAAAAACTTAAACAACAAGAGCGGGATAATGAGCGCCATTAAGGTCAGTCCCCATATTGCAAGATAAGACAGCAAGCGCCCGAGGCTTAATTCATTGAAAAAGTCTTCCCGCGATTTTGCATCAAATGTTAGAATTTCATTATTCAACCGCACAATCTGATTATCCGCCCACCGCGCCAGTCGGCTTAATCTGTCTGGCAATGTCAGGGATTTGCTCGGTTGCTTGAGCAGGGGGGAGGTCGCGCCGGTTTCCTGTGATGTGGTGGTCGCTGCCGCGATGAGGGGGACGACTTTTGTTGGGTCATAGCGGTGCCAGCTTTTGCCGTGAATTTTAGCTTCTACCCATGCATGCGCATCGGATTGGCGAACCAGCACATAATCGCCAAATTCATTCCAGCTCCCGCCTGAATAACCGACCACGACATTGGCGGGAATGCCGGCGGCTCTTAAAGCGGTGGCAAAAGCCATAGCGTAATGTCCGCAATAGCCTTGTTTGGTTTCAAAAAAGAAATCATCCATCTTGTCGCCATTAAGCTTTGGTGGAGAGAGGGAATAGCTAAAGCCTTGGCTTTGGAAATGTGTCAGCAACAGGTCAGCAAAGGCGCTGTCGCTTTGTGTTTCAAGGCGTTTAGCTTGCGCCCATGCTTTAAGGCGGGGGTGACCTATGAGGCGTGTGCTTTCTGGAAGGGTAGCTGAGATTGGATTATCTATGACACCGGAGAGCATCCAGAGGCGGGGCATCCGGTCGGTCTTGGCTGGTATTGTGATTTCACCACTAAGGCTAATCTGTGTCTGCTTAGGCGGTGGTTGGTTGGACGGGCTACCCAGAACCGGTAACCATGGCTCTGCAGGATTGGTATGTCTGACTTTATAACTTATATCCCGGTCATTATTGCCGATAGATGCGTCTGGTTTTTGATCAAGAGTTTGAAAAGCAGGGGCGGCAGTAAGCCCGCGCGCCCATTTGCCGTTTTGCGCTTGCGTAAGAACATAAACCCGCCAGTAAAATTCTTGCAGATTGGTGCCAGCAGGCATGAAGGCTCGAAAAGCAGTTTCTCCGCTTTGAATGACCTCGGAAAACCGTCCGATTTCCAGCTCATCCGTTACGCCGGTTAAAGCTCTGTCGGAGACGAGTTTAGGCATGTCGGATAAATCAATGCGGGGGAGGATGATGAAAATCATCAGCGTTGCCAGAAACGCACCACCAAGAATACCAACCACCCTTAGAATTCTGACCCTTAATCCTGATAGCGGCATATTATTATAGCGCAACACAAACAGTCCGAGATAAAGCCCGACGCTCACAACCATCAACACAAACAACATCAGGCTCGACGACAAAGCAATCGCGCATAAAGCTGGAAACACAACACCCAAAACTGCAAATGGGTTTGGGCGTCCGCTTCGGTCAAGTTGCTCAATCACGCCAAACAACATAACCAACAACATGAAAAAACGTTCATCCGGTGGTGGTGCAAGAAAACGGATGGCAATAAAAACGCCTATGACAGATGCAACAACCAGCACATGCCGCAAGGTTGATTTTGGCATCACAGCAAGCCCCCAGAGTGATACCCATATCGGAAAAACCAGCAATTGGCTCAGCATTGCCATGGTCAGAGCAATCGGTGCCGATGCGGCAGTCAATAAGAAAGCTGTCAGGCGAATATCGGCAAATGGGAGCCGCTGTGGGTGAGTGTGCTTCTCACTATGCTCTGGCAAGCGCATGCAGAGCCTCCAGCCTTTGGGTTTCGTTATGAATGGTGAAGCGTTGTGCGCCAAATATCATGACGGCATTTTCCCGATGACTGGCGCAAACCAAAAGCCCGCCGCACAAATAAGAGAGTGCGGCTTCTTTCTCCATATTTGCAGGAGCTTGAAGCAGTACATCTCCGGTATCGGGCGGGCTGAAATCGCGGGTCAGTAATTCTCGGGTGGCGGCAAAGCGTTTCCAGTCAATGCGTGAGGGCAGGTCGCCATCCTCAAAGATGCGCGGATCTTGTAATGACCCATCATCTGTTTGTGGTGATGCTTGGGGTGGCATTTGAGAGGAAAAATCGTCTAACCCGTCCCTTGCCGGCCTTTGACTTGAGCGCGGATAGGCAGATAAGGGTTTCATGTTGGGCGTCGGACACACAGTCATGCTGAGTGACGGGGAGAGCCAGCTCCAACAGCGCACGATACCAAAAGGGAAGCGTGTTTGAACCTTAAGTTTAGGAATGGTATGCACCCCGCGCGGCAGACGCCCAATCGCAGGGCGAATTTCTGCCTGACCTTTCGGAAGGTTAAGCACGAGCTTGTCAGAAGTTGGAAGGTGGAGTTCCAGATTATAGGCCGGGTCAGGTCTTTGCAAAGACAGCATCACATGCTGGGTTTCAGAGGCCAGATAATAAGGGGCGGTTCTGAAAGAGAAAGATAATCCCTGCAGGTTTCGCACCGAGGCAATAAGCGACAACATGAAAATCAAAAACAGAAAAATAACGCCCAGCAATATAAAATTATTCTGCACGCGGTATCCCATGGCGAAGCTGGCGAAAACCAGAAAGCCGACATAGATCCCGAAACGATTGGGCAGGATAAATAAATCCCTTTGTTTGAGGGTTTTTTCGTGTCCAGACCAAAGACGCTTACCTGTCAGGCGGTCTATGAATGACTCAACAGACGCCAACATGGGTTTACGGCACGGCTATGCTTGTCAGCATATCTTGGAGTTTATCCATCGCATCCGTTTTGCCGAGATTTTGCCCGAAGCGATGTCGCAACGCACTAGGTACCATGAGTTGAATATCTTCTGGTGCCACATAATCGCGCCCATTGATAAGCGCATGCGCCTGTGCCAGCCCTTTTATTTGGATAAGCGCGCGGACAGAGAGATGCGGCAGCAATGCGCCGCGAACAGCCGTTGCGATATCTTGTAAATAGGTAACGATTTTGGCGTCACAGATAACATTCTTTCTTTGGTCGCATAGTTCTAAAAACCCACGTTCAGGCAAAACGGGCGTGCTGTTTACCTCAGTTGTAAACCTACTATCTGCATCGGCTATGATTTTGGCCTCGGTCTGCGTTGAGGGGAGGCCGAGCGTGAAGGAAACGGCAAAACGATCCAGTTGCGACTCCGGCAAGGGTGACACGCCGATTTGCTCTGCAGGGTTTTGAGTTGCAATAAGCAAAAAGGGCGTCGGGAGTGCATAGCGGCGACCATCTATACTTGCTTGACCTTCTGCCATGGCTTCCAGCAAAGCGCTCTGGCTTTTGCTTGGCGCACGGTTCAACTCATCAACCAGCATTAATTCGGTAAAAAGCGGCCCTTGCCTGAAGGTGAAATTCCCGCTTTGCGGGTCAAAGACATTTACCCCGATAATATCGGAAGGCATGGTGTCATTTGTGCATTGTAGGCGTTTCCAATCCAGATTGAGATGATGCCCAAAGGCCTGCGCGAGCGATGTTTTCCCCGTGCCAGGTGTGTCTTCAATCAAAACATGCCCGCCGGAGAGAAATGCGGCAAGCGCCAGTTCAATCTGGTCTTTTTTATCACGCACAATGTCATGAATGGCATGAACGACATCGGATAATTTATTGTTAATTTCAACAGGTTTCAACATCAGCAACAACTCTTAACTATTTATGGCAACTTAACACGGAGAAATTCAGCATGCAAAATATCTGAATATATTAGGGAAATATAAAATGATAAAAATTAATATAAAATACTTTGACAGCTAGGCGAAATATCATAGGCTTCCTTATCAACTCAAACAAAAACAATAATTAAGAGGCGGGATTAATGACTTCAACGATGACAACACACGCATATGTCAATGAAACCAATCCGGGTGAAAATTCTTTTTTCAGAGTACCAAATGATGGTATTCCAGATGGCGCCAGAGGCATAAGGTTTATGCTAGATTACTCTACTGATGAAGGAAAAGCCAAAAACCGCTTATTCAAGAAATATTTCACCATTCATAACAATAATGGCAAGTTGAGTGTTAAACAGGTTGGGTTGCTGGACGCTGAAGAGATGGAGAGCTTCGAAGTAACCGTTATTGCTTCCTATCGGTTGAATGGTCAAAAACATGAGATTTCGCACCGTATTGTTGTGAATGTTGTTGATGTTATTCAAAATAATGAAATCGAATATCTAGAAATAGGCGCAGATGCCGGTACTCAATTGGGCGTCGTCAAATTTGCCGGGAAAGACGCGACTTATACAGTAAAGAATGCTGCAACCAATACGGTCTCAACTGACTTCGTTGTTGGGTCCACGGGTATGCTGGAAGTCAAGCAGGGCGCATCGCTTAGTTCTCAAGCAGACTATGCGCTGATAATCACCACGGGTGAGGGCGCAAGTGCCAGAAGCATTAATGTGAATGTGCGTGTGCGCGCCCAGTCTGAAGTGACGGGTAATTTTGTAGCCGAAGAAGATATAACAATTTTTGACCCATCCGGTCAGATACAACTTGTTGATGAGCTGGTGGATGATGCCAGTAGCTATCAACTGAGTGTCAACGGGGCTGCTGTGACGGGTGAAGATACGCGCATTTCAGCGACCTATGGTCATTTGCTGGTCGATGCGGATGGTGACTGGCATTATGTGCTGGATAACACGAACACCAACGTCGAGGCTCTGCATGGGCGTGAAGGCGAGGACGGGCATCAACTTACCGAGACTGTCACCTATTCCTTCACCAAAGGCGATCAGGTGATTACAGGTTCCTTTACCATCACTATTAATGGCCGCACGGATATTACTTATTCGGCCTTTGATGATTTAGAGGCCGAGCTTTACCAGCATCCATTTCAGATTAGAAAAATTGCATCGGTTTTAAGAGATTTGTCTGAAAATGGTAAAATTCAAACAATTTTAACAACCCATAGTCCTTTACTCCTCCAACCAGACCTTCCCGATACTATAAAGCGGATAACAAAAAAAGACTCTGTAAGTGAAGTTCAAATATTTAATGGGTCGCCTAGTGACTGGCATCCGAAAAAAGTCCCCGGCGATATTTATCGGCTTTTGAATGAAAACGTGTCTGAAATGCTTTTTGCTGACAAGGTGGTGCTGGTAGAAGGAAAAAGCGACGTCGCATATATTCGAACATATTGGAATCAAAAAAGAGATGCTCCCTTTCCACTGCCTATTATTTCTTTAAATGGAAAGCAAAATACAAAGCCAATCAAACTTGCACGCGCCTTTGATATAGAGGTTTTTGTTATTTTTGATGCGGACAAGAATGGGAATTCTACACCTGAATTGCTTTCATTATTGAATAGTGATGTTAGCATGGTAACTTCCAATGAGATTTTAGTGAGAGATACTCATTTTGCTTGGCCAAAGAATATTGAAGAAGCAATAAAGAATGAGATGCTAGATTTTGACCCAAGTAATATAAATAAAGAGCCTATTTTGATAGCTGAAAGATTGATTAATGCTATGCAGAAAGGTAATGTATCTACTTCAATGGAAAAGTTATTATGCCAACTGGAAAAGTTCGCAAGTTAGGTACTAAATCCCCTACCGGCTCAGTTCCCGCATGGCGGCGTCGAGGCCGTCTAGGGTGAGGGGGAACATGCGGTCATTGAATATCTGCCGGATGATGTCTGTTGAGCCGCTATGCGTCCAGAAGCGCTCCGGCGTTGGGTTCAGCCACACCGCGCTGGTATAAATATCCATCACACGCTGGAGCCACACACCGCCAGCCTCTTCATTCCAATGCTCCACAGACGCGCCCGCATGCACAATCTCATAGGGCGACATGGACGCATCCCCGACGAAAATAATCTTATAGTCGGCCGGGTATTTATGCAGCACATCCCATGTCGGCATTTTGTCCGTATGGCGGCGGGCATTATCTTTCCACACGCCCTCATAAAGGCAGTTATGGAAATAAAAATGCTCCATGGTTTTAAACTCGGCGCGCGCGGCGGAAAACAGCTCCTCGCACAGCTTGATATGCGGATCCATCGAGCCACCAACATCGAAAAATAACAGCACATTGATTTTGTTGCGGCGCTCGGCCTCCAGCTTAATGTCCAGATAACCGGCATTGGCCGTAGATTTAATCGTGCCATCAAGGTCAAGCTTATCCGGCACACCATCGCGGGCAAATCGGCGAAGCCGCCGCAGAGCAACTTTAATATTGCGCGTCCCAATCTCGACATCACCATCGAGGTTTTTATATGTGCGCTTATCCCAGACCTTCACAGCACGCCCATGGCGGCCTTTTTCCTGCCCGATACGGATGCCCTCGGGGTTATAGCCATCAGCACCAAAGGGCGACGTGCCGCCCGTGCCTATCCATTTATTGCCACCCTCATGGCGTCCTTTTTGTTCCTCGAGCCGCTTTTGCAGCTCCTCCATAATCTTTTCCCAACCGCCAAGTGCCTCGACGGCAGCTTTTTCTTCTTCCGTCAGAAAATTCTCGGTCAGGGATTGAAGCCATTCCGTTGGGATTTCGGCAATTTCAGTTTCTGATAGCGCTTGCAGGCCTTTAAAGGTTTTGGAAAACACGACATCAAATTTATCGAGGTTCTTCTCATCCTTCACCAGCGCAGCGCGGGAGAGATAGTAAAACGCCTCAATATCGCGAGTGATAACATCACGGTCCAACGCTTCCAGCAGACTGAGATATTCACGCAGGCTGACCGGCACGCCGTTACTTTTCAGATCATGGAAGAAATCAACAAACATGGCTGTAGTTTAAGCTGGCAGAGCCTAAAAATCCAGCTTTTAAGGCTGAGCTTTAAGACTGGCCTATAAAAAAAGTATTGACCGGCAAGAGATTAATTGTATATACAATTGTATTGACTAGAAAAAGGATAAAGGAGACTCAAATGATAAAAACAAAAAAAACTAAAGGAGGCTCTCAATGCCTAAAGCAGATGGAAGTTATGTTGAGTTTGAATGGGATGAAAATAAATGCGAGAGCAATCTGGTCAAGCATGGGATTGATTTTGTAGATGCCATTACCGTTTGGGGTGGCGATTGGGTATGTTTATTGGCACACTCTGAGACTGGTGAAAAGCGTTTCAAAGCCGTTGGTAAGTTGGACAATAAAATCATTACTGTTATCTATACCGAACGAGAAGAAGGGCGCGTGTGCCGGATAATTTCCGCCCGCCGCGCAAGAGACAATGAAAAACACCGCTATAAAACAGACAACGAAGCACAAAAATCGGAATAAAAAAGACGAAGGCAAAATCGTGCGCTATTCGCAGGCGCAATTGGCCAAGATGAAAGGCAGAACCGATTGGGCGCGCGTGGATGCGCTGACCGATGAGGAAATTGTGGCCGCCGTTGAAAGCGATCCTGATGCGGAGCTTATTACCGATGAAGATTGGGAGCAGGCTGTTTGGGTAAAGGCTAAACACCCGGTCAGCATTCGGCTGGATGCGGATATTATTGCTTTTTTCAAATCACAGGGTCGTGGTTATCAAACGCGCATCAATAATGCGTTACGCATCTTTATGGACAAGGCAAAAGCGCAAAAGAAAAGCTAATTCCTTTCGCGGCGCGCCAAAAAGGCGAGTTTCTCAAAAAGCTGAACATCTTGCTCATTCTTGAGCAACGCACCATGTAGCGGCGGGATAAGCTTATTGGGGTCGCGCTCGCGCAATGTGGTTTCGTCAATATCTTCATTCATCAAAAGTTTCAGCCAGTCCAATAATTCAGACGTGGATGGTTTCTTTTTCAGCCCCGGCACGTCGCGCACTTCATAAAAGACCGAGAGCGCTTCTTTCACCAGACGCGATTTCAAATCCGGGAAGTGAACTTTGACAATATCTGTCATCGTCTCATGGTCAGGGAAGGCGATATAATGGAAGAAGCAACGGCGCAAAAACGCATCCGGCAATTCTTTTTCATTATTGGAGGTGATAATCACCAGCGGGCGTGTCTCGGCCTTAATGGTTTCACCGGTTTCGTAGACGAAAAATTCCATGCGGTCGAGTTCTTGCAGCAGGTCATTTGGAAATTCGATATCGGCCTTGTCAATCTCGTCAATCAGCAGGACGACCCGCCCTTCATAGGCAAAAGCCTCCCAGAGCTTACCGCGGTTAATATAATTCTTAATGTCCTTAACGCGCTCATCTCCCAACTGACTATCCCGCAGGCGGGTGATGGCGTCATATTCATAGAGCCCCTGATGGGCTTTGGTGGTGGATTTGATGTGCCATGTTAGAAGCGGTAAATCCAGAGCCTTGGCGACTTCCTCTGCCAGAACGGTTTTACCCGTGCCGGGTTCGCCTTTGACCAAAAGCGGTCTTTCCAATGTGAGGGCGGCATTTACCGCAATCCGTAAATCCTCTGTTGCAATGTAATTTTCAGTACCTTCGAATTTTCCGGACATCACAGATTCCCTTTATTTGCCGTCAAAAGCCTGAATTAACACCAATAAGCGGCTTGCAGGCAAGAACAGAATGCCCGTTATGGACATTTTAACGCATCCTGCTTTTATTGGATAAAATTCAAAAAATCAAAAATGGATTAAGAGTCGGGCTTGTAATTAACCTAGAACTGAATATATTTCGGCTGTCAAATTGATGCAGGAGAATATCATTAATGGCAACGCGTTTACCTAAAGATTATGCGCCCAGTGATAGCGAACCTTTTATGAATGCTCGTCAAAGGGAATATTTCCGTCGCAAACTTGTGACTTGGAAAGATGACATCATTCGCGAAACACGCGAAACCGTCTCTTCTTTGCAAGAGGGCAATCTTAATCTTCCTGATGTGACGGACCGTGCAGCGTCTGAGTCTGAAAAAACATTAGAATTAAGAACACGTGATCGCCAGCGCAAACTCATCAATAAAATTGATGCCGCACTTGGACGCCTTGAAGACCAGACTTACGGATATTGCGAGGAAACAGGCGACCCGATTAGCCTGAAACGCCTTGATGCGCGCCCCATTGCAACATTGAGCGTCGAAGCTCAGGAAAGACACGAAAAACGCGAGCGTGTTTTCCGCGACGATTAGGGCTAACTTTCTGCTCAACCGATTCTCTGGCAGGGCGTGTATTTTATCTTAAAAATTCACTGTTTTTGTGTGAATAAAGTGAGAACATGTTTTTATTTATCAAGTAAAAACAGTGGGTTAAAATTTTACTTGCCAAAGAGAACAAAATAGGTACAAATAAGCCAATTGCTCCTTTTAAAGGGGTGTGGAATAAGGAGATAGCAATGTCCTCTAACTTGGTGAACCTCATGGATGAAAAAGGCGATAGAAATAAAGCTCTTGAAGCCGCATTAGGCCAGATTGAACGTAATTATGGCAAAGGCTCGGTGATGAAGCTGGGCGATCCGAAAAATATTGTCGAAATCGGCTCTATTCCAACCGGCTCTTTGGGGCTGGATATCGCGCTTGGTATTGGCGGCTTGCCGCAAGGCCGTATTATTGAAATATACGGACCGGAAAGCTCAGGTAAAACAACCCTTGCTTTACATACAGTTGCAGAAGCTCAGAAAAAAGGCGGCATTTGCGCCTTTATTGATGCCGAGCACGCCCTCGACCCGTTATATGCAAGTAAACTTGGGGCAGATGTAGAAGAATTACTGATTTCCCAGCCTGATAATGGTGAACAGGCGCTTGAAATCGCGGATACGCTGGTCAGATCTGGCGCGATTGATGTTCTCGTTATCGACTCGGTGGCGGCATTAACCCCGCGTGCCGAGCTTGAAGGCGATATGGGAGACAGTTTGCCCGGACTTCAAGCCCGTTTGATGAGTCAGGCGCTGCGTAAATTGACCGCCTCTATTTCCAAATCAAATACGATGGTTATTTTCATCAACCAGATTCGGATGAAAATTGGGGTGATGTTTGGCAGTCCGGAAACCACAACTGGTGGTAATGCCCTGAAATTCTATGCTTCGTGTCGTCTGGATATTCGTCGTATCGGTGCTATTAAAGACCGTGAAGAAGTAGTCGGAAATCAGACCCGCGTCAAAGTTGTTAAAAATAAAGTTGCGCCGCCTTTCCGTGTTGTCGAGTTTGACATCATGTATGGTGAGGGTATCTCAAAAACTGGTGAGTTGATTGACCTCGGTGTCAAAGCTGAAGTCGTTGATAAATCCGGTAGCTGGTACAGCTATGGTGACCAACGTATTGGTCAGGGTAAAGAAAACGCCCGTCAATTCCTCAAAGATAATCCTGAAATTGCTGCGGAAATTGAAGAAAAAGTGCGCGCCGATGCAGGGCTTGTTGATATTGAACCTCTCAAACCTGAAGATGATTATGATGCAGGTGATGAAGGACTGGAAGAAGCAGCAAGCTAAGTCCTGCTTATCAGTGTTTTACAGTTTTAAAATCCCAGATGTCATATCTGGGATTTTTTAATTTATGCGGGAATTTTTCCTGTTTCGTTCGGAGAGGGCTTGGCAGATAGGGGAAGGCTCGTTACAAACCTAGTGGGAGATAAATATGTCACTTGGCCTAGCGGACATCCGTACATCATTTCTTGGATATTTTGAGACGCAAGAGCATAAGGCTCTCGCATCAAGCCCACTTGTGCCGTTAAACGATCCGACTTTGCTTTTTACCAATGCGGGTATGGTGCCCTTCAAGAATTTTTTCACGGGTCAGGAGGCTGCGCCGCATCAGCGCGTGGTGACATCGCAAAAATGTGTCCGCGCAGGCGGTAAGCATAATGATCTAGATAATGTGGGGTATACGGCACGCCACCACACTTTTTTTGAGATGCTGGGAAATTTTTCTTTCGGTGATTATTTCAAAGAAGATGCCATTCATTATGCTTGGCAGTTTTTGACAAAAGAACTTCAAATTTCACAAGAAAAGCTACTGGTTACGGTATATGCCGAAGATGAGGAAGCTAAAACGCTTTGGAAGAAAATTGCTGGCCTCAGTGATGATCGGATTATTCCTATTGCGACATCTGATAATTTTTGGTCCATGGGTGATACGGGACCTTGCGGGCCGTGCTCAGAAATATTCTATGACCATGGGCCAGATATTGCAGGTGGCCCCCCCGGTAGCCCCGATGAAGACGGCGATAGATTTATCGAAATCTGGAATCTGGTCTTCATGCAATTTGAGCAACATGCTGACGGTTCGCGAACCGACCTTCCCGAGCCATCTATTGATACGGGCATGGGGCTGGAGCGCATTGGTGCTTTGCTTCAAGGTAAGCACGATAATTATGACACGGATTTGATGCAGTATCTCATCGCCGCATCTGAGGATTTCAGTAACCAACCTGCTGATGGCGTGCATAAGGTCAGCCACAGAGTGATTGCTGATCATTTGCGCAGTGCTGCTTTTTTGATTGCGGATGGTGTTCTGCCCTCTAATGAGGGGCGTGGTTATGTTCTGCGTCGGATTATGCGGAGAGCCATGCGCCATGCCCAATTGCTAGGCACCAAAGAACCGCTAATGTGGAAACTATTACCTGCTTTGAAAAACCAGATGGCCGTTGCCTATCCAGAACTTGAACGTGCGGGTGCGCTGATTACTGAAACGCTCAAGCATGAGGAAGAACGTTTCAGGGAAACGCTGACCCGTGGTTTGAAATTGCTGGATGACGCGCTTGAAGATTTAAACGGCAAGGTTTTGCCTGGCAATATTGCTTTCAAACTTTACGATACTTACGGCTTTCCGCTTGATTTGACACAAGACGCCTTGCGCGAGCGTGGACTTCGTGTTGATGAGCAAGGTTTTGAAACGGCTATGGAAAAACAACGGGCTGAGGCGCGGGCAAGTTGGTCCGGTTCAGGTGAAATGGCGACTGAAACTGTATGGTTTGATGTGCGAGATAATGTTGGCATGTCTGAATTTGTTGGCTATCAAGGCACCGAAGCGGAAGCTAAAATTTCAGCTATTTTGATAGATGGTGAACCCGCTGAACGCGCCAGTGCTGGTCAGGAAGCCTCTATTATTGTCAATCAGACCCCATTTTATGCCGAAAGCGGCGGGCAGGCGGGTGATAAAGGCACGCTCAAATCAGAAAATGCCGCAATGATGAGCGTAGCAAATACCCTTAAAAAACTCGGCGACATGCATGTGCATATTGGCGAAGTGCAATCAGGTGAACTCGCTGTTGGTGATATTGTGCATCTGGCTATTGATGATAGTCGCCGTAGCAAAATCCGTTCAAATCACTCTGCCACGCATTTATTGCATGAAGCCCTACGGCGTGTGCTGGGCGATCATGTCACCCAAAAAGGCTCGCTGGTCGAGGAAAACTATTTGCGTTTTGATTTCAGTCACCCCAAGGCGATGACAGATGCAGAACTCAGGCAGGTAGAAGACATTGTCAATGCTGTCATTCTGTCCAATCACGAGGTGAGTACCCGTTTAATGACGCCCGATGAGGCGATTGAGGCAGGGGCGCTGGCATTATTTGGTGAAAAATATGGTGACGAAGTTCGCGTTCTTGCTATGGGTAAAGATGTGGGTAAAGATGTGAGCCCGAATGGAGATGCTGATGGTGATACCAGTCACCGCGGCGGGCATTATTCGGTTGAACTTTGCGGCGGTACACATGTAAACCGGCTGGGAGACATTGGTCTTTTTGCGGTGACGCAAGAAATGGCAGTAGCCTCCGGTGTCAGACGTATTGAAGCAATGACGGGTCATGCGGCGCGGCATTATTTGAAAGAACAAGAAGAAGTGCTGGGCGATATAGCCGGTGTTCTTAAGGCGGGTCAAAAAGACCTCCCGACCCGCATTGCGGGCTTGTTGGATGATAAAAAACGCCTTGAGCGTGAGTTAGCAGAAGCTAAAAAAGCTCTGGCTCTGGGGGGCGGGCAATCTTCAGGCGCGGATACGCCAGACGATATTATCGACGTTAACGGGACAAAATTTCTTGGTAAAATCGTTCAGGGATTGCCTTCGAAGGAATTGCGTAGCCTTGTTGATGGCGGTAAACAACAAATCGGTAGCGGTGTGGTTGTATTCATCGGCATTGATGACGGTAAAGTTGGTATCGCTGTCGGTGTCACGCAGGATTTAACCGAGACATTTGATGCGGTGTCTCTGGTACGCATTGGTGCGGAAAAACTTGGCGGCAAGGGTGGCGGTGGGCGACCCGATATGGCGCAGGCTGGCGGATCAGATATAGAAAACGCGCCAGCAGCACTCGACGCTATCAAGGCCAGCTTATAAACCAGTCTCTAAACCAGTCTTTAAATCAGCTTGTAAATAAGCCCATTAAAGTTCAATTAGCTGAGTGCTTTTTGTAAATTGCTGTCGATTTTATCCAAAAACGCTGTTGTGCTTAACCATTTTTGCTCAGGGCCAACAAGCAGCGCTAAATCTTTTGTCATATGTCCGCTTTCAACTGTGCTGACGCAGATTTTTTCGAGAGTCTGAGCAAAATTTATCAAAGCATCATTGCCATCAATATCACCACGTTTAATAAGGCCGCGCGTCCATGCAAAAATAGAGGCGATAGAATTTGTGGATGTCTCTTCCCCGCGTTCATGCGCTCTAAAATGGCGTGTGACCGTGCCATGCGCCGCTTCAGCTTCCATAATTTTGCCATTAGGTGTGAGCAGCGTCGATGTCATAAGACCAAGAGAGCCAAAGCCCTGTGCGACTGTGTCGGACTGAACATCACCATCATAATTCTTACATGCCCAAACAAATTTACCATTCCATTTGAGCGCAGCGGCGACCATATCGTCAATCAGGCGATGCTCATAGGTGATGCCATTTGCTTCGAATTTGTCTTTAAACTCAGCATCAAAAACTTCCTGAAACAGGTCTTTGAAACGCCCATCATAGGCTTTTAGAATGGTGTTTTTGGTCGAGAGATAGACCGGCCAGTTTCTGTTAAGGCCGTAATTCATGCTGGCGCGGGCAAAATCTCGGATTGAGTCATCAAGATTATACATCGCCATAGCAATTCCACCTCCGGGGAAGTCAAAGACGTCTCTTTCGATTTTTTCGCTACCATCTTCTGCTTCCCAACTGATTTTAAGCTTCCCTTTACCCGGGACAACAAAATCAGTGGCGCGATACTGGTCACCAAATGCATGACGTCCAATAACAATTGGATCTGTCCAGCCCGGAACAAGGCGGGGTACATTTTTACAAATAATCGGCTCACGAAATACCGTTCCACCCAGAATATTCCGAATGGTGCCATTTGGAGAGCGCCACATTTCTTTGAGATTAAATTCTGCTACGCGGTCTTCATCCGGTGTGATGGTTGCACATTTAACGCCGACACCATGCTCTTTGATAGCCTCAGCCGCGTCTACAGTAATCTGGTCATTGGTATCATCACGCACCTGAACAGACAGGTCGTAATATTTCAGGTCTATATCGAGATATGGTAAGATAAGTTTATCTTTAATGAGCTGCCAGATGATTCTGGTCATTTCATCCCCATCAATTTCAATAACAGGATTTTCAACCTTAATTTTTGACATAGTAAACCCTCAATGCCTCGTGAATTTAGCCAAGGCATAGCAGAGGTTCGGGTTTGATTAAAGACCTGCATTGATTTATTTGAGGGGTATATTGTCTCAGGTGTCGATTTATTTAAAAAATTAAACCGAATAGATAATCTATCAGCGGAATGAGACGGAAAACGGAATATTTATGAAGCCCGCAATTATACTTATCGGCCCCCAACTTGGGGAAAATATCGGCACTGTCGCGCGGGCTATGCTCAATTTTGGGCTAGAGGATTTGCGTCTCGTCAATCCGCGCGAAGGCTGGGATGTGGAGCGGGCCATTAAGGCTTCTGCTGGCGCTGATTATGTCGTTGAGAATAGAAAAACATTCACATCAACTGCCGAGGCTATAGCTGATCTGGGTTATATAGTGGCAACGACTGCGCGTAGCCGTGATATGGTAAAAACTGTTTTGACCCCTGAAAAAACATCGGAAATGATACATTTTCATGCTGCGGAGAAGGTGCAAAGTGGACTAATGTTTGGTCCCGAGCGCACCGGCCTCGATAATGATGATATCAGCCTATGTGATGCGATTTGCACAGTGCCGCTTAACCCGGATTTTTCTTCTCTCAATCTCGCTCAAGCGGTTTTGCTGATGTCTTATGTCTGGTCAGGTTATAAGGATGATACGCCGGAGGAAGTTTTGTTAATGCCGGAAACGCGCCCTGCGAACCGGGGCGAGCTGTCGGGCATGTTTACACATCTTGAAAATGCTTTGGATGAGGCTGGGTTTCTCTCTCCAGCTGAAAAAAAGCCTGCTATGTCGCGTAATATCAGAAATATGCTGATGCGGACGAAAATGACTGAGCAGGATATCCGAACGTTTCGAGGGATGATTAATGCGTTACTTCGCTGGCCGAGGGGTGCGCGAGACAGTGAAATGAAAGCGCGCGTTCTTGCGATTTCGCGTGGTGATCCCGATCCAGGGGATAAAAAATGAAGGGCAAAAAAATTCACTTAAATCAAACCTTAAGGTTTGACAGTTCTGTGAAGCTGGCTATACTTCGCGCTCAATGTAGGAGATTTCTTCTACTTTAATTTCTTAAACCGTTTTGATGACGTAAAGGATTATGCCGCATGAGCAAGCGGATTAGTGCTAAATATAAAATTGACCGCCGCATGGGCGAAAACATTTGGGGTCGCCCTAAGAGCCCTGTGAACAGACGTGATTATGGTCCTGGACAGCATGGTCAAAACCGTCGTGGTAAGCTTTCTGACTTTGGTCTGCAATTACGAGCCAAGCAAAAGCTTAAAGGCCATTACGGCAATATTACCGAGAAACAGTTTCGTGGCATTTACGCTGAAGCTTCCCGCCTGAAAGGCGATACAAGCGAAAACCTTGTTGGTCTTCTCGAGCAACGTCTCGATGCCGTCATCTATCGTGCTAAATTCGTTCCAACTGTTTTTGCGGCGCGCCAATTCGTTAATCACGGCCATGTGATGGTTAATGGTCGTCGTTGCAATATTCCAAGTGCGCGTCTCAAGCCCGGTGATGAGGTTCAAATTCGCGATAAGTCGCGTAATATTGCTCTCGTTCTTGAAGCTGTTCAAAGCCCTGAGCGCGATACACCCGATTATCTAAACGTCGATCACAATAAAATGTCAGCAAGCATTATCCGCGTTCCACAATTAGCGGATGTTCCATATCCGGTTCAGATGGAACCCAATCTAGTGGTCGAATATTATTCTAGAAATTAGATTTTATTAATTAAACCCGCTAAGGCGGGTTTTTTTAATCAAAGAGGCTGGATACGGAACGTTCTTCCGTGGTTCTCAGCATGGCTTCACCAATCAGCGGCGCAATGGTGATGACAGAAAACTTGTCACTCTTTATGACTTCTTCGGAGGGCTGAATGGAATCCGTAATGAGGAGTTTTTCCATTACAGAATTATTAACCCGCTCAGTCGCTGCGCCAGATAATACGCCATGCGTCACATAGGCTGAGACACTCATAGCGCCATTTTCCATCAAAGCGGCAGCTGCGTTACACAAGGTGCCAGCACTATCGACAATATCATCAACCAGCAGACATTTGCGGCCACTTACATCCCCGATAATATTCATAACTTCTGATTCACCAGCTCTTTCGCGTCTTTTATCGACAATCGCCAAATCGGCATTAATACGCTTGCCCAAGGCGCGGGTCCGCACCACGCCGCCGACATCGGGAGAGATGACCATTAAATCATCCCCATTAAAACGGGCTTGAATGTCATCAACAAACACCGGCGCACCGAAAAGATTATCGGTTGGAATATCGAAAAAGCCTTGTATTTGCCCGGCATGTAAATCGAGAGTTAATACTCTGTCCGCACCGGCGGCTTCGATGAGATTGGCAACCAGCTTCGCAGAAATCGGCGTGCGGGGGCCTGGTTTACGGTCTTGGCGTGCATAACCAAAATACGGAATAACGGCAGTGATACGCTTGGCAGAGGCGCGTCTTAAGGCGTCAATGCAAATTAATAATTCCATAAGATTGTCATTTGCAGGAAAAGAGGTCGACTGGATAATAAAGACATCCTCACCGCGAACATTTTCCTGAATTTCCACAAACACTTCTTCATCGGCAAAACGCCTAATGTCAGATTTCGTGAGCGGTATATTCAGATATTTCGCGATTGCCTCGGCGAGGGGACGATTGCTATTTCCGGCGACTAGTTTCATGGCTTCTTCCCACTGAGTCCTTTGACACGTTTTTGTAACAAAGCAGGGCGCCCTGCGTAACCCCTCTTTTCTTGAAAATCAAAATTTTTTCTATGCGAGGGTAATCGCTGATACTTGACGACCATAATCAGATTCTTTGTGATGTGTTGTCCGGCGATAAGAAAAATAACGCTCGGGGTTCGCATAAGTGCAGATATCGAGATGTGAAATCTGCGTCACACCCGCCGCCTCCAATCTGGAGCGCACAAAAAGCGGTAGATTAAACAAAAATGTCTCACGCCCTGTTTCAGTTATGAAGAATGATTTTGCGGCAGGGTCGATAGACGTGACTTTTTCATAAACATCCGTACCGACTTGATAAGCGCTTTGCGAGATGGCAGGGCCAATAACGGCCTTCATGCTTATGGAATGAACCTGTTCGTGTTGTAATCTCATAACCAGATTTTCAATAATGCCTGCGACGGCGCCTTTCCAGCCTGCATGCGCTGTGGCGATGATATCTACTTTCTTTCCATCACTACTCCCGGTCATGAGAACAGGAACGCAGTCGGCCGATAACACGCCTAGGGCGATGCCTTTTTCTTTGGTGAACAGCGCGTCGGCTTCGGGCCTGTCATCAGCAGAGGTCACCTCGGCGACAGTATTACTGTGTGTTTGGTAGCCCGTAATCAAATTTTGCGCGCCCAGACTTGCGGCAACTCTGTTGCGATTGGTGATAATATGCGCCGGTATATCCTCTGAGCCAAGGCCGACATTGAGGCTGTCATAAATGCCTTCGGAGACGCCGCCTTGGCGTCCATAAAAACCGTGCGGCGTAGGGGCTAAAAGCGGGTCAGTTTGAAAGGGAGGTGCTGTCATGAGGTTTCCCTCGTTATTGCCTCAAATCCTGCGGGCAATGCCGCTTTTGATTGGCTAATTGCGAGAACATTGAAAAGTATTCCCATTTGATCCACCCCGATAAGACGATTGCGCGCCGCTAATAAGTCAATTTTTTGCTGGGCGCTGGCTTTTTGGCTCAAGCTTTCAAAACGTTGTTCTAGCCCGAGTGATAATAGAAAGTTTCTCTGCGAAACAGGCCTGAAACTTGTGCATGTTTTTCGTTCAGCAATGTCAGCGAGGCGTTTAAAGTTCACATGCGCGGTGAGGTCAGCATTGCCTGGGTCCTCATAGGGTGAAACTGGTTGATGACCGGAAAGGGCTTGAAATGTTTCTCCCGCCTGATTTTGCGTATAGCCATAATCAACCACCAACACAACACCGCCATAAGTCGCAATATAGCTGCTGAGTTGCGCCATAATGGAATCTGCCACTGGAGAGATTTCTAGAATGTCGCCGGGCTCGAAGTCTGATGCGGATGGTAACTTTTCAGTATCGGGAATATCAGGGCGTGTTATCGGCACAAGATTACTGTCAGATACATCTACGCATTTCATGACCCAAGCGCCGTCATGTTGAACATATTGCCGGATAGGAAGCGCATCGAAAAATTCATTGGCATAAATAATCACAGGTGCGCCGTTACAGTCTGAGAGGAGGTCGGCGATATTGTCGTGCCAGTTGTATTTTTCTTTAAAATCTTCTTGCGGCCTAAGGGTCTTTTTTTGGATATCGCGCAACACTGGGCTGGTTTCGAGGAGATGAACCCGTGCAGATTGTAAATAGGTAGGTTGCATCCGCACAGCATTGCTCATATCGCGCATCAATGTGCCACGCCCTGGTCCGAGTTCGATGAGATTGAAGTCCGTCCATGCGCCGGACTTTAGCCAGAAATCAAGCCCCCATAGGCCAAGCAACTCGCCAAAAACCTGGCTGGTCTCCGGTGCTGTTATAAAGTCTCCCTTTTTCCCAAAAGGGTCTTTTTTTTTGTAGTAGCCATGGATGTCATCACCAAGCGCGCGGGCCATATAATCTTCAAGCGGAAGCGGGCCGTTTGCGCGTATTTCCTCAATGATAATTTGCTTTAACTCATTCATCCGTTTTGATTTTCTGCCTTTATGCGGGTCGCTAGATAAACAAAAAATAATCCGGCCATAAGCATTGGCACAGACAGCCAGAAACCTGTCGTCGTCCCGCCGATGAAATATCCGATATGGGCATCCGGCTCACGGAAAAATTGCTCAATAATCATGCGTGATAGGCCATAGCCAGCGATAAAAATGCCCATAATAAGGCCGGGCTTTTGCAAGGCATTGGTGCGTCGACACAGATAAGCAAGCACCACAAACAAAATCAGCCCTTCGAGACATGCTTCATAAAGTTGGCTTGGATGACGTGGCAGTGGGCCACCATTTGGAAAAACCACACCCAGCGAAAACTCTGTAGGCCTCCCCCATAATTCGCTATTAATAAAATTCGCAATGCGGCCAAAAAATAGCCCAATAGGTGCGGTGGCGCCTAATAAATCACCAAGAGAAAGCGGGTTGATGCCTTGTTTGCGGGCATAAACATAAGCCGCAATAGTGACGCCCAGAAAGCCGCCATGAAAAGACATGCCGCCTTCCCAAACTGCTAATATTTGCCCGGGATGAGCGAGATAAAATTCGGGATTATAAAACACAACATATCCCAATCGCCCGCCGAGAATTGTCCCGAGTGTCACCCAGATGAGCAAATCATCAAGCGGGGAGATCTCGTCCTTATTTTGAGGTTGAGGGATAGGTGCGCTTGAGGCGAGAGATAGCAGATAATACCAACCACCAATTAGACCGGCAATATAGGCCAGCGCATACCAGCGTAAAGCAAATGGGCCTATTTGAAAAATTATCGGATCAATATCAGGAAAGGGCATTCTCTCTCTCTTTATTATTTGAGTGACTTTATTATTCTAATGGCTTTTGGTTTGGGTTTGCATCGATATTTGTTATACCATGTTTATTACTTCTTCTTAACTCCGATGGGTGATTGAGCCAATGAGCCAAACGCGTGAAAAAATTGTTGATGATTTTGTGAAACTTATGATGGGTGCCGTTGGAACAGCTCAAGGCATGCAGGAAGAAGCGTCATCTTTGATGCGCACAAGGCTGGAAAGCACTATCCGAAAGCTTGATTTGGTGACGCGCGAGGAATTTGATGTTGTTGCTGAGATGGCACAACAGGCGCGTCAAGAAAATGAAGCCTTGCGCAAGCGACTAGATGAGTTGGAAGGGGTTTCAGCTAAAAAAAGCCCTTCAGTGGTTAAAAAAGCGACACGAAAAAAACCATCAACAACAAAGAAGTCATCTTCTGAGTGATTGCCCCTTTTATCGTTAATGTGAATCAGGCACTGTCATTTAGTGGGTAAAGTCTTACAGACCCACTAAATCTGGTAGATGCATTCAATTTGGATGCTCATCCGATTAACAGACTTAAAGTGCAACAGATATAACAGGCGATAATGATGAACCTAGCTGAAGCTCAAGATATTCAAATCTCCGAACACCCAATTGACGCCATGGAAAAACTGGCGGCAGCCTATGAATGGCCCAGCGAGCGTGGGACGGAAGATGACATGAATATTTGCGTGTCAGGCAAATATTGCGATTTGCATATGGCAATTAGCTGGAGGTCTGATTTGGGGGGATTGCACCTCGCATGTGTCCTCGATACTAAGGTGCCGACGGCAAAAAGAAATGATGTTTGTGATTTGATTGCCCAGATAAATGAGCAATTATGGCTTGGGCATTTTGATGTTTGGTCCGGCGATGGCGCAGTCTTGTTCCGAAACACATTAATGGTCAGCGGTGAGGGCCTTAGCGAAGCGCAATGTGAGGGTCTATTGAACCACGCCGTGACAACGTGTGAGCAATTTTTTCCTGCTTTTCAATATCTCATCTGGGCGGGGCATGATGCTCAACGCGCTCTTGAGGTTTGCATGTTTGAAACCAAGGGCGATGCCTAGTACGAATCCAATACTCCTTATCGGCGCCGGTAAAATGGGGCAGGCCATGCTTAAAGGCTGGCTTGATGCAGGCTTTTCTTCGATACAAGTGCTTGAAAACTATCCTTCAGACACATTGTCGTCACTTGCGATAGAGTTAAATCCAGCTGACATAATAACCGATGAGAACCAGTGCGTTATTCTTGCGGTGAAACCACAAAATTATCGTGAAGTTCTGGATGAGCATCTCGCTAATATTCATCCAGAAGCGATGGTTGTTTCTATTCTGGCAGGCATCCCATTGTCGGCGTTGCAAAATGCCCTTCCTGGGCGACGAATTGTGCGCGCAATGCCAAACACTCCGGCAACTATCGGGCAGGGGCTTACAGCACTTTGTTCGGGTTCAGATATTTCTGCCATGCATAAAGACTTTGCGACGCGCTTGGTGCAGGCTGTGGGTGAGGTCGTTTGGGTAGATGATGAAGCCATGATTGATGCTGTTACTGCGGTGAGTGGAAGCGGGCCGGCCTATCTGTTTCATTTTGTCGAAGCGTTAACAGCGGCAGCAATTGATGTCGGTTTTGCCCCTGATATGGCGGAGATTTTTGCCCGCAAGACGATTACCGGTTCGGCGGCTTTATTGGAGAACTCTAAAGAGGATGCCGCACAATTACGTGAGAATGTCACCTCGAAGGGCGGGACAACGCAAGCCGCGCTGGACGTCTTGATGGATGAACCTGGTTTACGGTCTTTAATGCGGGAGGCTGTGAGAGCAGCCAAGAAACGCTCAGAAGACTTATCAAAAATATAATAGGTTAAGCTGGGACGGAGACAGTTGCTTCAAGGCCACCTTGCGCGCCTTTAGACAGGTAAATATCTCCGCCATGTCCGCGTGCGACATCGCGCGCAACTGAAAGTCCTAAACCTGTACCGCCTGTTTCTGCATTGCGCGCCTGATCAAGTCGGAAAAAGGGTCTAAACACCTGATCCATTGAGTCTTCTGGGATGCCGGGGCCATTGTCTGAAATGATGATATTCAGGCTTTCATCTTCCATTTTTACAATAATGTGGACTTCATTAGCGTGGTTACAGGCATTATTAACGAGATTGGTGATGCATCGTTTAAAGGCGCGCCGTTTGACTTTGAAGGGTAATGTCGGTGGACAGGCTAGAAAAATATCCGTATTCGGTTTTCTGAGCTTGGCGCTTTCACGGATTTCTTCCAGCAGATTGCGGATATTTATTTCGAGGCTTCTTTCGCCCTGAAAACCCTTGGCGAAGGATAAATAATCCTCAAGCATATCTTCCATCTCGATGATATCTTCTTCAAGCCCTAAAATTTCAGGTGAGCGCGGGAGCATCGCCAGTTGCAGTTTCAGACGGGTCAGGGGTGTACGCAAATCATGGCTCACCCCTGCGAGCATGGTTGTTCTTTGCTCGATTTGCGCTTTGATACGGTTCCGCATATCCAAAAATGCCGAAGCAGCTTGTCTCACTTCGGCAGCACCTGAGGGTTTGAAGTCTTGTATATCACGACCTCGACCAAAGCTTTCAGCCGCCTCCGCAAGATTTTCAATTGGTCGGATTTGATTTCGTAGAAAAATGATTGAGACCACAAGCAAAAACAAAGATGTTCCGGTCATCCAGATGATGAAAATATGGGAGTTGGTCGCGTAAACTTTGCTTTTAAGGACAAGCGCGCGCATCACCTCACCGGGAAGTTGTAGGCGCACATCCACATAATTTCCGACGGAGACCGTATCCAGCCAGAAGGGACGGCCAACCCGATTTTCAATTTCATCAGAAAGCGAGTCATCGAGAAGGTCTAAGAATGGGCGCGGCACGGGCTCGGGCAAAGTTTCCCCTGGCAAAAAGGCGATACTCATTTCAAAACTCTCATCCGCCAGCCTAATGAGCTCTTCATCGTCTGCTTGCGTATCGCCCATGCGTAAATCTACCAGCAATGAAATATCGCTAATCACGGCATGCGATAGGCGTTTCGTCACAGTATTCCAATGGCGTTCAAGGAAGATGTAACCGGCAACAATTTGAATTAAGACAATAGGAATGATGATAATCATCAGGGACCGTGAATACAGCCCTGACGGCATATAATTTTTGAGCTTAAAATAGCCACTAAGATTTGCCCAGTTCACCATGGGTTTATTCTAATCGGTTTGCAAAATATATCCAGCGCCACGAACGGTTTGCAGGAATATCGGGTCACGCGGTGTATCTTCGATTTTCCGGCGTAATCGGTTAATCTGAACATCAATAGCGCGTTCAGAAATGTTTTCTGCATCACCCGTCAGTTCCTCGCGCCGCACAATACGCCCGCCTTTGGAAGCAAAGCATCGCATTAATTCAATTTCGCGCGTGGTGAGGGGAATACGCTCACCATTTTTTAGCAATTCACCTCTTTCGGGTTTAAACACACAATCACCAAATGAAATTTCATTAGGCATTTCAATTATGTCTGGCATTGCTTCTTGCCGGCGTAAAATATTGCGGATACGCAAAAGTAATTCAGTTGGCTCAAAAGGTTTGGGCAGATAATCATCAGCACCTATGCGAAGACCTTCAATACGATTATCGACGTCCGCCAGTGCCGTGAGCATCAAAATCGGCACATAATTAGCTTCTTTGCGTAACACGCTGGTAAGTTCCAGCCCGGTTTCGCCGGGCATCATGACATCAAGGACAATCAAATCAAAAATTTCGAGACTGAGTTTTTTTCTGGCCTCAGCAGAATTAGCGGCAATACTGGCTCTATAGCCTTGATCTGACAAAAATTTTTGTAACAAGGAGCGAATGCGCCTGTCATCATCAACAACGAGAATATGCGGTGATGTTTCAGAAGGTTCGCTCATAGTTGGTGTTTCCTTCCCGCATCATCCATAAAATCAATTTTGGTTTCTGTATTGGTGAGATGGCGCATGAATTCCTGCCATTTCTCTAGAGTACCAATTTCGCTTTTTTCCAGTGATTCTTGAAAGCGTCTGATTTGCGGGTCTATTAAATTGCGGTGTAACTCATGCCCTTTGGGAGACAATAAAAGCCGTTTAATGCGGCGATCATGCTCATCAGTTTCCTGAATGATATATTTTTCTTCTATCAAGTCTTTTAAAACGCGGGACAGGCTTTGCTTGGTAATGGATAAAATATGCAAGAGTTCAGAAACCGACATGCCGGGTCGGCGCCCGACAAAATGCAAAACACGGTGATGCGCGCGCCCGAAACCGTGATTTTCCAAAATCGTATCTGGGTCAGAAACAAAATCTCTATAGGCAAAGAACATCAACTCAACGGCTTCAACGAGTTCACGGGGCAGGCCGAGGGGAGACACATCACCACTTTGGGTGTCTTTAAATATCTCTTCTGATGTTCCCGTGTTTTCCCGAGACATGATAACCTCTTAGTCGGCGACCTCATGAGCCGCATTTTTGAAGCAGAATACGTCAGCCATGTTGACTCATTTTACCCTTGCAGATACATATATCAACTTCTCAATCGGTTTATTATAACCTGCGGAGGGTAGATTGGGTATCTCATTCGATCAAATGGACGGTCATATCTGGTTCAACGGTGAATTTGTACCGTGGGCAGATGCACGCATTCATGTTTTATCGCATGGTTTGCATTATGCTTCTTGCGTGTTCGAAGGAGAGCGCGCCTATGAAGGCAAGATATTCAAACTCCGCGAGCATACGGAAAGATTGTTTTATTCAGCCCGTGAGCTTGGCTTCGACATTCCCTATAGCATAGAAGAAATTGATGCTGCTTGCGAAGAAGCGCTAAAAATTAACAAGCTGACAAATGCATACATACGACCTGTCGCTTGGCGCGGCAGTGAAATGATGGGTGTCTCGGCGCAGGAAAATAAAATTAATGTGGCGATAGCTGTCTGGGAATGGCCCTCATATTTTGATCCCGAAGAGATTAAGAAAGGCATTCGCCTCGATATTGCGACCTATAAGCGGCCATCACCTGAAACGGCACCTTGTCATGCCAAAGCCGCCGGCCTTTATATGATTTGCACGCTCTCAAAGCACGCGGCTGAGAAAAAAGGCTATGCCGATGCGCTCATGTATGATTATCGCGGACAAGTAGCCGAGGCGACCGGCGCGAATGTGTTTTTCATCCTTGATGATAAAATTCATACCCCGATAGCGGATTGCTTCCTTGATGGGATTACGCGGCGTACTGTGATTGACCTTGCCAAAGATAAGGGCATTGAGGTCATTGAACGGGTGATTATGCCGGAAGAACTCGACAGTTTTGAGGAATGTTTTATCACCGGCACGGCGGCTGAAGTGACGCCTGTTTCCGAGATTGGACCGCATCGTTTCACACCGAGCAAGATAAGCTTCGATTTGATGGCAGGTTATGCCGCGCTTACCCGCAGCTAGATTGCAGAAATTTCAATAGAGTTTACTTCTTCATTTTGAGAGCGGCTGTGCCTTTAGACAAGTAGTCTATCGCTGTCCAGATGGTGAAGAGTGTAGCCACCCATAACAGCACCAGACCGCTGTCTTTAACAAATGGGCTTATCATATCTCCGGCCTCACCGAGCAGCAAAACACCTAGCGCAATCATTTGTATGGTGGTCTTGTACTTTGCGATTTGAGACACGGCAAGCGTCACACCGCGATCAGTTAGATATTCCCGGAACCATGAGATTAAAATTTCACGCATAATAATCAGCCCCGCGGCGAGGGTGTGAATACCGCTAATATCTCTAAATTCAATGAGAATAATAAGAACAGCGACGACCATTAATTTATCGGCAATCGGGTCAAGCATGCGGCCAAATTCGGACGTGGCTTTAAGTTTACGGGCGAGCCAACCATCTAGATAATCCGTGATGGCGGCGAGAGTGTAAATTGAGAAGGCAAACCAATTTCCGAGGGGGCCGGGGATAAGATAAACCAACACCAGAGCCGGTATCATGAGAACTCTGAACAGCGTCAGTAAATTTGGAAGACGTTTCATGGCTTATGAACCCTCGCCGTTAAAATGGTCATATATATGTTGCGCGATGCCTGCGCTAATGCCTTCTACCCTTATTAAATCGGCTAATGAAGCACGCGTAACAGCTTTAGCAGAACCGAAATGATGCAAAAGAGCTTTTTTACGTTTGGCACCAATGCCTGAAATATCATCTAACGGATTCGCACGTATATCTTTCTTTCTTTTAATGCGATGCCCACCAATGGCAAATCTATGCGCCTCATCCCGCAAACGCTGGAGATAATAAAGCACCGGAGAATTAGGCGGTAGAGAGAAAACATCGCGCCCCGGCATGAAAAACTGTTCGCGTCCGGCATTTCTGTCCGGCCCTTTCGCAATACCCATAAGCGGGATATCAAGCCCAAGTTCCGCCATAACTTTTTTGGCAATACCCAGCTGACCTTTGCCCCCATCAATTAAAATTAAATCGGGGCGGTTGGCGCTGTCAGCCTTTTCTTCGCGCAACATACGTTCATAACGACGTGTGAGGACTTCCTGCATCATCGCGTAATCATCACCAGGTACGGTATCGGTATTTTTGATATTGAACTTCCGATATTGATTTTTAACAAACCCATCTTCCGTTGCGACAATCATCCCACCGAGTTGGTTCGTGCCGCTCAGATGACTATTATCAAATACTTCGATGCGCCGTATCGGGGCTTCGAGGTTAAAAGTTTCAGCGACTGCTGATAAGAGATTTTGCTGACTTGCTGTTTCCGACAATTTTCGTGCCAATGCTTCTTTCGCATTTTGCGCCGTATGCGCCACAATGTCAGCTTTTTCGCCTCGCTTTGGTGCTGTGAGGGACACCTTGTAATCCTGTTTTAAACTCAGAGCTTCTTCCAGAAGGCTTTTATTGGGCAGGGTGAGATTCAACAGAATTTTTCGTGGCGACTGTCGACTTTCATAAAATTGGATAATGAAAGACTCCAAGATTTCATCAGCCGGCGTGTCTTTATCATGGCGGGGGAAATAGGCTTTATTGCCGAGATTACGTCCCGCACGGAAGAAAAACACTTGAATACAGCTCTGACCACCTTCTTGAGCGAGCGAAATGATATCGGCCTCCTCAATGGTGCGTGCAAACACATCTGTTGTGGATTGAATATAAGTCAGCGCTCGGATGCGGTCCCGGTATTCCGCAGCCAGTTCAAAATTCTGGCTGTCGCTGGCTGCTTGCATCTGTTCTGCAAGCTCGCTTTGAATATCCTGATTGCTGCCGGCCAAAAATTGCCGGGCTTGCTTCACCAGTTGGCCATAGTCTTGAGGAGATATTTCATTTGTGCAGGGCGCACTGCATCTTTTGATTTGATGGAGCAGGCAGGGGCGCGTCCGGCTGTCATAGACGCTATCTGTGCAGGATCTAAGCAAAAAAGCTTTTTGAAGCGTGTTAAGCGTCCGGTTCACCGCGCCAGGTGAGGCGAAGGGGCCAAAATAGTCCC
The DNA here is from genome assembly GCA_000293845.2 of alpha proteobacterium IMCC14465. GTDB lineage: Bacteria > Pseudomonadota > Alphaproteobacteria > RS24 > RS24 > Micropelagius. The sequence continues at coordinate 267,092 of ALYF01000002.1, read as the reverse complement.
CCTTGCGTTTGCGACTACCACGATGCTTGGTGATTTGCGGAATCATATGGTCATCTGCCAGCAAAATATAAGGGAGGCTCTTATCATCCCGCATCAGAACATTAAAACGGGGTTTGAATTTCTGGATAAGATTAGCTTCCAGAAGGAGTGCATCAGCCTCTGTCTGTGTCCGGATGAATTCCATATTATGTGTGAGGCGTATCATATTGGCGATGCGGTTGGAGTGACCGCTTATGCGCGTATAGGATGATACGCGATTTTTGAGGTTTTTAGCTTTGCCGACATATAGCACATCATCATTAGAGCCAATCATGCGATAGACACCCGACCCGTTGGGGAGAGTTTTGACCTTGGCCTTAATTAAATCTGTACCGATAAGTGTGTCGGTTTCTGATGTGTTCTGCATATTCATGCAGTATATACCTCACGCCATTCTAAATTCGTGTTTAGGCTGACATTTATCGTAAAAAAATGTCAAAAAAAGCATCCACGACAACTGTGGATAAGTTTGTGAAAAAAACCCTATCATATCTGCCAAGTGGTTGTATTTATTGAAGACGGACGTCTTTGCATAATTTTTAGGCATTTTTCTAACTCATTGAATTATTTATCATAATTAAAATCAAGAGACAAAATAATAAAAAATTTATTAAAGAGATTGGGCTTTACAATTTTTTTTATCTGTTGCAGGCGGTATGTGATTAACTGCCCTGTAATCAGAAAATTCGCTTTAGTTCTCGTTGCTTAGGTCGATTTATAAACATTCTTAAAAAATCCGTTTTTAAAAACTCTTAAAGCGTTCAATTGTTACGCCGACTGATCGGGCGGACTCAATCGCATCCGGTTTCGCTACTTGAACGCGCGCCAAGGTCACACGGGGCAATTCTAGACAGTGTTGAGCGATTTCTTCGGCGAGTTGTTCGACGAGGTCGATATGTCTGTCTAACACCAAATCTGAAATAAGATGGGTGATGTTTTCGTAGCAGACGACGTCAGAAATATGTTGCGGCATATCTGAGGGCGATGAAATAGCCTTATCCTCAACACTCAAATCCACCGAAATAAGAATTGTTTGCTGTGTCATTTTTTCATGCGGATGAATACCAATCGAGGCCATCAGCGTATAATCATGAACAAAAACATGCATCAGGCCACCAGTGGCATTTGCAAAAACATTTGTTTCCGGTGACCCGGTGAGTTTGGAGGGTAAGGGTTTATTCATCGCTTATAAATCTTGGTTAGGGACACGATTAAGGCGTGCCATATGGGTTATGAGGGTTATTCGACAACTTCAGTTAAATCCGGTGTTTTCCAGGCGAGATGCTGACCACCATCAAGAGCTATCATCTGGCCTGTCATCGCCTGTGCAGACAATATATATCTCACTCCGTCAATAATGTCTTGCGGATTTGCGCCCGTACCAAGCGGCACCAGCCGCGTTTGCTTCTCAAACTCTTCGGGTTTTTGTCGCTGATTGGCTAAGGTTGGGCCAGGGCCAATACCATTCACCCGTATCTGTTTTTCTGCCAATGCTTGAGCGAATGTCTGTGTGAGGGTCCATAAACCTGTTTTGGATACGGTGTAGCTTATAAAATCTGGATTAAGTCGCCAGACCCGCTGGTCAATAATATTAATAATATTGCCGCCTGAAGTGGCTTGATCCGCAAAATCCCGCATCAACACAGCTGGCGCTTTCAGATTCACATTTAGATGCATATCCCAACTATCATCGGTCAGGGTTGTCACCTCGTCACGCTCAAAAACCGAAGCATTATTTATGAGGGCCGATAAAGGCCCGGCGGCGTCAACAGCTCGGGAAATGAGATGTCCTGTTTCAGTGCTATCTGCCAGATTGGCTTTTAGTGTTACGGCGCTCCCCCCTTTGTCTGCAATTAATTGCTTGAGTTCATCTGCCGCCTGTTCGGAATTGCTGTAATGTATCGCTACTTTCCAGCCATCTTCTGCAAGTCCCAAAGCGACGGCGCGACCAATGCGCTGGGCGGCGCCTGTTATCAAAACTGTTTTGGTCATGTCTTAATCCTTATTAAGTGTCGACGCTTTATTACTTGTCTGGCTAGCGCGAACGACGGTGTTTTTTTGGTGTCCATTTTTTGCCAATCTTGGCACCCGTGGCTTCAGAAACTCTTTTTTCAACTTCGGCGGGGCGGGCAAGCGGGTCATTTGCAACCACCAATTCGGTTTGTTGTAGTCGTTTAATCTCATCACGCAAACGCGCCGCCTCTTCAAATTCAAGGTCAGATGCTGCGGTCTGCATTTTCTTTTCTAGTTCTTCAATATGCGTTCGTAAATTGTCTCCGAGGAGCGGCGCTTGCGCTTCTGCCATACCTTCGCGGACGCGATATGGCCCAGGGGCCATATTTTCCTGCGCCTCTGTCATGCCCTCGAGTAAGTCGCCAATGTTTTTTTGTACCGATGCTGGGGTGATGTTATTGGCTAGATTGTGCGCGCTTTGTTTTTCGCGGCGTCTTTTGGTTTCCGCCAGTGCGCGCTCCATTGAGCCTGTCTTTTTGTCGGCATAAAGCAAAACGCGTCCGTCAATATTTCGTGCCGCCCTGCCAATAGTTTGAATGAGTGAGGTCTCAGACCGCAAAAACCCTTCCTTATCGGCATCCAATATGGCGACCAACGCACATTCAGGTATATCGAGCCCTTCTCTGAGCAGGTTAATCCCAATCAGAATATCATATGCGCCCATACGAAGGTCGCGCACAATTTCAATGCGCTCTAGCGTATCAATATCTGAATGCATATAGCGCACGCGAAGCCCTTGCTCATGCATATATTCGGTTAAGTCCTCAGCCATGCGCTTGGTGAGTGTCGTGACGAGAACGCGGTGATTTTTCTTCACCGCTTCATGACATTCAGAAATCAAATCATCGACCTGAGATTTTGCGGGTCTAATCTCACATACGGGGTCAATCAGTCCCGTTGGCCTGATGACCTGTTCAACAAAAACACCACCTGTTTGGTTCATCTCCCAAGGGCCGGGCGTGGCGGAAACATGAATACTTTGTGGGCGCATCAAATCCCATTCTTCAAATTTCATCGGGCGGTTATCAACACAGCTTGGTAATCGGAAACCGAATTCCGCCAAGGTGGATTTGCGCCTGAAGTCACCCTTAAACATGCCGCCAATTTGCGGTACGGTGACATGGCTTTCATCCGTAAATAAAATGGCATTATCGGGCAAATATTCATACAGCGTGGGCGGTGGCTCTCCAGCTTTTCTGCCAGTGAGATAGCGGGAGTAATTTTCAATCCCTGCACATGAGCCTGTGGCTTCGAGCATTTCAATATCGAATATGGTGCGTTGTTCAAGACGCTGGGCTTCCAGTAGCCGCCCTGCGGCCTCAAATTCTTTTAATCTAACTTGCAGGTCTTTTTTGATGCGTTGCACGGCCTGATTAAGTGTCGGACGTGGGGTGACATAATGGCTATTTGCATAAACCCGGACAAACTCAAGTGACCCGACCTTATTGCCGGTCAGCGGGTCAAATTCAGTTAATGCGTCAATCTCATCCCCGAAAAGCTCAATACGCCACGCGCGGTCCTCATAGTGAGCGGGAAACAGCTCAATGGTATCCCCGCGCACCCGAAAGTCGCCACGGGCAAAGCCAAGCTCATTGCGGGTATATTGCAGTGTTACCAGATCGGCGAGTAATTGCGCTCTCGGCATGTTTTTGCCGACCTCCAAGTCGAAACTCATTTCCGTATAGGTCTCGACAGAGCCGATGCCGTAAATGCATGAGACGGAGGCGACAATAATCACATCATCCCGTTCCAATAGACTGCGCGTGGCGGCATGCCTCATCCGGTCAATCTGCTCGTTAATATTACTTTCTTTTTCGATATAGGTGTCTGTTCTGGCGACATAAGCCTCGGGCTGGTAATAGTCATAATAGGAAACGAAATATTCAACCGCATTATCGGGAAAAAAGCTTTTAAACTCACCATAAAGCTGGGCTGCAAGTGTTTTGTTCGGTGCCAGTATCAGGGCAGGGCGACCCGTATGGGCGATAATTTGCGCCATTGTGAATGTTTTGCCTGAACCTGTTACCCCAAGCAAAACTTGATCGCTTTCGACATTATCAATACCCTCAAGAAGCTCATCAATAGCTCTGGGCTGGTCACCTGCCGGTTCAAATTCGGATTTCAGATTAAAAACACGTCCACCCTCGGTTTTTTTGGGGCGGATAGGCCGGTGGGGAACAAAATCTTGCAGCGAAGCTTCATTCAGCCCCGGTTCAGCTATTGGCGGCAGGGGTTTACGACCGGTTAGACTTTGCTGCTCTTCAGACATAGAATTAATATAGACATCACTTGGCAATTTACTAGTATGAACACGTTCCGAATAAAAACAGAAAAAGGAATAATAATGCTTTTAAATATCAGAAGAATATATTTTGCCATTATTTCAACGGTCAGCATGATTGTTGTGGGGGTGATGGCGGTTGACCTTATTAGTTTTGCGATTACCTACTTTTTCCCGGATTTAATAGCCGCTGATATGGCGCGTCTGAGTGAACTTGCCTCTGAGGATAATGGCCCGAATGTCTTTTTACAAAGAGAAGTCCGCCCGTTGAATTCCGAAATTATCAGCGATGTCATTCGAATGATTGTATTTGGCTTTTTGCTGTATTGGCATTTGCCGCGCCTGCTATCGGACGAAACGGCATAATAATTCAAATTTGGAGGCCTGACTTGAAGAAAGGTCTTGAAGAAAGGTCTTGAAGAAAGGGGAATAAAGCTTGCTTGTATTTTGCAGGCTGTGGGCGTAATTTGTCTCTAAACCTCTTCTGATACTTTCACAGTACCTTCCTCTAGGAGTTATTTATGTCCGGTTCATCTTTTCTCTCCGAAACTCTTTCACGCGTAAAGCCCTCGGCGACGATTGCCATATCTGACAAGGCGCGCGAATTAAGAGCTTCGGGTGTCAATGTGATTGGATTGAGCGCCGGTGAACCGGATTTTGATACACCCGACAATATCAAACAAGCGGCTGTAGATGCAATTAATCGCGGTGAGACCAAATATACTGCTGTGAATGGTATTGCCGAACTTAAAGAAGCGATTTGTAAAAAGTTTAAGCGGGATAATGACCTTACATATACTCAGGATCAATGTTTTGTGGCGCCGGGGGGGAAGCCCGTCATTTATGACGCGCTTATGGCGACATTAAACCCTGGTGACGAGGTTGTTATCCCGGCACCCTATTGGGTGAGTTATCCCGATATGGTCAGCCTAGCCGGTGGGACCTCCGTCATTATTGAAGCCAAAGCCGAGCATGGGTTTAAACTTCAGCCTGAGGTGCTGGAAGCCGCTATTACCGATAAAACCAAATGGTTTATTTTTAACTCCCCTTCCAACCCTTCCGGTGCTGCCTATACCGCAGATGAATTGAAAAAACTGACGGATGTCCTGATGCGTTATCCCGATGTCTGGATTCTAACCGATGATATGTATGAGCATCTTGTTTATGACAATTTCACCTTCGCAACCCCTGCACAGGTTGAGCCGTCACTCTATGACCGCACGTTGACTATGAATGGTGTCTCGAAAGCTTATGCGATGACGGGGTGGCGGATTGGTTATTGTGCCGGACCTGTTGCGCTGATTAAAGCCATGACTAAAATTCAGTCCCAATCGACTTCAAACCCGACATCTATCAGCCAATGGGCGGCGGTTGAAGCATTGAATGGTCCTCAGGATTATATTGCAGAGCGTAATGATGTTTTTAAAACGCGCCGCGATATGGTCGTGGACATGCTGAATCAGGCGGCGGGTATTGATTGTTTGACACCAGAGGGTGCATTTTATGTGTATCCGTCTTGTGCGGGCTGCATCGGCAAATCCACGCCGGATGGTAAAGTCATTGAGAATGATGAAATTTTTGCGACGGCGTTGCTGGAAGCAGAAGGTGTTGCGGTTGTTCATGGCGCGGCTTTTGGTTTATCCCCGCATTTCCGCATTAGCTATGCGACCTCTGATGAAAATTTGAAAGAGGCTTGTACGCGTATTCAGCGTTTTTGTGCGTCCCTAAAAAATTAAAATAGGCTCTTAAAATGAGTGAAGAAGATTTTAAAGACCGTGTCGAAAAAGGCTGGCAGGTCGCTGAACGTGTATTTGGTGAACGCCCCCCAGAAGGAACAGTGAATGGTGTTCTGTCTGATATGGTGATGGCGACCGCCTATGCCGATATTTGGTCAAGACCGGGTCTGGCTCTGCGCGACCGTTCTCTCATAACTTGTGTTGTGTTGGCGGTTCAGGAGCATGAGACTGAGCTCAGAGTGCATCTCAGAGGTCTTGCCAATCAGGGTATGGGTCGTCTGGAAGCAGAAGAAATGATGATGCATCTCTCCATATATGTTGGCTGGCCTAAAGCGCTGGAGGCGCGCCGCATTATGACGGAAGTGTTTGATGCGATTGAAGACCAGATTTAAGACGAGATTGAAAAGGGCTAGGGTGTTTATTTACGCGCCAGCTTCCTTTTCAGCCAGATATTTTTCTGCCTCAAGAGCTGCCATACAGCCCATACCTGCAGCTGTAACCGCCTGACGATAAATATCATCTGTTACATCCCCCGCAGCATAAATGCCTGGTATGGATGTCGCCGTGCTGTCTGGTGAGGTGATGAGATAACCACCCTGTTTCGTATCAAGCTGTTTGGTGAACAACTCAGTCGAGGGAGCATGACCAATGGCAATGAAAATCCCGTCAGCTTCTATCTCGGACAAGTCACCTGTCTTGGTATTTTTCAACCGCGCACCCGTTACACTTAAAGGTGCTTCTGTGCCGGTAATCTCGTCAATCTCGGTATCCCATAACACATTAATTTTTTCATGAGCCAACAGACGCTGTTCGAGAATTTTTTCACAACGTAGGGCGTCGCGTCGATGTATCAGTGTTACTTCGGAGGCGAAGTTGGTTAGGAACAAGGCTTCCTCAACGGCGGTATTACCCCCGCCGACAACCAGCACTTTTTTATCCCTATAGAAAAACCCGTCACATGTGGCACAGGCAGATACGCCAAATCCTTGAAACTTATCTTCCGACTCTAGCCCCAGCCATTTGGCTTGCGCGCCGGTTGCGATAATCACTGTATCGGCTGTATAGGTCGCGCCACTATCGCCTTTAAAAGAGAAGGGCGACGCTTCTAGGTCTGCGTCTGTAATAATATCGGAAATAATCTCAGTGCCGACATGAGCAGCCTGCGCTTCCATTTGTTCCATGAGCCACGGACCTTGAATGGCCTCTGCAAAGCCAGGGTAGTTTTCGACATCTGTCGTAATGGTAAGTTGACCGCCGGGCTGGAGGCCACGCACCAAAACAGGAGAAAGCATGGCCCGGGCAGCATAAACAGCAGCTGTATAACCTGCTGGACCGGAACCAATAATAAGGACTTTTGAATGAATAGAATCTGACATGTCTTCTTATGCTTAGAATCCCAACATATGGTCAAGATAAAAAATTGACTCCGAAATTTTTTGTGAAAATAAGGTGGTTATAACTTAACTAAGAATAAATCTTGCGCTAAATGGTAATAAAATTACAATGTTTATATCCTAATTTAATCCTTATAGAGCTGCTAACTTACCCAAACTTGTCATGAAAAAAGAACTCGACAGAATTGATGTGAAGATAATTGCCGCGCTGCAAAGCAATGGCCGGATGACCAATGTCGATCTTGCTGAAAAAGTGGGGATTTCTGCGCCGCCTTGTCTGCGCCGTGTCCGTGCGTTGGAAAAAGCCGGCTATCTCACCGGTTATCATGCTGACGTCGACTCCGCCAAGCTCGGCTTTACCGTTACGGTTTTCGCTATGGTGGGTTTGCACAGTCAGGCAGATAAGGATTTGCAGGCTTTTGAGGAACTGGTACGGAGCTGGCCGGAAGTGCGTGAATGTCATATGCTGAATGGTGATATTGACTTCATTCTGAAATGTGTGGCGGAAGATTTGTCGTCTTTCCAGATGTTTCTCACCCAGAAACTGACACCTGCACCAAATGTTGCGAATGTGAAAACATCACTGACGATTCGCCAGACCAAGAAACAGCCAGGTGTTCCTCTTTAAAGGTTAGATAAATTTAACGTCTAGAATTTCGTAGAATTTACTGCCGCCAGGTGTTCTAACTTCAACGCTATCCCCGGTTTCCTTGCCAATAAGGCCGCGTGCGATAGGGGACGAAATTGAAATCCGACCTTCTTCCACATTCGCTTCATAATCTCCGACAATCTGATAGGTCATTTCCTCGTCTGTATCTTCATCAACGAGCTTAACCGTGGCGCCAAACTTGACGCTATCTCCAGACAGAGCAGAAATATCAATAATTTCAGCGCGGTTCAGCATATCTTCCAATTCAAGAATCCGGCCTTCATTATGGCTCTGCTGTTCCTTGGCGGCATGATATTCAGCATTTTCAGACAAATCGCCATGTTCACGCGCTTCGGCAATGGCCTTGATGATGCGCTGACGTTCAGGACCTTTGAGGAGCTTAATTTCCTCATCAAGTTTTTGATAGCTTCCCTCTGTCATTGGTACTTTTTCCATGACCCAGATCCTTTTTATCGAAACGGAAAGCCTCAAAAACTCCCCGCGATTGTTATAAATTTAATTTTCAGACAAAAAACCCGTTCAGGTCAACTCTTTATGTGATGTTAGCAGTATAATCCTGCAGGCTTCGCACATTAAGCGTACCTGATTGAATGGCTTTAATACCTGAAATAGCGGCCTCTGCTGCCGCAATCGTGGTGAAATAGGGGATTTTCATTTCAAGCGCTGTCCGTCTGATGGACTTACTATCCGCGAGGGATTGTTCACCTTGTGTCGTGTTAATCACCAGCTCAACCGTTGCGTCTTTCATGGCATCAACAATATGAGGGCGCCCTTCAAGCACCTTATTAACTTGCGAAACAGCAAGACCATTTTCTTCAAGCAATTTACAAGTACCAGAGGTTGCCAGTACCTTGAAACCAAGCGCCAGAAGTTCAGCGGCCAATGGTGCAATTTTGCTCTTATCGTCATTCCGGACCGAAATAAAGGCCGTGCCTTCTACCGGCAAAACTGTGCCGCTACCAATTTGGCTTTTGGCAAAGGCCGTAGCAAAATTCGTGTCCAGCCCCATGACCTCGCCCGTTGAACGCATTTCCGGCCCAAGTATTGTATCGACGCCTGGAAAGCGTCCAAACGGGAAAACCGCTTCTTTAACGGCAATATGCTCAAATTTGGGCTGTGCAAGATTGAAATCTGCAAGTTTTTTACCTGCCATAATTTTTGCCGCGATACGGGCGATGGGCTGACCCAGGACTTTAGCCACAAAGGGCACAGTACGACTGGCGCGCGGGTTAACCTCAATCACATAAATCGTTTCGTCCTTGACGGCGAATTGAACATTCATCAGGCCAACGACATTAAGTGCCAAAGCCATTTCCGATGCCTGTCGTCCCAATTCCTCAATAATTTCCGGCTGTAGAGAATGGGGTGGCATAGAGCAGGCGCTGTCACCTGAGTGAACACCCGCCTCTTCAATATGTTCCAGAATACCCGCCACATAGACATCTTCACCATCGCAAAGCACATCTACATCAACCTCCGAGGCGTCCCGCAAATATCCGTCAATGAGAACGGGGCTGTCACCGGAAACAATAACGGCCTCACGCATATATCTTTCGAGTTGTTCTTCTGTATGCACGATTTCCATGGCACGACCGCCAAGCACATAAGACGGGCGAATGACCACGGGGAAACCGATTTGCTGAACAATCTCATGCGCCTGTGTCGCGCTACGCGCAATCCCGTTGGGGGGTTGCTTGAGAGACAGGCGGTCTAACAAATCTTTAAATCTGTCGCGGTCTTCTGCCAAATCAATCGCATCGGGTGATGTGCCGAGAATGGGTATGTTGTTTTCTTCGAGCGCCTGCGAAAGTTTAAGAGGCGTTTGCCCGCCAAACTGAACAATGACGCCAGCAATCTCGCCTTTTGATTGCTCACAATGAAGTATCTCAAGCACGTCTTCTTCGGTTAGTGGTTCGAAATACAAGCGATCTGATGTGTCATAATCCGTTGAGACAGTCTCTGGGTTACAATTAACCATGATGCTTTCAATGTCGATGTCACCCATGGCATAGGCCGCGTGACAACAGCAATAGTCAAACTCGATGCCTTGACCAATTCTGTTTGGGCCACCGCCGAGAATAACAGCTTTCGTTCGCGTTGATGGGTTGGCTTCATTCTGATTTTCGAAAGGGGAAATGGTTTCATAGCTGGAATAAAGATATGGCGTCTGGGCGGCGAATTCTGCCGCACATGTATCAATACGCCTAAAGTGCGGTCTCAAATTTAACTTATGCCTGGCTTGCCGAACATTCATTTCGCTCCGGCCAGTCAGTTCAGCCAAGCGCCGGTCAGACAGACCTAGTTTTTTGATAGCCCTGAAATTGTCTATATTATCGGGGTCATCAGGTAGGCCAAATTCTTTGATTTTGGCTTCCATATCTACGATGTTTTTAAGGCGTGCCACAAACCAAGGATTAAAGCCTGAGAGTGTGCAAATTTCTTCCTCACTCATGCCGGCACGCAACGCATCCGCAATGTGAAGCAATCTATCAGGTGTTGGGGTTTTAAGCGCGGCATGTAATTGGTCGGTTGTCGCGTCAATAAGTTGTTCGTTTAATCCCGTGAGTCCGGTTTCAAGCGAACGCAAGGCTTTTTGCAAAGACTCCTCAAAACATCTGCCAATGGCCATGCTTTCACCGACTGATTTCATGGCTGTAGTCAGTACGGGTTTTGAGCCGGGGAATTTTTCAAAAGCAAAACGTGGGATTTTGGTCACGACATAATCAATCGTCGGTTCAAAACTTGCTGGGGTTACGCCGGTAATGTCATTGCTAAGCTCATCCAGCGTATAGCCGACGGCAAGTTTGGCGGCGATTTTCGCAATCGGGAAACCTGTCGCTTTGGATGCCAGTGCGGAAGACCGCGAGACACGCGGGTTCATTTCGATAATCACCAGCCGCCCATCTTCAGGATTAACGGCGAATTGCACATTCGAGCCACCTGTTTCGACCCCAATTTCCCGTAATACGGCAATCGATGCATTGCGCATGATTTGATATTCTCGGTCAGTCAGCGTTAGGGCTGGGGCAACCGTAATGCTGTCGCCTGTATGCACGCCCATCGGGTCAACATTTTCGATAGAGCAAACAATGATGCAGTTATCCGCCTTGTCGCGCACAACTTCCATCTCATATTCTTTCCAGCCGATAATGCTTTCTTCAATCAGGACTTCCGTTACGGGTGACGCTTCAAGACCTTGCTCAACAATCTGGACAAATTCTTCGCGGTTATAGGCAACCCCGCCGCCCGTGCCGCCCATCGTAAAAGAAGGGCGAATAATCGTCGGTAGGCCAACAAAATCAAGATTGGTGAGGGCTTCATCAACAGTTTTGACAACTTTGGAGCGCGGGCTTTCGAGACCGATTTTTTCCATGGCCTGGCGGAATAAAAGCCTGTCTTCGGCTTTGTTGATGGCTTCTAAATCCGCGCCAATAAGTTGCACATTGTGTTTTTCCAACACACCACGTTCAGCCAGAGCGATAGCCGTGTTCAAGGCAGTCTGCCCGCCCATGGTTGGGAGCAGCGCATCCGGTTTTTCAATTTCGATAATCCGCGTTACCATATCAGGCGTGATAGGCTCAATATAGGTTGCATCCGCCAACTCGGGGTCCGTCATTATGGTGGCGGGGTTGGAATTAATCAGAATGACACGGTAGCCTTCTTCTTTGAGTGCTTTACAGGCTTGTGTTCCTGAATAATCAAATTCGCAGGCTTGCCCGATAACAATCGGCCCGGCGCCTATCATGAGAATTGATTTTATGTCTGACCTTTTTGGCATGTTCAGCCCCCCATCGCCGTAACGAAACGGTCAAAAATATAGTGACTGTCCTGCGGGCCGGGCGACGCCTCGGGATGATACTGAACAGAAAAAACTGGCTTATCCTTGAGGGCTATGCCGCAATTTGTGCCATCAAAAAGACTAATATGCGTTTCAAGAACATTGTCCGGCAGGCTGTCGCGGTTCACCGTAAAGCCATGATTCATTGATGTGATTTCTACCTTATTCGTCGTTAGGTCTTTAACCGGATGATTGGCGCCATGATGCCCTTGTGGCATTTTTTCAGTCTTCGCACCCAGTGCCAGAGCCAACATTTGATGCCCGAGGCAAATACCAAAGAGAGGCTTGCCACTCGCAACGAGTTTTTGAATTTCAGCTACAGCGTAACTGCCCGTTGCCGCCGGATCCCCCGGGCCGTTGGACAGAAAAATACCGTCAGGATTATGCGCGAGCACATCTTCAGCAGAGCTATTGCCAGGCAAGACCGTGACACGGCATCCGGCAGAAGACAGGCAGCGTAGAATATTTTTCTTGAGACCATAATCGAGCGCAACAACATGTTTTGGCGTTTCAGGCGTTACAAATCCGTCCCCCCAGCTCCAACGGCCTTCTTTGTTTTCGTAATGAGCTTGCGTGGAAACGGTTATGGCCAAATCCAGCCCCTCCAGACCGGAAAAACCGTTGGCTTTTGCTTGCAAGGCTTCCATATCGAAATTTCCGTCCGGCGCATGGGCAATAACGGCGTTAAACATGCCGTTTTCGCGAATATGGCTGGTTAATGACCGCGTATCGACACCACTTAGCCCGATAAGGTTACGCGCGCTTAACCAGTCATTAAGGTGCGCCACGCTTCTGTAATTGGCGGGGAGGGTGATGTCTTCGCGGATAATGAGTCCGAGCGCCGCATCTTCTTTGTGCTGATTCGTGATTTCCGTATCATCGCTATTGGTGCCGACATTCCCAATATGTGGGAACGTAAAAGTCACAATCTGACCGGCATAGGACGGGTCGGTCAGGATTTCCTGATAGCCTGTAATGGCTGTATTAAAACAGACCTCACCCGAAACCGCACCAACAGCGCCAATACCGACTCCGAAAATAGAGGTGCCATCTGGGAGAACAAGAACCCCGGTGGGTTTAAGTGTTTCCCAGCCCGCCATCAGTGTGCCTCTCCGGCCATATGTGTTGGAAAATTAAGAAACAGAAAACGAATAAAAAAGCCGGAATATGTGATTTTTATTTTTATAAAGGCGGCTTTAATAGTTTGCATATTTTCCTCGAATAGAGTTTTACGCGGGCTTAAATTTTATCTTTTGACTGATAGACCACCAGTCAAATTGACGGGAAATTAATGAAAACATGAGGGCGGGTCAAGAAGGAAATCAGAAAAACGACAAGTAACCGAAAACGAATGTGAATTAATAATTTCTGACGACACTCCAGCATGTTTTAAAACAAAATTTAATCCGTGAATAAACACTATTAGACACGATTCTCTTCCGCAGTTCACAAGGCGTCCAGCGATTTGATAAAAAAGCCTGAGGATAATCGTTGCAAGACCACACGCTTTGAAGTATTTTTCGCCGGCTCGCAGACATAATGACATATGAGCAGGTTTTAGAAACCATTAAGGTGATTTATGCGTGAACAAATCAACCAAGCATTAAAAGAGGCTATGAAAGCCAAAGACAGCAGGAAAAGCTCAACGCTGCGCCTCATTAATGCTGCGATTAAAGACCGAGATATTGCCGCGCGGAGCAGTGATAACACCGAAGGTGTTTCTGATGACGAGATACTGGAAATCCTATCTAAAATGGTCAAGCAGCGCATTGAGTCTGCGGAAACATATAAACAAGCGAATCGTCAGGAACTGGTTGATCAGGAGCTTGAAGAAATAGAAATCATTAAAGGTTTTTTGCCGCGCCAGCTTGATGACGACGAATCCCGCGCCGCTGTTGAAAGCGTTATTAAAGAAACAGAGGCCAGCGGTCTGAAAGATATGGGTCGTGTGATGGGTGAGCTTAAGGCGCGTTATACAGGCCAGATGGATTTCGGCAAAGTCAGCAGCATTGTGAAAGACCTGCTTGGCTAAAAGTTTTCCCCAGTTCATATGCGGGAGAACCATTTCAATAAGAATTTGCTACTGACGTGTCAGCTCTCTGACAGTAAGATGAGACTATGGCCTATCCGAAAAGCTTTATAGAGGAAATCAAGAATCGCGTTTCCGTCTCGGATATAGTCGGGCAGAAGGTCAAGCTAACCCGTCGTGGGCGAGAATTTGTTGGCCTCAGCCCTTTTAAAAATGAACGCACACCATCTTTTACAGTCAATGATGAAAAGCAATTTTATCATTGTTTTTCAACCGGTAAGCACGGAACCGTTTTTGATTTTCTAATGGAAACCGAAGGCTTAGGGTTTCCTGAGGCGGTTGAGCGCCTTGCCGCGCGGGCAGGTATTCAAGTCCCTGCTCAAGACCCACGCATGGCAGAAAAAGAAGAAAAAAACGCCTCGATTATTGATATTTGTGACATGGCTTCGGTTTATTTCAAAACGCGTCTTGGTGGGGCGTCTGGGCGCGAGGCCTATGACTATCTACTTAAAAGAGGTCTCGATGACGCGCTTATCCAGTCATTCGGTCTGGGCTATGCACCCGGCGACCGCGTGGGATTGGTAAAACATCTCCGAGATCAAGGTATAGCCGATAAAGATATTATCGAAGCTGGGCTTGCCGTCCAACCCGAAGGGCGCTCTGACTTGATTGACCGGTTTCGCAATCGGGTGATGTTTCCGATAACAGATGCGCGCGACAGAGTTATCGCTTTTGGGGGGCGGGCATTGGAGGCTTCAGTGCCTGCAAAATACCTCAATTCCCCTGAAACGCCGGTTTTTCATAAGGGGCGGATTTTATATAACTTCGCCAAGGCGCGACAATCCGCTTTTGACACTAAAAGCCTTTTGGTTACGGAAGGCTATATGGATGTTATCGGTCTGGCGCGTGGCGGCTTCAATAATGCCGTTGCCTCGCTTGGCACGGCCGTGACGGAAGAGCAGATTTCTTTACTCTGGCGGCTGGTTCAAGAGCCTGTGCTTTGTCTCGATGGTGATGAGGCTGGCTTGCGTGCGGCATACCGTGTGATTGACCGAGCCTTGCCGCTTCTAAAGCCGGGATATTCCCTGCGTTTTGCTGTTTTACCTCAAGGAAAAGACCCGGATGATTTGGTCAGAGAGGGCGGTGCAGAAGCGTTTAATAATGTTCTGGAACGCGCCAATAGTCTGATTGATATGCTGTGGGAACGCGAACTTGCCTATGCGCCTTACGACACGCCAGAAAGACGCGCGGCTTTTTCTGACAGATTGCGTAAGGCTGTCCGGCAGATTGAACATTTAGATGTGCGTAAATTTTATGGTGAGGAGATAAAAAAACGTCTTGATGCGCTTTTTGCACCAGCGAACCGTGGCGCTCAACAAAATGGCGGTTATTCATATTCAGGGCAATCTTCTGGTTATGGTGGCAGATATTCACGCCAAGGTAGTGGCGGCAAGTTTTATAAGTTTAAATCCGGCGCATCTGCCGAAGCGCGGCGTTCCGCACTGGCTAGCGGTGCCGTGATGCTTCCTCCGCGAGAAGCGATGATTATGCTGGCTTTTATCCGGCATGCCAAGCTCCTTGCGGGGCATCTGGATCAGCTGGAAAAGCTTGATTTTGAGACTGCAGATTTAAAATCACTCCGCGATGCGATTGTTGACGCCATTTCTCATGAAATTTCTCTTACTGCACCCCTTGACAGTGACGGTCTTAAGGGGCATTTGATAAGTATAGGATATGAAAATCTCATGACGCGGCTGGAGCAATTACCCGATGCGCGTATGTTGGTTTTTGTCCGCCCCGAAAGTGACCCTGAAGACGTTGTTTCCGGTTGGCTTGACGCTGTTGAATTGCAGCATAGGTTAATAACATTAACCGCTGAAAAACGCGAAGCTGAGACCGACCTGGCTGCCGACACGACTCAGGAAAACTTTGAACGCTTAATGGCTATCGAAAACGAAATAAGTACCCTGGAAAGCAAAACACTAAACTAGGGTAGGGAAATGTGTGGGGAAACAATATAAATGAGCGCTAAAGCTAAGAAAAAATCAGAAGAAGTCGAAACAAAAGACTCCTCTGACAGCCCTTTAATTGACTCTGATGTCGCTGTTCGCAAAATGATTAAATCCGCCACACAGCGCGGTTTTATTACAGCAAGTGAACGCGATAAGGTGCTGACACTTGATAAATTTACGTCAGAGCAAATTGAAGACATTCTTTCTCAACTTTCAGAACTGGGCATTAATGTCATTGAAAATGACGATGACCAAGAGGAAGATGAAGAGGAAGCAGAATCCGGAAGCCTGACAGAAAGCCAGTCCACCGCAGTCGTTAAATCTGCGAAAACCGGCACTGGTGGTGACCGTACAGATGACCCTGTCCGCATGTATTTGCGTGAAATGGGGTCGGTTGAACTTCTGTCGCGGGAAGGTGAAATCGCAATTGCCAAGCGGATAGAAGCTGGGCGCGAAACCATGATTGCTGGGCTTTGTGAAAGCCCATTAACCTTTCAGGCGATTATCATCTGGCGCGATGAGTTGAATGACGGCAAAGTGCTTCTGCGTGATATTATCGACCTTGATGCGACTTTTGCCGGGCCGGATGCCAAGAAAATTGACCGCAGTGCCGAAGGTGCAGCACCGCCTCCATCTGGTGCTCCGACCGGGGAAGCTGAGGGCGTGCCCAGCGAAGACGAGTCGGATGATGAAAGTAATCTTTCGATTTCTGCGATGGAGAATGAGCTTAAGCCAAAAGTGCTTGAGACATTCGATGCGATTGCCAGCATTTACCAAAAATTACGCCGGATTCAGGATCGTAAAGTAGAACTGAAAGCCAGTAATAAGGAGCTCTCAACGGCTCAGTTGAAAAAACTGGAAGAGATGACTTCTGAGGTTATCCAGCATGTGAAGGTACTTTCCCTTAATAATAGCCGGATTGAAGCGCTTGTTGAGCAGCTTTACATGATTAATAAGCGGCTTTTAACGCTTGAAAATCAGATTTGGCGTATGGCAGATAAATCGAGTGTCGACCGCGAGGAGTTCTTAAAACATTATCAAGGTAATGAGTATGAGACCGGCTGGACACGCCGCGTATCGCGGCTTACCGGTAAAGGTTGGAAGAATTTTATTGCGGATAACCGTGTTGAGGTTAACGCTCATCGTGACGAAATTCAGCAACTCGCTGGCGAGACAGGGCTGGATATTGCCGATTTCCGCCGTATTGTTCGTAAGGTTCAAAAAGGTGAACGCGAAGCGCGCATCGCGAAAAAAGAAATGGTCGAAGCCAATTTGCGTTTGGTCATCTCAATTGCCAAGAAATATACCAATCGTGGCCTGCAATTCCTTGATCTTATTCAAGAAGGTAATATTGGCTTGATGAAAGCCGTTGATAAATTTGAATATCGCCGCGGCTATAAATTCTCAACCTATGCGACATGGTGGATTCGCCAGGCCATTACGCGGTCTATTGCTGACCAGGCGCGGACAATCCGTATTCCGGTGCATATGATTGAAACCATCAATAAAATTGTTCGCACATCACGGCAAATGCTTCATGAGATTGGGCGAGAGCCGACCCCTGAGGAATTATCTGAGAAGCTGTCTATGCCCTTAGAAAAAGTGCGTAAGGTTCTCAAAATTGCCAAAGAGCCGATTAGTCTTGAAACACCGATTGGTGATGAAGATGACAGTCATCTTGGTGATTTCATTGAGGATAAAAATGCCATATTGCCGATTGATGCGGCGATTCAGAATAATTTACGTGAAACGACGACGCGGGTTCTTGCATCTCTAACGCCACGCGAGGAGCGCGTTTTGCGGATGCGTTTTGGTATCGGGATGAATACCGACCATACGCTGGAAGAAGTCGGGCAACAATTCTCGGTGACACGCGAACGGATTCGTCAGATTGAGGCAAAAGCTTTGCGTAAGCTTAAGCATCCATCTCGTTCCAGAAAACTTCGGAGCTTCCTCGACAGTTGAGGCCAGTGTTGCCTTGACAATTTAATGCAAACGGCGCAAAAGTGCCCACGAATTCACTGATATTAGGTGCCGGCAAATGCTGCTTACACTCATGAAGTCCAAAATACACCGAGCCCGCGTGACCCAATGCGATATGCATTATGAAGGGTCTATCACGATTGACCGTGATTGGCTGGATGAGGTGGGTATTCTCCCCTATGAGCAAGTCGATGTTTTGAACATCAATACGGGTGCGCGCTTTACCACCTATGCCATTGAGGCACCACGCGGGTCGCAAACGATTGGTATTAATGGTGCTGCGGCGCGGTTGGTGCAACCGGATGATTTGGTCATCATTATTTCTTATTTCCAGATAGACCCTGAAACTGCAAAAAGTCATGACCCAAAGGTTTTGACGCTCACACCGCGCTAGTTTTTTTTGTTTCAAAATGTTAGAAAATCTTCGGAGGGCCTGTAGCTCAGTTGGTTAGAGCGAACCGCTCATAACGGTTTGGTCGCAGGTTCGAGTCCTGCCGGGCCCACCATTTTTCTTAAACTTGTATAAGTAGCTGTAAGTAGGTTTAAGCGTGAAAGTCTCAGAGTTTACAATTTTTGATGTGCCATTTCTCATCCCTATTCTCAGCCGTTTCAGTCGTTCTTTAGGCGCACTTCTAGGGTGGCGTATTGAAGGCGAGTTTCCAGATTATCCCAAAATGATGCTCGCGGCGGCACCCCATACCAGCAATTGGGATTTCTTGATGTTTCTTTATGCCATTATAACAAAACGTATTCAGCCTAATGTCATGGGGAAGCATACGCTATTTTGGTGGCCATTAGGCACGATTATGAGTTTTCTCGGGGTTGTGCCAATTGACCGAACACAAAAAGGGGGCGTGGTTGCGCAGGGTATTGAATATTTTAACAGCGTCGACAAAACGATTGTACTTGTCACGCCTGAGGGAACTCGCTCATATCGTAAAGACTGGAAGTCAGGCTTCTATCATATTGCGTGGGGCGCTCAAGTTCCCCTGATATTGTGCAAGGTTAACTTTAAGACCCGCACGATTTTTATTGGTGAAGAATTTAAAATGACCGGTGATTACGATAAGGATATTATCGGTATTAAAGAATATTTCAAAGACTGCGTGCCGCTCATCCCTGAAAATTTTGGTATTTAACTCTTTTCAACTGGAGTTTCATGAGCCAAGCTGACCGCATAAATTGATAAACTTTGGAGGGAAATATGGAAATCAGCACAGCATTACTTCAGCCCGTTATTGTTCTTGGCCTCTGGTCGGTTGTGATGATGGTCATCACAATTTTTGCGCGGGTCAGATATATGTCAAATCTGGATATCGCGCCTGAGGAAGCCAAGCATACATCTGATGTTGCTCCCATGCTCCCGAGTAATATCCGCCAAATCGGCGATAACTATAATCATCTTCACGAACAACCGACGGTGTTTTATGCGGTGGCTATTGCGATAGCTCTGTCGGGTCATGGTGACGGTATTCAGGTGCAACTAGCTTGGGCATATGTTATTTTGCGTATTGTTCATAGTCTTATTCAATCCATCTATAACAATGTCATGCACCGTTTTATTGTCTTCTTTATTTCCGGCATTATCATCGGGGCGATGGCGATAATTGAAATTCTAAATTGGATCTAAAATGGCCTCTTACCAATATGTCTATGTGATGGACCAGCTGTCCAAAACCTATCCCGGCGGGAAACAGGTTTTAAAGGACATCAGATTATCCTTCTTTCCGGGTGCGAAAATCGGTGTTGTCGGGGTTAATGGCTCGGGTAAATCGACCTTGCTTAAAATTATGGCGGGTCTGGATAACGAATATACCGGTGAGGCATGGGCGGCTGAAGGGGCAAAGGTCGGCTATCTAGAGCAAGAGCCACAGCTCAATGCGTCCAAAGATGTTTTGGGAAATGTTATGGAAGGCGTGGCTGAAAAACTGGCAAAAGTCGAACGCTATAACGAGCTTGCCATGAATTATTCAGATGAAACTGCCGACGAAATGGCGGCCTTGCAGGATGAGCTTGACAGTCAAAATCTCTGGGATCTTGATAGTCAGGTCGAGCAGGCCATGGATGCGTTGCGCTGTCCGCCATCTGATGCGGCTGTCGATAATTTGTCCGGTGGGGAAAAGCGCCGCGTTGCTTTATGTAAGCTTTTACTGGCAAAGCCGGATATGCTGCTGCTTGATGAGCCAACCAACCATCTTGATGCTGAGACAGTCGCATGGCTTCAGCATTATCTAACAGAATATGCGGGTACAGTCGTACTGGTGACGCATGATAGGTATTTCTTAGATCAGGTTACGGGCTGGATTCTTGAACTGGATCGTGGTTCTGGGTTTCCATATGAAGGCAATTATTCTTCTTGGTTGGAGCAGAAACACAAAAGGCTTGAGCAAGAAGCGCGCGAAGATGTCAGCCGTCAAAGAACATTGTCTCGTGAGCTTGAGTGGATTCAAGCCTCCCCGAAAGCGCGACAGGCAAAAAGTAAAGCCAGAATATCTGCCTATGAGGATATGGTGAGCCAAAAAGAGCGCGAAGAAGTTGGGCGCGCGCAAATCTCTATCCCTGCCGGGCCACGCCTAGGCGGGGTTGTGATTGAGGCTGACAATCTGACTAAAGGTTTTGACGATAGGTTGTTGATTGATGATTTGTCATTCCAGCTACCCCCGGGGGGTATTGTTGGGGTTATCGGGCCGAATGGTGCGGGTAAGACAACATTATTTAAAATGTTAACCGGTGAAGAAAACCCCGATAGTGGGAGTTTAAAAGTCGGTGAAACAGTCGTTATGGGCTATGTCGATCAGAGCCGAGACAATCTGGAAGATGGCAAAACTGTCTGGGAAGAAATTTCCGATGGTAATGATATTATCGAGCTGGGTAAGGGGGAGGTAAATTCTCGTGCTTATGTCGGGGCGTTTAATTTCCGTGGTGGTGATCAGCAGAAAAAAGTCGGTTTGCTATCGGGTGGTGAAAGAAACCGTGTGCATTTGGCCAAGATGTTGCGCTCGGGTGCAAATTTATTATTGCTCGATGAGCCGACTAATGATCTCGATGTGGAAACCTTGCGTGCGCTTGAGGAAGGGCTTGAGGACTTCCCTGGTTGTGCTGTTATTATTTCTCACGATCGCTGGTTTTTGGACAGGCTTGCGACGCATATTCTGGCCTTTGAAGGGGACAGCCATGTGGAGTGGTTTGAGGGCAGCTATTCTGATTATGAGGATGACAGGAAAGCGCGCCTCGGCACAGATGCCGAAGTACCCACGCGTATTAAATATAAGCAGTTTAGTCGCTAATTTCGCTTGAACCCGCCGCTATTTGCTGACGCAGATTATCCAACAAGACGTTAAAATCTTCATTGTTATTTTTCAGGATGGATAAGAATGTCTCGCGTTGTTCGAGTGCCATCCAAATACCCAGCACGCGCAAATCAAACAGCGTGATTCTGCCGTCTTTTTCCTCACGCAGCCGCCAGACAATCGCAATTGGGTCACTGCCATCTGTAAAGCGTAACTCAGTTTCGACGAGATAATCTTTTTTCTTCTTTTCACTGCCAAGCACAACAATCTGCTGGTCATCATAACTACCCAGTCTGTTGGCATAGACTTTGGTAATCATCGTTTCAAAAAGAGTTTGAAATTCCTGAAGTTCTGAAGGTGTGAGTTGGCGTCTATATTTTCCAAGTGTAAAAGCGGCAATGCGTTTGAGATTAGCTTGTTCATTGAGCAAATTTCTAAACGCATCTTCTTTTTCTATTGCAGTTTCATAGCTGAGTATCTCAATAACTTTATTGGCGACGTCCATGACGAAAGCTTCCGCCTCTGGTGACTTTTCAGCCAATGCAGGTGTTAAAGCTAACGTCAGAGAGATTAAAAAAACCGAACATAAGATTGCGCATCTTTTAAACATAATGGTTTCCTAAAATTAAAAGCGGAATTAAAAATCGTCGAAATCATCAATCTCGGGCAGGGCGTCAATATCCGTTGCACCGTTATTAATCTCAGACTCTCTATTTTGTATATATAAGCTTCGGACTGTTGCATAATAATCGACGGATGTGTTCTCCAGTTCATCAAGCAATTCTAAAGCCCCTTCACGCGCATGAATGCCAGAAATGAGCGTTATACCAAATCTGATTTCATCTTCGTCATCATTATTGCCTGCCCAATAAATTGGATCCATTAACGTATCACCAGCCCGACCGATAAGGTCGCGTGGATTGCCGGGGCCAAGTATTGGCAAGAATATATATGGACCGGCATCGACACCATACACCGCAAGTGTTTGCCCGAAATCTTCCCTTTCGCGCTCAAGACCCAAGCCCGTAGCTACATCAAAAATGCCAAGCACGCCAACAGTAGAATTTATGGATAATCTTGCCAATGTATTCCCTGCCGAACTTACCTCGCCTTGCAATGTTTGGTTGAAAAAAGTAACCGGCAAAGAAAGATTGGACAATACATTACCAACACCACTCCTGATAGGTTGCGGTATAACACCGTAAACCTGAGCTGCGGGTTTCAGGATAGCTTTATCCAGTCCTTGATTAACCGCAAACATAGATCGGTTGAAAGTTTCAAACGGGTCAGATTGAGCCGAATTTGAACCCGCACATGCAGATAATATTAAAAAAGATGCAAGGAAAAAGGGTGTTTTCGTATTCATAGAATTACCGAGAAAGAATCTAAAACTACCTTAACATACACAAAAAAAATATGACAAGAAAGCTAGACATGAACAATGTTTAGATATAAAGATATGTTTATATGATTTGTGTAATGCATTTCTCATGAGAGGTTTAAATATGGAAGGTTTATTGGCAGCACTCAAAGCCGCCGCGGAAGAGACCCGTCTTAGGCTTTTGGCTGTGCTTAATTATGGGGAATTGACCGTTACAGAGCTGACTCACATTTTGGGTCAGAGCCAACCGCGGGTGAGCCGTCATTTAAAGCTTCTGACTGATGCGGGTCTGGTATCTCGTTACCCTGAAGGCAGTTGGGTATTTTACCGTCTGTCTGATAAGGGACGCTCAGCGGGAATAGTGAATGCTGTGGTTTCCATGCTGCCAGGGGATGATTTAATTCTTCAACGTGATTATGACCGTTTTCTTCAGGTGCAAACAAACCGTTCGGAAAAAGCCCAGGATTATTTCTCTGAAAATGCAGGAAATTGGGAAACCTTACGCAACCTTCATATTGCTGACAGTAAAATCGAAGCCAAAATGTTGAAAATGCTTGGTGACAAGCAGGTTAATGAGTTTGTTGATTTTGGCACTGGTTCTGGGCGTATGCTCGAACTCTTTGGTCCGCGGGCGAAAAAAGCCATTGGCTTTGATTTGAACGCGGAGATGCTCGCGCTGGCCCGGATGCGCCTTGAGGCGCAATCCCTTGCCAATTGTCAGGTTCGCTTGGGGGATGTGACCTTACTGCCGTTAGAAAGCGCATCTGCAGATTTGGTTGTCATGCATCAACTCTTGCACTTTCTTGATGACCCGGCGGCGGCGATAGCTGAGGCTTCCAGAATTCTTGCCCCAAATGGGCTGCTTCTCGTTGTTGATTTTGCGCCCCATGATATGGAATCTTTGCGCGAGCAACACGAACACAGACGGCTCGGCTTTTCGAAAGCTGAGATTACCAAAATTTTTGATGACGCTGGTATTGAAGCGCATGATTGTGTTGATCTCGTCAGGCGTGGGGCGAAATCTAGCCTGTCTGAGAGCCTGACAGTGACGATATGGTCTGGTGTCAAAAGTAATGTCTCGGTTTTAAATCTCGACAAACAGAACAGACAATAGATTAAACGATAGACCAAACGATAGAAATGAAGAATATGACCTCTATATCATTTGAATTTTTTCCACCTAAATCGGCTGAGGCTGAAAAGAAGTTATGGGAAGTTGTTAATGAGCTTGCCACTATCGGGCCAGATTTTGTGTCGATTACTTATGGAGCTGGTGGGTCAACGCGTGAGCGAACGCATAATTGCGTCAAGCATTTGGTGTCTGAAACCGATTTAAGTCCGGCGGCGCATCTGACCTGTGTGGCGGCCTCCAAATCTGAGGTGGACGAGGTTATTGAGGATTACGCAAAAGCAGGTGTTAAGCATATTGTTGCTCTTCGTGGTGACATGCCGGATATGGAGGCTTTCAGCCCGCATCCGGATGGCTATCAAGGCTCTGTTGAGCTTGTTGAAACTCTTGCGCGGCGTGGCGGGTTTGATATTACGGTTAGTGCCTATCCTGAAATTCATCCTGAATCCGGCAATATGCAAACCGATATTGATCTTCTTAAAGCCAAGATTGATGCGGGGGCGAGCCGTGCAATCACGCAATTTGTTTTCGACACGGAGCAATATTATCGTTTTCGTGATGTGCTTGATGACAATCAGATTAACATTCCTGTCATTCCGGGCATTATGCCGACCACAAATTTCAAAGGTGTGTTGCGGATGTCTGAAGCCTGTGGTGCATCTGTACCGGAATGGATGAAAAATAAATTCGCCGGTCTGGATGATGATTTGGAAAGCCGTCGCGCGCTTGCTATTGAGGTGGCAACAGAACAATGCCGTGATTTGCTCAATAACGGTTTTGAGAATTTACATTTTTATACGCTAAACCAAGTTGCGGTTACGAAAGCTGTATGCGGCGCGCTTAATTTGGGCACGGCGTCCAATGCTAACCCCCCCCATATTAACAAGTCAGAGTTTCAGTCATGAGTTGGAATCGCGAAAAAAGAATAGCTGAACTGCCACGCTTAACGGAACAACGTATCCTGACGCTTGATGGGGCAATGGGGACGATGATTCAGCGTCATAAGCCCGATGAAGCGACTTATCGCGGTAGCCGTTTCGCTGATTTTCATGTCGATTTGCAGGGCAATAACGACCTGTTGTCACTCACCCAGCCTGATATGATACGTGATATTCACACTGCTTATCTTGAGGCGGGTGCGGACATTTTGGAGACCAATACTTTCTCCTCTACCACGATTGCTCAAGCAGATTACGAGTTGGAAAATTTTGCCTATGAGATGAATGTTATTGGGGCAAAGCTTGCAAGAGAGGCGTGTGATACCTTTGAGGCGGCTGACCCATCACGCCCGCGCTATGTGGCTGGTGCATTGGGGCCAACTAATCGGACGGCCTCCATATCGCCGGATGTCAATGACCCCGGTATGAGAAATGTTCATTATGACGAGCTTGTCGAAGCTTATGCGGCGGCGACACGTGGCCTGATAGAAGGTGGCGCGGATATTATTATTGTTGAAACGGTATTTGATACGCTCAATGCAAAGGCGGCTTTGCATGGTGTTCAATCAGTATTTGATGAAACCGGCATAAGGCTCCCCCTCATGGTGTCGGGTACGATTACGGACCGTTCTGGAAGAACGCTTTCCGGTCAGACGACGGAAGCTTTCTGGAATTCTATTAAGCACTGTAAGCCTTTTTCTGTTGGTTTGAACTGTGCGTTGGGTGCTGAGGAAATGCGCCCCTATGTTGCTGAGATAGCTCGTATCGCTGATACGAATATTTGTATTTATCCCAATGCGGGTCTCCCGAATGAATTTGGCGAATATGACCAGATGGCCGCAGAAATGGCATCCATTGTTGGTGAATTTGCCGAGTCGGGATTGGTGAATATTTTGGGTGGTTGTTGCGGGACTACACCTGACCATATCGCAGCGATTTCAACTGCTGCTGGGCAAAATAACCCGCGCCCAATCCCTGAAATTGATAAACGCTTACGTCTATCCGGTCTTGAGCCTTTTACCATGACGGAGGATATCCGTTTTGTGAATATCGGGGAGCGTACAAATGTTACCGGTTCTGCAAAGTTCAGAAAGCTCATCACAGACAATGATTATGAGGCGGCATTAGATGTCGCGCGCCAGCAAGTCGAGAATGGTGCGCAAATCATTGATGTGAATATGGATGAAGGCATGCTCGACAGTGAAGCCGCCATGACTAAGTTTCTGAATCTCGCCGCGACTGAGCCTGATATTGCGCGTGTGCCGGTGATGATTGATAGCTCCAAATGGTCGGTTATTGAGGCCGGGCTTAAATGCGTTCAAGGCAAAGCAGTGGTAAATTCTATTTCTCTGAAGGAAGGGGAGGCAGAGTTTCTTGAACATGCGCGCTTATGTTTACGCTATGGCGCAGCTGTGATTGTTATGGCTTTTGACGAGCAAGGGCAGGCTGACACGGCAGATAGAAAATTTGAAATTTGTAAGCGCTCTTATCATTTGCTGGTGGATGAGGTTGGCTTCCCGCCCGAAGATATTATTTTTGATCCGAATATTTTTGCCGTGGCTACCGGTATTGAAGAGCATAATAATTATGCTGTCGATTTTATTGAGGCGACCAAAAGAATCCGTCAAGAGCTTCCCGGCGCGCATGTGTCGGGTGGGGTGTCGAATATTTCCTTTTCATTCCGTGGTAATGATGCGGTTCGCGAGGCCATGCACTCAGCATTTCTTTACCACGCCATTCATTCGGGCATGGATATGGGAATTGTAAATGCGGGTCAGCTCGCCATTTACGAAGATATTGACGCAAATTTAAAATCTGCCGTTGAGGATGTCTTGCTCAATGCCAATGATAATGCCACTGACCATTTGCTCAAAGTTGCCGAAGGGTTTTTGGGGCAGGGCGGTGCCAAGCAGGAAGCTGATTTAAGCTGGCGGGAAGGGTCTGTTCCCGAAAGGCTGATGCATGCGCTGGTGAATGGTATTGGTGATTTTATTGAAGAAGACACGGAGCTTGCCCGCCAAGGCTTTGACCGCCCGCTGAATGTGATTGAAGGCCCTTTAATGGACGGTATGAATAGGGTTGGTGATTTATTCGGTGATGGCAAAATGTTTTTGCCGCAAGTGGTGAAATCTGCGCGCGTTATGAAAAAAGCTGTGGCTTATTTAGAACCCTTTATGGATAAGGAAAAAGAAGAGGCGCAAAAAGCGGGTGCCAATATTCAGTCCTCAAGTAAGGGCAAGGTATTGATGGCAACGGTTAAGGGCGATGTGCATGATATTGGCAAAAATATTGTCGGTGTTGTTTTGCAGTGTAATAATTTTGACGTGATTGATATGGGCGTCATGGTGCCAGCCAATGATATTATTGATCGGGCTGTTGAAGAGCAGGTTGATATTATCGGTCTTTCGGGTCTGATTACACCAAGCCTTGATGAAATGTGCCATGTCGCTGCCGAAATGGAACGTCGTGGTTTGAATATTCCGCTCCTCATTGGTGGTGCGACAACCTCAAAAATTCATACGGCAGTGAAAATTAATCCGAATTATGAGCGCGGGCAGACGGTTTATGTCACCGATGCCAGCCGTGCTGTGGGTGTTGCCAGTCGCCTTTTGTCGGAAGAAACATCTGAGGATTATTGCAAAGAAATCCGGTCTGATTATGAAGACATGGCAGAAAAACATGCGCGGGGGCGCAGTGAGGATAAACGTTGCCCGATAGAGAAGGCGCGTGCAAATGCCTTTAAAGGAGATGATGTAACACCCGTCACACCGTCCTTTTTGGGGACGAAAGTATTTGAGGATTATAATTTAGCTGAGTTGCGCGACTATATTGATTGGACGCCTTTCTTCCAGAGTTGGGATTTGCACGGACGTTACCCAGCTATTTTGTCGGATAATGTTGTTGGGGAAGCCGCGACGAGTTTGTTCAAAGATGCCAATGATATGCTGGATAAAATGATCAATGAAAAATGGTTAACGGCCAAGGCGGTTATAGGTTTCTGGCCGGCTGCGCGCGATGGCGATGACATTATTGTCTATGAGGATGAAACCCGAGACGCTGAATTGGCACGCTTGCACACTTTGCGCCAGCAAATGCTTCGTACAAATAATCGTCCGAATTTTGCGCTCTCGGATTACATCCAACCCGTGGGTGGTAAGCCGGATTATATTGGCGGCTTCGCGGTGACCTCCGGTCATGGTGAAGATGATGTTGCCAAAAAATTTGAAGCCGATGGTGACGATTACAGTTCTATTATGTCAAAAGCCCTTGCAGACCGATTGGCGGAAGCCTTTGCCGAGCGTATGCATCAACGTGTGCGGACAGAGCTTTGGGGTTATGCACCTGACGAGGCGCTTGATAATGAGGCGCTGATTAATGAAGCATTTACAGGTATTCGCCCCGCTGCTGGTTATCCGGCACAGCCAGACCATACTGAAAAAGGTACATTGTTTGAGTTGCTGGATGCTGAAGCCGCTATCGGGCTAACGCTAACGGAAAGCTTTGCCATGTGGCCGGGGGCTGCTGTTTCGGGGCTTTACTTTAGCCATCCTGAGAGTGCTTATTTTGGTGTTGGTAAAATTAACCGCGATCAGGTCGCCGATTATGCTGAACGCAAAGGCATGACGCTTGAAATTTGCGAAAAATGGATGGCGCCGATACTTTCCTATAAAGCATGAGGCTTATGCCTGACTCATTTTGCGAAAGCTGATAATCTGCCATCATGTCGATTTGGGGAAAATTTGCTGGTGCTGTTGTCGGTGCTTATCTAGGCGGGCCTTTAGGAGCCGTCGCCGGCACGGTTGCTGGGCATTATGCTTTTGACCGTGAGCTGGATAAAGAAGTCGCTTTTACGATCGCACTGATTGCCTTATCAGCAAAAATGGCAAAGGCGGATGGTATTGTCTCTCCTGTTGAGGTGGATGCGTTTTACCGGATTTGCCGGGTACCGGAAGGTGAGCAACGCAATGTTGCCCGTGTCTACAAGCTGGCACAGGAAGATGTGGCGGGTTTTGAAGCCTATGCGCGTCAGGTGGCTGATATTTTTGCTGACCGTCCGAAAGTTTGCGAGGATGTTCTGGATGCGCTGTTTTACATCGCCTATGCCGATGGGACGTTAAATCACGCTGAAGACGCTTTTCTAAGATGTGTTGCCGAAAACTTTGCGCTTACTGAAGTGGACTTCACACGTATACATGCGCGCCATAATCCTGATATTTTTGACCCATTTGCCGTGCTGGGGATAGAGCCAAACGCTTCTTTTGATATGGCCCGCACAGCCTGGTTAAACGCCTCACGTGAAAACCACCCCGACCAGTTGCAAGCACGCGGTGTACCTGTTGAGATTCTGCACTTGGCGAATGACCGAATGGCGATTATTAACAGTGCTTGGGAAATGATTAGAAAAGAACAGTTCAAAAATGACATCTAAAAGCGATGATTTGAAAAAAAAAGCGGCTTTTCGAGCTTTAGAACTTGTTGTCCCGGGTATGAGGCTGGGGCTTGGCACGGGGTCAACGGCGAAACATTTTGTCGCCGGACTTGGTGAGAAATGTGCGGCAGGGCTTGATGTCATATGCGTTCCGACGTCAGAAGAAACGCGCCAACAGGCGATGGCGCTTAATATACCATTGGCAAATCTTGATGAGCTGGGCGGGCTTGATTTAACGGTTGATGGCGCCGATGAAATGGATGCAGGTTTGACGCTGATTAAGGGCGGCGGGGCGGCACTCCTCAGAGAAAAGATTGTTGCTGCGGCCTCGGCGCGGATGATTGTGATTGCTGATGACAGCAAGCTTGTGGATCGTCTTGGAGTCTTTCCCTTGCCAGTGGAAGTTAATCCGTTTGCGCATGAAACAACGGCGCAGATGATTTGCGAGGTGATTAGCATGAATGGGCTATCTGGTGAGGTGGCTCTGCGTGGTGGAGATAATCCGGTTGTGACCGATGGTGGGCATTATATTTATGATTGCGCTCTGGGGTTGATTGAGGATGCTTCGTCTTTATCTGAGGCTTTGTTGAATATACCGGGTGTTGTTGAGCATGGTTTGTTTTTAGGTTTAGCAACCGGTGCTGTGCTTGCCTGTGAAAATGGTTTGAAGGAATTTGGTGACTTATGAGTTTTGATTATGACTTGTTTGTTATTGGTGCGGGTAGCGGCGGGGTTCGCGCCGCACGCATGAGTGCATCGCATGGGGCAAAAGTTGCTATTGCTGAAGAATACCGTGTCGGCGGCACATGTGTGATTAGGGGGTGTGTGCCGAAAAAATTATTTGTTTACGCGAGTCATTTTGCTGAAGAGTTTGAAGATGCAGTTGGCTTTGGCTGGGATGTCGGCGCACGGTCATTTGATTGGCAGACCCTTATTGCGAATAAAGACGTCGAAATTGATCGGCTGAATAAAATTTATATGCGCAATCTTGAAGCGTCAGGGGTGGAAATTTTAAATGGCAGAGCTGTTTTAAAGGATGCCCATACTGTGATGCTGGATGGGCAGGAAATTAGGGCTAATTATATTCTGATTGCGGTTGGTGCGACGCCTTATATGCCTGAAATTGAAGGCATTGAACATGCCATTAGCTCTAATGAGGCTTTTCACCTAGAGCGTTTTCCTTCAGAAATTGTGATCGTCGGTGGCGGTTATATCGCCATTGAATTTGCAGGCATCTTTAACGGGCTGGGTGCTGATGTCACGCTTGTCTATCGCGGTGAAGAGATTCTTCGCGGCTTTGACGGCGATATTCGTACTCATGTTCAAGATGAAATGGTCAAAAAAGGCGTCGATATTCTCACCAATAATGACATCACCTCTATTCGAAAAAAGGGGGCGGGTTATGAGGTTACCTTGAAAGACGGCACAAGCCGGAAAACATCCTGTGTTATGTATGCGACGGGCCGCGTGCCTTATGTCGCTGGTCTGGGGCTGGAAGATGTGGGTGTCGCGCTTGGTTCAGATGGTGAAATTAAAGTGGATGCCTATTCCCAAACCTCGGTAGATAATATTTATGCGGTGGGCGATGTGACGAACCGAAGTCAGCTTACACCTATAGCCATCAGGGAAGGGGCGGCTTTTGCTGAAACCGTTTTTAACAATAATCCGCTAGCTGTGGATTATTCAAATATACCTACAGCTGTTTTCTCTCAGCCACCAGTCGGGACAGTCGGCATGACTGAAGAAGAGGCGCGCGCGGCAAAGTTTGAGGTGGATATATACAAATCTGTATTCCGCCCGATGAAACACACATTATCAGGCCGAGATGAGAAAACGCTCATGAAGCTGATAATTGACCGCGCGACAGATAAAGTTCTTGGTCTGCATATTGTTGGCCCTGATAGCGGCGAAATGATTCAAGCCTTTGGCATTGCGGTGAAAATGGGAGCGACGAAGGCACAATTTGATGCGACCATTGCCGTTCACCCGACTGCAGCAGAAGAGCTGGTCACGATGAAGCAGCCTGTCAGCTAAAAACGTGACTAAGCGACTTTAAAATTTTCTTCGCGGCGGCGTTTCAGCTTTTCACTGATAAGGAAAGCAAGCTCCAGAGCCTGTGAACCGTTCAAACGTGGATCGCAATGTGTGTGATAACGGCTGGATAAATCCGCTTCCGTAATCGCCTGCGCGCCGCCCAAACATTCGGTTACATTTTGGCCTGTCATTTCAAAATGAATGCCGCCGGGATTTGTGCCTTCTGCCTGATGTACGCTGATAAACTGTTCGACTTCTGTGAGAATACGATCAACGGGACGCGTCTTGTAGCCATTGGAAGCTTTGATGGTATTGCCGTGCATTGGGTCACAAGACCAGACAACTTTACGGCCTTCGGACTCGACTTTTCTAATAAGAGCCGGAAGATGCTCCTCGACCTTGTCATGGCCAAATCTGGAAATAAGCGT
This sequence comes from alpha proteobacterium IMCC14465, assembly GCA_000293845.2. Classification (GTDB taxonomy): domain Bacteria; phylum Pseudomonadota; class Alphaproteobacteria; order RS24; family RS24; genus Micropelagius. The sequence goes on along the minus strand of ALYF01000002.1, from coordinate 235,468 downwards.
GATCCGCCCCGGTTCATTTTCTGGGTTCAGCTTATCCAAGAGAACTATCAATTCTTCCGGGTCGAGGCTTGGGCCGCATTTCAACCCAATTGGGTTTTTAATACCGGATAAAAATTCAACATGTGCGCTATCTGGCTGGCGGGTACGATCACCAATCCAAAGCATATGCGCGGATGTGTCGTAAAAATCACCGCTGGTGCTGTCGAGGCGGGTCAATGCCTGTTCGTAAACAAGCAACAGCGCCTCATGGCTGGTATAGAAATCTACCATGCCCATTTGCGGCGCAGTCATGCTGTTAATCCCACACGCATTCATGAAGCTCATCGCGGCATCAATTTGGTTAGCGATTTCCTGGTAGCGTTCACCTTGAGGGCTTTCAGCAACAAAGCCGAGATTCCAGCGATGCACTTCATTTAAGTCGGCATAGCCACCTTTGGCAAAGGCGCGGAGCAGATTTAATGTAGACGCCGCCTGTCTATAAGCAGAAATTTGTCGTGTTGGGTCTGGAACACGTGCTTCTGGTGTGAACTCGATACCGTTAATAATGTCGCCGCGATAGCTGGGCAATTCCACCCCATCAAGAACTTCAGTATCGGCTGAACGTGGTTTTGCGAATTGTCCGGCAATACGTCCGACTTTAACAACGGGAAGTTTTGCACCGAAGGTCAGCACCACAGCCATTTGAAGCATGACGCGGAACGTGTCGCGAATATAATCAGCTTGATGCTCGGCAAAACTTTCGGCGCAATCCCCGCCTTGCAGCAGAAACGCATCGCCATTGCAGACATTTGCCAGTTGGCTCTTTAAGTTTCTAGCTTCACCCGCAAAAACCAGAGGGGGAAAGCCAGCAAGGCGTTCTTCTACGTCCTTGAGCGCTTTTTCATCATCATAAGTCGGCACCTGCTTTACAGGCTTATCGCGCCAACTATCTGGAGACCAGTTCATCTTGTAACCTTATCTAACCTATTATGTCTCTAACCTATTTAGGTTTTCCAACAATCAACTTTCTTTTGTCAGCTTTTTAGACAAAATTCAAGGGGGAGGAGGTTAGGGTTGTTCTCAGCCCTGACTAACGCTAAATACCTGCTATGGAAGAAAAAATATCCATAACGCTGGCACAGCTTAATCCCAAGGTTGGAGATGTCTCCGGCAATGCTGATTTATTGCGTGCGGCACGCGCCGAAGCTGCAGAAGCAGGTTCGGATTTCGTTGTCGCGGGTGAGTTATTTTTATGCGGCTATCCACCTGAAGACCTTGTGATGAAGCGTGCCTTTGTAGATTACATCAAAGCGACTGCAGATGACCTCGTTGCCGAAACCGCAGATGGCGGCCCAGCCTATATTTTTGGTCTGCCCTATGAGGAAGATGGCGCGCTTTATAATAGCGTCATGGTTGCGGAAAATGGGCGCGCTCATATCCGCCACAAGGTGCATTTGCCTAATTATTCTGTTTTTGATGAAAAACGCTTATTTAGCGCAGGTTCATTACCAGCCCCTGTCACAGTTTCAACATCTTTAGGAGAGTTGAAAATCGGTTTGCCGATTTGTGAGGATATATGGTTTGAGGATGTGTGCGCGCATTTGAAGTCATGTGGCGCGCAAATTTTAATATCCCCCAATGGCTCGCCTTATGAAACAGGCAAAGCTGAAAAGCGGCGCGCACATGCGGTTGAACGATGCCACGCAACTCAATTACCGCTGGTCTATGTGAACCAGCTGGGCGGTCAGGACGAGTTGGTCTTTGATGGTGCAAGTTTTGTAATGTCGGCAGCAGGTGACGTGCAGGTGCAATTACCGGCTTGGCAGGAAGATATTTCACATACCACATGGTCTTTAACGTCGGGGACTGCCACCTGTTTGAGTGACCAAAAAACTGCGCTAGAAGATGGTCTGGCGGCGACCTATCAGGCGGCAATGCTCGGCCTGCGGGATTATGTGCGCAAAAACGGCTTTCCATCAGTTTTGCTTGGCCTGTCTGGCGGTATTGATAGTGCGATTTGCGCGGCACTGGCGGCAGATGCTCTGGGGCCACAAAGCGTTCATTGTATTATGTTGCCGTCTAAATTTACCTCTCAGGAAAGCCTCGACGACGCAAAAGAATGCGCAGAATTACTGGGTGTGCAACTGGACGAGGTTTCGATTGAAGAGGGTGTTGGAAGTCTTGAAGGAGCATTGTCGCCACTATTTGGTGACTTACCGAATGATATTACAGAAGAGAATATTCAGTCACGTTTACGCGGCACGTTACTCATGGCACTTTCCAATAAATTTGGCTCCATGGTCGTCACAACAGGTAATAAGTCAGAAGTATCTGTTGGTTATTCTACGCTTTATGGCGATATGAATGGTGGCTTTAATCCGATTAAAGATATTTATAAAACTGAAATTTTTGCCCTTTGTGCATGGCGGAATGCACACTTTCCTGTGGGTGCGTTGGGGCAAAAGGGTAAGGTCATTCCGGTTTCCATTATCGAAAAACCGCCAACGGCAGAATTACGCGATAATCAGAAAGATGAAGATAGTCTGCCGCCTTATGATGAGCTGGATGATATATTGTCAGGGCTTGTTGAAGAGGAACTGGGTTTTGACGACATCGTTGCGCGCGGGCATGACCCCGATACTGTAAAACGCATTGAGCATTTGTTATATATTTCAGAATATAAGCGGCGTCAGGCCGCGCCAGGTGTCAAAATAGGTCACCGAAACTTTGGACGGGACCGTCGTTATCCGATTACAAACGGTTTCAGAAACGCGCGCCTTAAGGGCTGAAGAAAGGTTTATACATGTCAATCATCACCCGCTTTGCGCCAAGTCCGACCGGTCGTCTCCATGTTGGTAATGCCCGAACAGCTCTGTTTTGCGCGCTTTATGCCAAAGCCAATGGGGGGCAATTCATGCTGCGCTTGGATGATACTGATGCAGAAAGATCTACCGAGGCTTTCGCGCAGGGTATTATTGAGGATTTAGCTTGGCTCGGCCTGCCGCATGATTTGACCGCCAAGCAATCTGACCGCTTTGATGCTTATGATGAGGCATTTGAGAAGCTAAAAGATATGGGGCTTGTCTATGCGTGTTATGAAACGCCGGACGAGTTGGACTTAAAGCGTAAGCGTCAACGTGCCAGAGGCAAGCCGCCAGTCTATGACCGCGCGGCGCTTGAGTTGAGCGATGACGAGAAAGCTAAACTTGAGGCAGAAGGCAGAACACCTCATTGGCGTTTTAAATTATCCGGTAATAAGGTTAGCTGGCAGGATTTGGTGCGCGGCGACCAGCTTGTGGATACGTCGAGCCTGTCTGACCCTGTATTGGTGCGCGCAGACGGAACATATCTCTATACCTTGCCCAGCGTGGTTGATGACCTCGATTTTAACATCACACATATTATTCGCGGCGAAGACCATGTCACAAATTCTGCGGCTCAAATTGAATTGATTATGGCTCTTGCCGGGCAGGATGCCATTATACCAGTTTTTGCGCATCATCCATTATTGGTCATGGCAGATGGGAGCGCGCTGTCAAAAAGACTTGGATCATTATCCCTCGAATCCCTCAGAGAAGACGGCATTGACCCAATGTCAATTAACAGTCTGATTGCCCGCCTTGGCACGCCTGATCCGGTGGAAACTCATTCGGATATGGCGGCACTTATTGCGGGGTTTGACTTAACGCGATTAGGGCGTGCGCCTGCGCGTTTCGACCCTGCTGAGTTGCAGCGGTTGAATGTGAAACTTCTTCAACACCTGCCTTTCGAAAGAGTTGCCGACAAATTATCTCACCTTGGCGTGACCTATGAGGATGAGCAGGCCGGTATGTTGTTTTGGGATACGGTGAAGGGGAATATCGATAGACTAGAAGATGCTGTTGGGCTTTGGCAGATTATTCAAGGTCCTGTTGAAAGTGTGATTGATGCTGAAGACCGAGATTATCTCGATATGGCACTTGCCTGTTTGCCTGCCGAGCCTTGGGATGAAACAAGCTGGTCAAGCTGGACATCAGAGCTTAAACAATCTACCGGGCGTAAAGGCAAAGAGCTTTTCATGCCCCTGCGTAAAGCCATGACGGGTCAGTCGCATGGCCCTGAAATGAAAAACCTGCTGTTGCTTATCGGCCCGACGCATGTCAAGAATCGTCTCGAGGGATAATTATTGAGACAATGAGTGAAGATAAAAGCCTTGAACGGCTCTACTTATTTGACACAACTCTGAGAGACGGACAGCAGACGGCTGGCGTTGATTTCTCTGTCGATGATAAAATCACTATTGCCAAAACGCTTGATGAGTTGGGGCTGGATTATGTCGAAGGTGGCTATCCTGGTGCCAATCCGACAGATACGAATTTTTTTGCCACCCCGCTTCATCTCTCACATGCAAAAATGACGGCTTTCGGTATGACCAAACGTGCGGGCAGGTCAGCGGCAAATGATCCGGGGCTGGCGCAAATTCTGGATGCTGAGGCGCAAGCCGTGTGTCTGGTGGCGAAGAGCTGGGACTACCATGTTGATGTCGCGTTGAATATCAGTCTGGAAGAAAACCTCGCATGTATTTCCGAAAGCGTGAAGGCCATTTTAGAGCGCGACAAAGAGGCCATGATTGACTGTGAGCATTTCTTTGATGGATATAAGGCCAATCCAGATTATGCGATGTCCTGTATCGAGACAGCCCTTGAAGCGGGCGCCCGCTGGGCAGTTTTATGCGATACGAATGGCGGCACGCTGCCGGGCGATGTCTATGATATTGTCACGGCACTAATGGCTCGCTTCCCGGGTGATAAATTAGGCATCCACGCGCATAATGATACCGAAAACGCGGTCTCCAATTCCCTTGCGGCGATTGATGGCGGTGTTCGTCAGGTGCAGGGCACTCTGAATGGTCTGGGGGAGCGCTGTGGTAACGCAAATATGGTCTCGCTAATTCCAAGCCTGCTGTTAAAGCCCGGTTATGCCGATAAATATAAAACCGGCATTGATATTGCGAATTTGAATAAACTTAAAAAAACCTCTTTGTTGCTTGATGATATTCTCAATCGTACGCCTAATCGCCATGCGCCTTATGTCGGCGATAACGCCTTTGCGCATAAGGGTGGGATTCATGTTTCAGCCGTGATGAAAGACCCGTCAACCTATGAGCATGTTGATCCGGAACTCGTTGGGAATGCGCGGATTATTCTGGTCTCTGATCAGGCGGGGCGCAGTAATATTCTGGCACGTCTCGAATCGGCTGGAATTTCTGTCGGGGAAGATAATTCAGCTGTTGAGCGTATTCTTTCCGGCATTAAGCATAAAGAGCTTGAGGGCTATAGTTTTGATAGCGCAGGTGCATCCTTTGAATTACTGGCGCATGAAATGCTTGGCACTTTGCCCACCTATTTTAATGTTCAGAATTACGAGGTGAAGGTTGTTTGGGATGAAGCCAATCCCGAACCACGCGCCACGGCTGAAGTCAGTTTGAATATTGATGGGCAGAGCGTCACAACGACGGGTGAGGGCAATGGACCTGTTAATGCCTTAGATATGGCTATTCGCTCTGATTTGAGAAGATATGCGCCTTATTTGACAGATATGCGGCTTGTTGATTTTAAAGTGCGCATTCTTAACACCGGAACTGGCGCGGTAACGCGCGTGCTGATTGAAAGTGCCGATGGTGAAGGGCATTCATGGCGGACGGTTGGTGTTTCTGAGAATATTGTAGCGGCAAGCTTTCAAGCCTTGCATGACAGCATTGTCTATAAGCTTTTGAAAGAAGGCGTTTCGCCCAATCCTGCGTAAGGCAATTAACGTGATTTTAGTCTTTTAAGGCTGTCATAACGTCGTTGAGTGTTGCGCACACCTGCAACAAATCCCGACTGCCGGGATAGATAAATCCAGCATCTTGAAAAGCATCCATCATGGTGAAGAAGGGGTCCCAAAAACCGTTTAGATTAATTATGTAAATCGGTTTGTTCTGTTGCCTTAAAAGATTCATTGTGAACATCTGCATTAATTCATCCAGTGTCCCAATTCCACCGGGCAGAACGATAAATGCATCTGAGTGTTCTTCCATTTGCTTTATTCTATCACGCAAGGTTTTGGTCTCTATCACCAAAGAGACTTCATCAAATCGTATTTCGCGCTTGTTTAGAAATTCAGGAATAATACCGGTTACATGCCCGCCTTCGGCTAATGCGGCGCGTGCGAGCCGCCCCATCAGACCGACTTGACCACCGCCATAAACCAAGTTTATGCCGGATTTGGCGAGTGAACGGCCTAATTCATCGGCAATATCCTGAAATTCAGGTTTGCTACCGTCTCTTGAACCACAAAAAACACAAACAGACTTGGTCATAAAAAAACCTCAGTTTAGTATAGTATCAGGACTTAATAATGATTCTGACAAATCACAGATGTTAAAATATCTGACGCTAAAAGCGTGCTATTATAAATGCCAGAATAAGAAGGAGCTTTAAATGCATAATTTTCTATCCCTGATATTACCGATACATCCGGAGGGATATAGATTTATTCTTATTTTTGCCATTGCGACTGTCGGCTTGTTCTTCGTAGCGACTTTTCTGGGCTGGATTGGTGTTATCGGCATAATCTTTTGTGCCTATTTCTTTAGAGACCCGCTGAGATATGTGCCTGACCAAGAAGGCCTAGTTGTCAGCCCGGCTGACGGTGTTGTGAATATGATTACACAAGCAGTGCCGCCACAGGAGCTTGAGCTTGGCGAAACGCCAATGACACGGATTTCTATCTTTTTGAACGTATTTAACTGTCATATTAATCGTGTGCCGCATTCGGCAAAGATTAAAAAATCACTTTATCGCACGGGTAAGTTTTTGAGCGCGGATTTGGAAAAAGCCAGCGATCAAAATGAACGCCAGTCACTTTTGCTGGAACTCCCCGACGGTAAAGAAATGGTCGTTGTTCAAATTGCAGGTCTCGTCGCGCGGCGGATTTTGTGTTGGGTTGAGGAAGGCGAGAGCCTCAAAACTGGAGAGCGATTTGGTCTCATTCGATTTGGTAGTCGCGTGGATGTATATTTGCCGGAAGGCATTGCACCGCTAGTGACTGTCGGTCAACAGGTTCTGGGTGGTGAAACCATCATGGCTGATTTGGCCGATGCGGATAATCAGGTTCAACGTATCGCTCATCCAATTTAATAGGTTTCAATTTAGGTCATAAGGGCAGCTCGAAAGGCTGATAATCTCATTAAAAAATCAACTTCTAAATCCGGTGAGAAGCTGGATGTTAAACAAGACGAAAAACATACTGAAAAACAGGGCAATTTTGTCTATTTCCGAACGCTTGTTCCAAGCATCATTACCACGCTGGCGCTATGTGCCGGATTGAATGCTTTTCGCTTTGCGCTGGAGGGGCGTTATGAGTTGGCGGTTGAGTTTGTTTTCCTAGCCGCTTTCCTTGATGCGATAGACGGGCGGGTTGCCCGCGCGCTCAAAGCCGAAAGTAAAATTGGTGGGCAGCTCGACTCCTTAGCAGACTTTTTCAATTTCGGTATTGTGCCGATCATGATGATTTATCTCTGGCTACTAAACGAGATAGGCCGGCTTGGCTGGTTGGCTGTGATTTTATATGCAGTTTGTGCTGCTTTGCGGCTGGCTAAATTTAATGTCCTGCAAGAAGCATCTGAGACTGAGAAAAGCGCACGTCCGGCTTGGACGCAAAACTTCTTTGTCGGTGTTCCATCACCTGTTGCGGGTGTGATGGTGCTATCTCCCTTTTATTTGTCCTTTTTAGGGTTTGAGATGTCTGTTTGGGTGACGCCCATTGCCTGTCTGGTTGTTGTTATTTCATTGCTCATGGTCAGTAGCATCCCGACATTTTCGCTTAAGAATCTTAAATTCAGAGTTCCGCGCGTCTATCTGATTTCTATTATTTTGTCTTTTGGTCTTCTTGCTGGCGCCTTATCCACTTTTCCGTGGATTATGATTTTAATCTTATGTGTCGCGTATTTGTTGAGCATTCCGCTTGCGGTTTTGAAATATCGTCAAGTGGAACGCGCAGCTTAAAATCTTAATTTAACCATTTCTGAGAACGGCATATTGCTGTTTGAACTTGGGCAGGATTTCCTTGCGAAGATAACTCGGCAACATAATGAGAACCGGAATGGTAATCAGCGTTAAAATAGTTGAAAAGCCGAGACCAAAAACAATCGAAATCGACATATTCGTCCACCATGCTGAAATTGGATTATTTAATTCAATCGCGCGGGTGAAAATATTAAGGCTGATGCCCATCGCCATCGGTAATAGGCCGATAATCGTTGTACCTGTGGTGATGAGAATAGGGCGGATTCTTTGTCCGGCAGCCCGCAGGACAGCTTCTTTCAAATCCATACCGGATTTTTCAAGCCGCTGATGTGTATCAATTAAGACGATTGAATTATTCACCACAATGCCAGCCAGAGCGACAATCCCAACGCCTGAGAAAACCACAATAAATTGCTCACCAGTCATCATTAGCCCGATAAGAACCCCGATGCTGGATGAGGCAACTGTCGTGAGTGTCAAAATAGCATAGTAGAAACTGTTAAACTGCAGGAGCAGAATAACAAACATGAGCGCTAAACCACCGAGCATTGCATTGCCAAGAAAGCCGGCGGCAGCTTCTTCTTCTTCACTACTGCCGCGAAAACGAAAGAGATATTCTGGCCCAAAATCCTGTTCATCCAGCCAGTTTTGAAGTTCCAACATAGCTTCCGCAATTGGGTATTTCTCATTCGTAACCGGGTTGATAAGCACATTGGCTTTTACAGTGACTTGCCGATAGCCATCTGTCCGGTCAATCTGGATTTTGCGTTGGTCGGCTGAGCGGCTGACAAAGTTACTTATCGGTACACTCCCCATTTGGGTGTTTACGCGCAGGCTATCCATGTTTTTAATGTCGCGGTATTCTTCAGGGTATCGAATGCGGATTTCCACTTCATCATCGGCATCAATAGGCCGATAAGTTCCCAACTCAACACCATTAGTTATCATTTGTACCATGGCGCCGACGGTGGATATATCTGCCCCAAAGAGCCCCGCTTTTTCGCGATCGACATCAATCTTCCACTCAATGCCGGGGGAAGAGCGATTATCTTCAACATCAGTTAGCAATTCATCGAGACTTTTAAATTTCGCGTTCGCCTTTTCGGCGATTTCAATCAAGCCTTCATAATTATTCGACCTGATTTCAAGCTGAATATCTTTTCCGATGGGCGGGCCATCTTCTTGTTCGCGGATTTCAACAATTATACCCGGAAAATCTTTCGTACGGTCTTTGATTTTTTTAATAATTTCTACAGAGCTTTCACGGACTGCAAAATGCTGAAATTCAATAAAAATTGAACCAACGAGGTCTGTTGGATTTACATTATTGCCAGAGTCACCATAGGCGATATTTGGCCCAAATTGCGTCAAGGCAGCCTGAATACCTTTGATCTGCATGACTTCTTTTTCAACCGAACGCGTTAATCTCTCAGTGTCGTCCAGCGAAAGATTACCTCTCGCACGAACAAGAACTATCGCCTGTCTGGGTTCAATCTCGGCAAAATACAGCGTGTCTTTTTCGAAAAATCTATAGACCGAAATGATAGAAGCAAAAATCAATATCAGGGCAATGAAAGTTCGGAGTGGGTTCACCATCAAACGCTCCAAAACCATCAAATATTTTCCTGTGAAGGTGTTGCTATCAATCATAAGTTCAGGGTTTTCAGCAGATAGGGCAGAGAGTGTTGCGTCACCAGCCTGTTCCGTCTTGCCGTAAAGACCGCCAATAGCGGGCAGAAAGAAAAGCGCCATCACAAGTGAAGATGTGAGAACAAAAATCAACGTACGCGGGAGGTAGCTCATGAACTCCCCGGAAACGCCCGGCCAAAATAATAGCGGTGTGAAAGCCGCCAGTGTTGTGGCTGTAGATGACAAGATAGGAAAAAACATGCGCTGTGCGGAGCGCGCATAGGCTTCTTTTCTGTTTAGCCCTTCTGCCATTTTTCTGTCCGCATATTCAACAATAACAATTGAACTATCGACCAATATGCCGACACACAGGATAAGTGAAAACATCACCATCATATTGAGCGAGTTACCAAACAGGCTAAGCAGAACAAAACTCATCATAAAGCTTGTTGGGATAGCAATGCCGACCATCATGGCCGAGCGCAAGCCCAGCGCGCCAATAACAATCAGCATCACAAGCACAATCGCATTGGCGATTGAGCTTTGCAGTGAATTAATCATATTGAAGACATGAGAAGACTGATCAAAGCTGAAATTGACATTAATATTTTCAGGCCAATTGGCGGTATATTCTTTGGTTCTTTCCCTGACCAGTTCAGTCATATCCAGAACATTCGTGCCTGTTTTGCGTTTGACCTTCAAAATCAAGGCCGGTTCACCATTATAAAATGTGCGGGTTTGTTGGTCTTTAAAAGTCCGTCTGATTTCGGCAATATCGGCGAGAGTAACAACCGCATCGCCTCGAACCTTGACGGGGAGTTTAAAAACATCTTCAGCCGTCTCAAATAGCCCCGGAACAGAAATGGTGAATCGACCTAATCCTGTATCCATTTGTCCGGCAGGGATGACACGGTTGTTATTTGCAATAATGGCGTAAAGCTCGCTATGCGAGATTTGATAAGCCTCCATGCGTGCCGGATTGATGATGACTTCAAGCTGTTCCTCGCGGTCGCCTAAAATATCGGCGCCTAAAACATTGGGGAGGTTTTCTAGCTCATTCTTAAGTGTTTTGGCGCGGCGGATAAGCTCGCGTTCACTAACTTGCCCTGATAAAGCAACGAATAGAGCAGGAAAGGCGGTGACATTAACTTCCTTTATAAGCGGTTCTTCGCTTTCCTTAGGAAATTTTGGCTTTACGAGATCGACAAGACGTGTGGTCTCAAGAAGAGCCTCATCGACATCGACATCAACATCATATTTGACGATGACAGCGCCATAATTTTGCCCCCCAAAACCGAGAATTTCATCCAGCCCTTCAGCCATCATGAGTTCTTTTTCAAGGGGGCGGACAATGAGACGCTCTGCATCCTCAGGTGAAATGCCCGGATGAATAACTGACACATAAATAAAAGGAATGGGAATATCCGGTTCGGCTTCTTTGGGTATGTTGATGAGCACGGCCATGCCGGATAAGAAAATAACGCCAATCAAAAAAATGACGGCGCGTCCGCGTTCAATGGCGGATAAAACAATATTATACATTATTGGATTACCGCCTCATCCATAACGGTATCATCTTGAGAAATCTTGGTTTCTGTGACTTTTAGCGGTTGCCCTTCAGTCACAAATTCCTGTCCAACCGTAATAAATTTTTGCGTGCCTTTCAGCCCTTTAATCCAGACACCCTCCGGGCCGTCAGATAAAATTGTGATGGGATGGAACCGCGCAAGATTATTCTCAACCGTCATGACACCAACATCACCAGATGTTTGAAGTGTGATAATACCATGGGGGAGCAGATAAGCCTCTGTGATACCGGCTTCAACCTCGAGATTGGTGCTAACGCCGTCCCGAAGCCGATAATCCGAATTATCAACTTCGACTTCCATTCTGAATGTACGGGTTACCGGATCAGCTTTTTCAGCCAAATAGCTGATAACGCCTTCGACGACTTCGCCAGTCGCCAATTTTGCCTTGCCTTTAGCGCCGGTTTTGAGGGCGCTGACTTGTTTTTCAGAAACTTGTGTAACAATTTTGAGAGGGTTTTTATCAATAACCGTGCCGCAGGGCTGTCCGATAGTGATGAAGTCCCCAAGTTCGACATGGCGAACATCCAAGACCCCGTCAAATGGCGCGCGTATCATGGTACGGTCAAGTTCAATCTGGCGTTGTGCGACCAGTGCTTTGGCAGTGTCAAAGGCCGCTTGTGCTGCGGCGGCGCGGCTGAGTGAGAAATGCCCTTTTTCAACGAGTTTTTCAGCGGCTTTAAAGTCAATTTCCTTGGCTCGCATAAGCGCTTCGGCTTCTGCCAATTTAGCTTGCCGCGCGCCAACACGGATTTTACAAATCAACTCGTCTTTCTTGACTTTCTGCCCTTCTTTGACAGGAAGCACTTCGATAATGCCAGATGTTTCAGAGGCGATACTTACGCTTCTTTTGGCTTGCGTGTATCCGCGGAAAGATAGGATTTCATTAAAGTCTTCGGGGTTTATTGTTTTTGAGACAACTTTGACGGATGCTGTATTTTTGTTTTTTTCTGAAATGCTTGAAGGGACTTCCAAAGCAGGGCCGGATGGCACAAGAAATCCACTCAACAACCAGACAAAAACACCGAAACTGGCAATAACAGACAATTTGACGGTTTCCGGCAATGTTTTCATCATCGGAATTCTATCAATGTACTTAATTATATATGCAAAATATTTCATCTCACCCTTTACGGGTATCCGTGGCAAAAGGTTCACTGAACAAAATACATTTTATTTATTTTTAAGCAACTAAAAGGTTTTTTTTGCTTAATTGAGCAAAAATTACACAATCTACTACCTAAATCTTATTTTCGTGTTTATTATCAAGCTAACGATTAAGTTCGATCCACTTGTGTGGCTGATAATTACGGAAAGCTATCATGGCTGACAAACTGCCTGAAAATGCAGCTGAAAATGCAGCTCTAAATATATCTGAAAATGCGCCTCTGTCTCCCGATGGTGCGCCACAAACGGATACTGGGTTAGAGGGTCGAGTTGATGAAGGCACTGATAATAATATTGATGTAGGTATTGATGTTAATCAGGCACCTAAATCCCTAAAAACCCGCCATAAATCCAATAGAAACTCGCATAAACCCCATTCCAAAGAAAAATATGCTGCAATTGACCTTGGCACAAATAATTGCCGTTTGTTAATTGTTGAACCTCAAGGCAATGGCTTTAAGGTCATCGACTCTTTTTCGCGCATTGTTCGCTTGGGAGAGGGGCTGGAGCGTTCAAATAAATTATCTGCCGAAGCTATGGAGCGCACGATTGATGCTCTGCGTGTCTGTGCAACGAAAGTTCGCCGTCACCGCGTGCGCTGGGTGCGTTGTGTCGCCACCGAAGCGTGCAGAAAGGCAGAAAATGGCGAAGCTTTTATTCACCAGATTGAAAAAGCAACCCGCTTACGCTTAGAGATTATCGACGGTAAGGATGAGGCTGAACTTGCCGCAATTGGGTGTGGCGCGCTGTTTGACAGGCAATTTCCGCATGCTGTTGTGTTTGATATTGGTGGGGGCAGTACGGAAATCACATGCCTGTCTTTAAATAAAGGCCGATATGAGCTGCAAGATATGATTTCTTTGCCTCTGGGTGTGGTGCGCCTATCTGAAAAATATGATGGCACCACCATGTCGTCGGAGATTTATGCACAAATTGCAGATGACGCCGAAAAAATGATACGCGCCTTTGCCGAGAAACAGAATTTTTACACTGATAATCTCGCCAATGTTCAACTCATTGGTACCTCGGGTACGGTCACAACGCTTGCAGCTATTCATAAGGGGCTGAAGAAGTATAACCGTAATGTTGTCGATGGCACGGTCATGAAGCGCGACGAAGTTATCGCTGTTATTCAATCATTAATGAATATGACGCATGAAGAACGTCAAAATAATAACTGTATCGGCAAAGAAAGAGCTGATTTGGTCATGTCCGGCTGTGCCGTATTGGAGGCCATCATAAGAACTTGGCCAGTTGAAGAACTTAAAATTGCGGATAGAGGCATTCGGGAAGGTATTCTTTTGAGATTGATAAGAAAAACTCAGAGGCGTCAAAGAATGCGGCGTGGCAGAAAAACTAAAGGAGCCGCATAATGGCCAAGTCTGGGCGCGAAGGGCGACTAAAAACAAAAGTCAAAACTGCAAAAGGGCGTAAAATCTCGTCAACCCGATGGTTGGAACGCCAGCTCAACGACCCTTATGTCGCGCAAGCCCAGCAAGATGGCTATCGTTCCCGGGCGGCTTACAAGCTGATTGAGATTGATGATAAATATAAACTTTTAAAACCAGGGCAATGTGTCGTTGATTTAGGATGCGCGCCGGGCGGCTGGTTGCAAGTTGCCGTTAAGCGCACGCGATCCGATAAAAATTCCGGTGCTTATATTATCGGTATTGATATTCAGGATGTCGATATGATTGCGGGCGCTGAAATTCTGAAAATGGATTTTATGGATGATGCCGCGCCGGATGAAATTTGTAAGCTTGCCGGTCGCGCACCTGACCTCGTGCTTTCAGATATGGCAGCTGCCGTAACGGGACATAAAAATACCGATCATTTGCGCACCATCGCACTGGCTGAAGCGGCAGCTTATTTTGCGATTGAAAATCTTGCGCCCGGTGGCGCGTTTTGCGCCAAAGTCTTTCAGGGTGGAACAGAAGCGGATTTATTGGGGCAGTTAAAGAAAAGCTTCACCCGTGTGATACATGTAAAGCCAAAGGCCAGCCGTAAAGAATCATCTGAGCTTTATGTTATTGCACTTGGCCGGAAGCCCGGGGGCCCTTGACCGTAAGCCCGAGGCATAAAAAAATCTCTTTTTTGGCTCTGGTCGAAGTTCTTGTTATTAATGAGGTTTTTAGTGATGAAAAAAATAATAGAAAAACGCAGATATTTTTTAGACCTCAGCCATGTTTGGTGTTAAGAACACTTGCCAAGTAATAGTGACGATTGAAATATGGTCATAATCGGATATTGGCAATGAGCAAAAATATAGATTCCTTTCAAGAAGCCCTCACATTTGATGATGTTTTGCTCCGCCCTGCGGCCTCTAACATCTTGCCCTCTCAGGCTGACACAACCACACAACTGACAAAAACCATCACACTGGGTATCCCTCTGCTTTCTGCAGCCATGGATACGGTTACCGAGTCACAACTTGCTATTGCGATGGCGCAGGCAGGTGGGTTGGGTGTGTTACACCGCAACATGACGCCGGAGGAACAAGCAGCTGAAGTTCGGAAAGTCAAAAAATTCGAATCCGGCATGGTCGTAAATCCAGTTACGATTTCAAAAGATAATAAACTTTCCGACGCGCTTGACTTAATGGCTGAGCATAAAATTTCCGGTATTCCTGTAACGGAAGCGTCGGGCAAGCTGGTTGGCATTGTCACAAATAGGGATGTGCGTTTTGCCAGCGAACCGAATAAACCTGTTTCCGATTATATGACAAAAGAAAATCTGGTTACGGTGCGCGAAGCGGTTAGCCATGAGGAAGCAAAAAAACTCCTGCATTATCATCGTATTGAAAAACTTCTGGTTGTTGATGATGCGTATAATTGCGTTGGCTTGATTACTGTTAAAGATATGGAAAAGGCTCGCCTTCACCCGAATGCGGCGAAAGATTTGCATGGCAGATTACGGGTTGCCGCCGCCAGTACGGTGGGTGATGAAGGCTATGAGCGCGCAGAAATTCTGATAGCTGCCGAAACGGATTTGATTGTGGTTGACACAGCGCATGGTCATTCTGTGCGTGTGGCGGAAATGGTGACGCGGATTAAGAAAAACTATCCCGACACTCAAGTGCTGGCTGGTAATGTCGCGACAGGTGAGGGCGCGCAGTCATTGATTGATGCTGGCGCTGATGCGATTAAGGTCGGTATCGGCCCGGGGTCTATCTGCACAACTCGTGTGGTTGCCGGAGTCGGTGTGCCGCAGTTAACAGCAATTATTGATGCGGTGAATGTCGCTGAGAAAGCTGGGGTAAGTATTATTGCTGATGGCGGCATTAAATATTCCGGTGATATGGCGAAGGCTATTGCGGCGGGCGCATCATCGGTCATGATTGGTTCTTTACTTGCAGGCACGACAGAAGCCCCGGGGGAAGTTTTCCTTTATCAGGGGCGGTCTTATAAATCTTATCGCGGTATGGGGTCAGTCGGTGCGATGGCGCGCGGCTCTGCCGATAGATATTTTCAGCAGGATATCGCTGACACGATGAAACTCGTCCCTGAGGGGATTGAAGGTCAAATTCCCTTTAAAGGCGAAGCTGGGGATGTCATTCATCAGCTGGTCGGTGGGTTACGTGCCGCGATGGGTTATACTGGTGCTGCGAATATTGAACGCTTTCAGAAGGATACAAGCTTTGTAAAAATGTCCTCTGCGAGTTTGCGGGAAAGCCATGTCCATGATGTGGTTATCACGCGCGAGGCCCCGAATTACAAAGGGTCCGGTCAAGGTTAAGTGACTTGGGCTTTAAGCCTTTAATGAGCCGGTGAAAAAATGTTGAGGAGATACGGTGCGGACATGACGAAACGTTTGTTAATTTTACTGGTGTTAATTTTACCGATAATGGCTCTGGTCTCTCTGCCTTTGCAGGCGGCAACTTCCGATATGGAGGTGCTATCTAAGAAGCTTTATCTCGAGGCTGATTTGGCATTCAAAAACAAAGAGCTCGATAAGGCCGATACTCTGCTCACTCAATCTTTGCTTGCTAATCCAGCTAATGCCGATGCTTTTTTTCTAAAAGGGCATTTATCGAGTCTCAATGAAGATCCGGCAGAGGGTTTGCGTCTTATCGCGCGCGGCCTCAATATTAACCCGAAAGACTTGCAAGCAATTCTCTGGGCAGGCGAGGCAGCCGTCACGCTGGAAGATTTTGAAGAGGCTGATATCCACCTCAAACGTCTCGAAAAGCTTTGCGGCAATTGCGCGGAGCAACAAACACTTTTAACGATGATTGAAAATGCTTCACAGGAAGATGAGAGTGAGACAGATAACGCCAAGCAGTCGGAAGAATAAATGGACCGCATTCTGATTATTGATTTTGGCAGTCAGGTAACCCAGCTTATCGCCCGACGTGTAAGAGAAAGTGGTGTCTATTGTGAGATAGTGCCTTTTCAGAGTGCCTCTGAGAAATTTGCCGAAATTGACCCTAATGCCGTTATTTTGTCTGGTGGGCCTAATAGCGTAGCAGACATCGATACGCCGCGCGCACCCGAAGAAATTCTGAAATCAGGCAAACCCATACTTGGCATTTGCTATGGTCAGCAAACCCTATGCGCCCAGCTCGGTGGTCGTGTCGAGACATCTAACGAACGTGAATTTGGTCGTTCTAAATTGTCACTGTCGAAAGCCAGTCCGCTTTTTGAAGGGATTGCAAATCCGGGTTCTGAAGTTCAAGTATGGATGAGCCATGGTGACCGTGTCATGGCTCTACCGGAAAAATTTGAGGTGATTGGCACATCTGAGAACGCCCCTTTTGCCGCCATTGCCAATGAAGCAGATAAAATTTACGGGGTGCAGTTCCACCCCGAGGTTGTGCATACGCCGGATGGCGCGAAAATGTTACGGAACTTTACGCATAATATTGCTGGATGTGACGGGCAATGGTCGATGGCGGCTTTCAAGAAAAAAGCAATTGATCAAGTGCGCGCGCAGGTCGGTGAGGGGCGGGTGATTTGCGGTCTCTCTGGCGGGGTTGATAGCTCTGTCGTGGCTGTCTTGTTGCATGAAGCGATTGGCGAGCAGCTGACTTGTGTTTATGTCGATACGGGCATGATGCGCGCCGGCGAAAGTGAGCAGGTGGTTGGCTTGTTCCGTGACCATTATAATATCAAGCTCGTTCATAGGGATGCGTCTGATCTATTTTTATCCAAGCTAGATGGCGTCTCTGACCCTGAGCAAAAGCGTAAGATTATTGGCGCGACATTTATTGATGTTTTTGAGGCCGAGGCAGAGGCGGTTGGCGGTGCGGATTTTCTCGCGCAGGGTACGCTCTATCCCGATGTAATTGAAAGCGTGTCTTTTACCGGCGGGCCGAGTGTCACGATTAAAAGCCATCATAATGTTGGTGGTCTACCTGAGCGCATGAATATGAAACTGGTTGAGCCGGTACGTGAATTGTTTAAAGACGAGGTGCGTGACTTAGGACGCGAGCTTGGTCTCCCCGATGCGTTTGTCGGACGGCATCCGTTTCCTGGCCCCGGTCTCGCCATTCGTATTCCAGGTGAGATTACCCAAGAGAAGCTAGAGATTCTCAGAAAAGCCGATGTTGTTTATCTTGATGAGATACGCAAGCAAGGTCTTTATGATGAGATATGGCAGGCATTTGCCGTGCTGTTGCCGGTGCGTAGCGTCGGTGTTATGGGCGACAGCCGGACATATGACTATGTGTGCGCGCTTCGTGCCGTCACGTCAACCGATGGCATGACAGCAGATTATTACCCCTTCACGCATGAATTTTTAGGTCGCGTTTCTACGCGTATTATCAATGAAGTCCGCGGCATTAACCGCGTCGTATATGATGTGACATCCAAACCGCCCGGCACAATCGAGTGGGAGTAGTTTTTTTAGTTTAAGTAATTGATTTTATTATATTAATGACTTACACATTACTTTCACAGTAAGAAGTCAATCGTTGATTTCCTTAGTCTTTTTTCATACAGTTACACAAAATGTTGCACAAACGTGTGACTACTGAAACTCGTAGTAACTCAGAGACTAAGATTTGGCACTGAAGAAACAGCACTTTGCTGAAGGCGAAATAGCCATATTTGACGAGGCTTGTATCTACAAGCGAGGCGAGTATTGGCAGTTTCGTATGTGGTTGCCAAAAGAAAACAAGTACGCACGTAAAAGCCTTCGTACACGCAGTGAAGCTACTGCAATAGAAAAGGGTAAAGCTGCGTACTTAGAGATTTACGCTAATTTGCAACAAGGCAAATCCTACTTCTCCATAACCACAAAAGAAGGTGTGGAGAAGTATCTTAGCTTCCGTATGCGTGACGTTGAACTTGGGCACATCGTTAAGGGACGACACACAACAATCGCAACGCATCTACAACACTTTCTTAGTTTCATTGGCAAAGACACTAAGCTGAAAGAACTAGAACGTACTGACTGCGAAAACTACTTCTACCATCGCCACAAAGCTACAAACGGCAACGTCAAACAAGTCACAGTGCAGAACGAACAAAGCACAATTAATGCGCTGATGAAGTGGCTGCATAAGAATGGCGAAACACACATTGATGGCTTCGAATTTAAGAAGCTACCACGCTTAGACACAGGCAATGAAGCTATACGTCGTGCAACACTGACTAACGATGAATACGAAGCACTGTATCGTGCTATGCGTACTTACACTGCCAAACACAACAAGCTAGATGACGCAGAACTTAGAGTGCGAAAAATCGTGCAGCACTACGTGCTAATCGCAGCTAACAGTGGTTTACGAGTTGGCGAACAGCGACAGATACGTTGGAGTGATGTACAGATTGAAACGCACACAGTGAATGGCGAACAACAAAAGCTAGCACGCATCCATGTTCGTGCAGAGACAAGCAAAGTGCGCACGAGCCGTACCTTCTTGTGTCGTAATGGACAGTACTTTGAACGACTACGCGATATATCCAAGCCTAAAACTGCAGACGAGTTAATCTTTACAATCGACAATGAGAGCGAACTAAGCAAGCGTACGCTGCTATACCACTGGCACAAGATGATTGAGTTAGCAGAGATTGCAGATAGGGAAACACGTGACTTGGTACCCTACAGCTTGCGTCACTTTATGATTACGCAGCGTATTATGAGTGGCTTAACGTTTAGGCAGATAGCAGATATGTGTGGTACTAGCGTGGCACAGATTGAAAAGACGTATTACCACCTTAACGATGAAATCCGTTTAACCAACGCTGTAGCCGACTACAGACGTAGAGATGATGGCACTATTGAAGTTGTCTAAATCAACTCAGCAGCATTGCGTTTCATCTCATCGTTAACTGTTACGTACCTCTGTGTTGTCTGAATGCTGCGATGTCCAGCCATGTCAGCTAGCACAAACACACTTACTCCCTTTTGGCTTAGCGTTGTTAACCACGTGCGTCTGCCACTGTGTGACGTAGCGCCAGCAATTCCAGCACGTGCATACAAGCGTTGTAGATGCTGTGTAGCGGTGTTTGCACTAAACCTTGCACTCTTTTGTGTAGAAAACAAATAACCGTGCTGTGGACGCTTTGTGACGCTGCTAACGTATGCTTGTAGCTGACGCTGCATTTGCTTTGGTAGAAATATCTTACGTGCTCGTTTTGATTTCGTACGTGCTGCATCAAGTGTTATTTCGTCTCGTACTGTATCGTTTGCATCAAGTACATCATCAAAGCGCAGCGCAGCTACTTCTCCAACACGCAAACCACATAAATGCGTAAACAACAGCATGATGCTGTCACGCAGTGGATAACGACTGCACGAATTTGTTACGTCTAGTAGCTGTTTAAGTTCTGTTTTGTTAAGTGTCTTTGCTTGTGCCATATGCCATCACCTAAATGTAATATTTTCGTGCATATAGCGTATTTTCTGAGGTTCTATTTGAGCAACCAATAAGTGCTCATATAATTCCTTCCATACATCAAAGACTTACGTAGAAATGTAAGATAATCGCACTTTTCTTACTTATTTGAAGTGCTGTTCGAGTGTCAGCTTCGCTAACACTACTTGTGCCGTTTGTTCTTTCGCATTCGCTCAATCACATACAGCACAGCGTATTATTTTCCTATCGTTATTGAAGTGGCTCATTTAGATTGTGTTTAGCCATAAGAAGGCTTAAGCAGCCTTCTAACAGCTATTAGCGTCTCATTTGAGTTGCTTATCAGCCACTGTGTAACAAGCCTTCTTAGCTGCTGCTAAGTTTCGGTATGGTTGGGCTATTACCGTTTACTTGCCTAAGTACCAACGCAACTACGTAGCATTACACAGTGTGCTACGCAGCTTCTGCAGTTTCATCATCCACAGACTTATCATGCGTCTTGTTTTGTATAGCGATTACGAAGCTACCGCTTTTGAACGCCTCTGCTAGAACGCTACGTGTGCTGACAAAATCCGTTGGCTGCAACTCGCGTTGGCAAACTCGATATCGTTTAGTTGGGCACTATGCGCAGATAAATACACAGCAACACTTACAAGCTGTGCATATTGTTATTTATCAACTGAGGAAAATTTCATGCAGAAAACGGTTCTAAACGACGTATTTGAGTTATTGCAGCAGATTGGCGCTGTAAGCAGCGAAAGCGAGTTCAGCAAAGATTGGCTATGCAGAAGCGAGTGCTACATGCGTACGCTGCGATTTAAGCGTGTAAAACCCAGTGTTGGTACGTTGGCTATATGTGCAAGCAAACTACAGCACTACGGACGCTGTATGACGGCGACAGAACAGCATACGCAGCTTGGGAAGCATTTTATTGAACTCAGCGAACAGTGTCACAAGCAGATTAATACTGATGCTGTGGGGTGGTGGAAAGATGAGGTGAGGGTTTGACAATTAACACTGTAGCTTCACGTCAACAACCTCGTCATCCGAAATTGGGTTTTAGGCGTGAAAATTTCGTGCAGCGGTTTTCTATGGTGGAGTACTTACAGAAGTTAGGTGGTGATTTCGCATCACCCCAGTCTGCTAGTTGCTAAATAACAGTATGAACAAAAGTGCCTTACAAGAGATACAGCAAGCACTCAACGCAATACGCAGCGAAATCGAGCGTGTAGACGACGAGACAAAGTGGGCAGCACTTGAGTTGATGCTAGGCACAAGCAGCAGTATGGTAGCACTTGCTAAGAAGATGGCAAAACCAGAAACGAAGACAGTCACACGTACTGTAGCTATTCCAAAGACTAAGATAGTCAGGCAGCAACCGCAGCAAAAGACGATATCAAAAGATACTGAACGAACTGACTTCACTCCTATTCGTCCGCAACCACCGTTACCAAATCAACAAGACAGCATAGATAAACGTTGAAAACACGCCAAAAGTGCACGGTTTGAAGCTGTTTGTCTGTATGGTTGCCGCAGTGACTGACTGGCATAGTGAGACGTTGCGCAAATACTTTAGTCACAAAACAATACGTTACAGCAAGCGTAGAAAAAACGTGCTGTTCATCCTTTTAACAAATCTATAATATCAGACTGACACTTAACCTACGGAGGTGTGAGATGAAATCTTATGACGAATTGAAAGCTGAAATGGAAGCAATTCAGCAGCAAATGGTTGAAGCTAAGAAGAACGAACGTGCCAATGCACTGAAAGAAGTAAAGCGTCTTTGCAAAGAGTTTGGTTTTACTGCTGGCATGTTGAAAGGTTCATTGGCTGAAGGCAGAAAGGCTAAAGATAAGTAACACTTACCTTATCGCTTAAATTTCCCTAAAAGGATTGTTAACTTGAAATATCGCGCTGAAATTGACGGCTTGCGAGCACTTGCTGTTGTCCCCGTAATCTTATTTCACGCTGGATTTGAAATATTTAGTGGGGGCTTTGTCGGCGTTGATGTGTTCTTTGTAATCAGTGGCTACTTGATTACGACAATCCTTATCGGAGACATAGAGAACAAACGATTTAGTATCGTTAACTTCTATGAAAGACGTGCTAGACGAATACTGCCAGCACTTTTCTTTGTAATGCTTGTATGCATTCCATTTGCTTGGATGTGGATGCTGCCAAATCAGATGAAAGGCTTTTCGCAAAGTCTTGTTGCCGTAAGTTTGTTTGCATCTAACATCCTATTTTGGCGCCAGAGTGGTTACTTCGATGCAGCTGCTGAAGAAAAACCTTTGCTGCATACATGGAGTCTAGCTGTTGAAGAACAGTACTACGTTGTATTTCCTATCTTCCTAATATTAGCGTGGCGCTTTGGTAAGAACAGAGTGTTTTGGATGATTGTTGTGATGGCAGCAATCAGTTTGTTACTTAGTGAATGGGGTTGGCGTAACAAAGCCTCAGCTAACTTTTATTTAGCACCTACACGAGCTTGGGAGTTATTCGCTGGTTCTATTGCTGCCTTTATTGTTCAGAAGCAAGGGGTTCAGAAGAACAACTTATTAGCGCTAGTCGGCTTAGCAGCAATTATCTTTTCAATCTTTTTCTACGACGAAACTACGCCTTTTCCTAGTGTGTATGCACTAGTGCCAGTAATTGGTGTTGTACTGCTAGTACTGTATGCAGAAAAAGATACATTTGCGGCAAAGGTACTCAGTACCAAAGGCTTTGTTGGAATTGGTTTAATTAGTTACTCAGCTTACCTATGGCATCAGCCACTTTTCGCTTTTGCGAGGGTATATAAGGGGGGGATGGCTGAGGAATGGTTAATGGTTTTTCTGTCAGCGATATCTTTATTTTTTGCCTATCTAAGCTGGAAATTCATTGAATCCCCCTTTAGAGAGAAGCGTAAAGTAAGCTCTAAAGGCATATTGTACTTCTCTACTGCTGGCATATTGGCTTTCATGTCTGTCGGACTATATGGGCATTTCAACTTCAAAGAAATGAACTCAGGAAGGTTTTCTCCTTATCAAAAGCTACATAATTTAGAGCTGGGTGGATATATTGCTGACAACAAATTTCTACAGAAGCAATCTTGGGATATTCTAAGAGAGTTGTCCAACGATAATGGCTATGGAGTATCAGGAAATAACTATGATTACGAACTTTGGTTTGATGATGTCTCAAGAAAAAATAAAGTTCTTTTGGTTGGGAATTCGCACTCTAAAGACATCTTCAATATTCTGTATCAAAGCAAAATGTTCTCCTCAAGAAATCAAGTCGCTCGATTTGGAGAGCAAGTTCGAAACCTCGATTCTTCTCATGACTTCTGGGAATCCAAGAACTATATCGCAGCGGATACAATAGTAATAGCAACTAGATATGACTCTTACGATATTGAACTCCTTCCCAGTTTAATTGAGGCTGTACAGGGCGATGGTAAGAAAATTCTTCTCGTTCTGAATATCTTTGAATTTCCCGGGGAAGCTTCAGGTTACAGCCTGATAGATAAAATAGTTTTGGACAACATTGGCGCTTCATTAGAAGTTATCTCGTATGAAGTTAATCGTTCTTATTTTGAATACTTCAATTCCAGCTCTAATGATAGAATATCGAGCATAAACGCAAAGCTTTCTCAAATTTCAAATAACTTTGGCATACCCACGTTAAATCGGATGGACTATGTATGTAACGTGGAAATAGAACAATGTTTTGCCGTAGATGCTGATTTGTCCAAGAATTTTTATGATTACGGACATCACACAATTAGTGGTTCTCAATATTTTTCGCAGCAAGCTGCACTAGAGAAATTTTTACATCCGTTCCTAAGTGACATTTAATGAGCGAGTGGTTTGATAATCAGAGGAAGCCGAACAGTAACTTTCGTAGGTTGCTAAATGAGCGAATTGACAAAGCTAATCCACGTCGCAAACTCACTTCTGAAGAAGAAAAGCGTCATAGCAAGTTGCAAGCGATAGCTGACAAACTTAGACGTGGAGAAAACGTGCAAAACCGTCAGCTGAAAACTTGGCTAAGTGAAGATGAATATGCACAGATAGAAACAGAGTGGGAAGAGCAACTAGAGCTGCGCCAAGAACTTAAAGATAAACCAAGCGACTTAAAGCGATACGAGGAAAAGCTGCGAGAAGCTACCTTTAACTACAATCGCGCAGAAGGCTACAGCAGCAAAGGTAAGCACTCTACTGCAAAGAAGTTTTACAATAAGAGTGAAAGGCTTTGCGAAGATGCGCTAGAGATACTGCAAGAGCTTCTGCATTATGACAGCAACCTTCGTGTTTGGTTTGATAGAGACATTAGCTTTGAAGTAGGTGGTGACTTAAGCGCAGACATAGTGTCACTGCCACGCTTGGTTACGTCACGTAGTCATGAAAAGCTAAGTGATGACATCAGACTTACAAGCAAGCTGAGTGTTAAGTTAGCTGCAGTTGAACGTGCAATGCATAACATTGGTAAAGACACAGCGCCAGCATCTAAAGATGACGTATTCAAGCTAGATAAATTTCTGAACGTTGACGACTAATCTTCGGATGACAGCCTTCGAACTCTGAAAGCACAATGCTTTTAGCTAACTAGGAGGCTGTTATGACTGTACTTGATAAACTGAATTTCGTTACTTTTAATCCACTCGCTAACAACAACCCTATCGCTGTTCGTCGTCGCAAGCTGATTGCGAAGATTGATGAACAAATCCAACTTTCAGCTAATAAAGACTACACACCAACGCAGCAAAAGTGGGTTACCGATGAGTATGGTAACCAACGAAAAGTAGAAGTTGCTAAACGTGTTAAGCGTTGGTGGACTGCTAGTGTTGATGGAAAGATAAATCTTGTAGTGCGCTATGGAAGCAAGCCACTAGAGTTTGCCAAAGGCAAGAATGCCATCGAACTAGGCAGTGAGGCAGAGGTTGCTGATGTACTAACTAAAGTGCGTGAAGCTGCTGAGCTTGGTGAGTTAGATGCGCTGATAGAGAAGCAAGCGCAGTTTGGCAGACGAGTGACACAGAAGAGCAAGTGAACGAAAGAAGGCAAGAACGTGGATGAATTTAGCACGTTCTTCGTCTTACAATGTGCAACAAATGATTGCGTAAACTATTGAATTGCAATAGCTACACAAGCGTAGAAAAAACGTGCAGAGTGGATGGTGAGTTACACACAAGTTTCACACAAACTATTGCCAGGTAGTAAATTACTGATATTAAACAGGAAAATATCATTGTTACTACTGAGTGGGAGTAGTCCTTTGCGAATGGTGTGGTGTGGTACCAGCCCGTCCAGATTACCGCTTCAGTAAAGCACTTAGAAAAATACTTTTGGCTGGATGCGATACCAATAGATGTTAAAAAAAAATCAACAAATATTGTCCATATTTAGTTTCTCAATAGTATACCCTACATAGTCAACCAACTAAGGAGAAGAAAAATGGATGATTTGGTTCCTATCATGGGTATTATTGGTGTTTTTGGCATGCCGGCGTTTATCGTCCTGATAATTGCATATTTCGAAAATAAGAAAAAAGAGAAATTTCATAAGACAGTCCAAGCGCTGATAAAATCGGGGCAAGAAGTGACACCTGAACTTCTGCAAAGTATTCCTGGTTTCTCGGCAGAGGGGCGGCGTAACGATATCAGAACCGGGTTTATCATGTCGGGCGTTGGTCTTGGTATTATCTTATTCGGTAGGTTCGGCGTCAACGAAGCTCCGCTTTTTGGCATCGGCCTATTGGTGCTATCTATCGGCATTGGTTTCTTGATGTATGGTTATTATGCCAAAGCCCAGCTTGAAAAAAGCGATGCGTAACTGGACTCTCTAGGTGACGCGTTAATGACCCTAGGCGGCGGGCTTCAGAAAAATATCCTGAAAGCGGATGCTAGGCATGTGGATGACAGGCAAGTTGTGTTGCTGACCCTTGAGAGGGGCGGGCATCATTATGGCGAACTCGTGCAAAAATATGCCGACTTCCTGTTTTCCCTTGCTATGCGACTTACCCATGGCGACCGTTTTCTGGCCGAAGACATCGCTCAGGAGACTTTCATGCGGTCGTTTAAATATCTGCATCGTTTCGATATCAAACAGAACTACAAGAAATGGTTGATTGGTATTTTTTATAATTGCTTTAAAGACGCGGTGAAAAAGCAGCGATATGATGGTGCATTGGATGAAAATATGGTTGCTTCGGAAAACAGCGCAGCCGACTATAGCGGTTTTTTGGATTTATTGCGTCCTTTGGATGAAGACACCAAAACCGTTTTTACCCTTAAATATCTATACGAATATACCAATGCGGAAATCGCCGAAATAACGGGCATTACTGAACGGCGATTGAAAGAGAATATTAGGCGAGGCAAGGAGATTATCAATGAGCAGATTTGATATGCTGGTGAGGAAAGAGCAGGCGCGTGAATATAGGCTAGATCATAAGCCTGCTTTTGTTAGCCGTGTCCTCGGTGAGCTTATTGCCCAAGATCTTCATTCAGAGCGTCTCCGAATGTCCCAAACTCGATTTGATATTATTCAAACCTATGCCAGCTATTGTCTGATTTACTTAATTCTTGCATCGGTGGCTTTGTTCATCAGTCCCTATGTGTCTGATTTACTCACCTATATGCAGTTTGTGGATTTGATGAGTTACGACATTCAGTTTGCGGTACCGCCTTATTTACTTGCGTTGACGCTGGCTGGGAGTATTTGGGTTGCACATTTTAAAACCTAGCAGTTTTAACAAGTTTAAAAAATTACTTATGTTGGTTTACCTCGGCAATAAATGCTTCAAGGTCTTGGGATAAGCGTTCTAGGCTGAAATTGTCATGTATATTTTTCTTTGCATTCTCGCCCATTTTTTTACTGAGCGCATCATCTCCCAGTCGTAACATGGCGTGAGCGAGTTGTTCAGGTGCGGTAAAATCGACTAGAATACCGCCATAATCCTCTGTTTTTGTTTCGGTTGTTTCTGGAAACATTTCGAGCGCGCCGTCTGTTTTGGTGGCAATCACAGGTAGGCCGTGCATCATGGCTTCCCCCGTAGCGAGGCCGAAAGACTCCATCAGTGAAGGGGAGCAATAAGCATCATATTTGTTAAACTCTTCATGAAGGTTAGCGTGCCACCCCATGAAAATCACATTTTCAAGGGCCAGCGATTTCGCCTGTTGCTTAAGGTTTGGCAGGAATGGGCCTTCCCCGTAAAGGTAAATGTGGATGTTTGCATGCGTCTTTTTTAAAATAGAGGCAGCGTCGATAAGGGTCTGAAAACCTTTTTTCTCAAGGAATCTACCTGCTGACATAATATTCAAGGTTTTGTCGCTATCTTCAGATGATATTGCGGATGATTGACTTGAATTCTCTGAAAGGTCGAAGCCGTGGCTAATCACTTTATTTGTAGATTTATTGTTTGGATAAGCTTTTAAAAATTTCTTTAATCCTGCCGAAGTAATAAAAATATTGAAGGCTTCATGAACCGTATATCTTAATTTTCCAGTGTGATTGACGTAGGCCACCTTATGTTTAAAGCGTTTAAAATGTTTCATAAATTTAGCATTATGAACAAGTATAAGGTCGCAATCTTTCAAGGCATTCTTTAACTTTTTTGAAAAGAGAAACCTTGTAACGATATGGAAAACAAGTTTTGTTTTGTTGAGTTTAATTGTTTCAACATTATCCAATGTTTCCAGTGTTTTAATAACAGGTGCAGTTTCGGGTATCAAAACCAAATGTTGCTGACCAATTAGGTCAAGGGCTTTTGAATAGGAAACGAGGCTATTCGCCAAGCCACCTGCTTTCCTATCGGTAGTGATGGAGACAATCATTATTTTTAATTTTCTTATTTCTTGTTGCTCTTTAATTTAAAGCAACTCAGAAAATATATCAAATAATGATGTTAATAATTGTGCTTATATGATGGGTATAAGCCCTCACAAAACAGGGTGTAGCCAAATGTGTAAATAGCACATTGGCTGGGATTGTTTTCACGCTTAGGCGCGGGTGACGACCTCGCAACCGGAATCAAGACCAAGTACATGGGTCATGCGCCCCAGACCCATCCACATGGCGACGCAATAGGTTAGGTCTGTTAATTCCGCTTCTGAGAATTCAGTACGCATTTCATTCCAAAAGGCATCGTCTGCGGAAAGCTTCTGTGGGTCAGTTCCCATGAGTGTTGCATATTGAATGGCAAGCTCTTCTTGTCGTGATAGGCCGGCATAATCATTGTCCAATAAAGCGAGATAAAATTCCTCATCCGGGGCATCACCATTTGTATCGACACCATTTTCGATGCCAAACTGGCTGACATCTCTGGCGGCACGCCAGTTCATGCAAATTTTGCAGCCATTAATGACCGCTGTCACGATGCGTGCAGCTTCAAAAGTCCTGAGGGGGAGTTGGCTGTTTGAATAAACGGCTTTGGCAAATGCGCCCCCCGCTTTGGCGATTTCAGGAATATAAACGGCGCCGGGGTCTACTTCGGTAGCTGTCGCTGTATCTGGTAAAGAAATTCTCATGAGTACCTCCACTCTTTGAGAAAATTCTAATCATAAATTAAATTTTCGCCAAGTTTTTCTTACCCAACTATTTGCACATTCCTGTTTTGGCTTGCCAAGATTTGAGTTTCTGGTTGAGTATAGTTTCCAGTATTGAGGGATATTGTTGGGGAGTAACATGTCAGATAGCGCGGAGACGAATAGATTTACTGTTCAGCCATATGAGGACGTTGAACGCTTTGACGTTTCAACGGATGTGCTTGTTTGTGGTTTTGGGGGTGCAGGCGGGAGTGCTGCGCTTGAAGCGGCTTTGGCCGGAGCTGAGGTGGTATTATTTGAGCGCGCCAGTGGTTCAGGTGGCTCTACTGGTATGTCCAGTTGTGAAATGTATCTTGGCGGTTCCGGTGGTACGTCTTTACAAAAAGAACTCGGCTATGAGGACAGCACCGAAAATATGATTGCTTATCTCGAGACGGCACTTGAGGAGCGCGGCGACCCGGAGAAAATCAGAACCTATGTTGAAGGCGCAGCAGACCATTATGATTGGGCTGTCAGTCTTGGCGTGACTTATAAGCCAGCTGTGATGTTAGCGCGAGACGTAGTGCCGTTAACCGACGAGTCGTTACTGTTTACCGGCAATGAACGAACTGAAATATTTAAACGTAACGCTGAGCCAGTCCCACGCGGACATGTGCCGTCACATGAGGGAGATTTTGGCGGGCGCATTTTTATGGATGCGCTGACAGGCGCTGTTGAAAAGGCAGGTGTCGATATTCGTTATGATAGCCGTGTTATCCGGTTGCTTGTAAAGGCGGATGGTCGTGTGGCAGGGGTTGTGGCGCGCGAGGATAATCAAGAGCGCTTTTATGAGGCGCGCCGCGGTGTGGTACTGGCATCTGGAGGCTTTATTATGAATAAGGAAATGACGGCAAAATATATTCCCGAAATCCATAATTGGGCAACGCCTTACGGTAATCCGTTTGATATGGGCGATGGCATTCGTCTTGGCATGGCGGCTGGCGGTTCGGTGATAAATATGGATCAAGCATTTTTGTCCTTTCCGCTCTATCCGCCAGCTAAGTTGACCAATGGTATTATGGTCAATGTCCAAGGCGACCGCTTTGTAAATGAAGATGCTTATCTGGCAAGGCTTGGGCATTATTCGAGTCTGCAAGATAAACAGCGCGTTTATTTGCTGGTCGATCAGGATGATTATGACCATCCGATGTATATTGAGCGTCTTGATGTCGTGGCTGTTGGGGACACAATTGAAGAAATCGAGCGCGAGTCAGGTCTTTTTCCAGAGGGCGCGTTGCAGGAAACTGTGGCCTTTTACAACAAATTTGCTGAGAAATCAGAAGACCCGAAATTTCACAAATCACCGGAATGGATAAAGCCTCTTAAGGCCAAGCCATTCGCCTTGCTGGATTTATCATTTGAAAACCAGACGGCAGTTATTATGCCAGGGACAAAAGGGCCTTTGACCTTTTCGCTTGGTGGGCTGGATACTTTACCGAGCGGTGAGGTTATCAGTGTTTCCGGCGCCGTCATTCCAGGTCTTTTTGCTGCTGGGCGGGTCACTGCCGGTTTGCCGCGTACCTCTAAAGGCTATGCCAGCGGCATGTCTGTTGGCGATGCGACATTCTTTGGTCGATTAGCAGGTAAAAGTGCTGCGAGCGCGGGCTCTTCTCCCTAGCGTGAGATGGGCCGAGGACCGGGCTTAAACAATTTTAACAGCTTATAAGACGGGTCTTCGGTTCCGGGGCATCCAATATGCACGCCGTCAATCATCGGGTGGTCAAGCGCGACATTTGAAGGGTCACTGACATAAACCCAATCTGCATCAATGCTCCGGCTAGAAAATTTCCAGACCCCGTCGCGCTTTTCGTAAATATCAAAATAGCGCCCGCCGATTAAAACATCATGCCCGTTTGGGTCGCCTTCGGGCTGAACTTTGTGAAAGGCGATGATATAGGTCTCGCCCTCGGCATAATCGGGATTTTCGGGGTCAAAGAAGATATTATGCGTGGTCACATTGTGATGCAGGATCGCCATAGCCTTTTGAATATCAGGCAGCATATCGATAAATTCCATCGCCGGACCTTTGAAGAAGTTCCCATGATCATCATAGGCATCCTCATGGTATAAAGACCGCATCAAAACATGGTCATGCCTATCTGCCGCACGGCAATAAATCTGTACAAGTTCTCGGATGGCTTCTTTATCAAGCAGTTTTTTTAAGTCGTTTTGCATGTCTGATGGCATGTCTGATGGCATATCTGGCATCATATCCTCCTGCGGTATTCATTGTTGTTTTCTGACTTTATGAAGCACACAGCCAAACTACAATAAAAACATGCGGTGTTATTTGCTCTAATCCTCTTTTTGGGGTAATTTCCCCACAATATCAGGGTTTTCCAGATAAATTCTAAAGGCGCCCAATAAACCCTTAAGGCTAAGGAGACGGATATGTCCGTTCAAAAGGTTCAACAACGCTTTACGGTTCCCAGTCTCACCTCGCGCAAGGCTGTCGGGGGCGACCCGATTGTTTGTCTGACATCTTATCATGCCCATACGGCCCGCTTGATTGACCCCTATGTGGATGTCCTTTTGGTCGGCGATAGTCTTGGCATGGTGATGTATGGAATGGAAAGTACCTTAGGTGTCACGCTTGATATGATGATTGCACATGGTGCTGCTGTTGTGCGCGGCTCTGAGCGTGCTTTGGTTGTGGTGGATATGCCCTTTGGCACTTACGAAGAAAGCCCGGAAGTAGCCTTTAGAAATGCTGCCCGTATCATTAAAGAAACGGGTTGTCAGGCGGTAAAGCTGGAAGGCGGGAAATCCATGGCGGCGACAATTTCTTACATGCATGAGCGCGGTATTCCTGTCATGGCGCATATTGGCCTGACCCCGCAAAGTGTAAATGTGATGGGGGGCTTTAAAACGCAAGGCCGGACTCATGAGG
Organism: alpha proteobacterium IMCC14465; assembly: GCA_000293845.2. GTDB lineage: Bacteria > Pseudomonadota > Alphaproteobacteria > RS24 > RS24 > Micropelagius. Next base: position 203,804 of record ALYF01000002.1, on the reverse strand, counting down.
AATGGGCGGCACTAGAAGCTGATGCTGCTGCGATTGCTGAAGCGGGTGCCTTCAGTGTTGTGCTGGAAGGTATGGCAGCGCCATTAGCGGATAAAATCACGGCAGAATTGGCCATTCCGACAATCGGTATTGGGGCGTCCTCAGCATGTGATGGGCAGATATTGGTGACTGAAGATATGCTCGGCCTGTCACCGGAAGTGCCGCGATTTGTTAAAGAGTTTGCGACGCTTGGTGCGCAGATTGCCGGTGCGGCTGAGGCTTATGCCCGCGAAGTTCGTGCCAGAAGTTTTCCGGCAGAACAACATACTTATGGTATGAAGAAAAAAGTTGATTAATCTAACGTCCAAAAGACATGACAATCTCTGGAGTGACCTGTGAGTGAATTATTTGATGAAATAGAAGCGGAATTGCGCAGCGATCGCCTTAAGGCGTTCTGGGATAGATATGGGTCTATCATTATTATAGCGTTGGTGGCGATTGTTGTTCTTGTTGCGGGAACAAATATTTATGGCTCCTACAGCACATCGCAAAACATTAAAGCTTCCGAGAGATATGAGGCGTTAATTGAACAGGTGGGTGAGGCCAATCAGGAAACGAGCATCCAGCTATTCTCGGACTTTATTTTAGCGGAGAAAAACGGCTATGGAAAAATCGCCGCTTTTCATAAAGCCCGCCTGTTGCATCAATCCGGTGATACGGATGCTGCGGTTGAAGCCTATGATATTTTGTCCAAAGAAGGGTCGTTGCCTTCAGCTTTGAATGCACTTGCCGAATTAAGTGCGGCGTCCTTGTTGGTTGGGTCTATTCCTGCTTCAGAACTGGATGAGCGTCTGCAAGCTTTGTTAATGCCCGACAATGCCTACCGCCATTCAGCGCGGGAATTGACTGGTCTCGCTTATTTCTTGGCTGAGGAATATCTGACAGCGCGCGAGATATATGATATGGCACTGGGCGATGCCGAACTGCCTGAATCACTCAGGGCGCGTATTATTATTATGCGTAGTCTTGTTGTCGATGAATTGCTGAATAATAAATCCTGAAAGTAACTTTATGCGCCATCTGAAAACCAACTCGCTGAGACTTTTAATCGCCGGCACGTTCACGACACTCCTATTGAGTGCTTGTTCTGGAGACAGCCGGGACGAAGTCGAGAAAAAACTCAAAGGTGACCGTATTTCCGTTCTGAGTTATGAACGCAGTCTTCGTGCTGACCCGCGCTTGTCCGGTGTGCCGATTATATTGCCTCAGCCTTATGAAAATGAGGGATGGCATCAACCTGGCGGTTTTCCCGATAATGTCGCGCATCATTTGCAGATTAATGATGAGATTCGCCAAAAATTCTCAGTTTCATTTGTCAAAGGCAGTACACGGGATTTGAAAATGACTGCTATGCCGGTCATTGCCGAGGGGATGATTTTTGGCCTTGGCGCGGATATGCGCCTGACGGCGGCTAACGCCCGTACCGGTAAGAAATTATGGACAATTAACGTCTATCTCAAGGGTGCTGAAATTGAAGACGGTTTTGGCGGCGGTATTTCTTACTGGGGGGGACAGATTTTTGTCGCCACTGGCTTTGGTGAACTTCTCGCTATTGACGCTAAGACCGGTCAGATAAATTGGCGCGAAACCAGCGCGATACCTTTTAAAACATCACCGACAGTTGATGACGGAAAAGTTTTCGTTGTGAGCCATGATAACCAGCTTCAGGTTTTTTCTGTCGATGATGGTCGTCGTATATGGACGCATTTAGCGATTGTTGAACCCGCAACTATTCTTTCGTCACCAAGCCCAGCTGTGTCGGGTGATAGTGTGGTGACTGGCTTTAGTTCAGGCGAGGTTGTTTCCATGCGTGTGACTAATGGCACGGTTAATTGGGAAGACATGTTGTCCCGCGCGGGTCAGTTAACGCCCTTATCGGATTTGAACCCGATTGTTGGACGTCCGGTAATTGACCGAGATAGAGTTTTTGCCGCCAGTCATGGTGGACGCATGGTCTCCATTGATTTGCGCACCGGTGAGCGCGTCTGGATGGCCGAAATTAAATCTATTGAGACGCCTTGGGTTGCTGGCGATAATCTGTTTCTTGTGACGACAGACTCCAAAGTGATTTGTTTGTCTAGAGGGCAGGGTAGAATTCGCTGGGTCACGCAATTGCAAGATTATGAAAGTGATTCAGATAAGGATGACCCTGTCTCATGGTCAGGCCCTGTTCTTGCTGGCGATAGACTTCTTTTGGCATCATCGCTTGGAGATTTGGCGTCTATCTCACCCTATACTGGTGAGGTTATGAGCCTCACAGATATCGGGGACCCGGTATCTATTTCGCCAATAGTCGCCAATAAAACCGTATATGTTTTGACTGATAACGGTAGGCTGATTGCCTATCGTTAACAGGTCGCTTTTTTAAGTCAGGGAAGAAATTGATGAGCTTTACGCTGGCTATAGTCGGGCGTCCGAATGTCGGTAAATCAACGCTTTTCAATCGCTTGACGGGTAAGAAACTCGCCCTTGTCGATGACCGCCCTGGTGTGACGCGCGACCGACGTGAGGGTGATGCTCGTCTGGGTGAATTACGTTTTAAAGTTATTGATACGGCCGGACTTGAAGACGCCAAAACGGGAACGCTAGAGGCGCGTATGCGTCAGCAAACTGAAATTGCCATTACACAGGCAGATATGGTGCTGATGCTTGTCGATGCCCGCACGGGTCTTTTACCTGAAGACAGATATTTCGCTGACCTTATCCGCAAATCGCCGCATGAGGTCGTGCTGGCAGCCAATAAATATGAAGGTGATAAAGCCGAGGCAGGATATTTAGAGTCCTATGAGCTGGGTTTTGGTGATCCGATAGGTTTGTCAGCAGAGCATGGTCATGGCATTGGTGAACTTTATGACCGTATCAAGACGGCTATGGGTGCCGAGGCGTATCTTGATGAAGATGAAACAGAAGATGAAGCTTTTGATCCTGACACGCCCTTTGAGGTTGATCCGGATGTACCATTACGCGTTGCCATTCTAGGGCGTCCTAATGCCGGTAAATCGACATTAATCAATCATCTGGTTGGTGAGGAGCGCATGCTGACAGGTCCTGAAGCCGGTATTACACGCGATGCGATTGGTATTGACTGGCAATGGGAAGAAGGCGCGCAGAAACGCCCAATTAAATTATGGGATACGGCAGGCATTCGCCGCAAGTCACGTGTATCTGAGAAGCTGGAAAAGCTCTCTGTCGCTGATGCGTTGCGTGCCGTTAAATTTGCCGAAATTGTTGTTTTGCTGATTGATGCAGATACGCCATTTGACAAGCAAGATGTGCAACTTGCTGATTTGGTGGAGCGCGAAGGGCGCGCCATGGTCATTGCGATTAATAAATGGGATCTCAAGCTGGACAGAAATGAAGTGCGGGAGATTATCCGCGATAAGCTGGAATTTGCCTTGCCCCGTCTGCGTGGTATTCCGGTTATTACCATGTCGGCAAAAACGGGTAAGGGCGTTGAAAGACTTATGCCTGCTGTTATCCGTCAGCACGAAATTTGGAATGGGCGTGTGCCGACAGCACGCCTTAATAAATGGCTGGCAGATGCCATTACGCGCCATGCCCCACCAGCAGATAAAGGGCGTCCCGTGCGCTTGCGATATGTCACCCAAGCCAAAGCTAGACCGCCGACTTTTGCGGCCTTTTCTAGTCGGGGGCATGCGGTGCCTGAAAGTTATATCCGTTATTTGATTAATTCTTTACGTGAAGCTTTTGACCTGCAGGGCGTTCCGATACGGTTTTTTATTCGTAAAGGGAAAAACCCTTATGATGATAAAAGTTAGCATCTCGTACCTGCGGCAAAGTTTCTCTTTTCTTGCACCTAAACCCGTCTAAATTTTTCTTTATCTCATGTCGTGTTTAGTTTTAAGGTGGTGCTATGAGAATGAGTTTTACAAATTTAAGCCAAATGTTTTCTTTACGGGCAGGGCGTGGCCGTCTGCGGGCCATTTCCTTATTTTGTGTATTGCTTCCTGTATTATTGGCCGGTTGCGCATCAATGCCACCTTTTAAGGAGAAAGCTCAAGGCTTGGTTGGTCTTGGCGAAAAAGAGCTTCTAGCCTGCTCAGGCTTACCAAATGCGAGCTTCACCACACAAGACGGTACACAAGTTCTCGTTTACTCAATGCGTCGCGCTGAAATTCAGGATTATGGGTTTACTTCAAACCTGAATTATTGGGGACACTGGGGACGCTGTAGTCCTTTTGCCGGCGGATTTAATCGCTGTGCTCCTTATGGGTTTGGCAATGATATTGAGATAAAAGAGCGAAGTTGTCAGGTCGGCTATTGGATAAAAGATGGCAAAGTCACGCATATTATGGGTGAAAACTCATTCGGTGGTCTCGGCCTGTGCAGTCAAATTCTTAACCGCTGTCTCCAGCCAGATACGCCAATAGGTGAGGGAGTTGATGAGGCCGGCGATGACGCCGTATCACCTCAAAAAACAGCTCACACCCCCAGCTATTAGAGTTACCATTTAGATATAATCTCACCCGTTTCCTTATAATCAGGGGCGCAAAGCGTCACGATTTGAAGGGCAATCTCTTCGGCTGTTGGGAGGTTTTGAGGGTCTTCCCCCGGCATAGCCTGAGCGCGCATCGCCGTTCTTACCGGGCCAGGCGAATAAAGGTTTATTTTTAATGCCGTGTTTTTCTGTTCATTAGCCCAGCTTTTCACCAGCGCATCCAGCGCAGCTTTTGATGTGCTGTAAGCTCCCCAGAATGGCTTGGCGGAATAAGCGGCACCGGATGTTAAAAATACGGCGCGCCCAGCATCAGATGCCAGTAAAAGTGGCTCAAATGCTCTTATCAGTCGTGCATTAGCCGTAACATTAACGGCAAGCGTCTTTTCGAACTCACTAGGTGTCATATGTGCGACGGGTGAGATTGGTCCAAGAATACCCGCATTTCCGATGAGAATATCCAACTGTCCCCAGCGCTCGGCAACCACCCCACCCAAGCGGTCTATGGCATCATAATCGGTTAAATCCATAGGGACACCCGTCGCTTCGCCGCCAGCGCTGACAATCTCGTCATAGACGCTTTCGAGCCCGCCTTGAGTTTTAGCCAGTAAGAGAACATGAATATTCTGTGCTGCCAGTCCAAGTGCAACAGCCCTGCCAATACCACGACTGGCGCCCGTCACCAGCGCAACTCGCTGGCGGTCACTGGAAGACGCGCTCATTAACCTTGTTCCTGAAGCAGCGAGAGCTGACGGAAATCCTCGTCTCCCTCACGGTCGGTGAGGGAGGTCGGATAATCACCTGTAAAGCAATGGTCAGTATATTGTGGCAAGTCGTTATTCCGGCCTTCTTCGTAACCCATGGCGCGATACATGCCATCAATGGATAGAAAGGCAAGACTGTCTGCGCCGATATATTCTTTCATTTCTTCCATAGTATGGGTTGCTGCGAGGAGTTGATCTTGCGTGGGGGTATCAATGCCGTAAAAGTCGGGGTGCGTAATGGGCGGGCAGGCAATCCGCATATGCACTTCAGTCGCGCCAGCCTCGCGCATCATTTGAACAATTTTCACCGATGTTGTGCCGCGTACAATGCTGTCATCTATCAGTACAACACGCTTGCCAGTGACATGCGCCTTATTGGGGTTATGCTTACGCTTCACGCCAAGTTGTCGTCCTAATTGGGTCGGTTCAATAAAAGTTCTGCCAACATAATGGTTTCTGATAATGCCCATCTCGAAGGGAATATTGGCATGTTCTGCAAACCCAATAGCGGCAGGCACACCACTATCCGGTACGGGGGTCACAACATCAGCCTCGACATAGCTTTCCTTGGCAAGTGTCGCTCCGAAACTTTTACGGCAATTATAGACGCTTTTACCCAGAAGAATGCTGTCAGGTCTTGAGAAATAAATATATTCAAAAATACAGGGGCGGGGCTTCATTTGCGGAAACGGCTTAATGCTCTCTATACCGCCTTCATTGATAACAATTATCTCACCATTTTCAACATCACGCACAAATTGCGCGCCGATAATATCTAACGCGCATGTTTCAGATGCCAGTACAGGCGAGCCATCTAAATCACCCAACACCAATGGTCGAATACCCAGCGGGTCCCGCGCACCAATCATTTTTTTATTGGTCAGCACCACAAGACTATAGGCACCTTGAATTTGGAAAAGTGCATCAATCAGCCTGTCAATTGTTCTCCCACGTTTGCTTCGAGCGACAAGTTGCAAGATCGTTTCAGTGTCAGAAGTCGATTGAAATATTGCCCCCTGCTGAACCAATTCATTTCTGAGTGTGAGCGCATTGGTCAAATTGCCATTATGCGCACAGGCAAAGCCGCCACCAGCAAGATCAGCAAAAAGCGGCTGAACATTACGTAAAGCCGTTTCGCCAGTGGTGGAATATCTGACATGACCTATCGCAGACGTGCCTTCAAGGCGGTCAATTACGCTGGCTTTGGTGAAATTATCACTGACCAGTCCCAGCCGTCTCTCTGATTGGAATTTTTCGCCATCAAAGGAAACAATGCCGGCGGCTTCTTGACCTCTATGTTGGAGTGCGTGAAGGCCAAGCGCAGTAAGAGCGGCGGCATCGGGGTGATTGTAGACACCGAATATGCCGCATTCCTCATGAAGTTTGTCGCCTCCCTGTCGGTCACTATGGAGAGATTGAATGAGGGATGTCATTTCGCTGTCAGTCACTTTTGGTCACTTTCGGTCAATGCATCACTTCCTTTACTGTTTACTCAATTTACTCATTTCACTCATTTCATTCACTTCATTCAGTAGTTTCTTCGATGAGGGCATCAAGTAGATCGCGTGTTTTGTCATTATAACCTGAGCTATCTTCTTTGTCAGATAATTTGCCAGAAATATTCTCTTTTATATCTGACGGTAATGTTGGCAGATTATCGTCTATGACGTTTTTCAGCGTATTTGTTTTCATTAAATCATCAATATCCGGCACTCTGTCGGATAGATTATCAAACGGAATAATACGCACTAAAATAGCCGTAGCGGATTTTAGCACAGGCGTAGATTTTGCCTCGCGCACCCAGTCCGGATGATCATCAGGCGGCAGGAGTAATAGCAGGATGAGATAAGCAAAAGATACAATCACAATGCCACGGGCGATGCCAAAGGCCAGCCCGAGGACACGGTCCAGCAGACCAATCGGGCTTTTTTTAAGTTTATCGGTAAATGCTTTAGATGCGAGCCCAAAGCCGATGAGTATGGCAACAAACACAACGACAAGAATGACACCATCGGCAATCCAGTCCGGTGAGATAACCCCTCTGACGAAATCTCGCAAAAGGGGAAGGGCAAATAACGCACCATAAAAGGCGGCAATCCAGCCAATAATGGACAGTACTTCACGGGTTAAGCCGCGTATCAGCGCGATAATCCCGGAAAGCGAGAGTACCGCGATAACGATGTAATCAAGTGCTGCCAATTCAGTCATAATTTTTATTTAGCATGACTCGTCTGCGGGCGTGATATTCATCTGTTTTAATAGATCTGCAAGTTTCTCAAGATTATTCACCTCAAGTGGCGGTTTTTCAATATTAGCTGGCAGTGCCGTATTGGCCGTATGGAAGCCGAGCTTGGCTGCTTCTTTAAGCCGTAAACCTGTCTGACTAACAGGACGGATTGCACCCGACAGGCTGATTTCACCGAAAGTGACACTATTTGGCGCCAAGGGCTGATTGCAGATTGATGAAATCAAAGCGGCTGCCACAGCTAGATCTGCAGCCGGTTCATTCACCTTAAGGCCACCGGCAATATTCAGGAATACATCGCGCCCGGCAAAGCTGAGGCCACATCTCGCTTCCAAAACAGCCAGCACCATAGAGAGACGGTTCGAGTCCCACCCAACGACTGCGCGTCGCGGCGTTGCCAAAGAAGAGGGAGCGGCAAGTGCTTGTATCTCTACCAAGAGAGGGCGTGTGCCTTCTAACCCGGCAAAGACGACTGAGCCGGGGACATTATCCTCCCGCGCTTCAAGGAAAAGTGCCGAGGGGTTGGCGACTTCAACCAGCCCAACGCCGCGCATTTCAAAGACACCAATTTCATCCGTCGGGCCAAACCGGTTTTTCACAGCGCGCAATATTCTGAAATGATGCCCGCGGTCACCCTCAAAATAAATAACCGTATCCACCATATGTTCGAGAACACGCGGCCCTGCAATCTGGCCTTCCTTGGTCACATGACCAACCAACACAAGCGAGGTATCGGCTGATTTGGCATAATGGATTAAATCTTGCGCCGAGGCGCGCACCTGACTGACCGTGCCGGGCGCACTTTCAATGACAGGTGACCAGACAGTCTGAATGGAGTCAATAATGACGAGGTCAACATGCCCATTTGCCTGTTCTGATTTTATCGTGGCGATAATGTCTTCCACATTGGTTTCTGCGCCAAGCTGAACTGGTGCGTCGGAGAGATCAAGCCTTGCGGCGCGCATTCTGAGCTGGGCGATAGCCTCCTCTCCGGAAATATAGACAACGCGCTTACCTCTCGAAGCAAGGGCGGCTGCGGCTTGCATGAGAATTGTGGACTTGCCGATGCCCGGGTCTCCACCAAGCAATATCGCAGAGCCGGGAACAAAGCCGCCGCCAATAACCCTATCAAATTCGTTTAAGCCTGACAGTGTTCTATCTGGTGTATCGCTATCACCGGAGAGACCCGTTAAATTAATCTTTTGCGCTTTTGTTGCAGCTTTTAGGCCTTTCCCTTTCGGGGGCGTTTCATTGCTGCGTTCTTCGGTAATGGTGTTCCATGCCCCACAGCTTTCACATTTCCCAGACCATCGCGGTGTGACGGACCCACAGGATTGGCAAACGAATTTAGATTGGGTACGTGCCATTTTTAAGCCCCTGCAATTTCTATCGGCCCGTCTGCGAGGCCATTAATGAATTGGACCAGAAAAGGGTCATCGCTTTGCTCAAGCGCATCAATCTCGCCCGTCCAGATAATCTGTCCCTGATATAAAAGCGCGGCCTTATCCCCAATGGTGCGCACACTACTCATATCATGGGTGATGGTCATGGTTGTGGCGCCAAGCTCATTCACGCAATCTCTAATGAGGTGATTAATGACATCAGTCATAATCGGGTCGAGACCTGTGGTTGGTTCATCAAAGAAAATAATCGGTGGGCGTGTGGCAATGGCGCGTGCCAGTCCGACACGCTTATGCATCCCGCCTGAGAGCGATACCGGAAATAGGTCGAGAATATTTTCCTCTAGCCCAACCAAAGCAAGGCTTTCCTTGGCAAGTTCACGCGCTTCATCTGCGGGCATATTATTGCCTTGCATGGCAGCAAAAGACACATTCTGCCAGACGGCAAGACTGTCAAACAAAGCGCCGTTTTGAAAAAGCATACCAAATTGTCGGTTGACCAAATCACGCTTCCCGGCTTTAAGCCCGACCGTTGGAAGACCGTTAATCTCTATCTCCCCTTTTTCGGGGGTCAGTAAGCCGAGAATACTTTTCATCATAACGGACTTACCACTGCCTGAGCCGCCAATCACAACAAGCGAATTGCCTTTTTCAACAGATAAATCCACCCCTTTAAGCACATGCTTAGGGCCAAAAGATTTATGCACATTTGACAGTTTAATCATGTCGGTCATGTGGTGCGCCCAGTCAGGATGAGAAGAGTAAAGAAGTCATAAGATAATTGGCTGAGAGGATGAGAATGGAAGCTGAAACAACTGCATTGGTTGTTGCGCGCCCGACACCTTGCGCCCCGCCGGCACTATTATAACCATGATAACACCCCATAATCGCGATGATGAAGCCAAACACAGCTGCTTTTATTAACCCTGATGTGATGTCGTCAGGTGTGATGAAATCAAGCGTCAATTGCATATAAATGGCAGGGTTAAACCCTAGTGATTGGGTGCCGACAACAAAGCCGCCCATAATGCCGATTATATCTGCGACCAGAGCCAATAACGGCATGGATAGGACAGCTGCGATAACGCGCGGCGCGACCAGATATTTAAATGGCTCGGTGGAAAGTGTGGTCAGCGCATCTATTTGCTCGGTTACTCGCATTGTACCAATCTCGGCGGCAATTGCGGCACTGACGCGCCCCGCCACCATTAACCCACCCAGCACTGGGCCAAGTTCACGCGTAATACCCAGTGCCACAATGCTCGCGACTATCGCTTCGGAGTTAAATTGATTGCCACCATAATAAATTTGCAGAGCCAACACCCCGCCTGTGAAGAAGGATGTCAGGGCAACGACCGGTAAAGAAAAATATCCAATACGAACCATTTGCTGACCAATAAGGCGCACATAATAGGGGGGCTGTATAATCGCCACAAATGAATGCGCGATAAAAACAGTCAGCCGTCCTGTATGCGCCAAAAAGCCAAGAAAAAATCGACCTATGCGTGCCAGTGGGTTCATTATATTCTCCGTTTATGGCCTCTCGGACGTTTTATGGTATTGTTTATAGTATCGCTTATACCGTGTGCCAAGTCGTGTCAAAATCTCATAGCTGATTGAATTGGCACGTTGGGCAACATCTGCAAGTTTGATGGTTTCGCCAATAAGTTCAACCATCATGCCTTTTTCAAGGGAACCGGTAAAGTCGGTGACATCAATCGTTGTTAAATCCATTGATACGCGCCCGATAAGCGGCATGATTTGTCCTTCTAGTGCGACCGTCGCAGTTGCGGGTTTGTCGTTCAAATCCCCCAAATGTCTGAAAATGCCATCGGCATAACCGATACCGAGAACGGCAATTTTGCTGTCGCGTTGGGCAATGAAATCACACCCATAGCCAACAGTTTCGCCTTGTTTCACATCTCGTAATTGCAATATCGGCACATGGAGGGATATCACATTCTTTAAACCGGCATCTGCTGTGTCGAAATCAACACTGCCATAAAGAGCAATGCCGGCTCTAATAAGGTCATAATGAAAATCAGTACCTAGAAAAATGCCACCACTATTTGCGAGGCTCGCCGTTACGTCAGGAAACAGCTGACGCGCAGCCTCGAAAGTTTCGACTTGGGCGCGGTTTTTCGGGTGCTCTTTATGTTCGGAGCAAGCCAGATGGCTCATAATCAATTTCGGTATAAAATTGCTGGCCTTAATCTGGTCGGCGATGAAGGACCAATCATCGGGGCAGATGCCGAGACGGTTAAAACCGGTATCAATATGAATGGCGGCGGGGAGATTGGTGTTTCTGGCATTACATAGTGTTATCCATTGCGCCACCTCTTCGCCCGAAGCAAGACAAGGGGCAAGGTTTTTATCCGCCAGAAACGTACCGTCACATGTCAGGCCGTTCATAATGTAGATGTCGTTATCAGGTGATAGATTTCTTAGCGCATCAGCTTCACAGGCCGTGGCGACAAAAAAACTTTCGCATCCGGCATCCATGAGAACCGGCACAATATTCTCTATGCCAAGACCATAGGCATCAGCCTTGACGACTGTCGCAAGTTTCGCCTTGCCTGACTTGTTTTGAAGCGCGCTGTAATTATGAGACAAAGCCATGAGATCAATCGTTAGGATTGGGCTTAACTCATCGACTGGAAAAGAGGGGCTTAAATTATTCGTCAATATAACCGTCCGAATAACCATCCGGCAGATGTGCATCTTTCACAAGGTCGTGGAAGCGGGTGAATTGAGCTTCAAACGCCATATCAATCGTCTTGGTCGGTCCGTGACGGTTTTTACCAATAAGAAGTTCGGCTCTACCCATTGCCTGATCCATATCTGCCTGCCATTTAAGATGCTCTTCCGTGCCGGGTTTGGGCTGGCTTTTGTTAATGTAATATTCCTCGCGGTATACAAACATCACAATATCAGCATCTTGTTCAATAGACCCCGACTCGCGCAAGTCTGCAAGTTGGGGGCGCTTGTCATCCCTGTTTTCGACCTGACGCGAAAGCTGTGATAGCGCGAGAACCGGGACTTCCAGTTCCTTGGCAAGCGCTTTGAGCCCTTGCGTAATGATGCTGATTTCTTGCACCCTGTTCTCAACGCCGCCCGATGATGACGCCCGAACAAGCTGGAGGTAATCAACCACAATCAGCCCTAGACCATATTGTCGTTTCAGGCGTCTGGCACGGGCGGTGAGTGTAGAAATCGGGATGGCGCCGGTATGGTCAATATAAAGCGGGAGAGATTGAAGCTCCTTCGCTGTATTAAACAAGCGGGTATATTCTTCATCTGTTAGATTACCTTTACGGATAGAGTCAGATGAGATTTTTGTTTGCTCAGCAATCACACGCGATGCAAGCTGTTCGGCAGACATCTCTAGCGAGAAAAACCCCACCACCGCGCCATCTTTTACAATTTGGCGTCCATCAGGTTGAATTTCGACATTACCATCAGCAACCGCGCGGGCATATTTGCGGGCAATGTTAAAAGCGATATTGGTGGCCAAAGCTGTTTTACCCATACCAGGACGCCCGGCGAGAATGAGCAGGTCGCTTTCTTGTAAGCCGCCCAGCACATCATCGACATCAATAAAGCCAGTGGAGATGCCCGAGAGTTTACCCTCGCGCTTATAGGCACGAGTGACCATTTCAACGGCACCACTGACAGAATTGTCAAAGCTCATAAAGCCCGCACTGTGGTGGCCTTTTTCAGCAATTTCATAAAGCGCTTGCTCAGCGGTTTCAATTTGTTGCGATGGGCTGTCGTCAATTTCGGCATCATGAGCTGTAACAACCATATTCTCGCCCAGCTTGATGATTTCACGACGTAGTGCGAGGTCGTAAATGGTTCTGCCATATTGTTTGGCATTGATGATGGTTGTGGCGTTACTGGCGAGTTTGGACAAATAAGCCGTGCCGCCCAACTGATTAACGCCTTCATCATGCTCAAAATAGTTTTTGAGGGTTACGGGGGAGGCGGCATTGCCATTATCAATAAACTTTGCGGCTGCTTCAAAAATTCTGCCATGAACAGGGTCATAGAAATGATGCGGCTCTAGAAAATCTCGAACCCGGTCTAAAACATCATTATTAACCAGCAGCGCCCCTAATAGACCCTGTTCAGCTTCGATGTTATTGGGGAGCGCGCGATATTCCGCGTTCTGATTATTGTTGTTGAGAGGTTGAATAATGCTTTCCATGCCATTTTTTTTATCAGATAAAAAAATAAAAAAGTGCAAAAAAAAAGCGCCGCAGAAATTTAATTCTCGCGGCGCTTGTGAACTGTGGGGAAAAATCAAAAATAAAATTCTACCCTATATTGACAAAAGCTAGTCGGTGGTATCTGCGTCCTCAACTTCGTCATTATTATCAGTATTTTCAGTCTCAGCTTCTGTTTCAACTTCATCAGCATTATCAGCCGCTTCTAAAGCTTCATCTTCTTCCGCATCATCCGTGGATACGCCTTCTTCAAAGACTTCCTCGGCTTGCATCATGATTTCTTCTTCTTCAATCTTTTCGATTGTAACGTCTTCACCTTTGCTTTGACGCTCAGCTTCTTCCTCAGTACGTGCGACATTCACAGTAACTGAAGAGGATACTTCCGGGTGAAGCGTGACATTAACCTCATGAAGACCAAGAATTTTAATTGGCGCATCGAGGTTAATCTGGCCACGTTCTAGATTAAACCCTTTATCTGTGAGGGCTTCAGCAATATCGCGTGGGCTGACTGATCCATAAAGCTGACCTGTTTCGCCAGATTGACGGATGATAATGACAGCTTCACCATCCAGCTTAGCCTTGACGCCTTCAGCTTCGGATTTTTGTTCAAGATTTCTGGCTTCCAGCTGAGCGCGGTCATTTTCAAAACGCTCAAGATTGGATTTATTTGCGCGTAACGCTTTGCCTTGGGGCAATAGGAAGTTACGGGCATAGCCGTCTTTAACAGAGACGACATCGCCCATCTGTCCAAGTTTTGCAATTCTTTCGAGCAGAACAACCTGCATTTTATTCTCCTTAGTCGTCGATATCATCCTCGACGTTTCGTCAAACTAACGGCTAGATTTTAAAACCTAAACCGCCTCAAATCTTGATCTGATGCCTATTCGAGATTCGATGAGGCCAACAATACTGACAAGTACGCCAACCCAAGGCACCATGAATACAATAAAATAAATAGCCGTAATGAATATCATACGACCACTCCATGTGCGGGAGATAGCATGAATTACCGCAAGACCCAATAGAAAATATGCGCTTAAACATAAACAAACCAGAACAAGGAAAAACACTGAAACCCAGCTTGAAGAAACAAAAACCATCAAGATGAGACCCGCCAGAACATATTCAAGCCAACCCGGTAAAGTCATGGCCAAATAATTGGGGGTAGGGCGTAAATTAATATTAAAAAACGTTGCGATTGACTGCGCGGTTTGCAGACTTCCTAAAATTACCAGCATCCAAGTAAGCGGCGATAAGACGAGGATGCTCTCGGCAAGGATTTTGATGAGATTATCCGTTAACTCGACTTTATAAAGTGTCTCAATATCTCTGATAAAAGCCTCATTGCTGAGAATCATAGATTGAAGCAAGGCTGGCAAGCCGCCCGTATTATTTGCCGTGAAGCCAAAAGCGAGGAAAGACAATACGGCGCAAAGAGCCATGGCCCAGATTATCAGACGTTCTGGCGGATAATAGACACGTTCTGAGGGGGGGCTAACTTCTTCAGAGTTAGCCTCATTATCCGATTGCGTGGGGCGTGAAAGTAAAGCCTGACGGACGAAAAACACCGCAGGTAAACCAATAGTGACCGCCATACCAATGGCGATGCCAATATTCATCCATAGACCAAGCAAGATAAATGAAACGACCATGCTCGCTATGGCAGAATAAAACCCCCATGTTAACCCGACAAACATGCCGGGTATCATGGCTAAAGGTGATAGCAAAAGGCTGACAGTGAGCAGGGCAGTTACGAGGCCTGCGATCACATTCCGCAAAAGAAAGTCATATGGCATTGTCGCCCCCTATCAGGGCTTGAACTACTCGACTGTGTAAGGCATCAGTGCCAGAAAACGTGAGCGCTTAATGGCTTTGGCCAGTTCACGTTGTTTTTTGGCTGAGACGGCGCTTATACGGCGCGGTACAATCTTGCCGCGCTCGGAAACGTATTTTTGCAGCAGGCGCACATCTTTGTAATCAATCTTAGGAGCGTTCTCGCCTGAAAAAGGACAGTTTTTCTTGCGACGGTTAAAAGGCTTACGACCGAAACTCATGAGCTTTCTCCTGAATCTGAACTTTCTGAAGATCTGGCTGGAGGTCTTTCTGAAGACCGTTCTGAAGATCTGGCTGATGAAGCGCCATCATTATCATTGTAATCGCCGCGTCTTTTTCTTTCATCTTTGTTTTTGCTGCTCAATGGCGCAGATGGCTCCGTGTCATGCTCATCGACGCGGATGGTCATGAAGCGCAAAATATCATCATTCAGGCTCATCTGACGTTCCATCTCGGAAATGGCAGTATGATCGGCTGTGATGTTAAGCAATGAGTAATGACCCTTACGGTTCTTTTTCACGCGATAAGCGAGACTTTTTAGCCCCCAATATTCGGTTTTTTCGATGCTACCACCTTGTTCGGTAAGAATAGCATTCAAACTCTCAGTCAGAGTCTCAACTTGTTGTTGAGAAATATCCTGACGGCAAATAAACACATGTTCGTAAAGGGACATATGCCTTTCCTTTCTATTGTCTTATCGATAAAACTCGACAAGATGACCAAAGTAAACTCGGCGCTGAGCCTCCGGCAAGCCCCTTTCCGGTCTGTAGGAAAGGCTTACAGGGAACGCGAGAGCGAAGACACGGGAATGCGGGGGATAACCCAGTCACAATAAGCTATTAGTAATCAAATATATTAATAAACACTATCGTGATATTCCGTTCAGCCTTCAGCCGAGCAAATTCAAGCAGGTGATACACGTTAACACCCTATCTATCAAGGGTTTTTTATTTGCTCATTTATAATACTTGGCAATCTTGGCAACGATATGTAAGTAATGTGCTTAAAACGAGGAGGGATTATGAGCCGAGCTATTATTTTTCCCGGTCAAGGGAGTCAATCAGTCGGGATGGGGCGTGGCCTCGCTACGCAATACCCTGAAGCCAGAGAAGTTTTTGAGGCTGTTGATGAGGCGCTAGGCGAAAAGCTGTCTGCGATTATCTGGAACGGGCCTGATGAAGAATTAACACTTACTGAGAACGCCCAGCCTGCATTGATGGCGGTGTCGATGGCGACGTTTCGCGTATTGGAAAAGCAAGGGTTTAGTCTTGCGGACCATGCTGATTTTGTTGCCGGACATAGCCTTGGTGAATATTCTGCTTTGGCGGCGGCAGGCGCATTAACGCTGGCGGATACGGCAAAATTGTTGCGTATTCGGGGCAAGGCCATGCAACAGGCCGTTCCCGTAGGCGTTGGTGCGATGGCGGCTCTGTTGGGGCCGGATTTTGATACGGTTGTCGAGATTGCGGCTAAAGCCAGCACAGATGACGAAGTCTGTAGCGCTGCGAATGATAATGCGCCGGGGCAGGTGGTAATTTCTGGCTCTGCGGCGGCTGTAGCGCGGGCGATTGATTTGGCGAAAGAGGCTGGCGCAAAAAGAGCTGTCGAACTTCCTGTGAGCGCACCTTTCCATTGCTCACTTATGTCCCCTGCGGCGGATGCCATGCGTGAAGCCTTGGCAGATGTCACAATTTCTGCGCCAGTTGTGCCCATCATTACCAATGTAACGGCGTCATCTTGCACCAATCCAGAAGATATTCGTACACAACTGGTTGAGCAGGTGACGGGCAGTGTCAGATGGCGGGAATCCATTGAATGGTTGTGCAAAAATAATGTGACAGAACTGGTTGAAGTCGGCAGTGGCAAAGTTTTGACGGGTTTGGCACGACGCATTAACCGGGAACTCGCCGCCTCAGCGATTAATGAGGTTGAGGATGTCGACACATTTATAGCGAGCCTAAATTAGAGCTTTACGCAAAGTCTTTAAGACGGAGAATATATAATGTTTGATTTAAGCGGAAAAACAGCCCTGATTACCGGAGCTTCAGGCGGGATTGGTCAAGATATTGCGGCACGGCTACATGACGCTGGTGCCAAAGTCGGTCTTGCGGGAACACGTGAGGCCGTGCTGAAAGATTTGGCAGATAAGCTTGGCGATGGGGCGATGCCTCTGGTCGCTGACCTGTCAACATCGCAAGGCATTGAAAGCCTGATTAAGGGCGCAGAAGAAGCGCTTGGCGGCATTGATATCCTTGTCAATAATGCGGGCATTACGCGCGATAATTTGGCATTGCGCATGAAGGAAGAAGACTGGACAGATGTGCTGGATGTTAATTTGAAAGCAGGTTTTTTGCTCTCTAAGGCTTGTCTGCGCGGTATGATGAAACAGCGTCATGGTCGGATTATCGGTATTACGTCAGTTGTTGGCACTACGGGTAATCCGGGTCAGGCGAATTATGCCGCGGCGAAAGCCGGTATGGTTGGCATGAGTAAAGCGCTTGCACAGGAAGTGGCGTCGCGCGGCATAACGGTTAATTGTGTGGCGCCCGGTTTTATTGCAACGCCCATGACAGATATTTTGCCGGATGAACAAAAAGAAGCGCTGACCGCATCAATTCCGGCAGGCAGGCTTGGAAGTGGTAACGACATAGCTGCAGCAGTTCTTTATCTGGCGTCCGATGAGGCAGAATATGTTACCGGTCAAACGCTACATGTGAATGGCGGCATGGCGATGATCTAGCCAAAAGGCTGTGATATAGCCAAAAGGCTGTCATAGGGTGAAGATTTGGGGTTCCTATCCTTAAAGTCACTTCTCAAGCGTTACTTTACACACCATGAAAAGGGTGTTATCTAGCCGAATTAATTTTTGAAGGGTGATTCATTCTACTTTTAAGTTTTACACAAATGAGTGAATCCTGTTTATTAAATAGAAATTCAACCAGAAATTTTAAGGAATTTTGAAATGAGCGATGTTGCCGAGCAAGTTAAAAAAATAGTTGTTGAGCATCTAGGTGTAGATGCGAGTAAAGTTTTAGAAAACGCGAGCTTTATCGACGATTTGGGTGCTGATAGTCTGGATACAGTTGAGCTCGTCATGGCATTTGAAGAAGAATTTGGTATTGAAATTCCTGATGATGCAGCTGAAACAATCCTGACAGTGGCAGATGCCGTTAAATTTATCTCAGAGGCCTCTTAGGTCACCTCCTGATCTAAAATTCATAACGATTTTGCCTCCTGTCTCCAACGAGAATGGAGTTTATTGTGAGAAGAGTTGTTATTACAGGCCTTGGGACTGTTAATCCTCTCGGCGCTTCCTCCGACGAAAGTTGGCAAAATATTCTGCGCGGTCAATCTGGGGCGCGTCGCATTGATGCTTTTGAAGTGTCTGATTTGCCTTGTCAAATCGCTTGCTATGTGCCGGATAATTTCAATGCAGATGACTTTATTGAACCTAAAGACCAAAAAAGAAGCGATACATTTATAATCTATGGTATTGCAGCTGCTGCGATGGCGCTTCAGGACTCTGGCTTTGTTGCCGAGACAGATGAACAGCAATATAGAAGCGGCGTTTATATCGGGTCAGGCATTGGCGGCTTAGCCAGCATTGAAGAAACAGCCCTTCTCTTAAATGAAAAAGGGCCAAGACGTGTGAGCCCTTTCTTTATTCCGGGTTCTATTTCTAATCTGGCAAGTGGTCAGGTCTCAATCAGAAATAATCTAAAAGGCCCCAATAGTACGGTCTCTACCGCCTGTTCTACCGGCGCGCATGCGATTGGTGATGCGTTTCAGCTTATTAAATTAGACCAGGCTGATGTCATGGTGGCGGGGGGTGCTGAGGCATCTATCTGTCGTCTGGGTATTGCGGGCTTTGCTGCTTGCCGTGCCTTATCAACGAATTTTAACGATACGCCGGAATTAGCTTCGCGTCCCTATGACAAAGACCGTGATGGTTTTGTGATGGGTGAGGGTGCTGGGGTTGTTGTGCTGGAAGAATATGAGCATGCTAAAAAACGCGGCGCCAAGATTTACGCTGAAGTCGTTGGTTATGGCATGTCTGGTGACGCCTATCATATTACATCCCCTGCTGAAGATGGCGATGGTGGTTTCAGATCTATGCAGGCCGCGCTGAAAATGTCCGGTTTGAATGCTGAAGATATTGATTATGTGAACGCGCATGGTACCTCTACGCCTTTGGGTGACGAGATTGAATTGCGCGCGATTGAAAAGCTTTTTGGCGGCTCTTCGGACAAGTTAACCATGTCCTCGACCAAATCATCAGTTGGTCATTTGCTGGGTGCGGCAGGTTCAGTTGAAGCTATATTCTCTATTTTAGCGATGCAGGATAATATTGCACCGCCGACGATTAATCTTGATAATCCGTCTGTAGAAACAAAAATTGACCTTGTGCCTAACCAGCCAAAAGAGAAAAATATTGAGGCTGTGCTTTCCAATTCATTTGGTTTCGGTGGCACAAACGCTTCACTCGTTTTTAAAAGCTGCACCTAATGAAGGTCGATACCGACAATGAGCCGTCTGCGACGGAATACAAGTCGGTTCACCTCTTCAGACGCTTTAAAACCCTTTTGGCGATAGCATTTATAAGTGCTTTTATTGTGAGTGTTTCGCTGGGAGCGCTTTTCTTTCTGCCGCATAAAGAACAGACGTCTGAACAAGACGCTATATTTTCCATTGAAACCGGTTCGCCTTTGCCTTTGATTGCGCGTCGGCTGGAAACGCAGAACTTCATTTCCAATCAATATATTTTTCGCTTAGGCGTTATGGTGTTTGGTAATGCGGGTCGTCTTATGGCGGGGGAGTTCAGCATCGCGAAGCAAAGCTCCATGTACAATGTTATGCAGACTTTAATCAAAGGTCAGGCGGTGCTTTACACAGTCACTATTCCTGAGGGGCTGAGTAATGTGCAGGTTTTTGAATTGCTTGCGGCGTCTCCATTGCTGGATGGTGATATCACACGCACCCCGCAGGAAGGCGCGCTGCTGCCTGAGACATACAATTTTCCGAGAGGCACCAGTCGAGATGCTTTGATTTTGCAGATGGAAAAAGCCATGCAGCAAACCCTTGACCAGCTATGGGGAAGTAGAGCCGCTAATTTACCGCTTAACAGCAAAGAAGAAGCGCTTATTTTGGCATCTATTGTTGAAAAGGAAACGGGTGTTGCGGCGGAAAGACCTTTAGTGGCCTCAGTTTTTATCAACCGCCTAAATAGAAATATGCGTCTTCAGTCTGACCCAACCATTATCTATGGTCTTAAAAAAGGACAGGTTCTTGGTCGTCCAATACGCAAAAGCGAAATCAAAAAACCTACGGCCTATAATACGTATGTGATACGAGGTCTGCCGCCTACGCCAATTGCTAATCCGGGGAGGCTCGCATTGGCGGCAACGCTTAATCCGGAAGTATCAGATTATCTTTATTTCGTTGCTGATGGATCAGGTGGGCATGTTTTTGCCAAAACATTGGCGGCGCATAATAAAAATGTTGAAAACTGGCGGCGTATAAGACGCGGACAATAAGCTATAATGAATTCGATGAGTGATTCTACTAAACAGAAAATGACTGATGATTTTTCACGGCGCGGATTGATGTTGGTGCTGTCATCTCCATCAGGTGCGGGTAAGACAACACTAAGCCGTATGTTGTTGGAAGAAGATGATGATATCATCATGTCTGTTTCCGCCACGACACGACCGCCGCGTGCGGGGGAAACGCATGGCGAAGATTATTACTTTGTCGATAAGGAAACATTTGGCCTCATGGTCAATAAAAATGAATTACTGGAGCATGCCAAAGTATTTGATAATTATTACGGCACGCCTCGCGCCCCGGTCGAAGAGGCGCTGGTTGCGGGGAAAGATGTTCTATTTGATATTGACTGGCAAGGAACGCAACAGCTTCAAGGAACGGCGGCGGATGATGTGGTTCGTATATTTATCCTGCCACCGTCAGCTGCTGAGCTTGAACTAAGATTAACAAAAAGAGCGCAAGACTCGCCTGAAACTGTAGCTAAAAGAATGGCGCAAGCTTCGGATGAGATTAGCCATTATGCCGAATATGAGTATATTATTTTGAATGAAGATACTGCTGTAAGTCACCGTAAAATAACAGCTATTTTGCAGGCCGAGAGGTTGAAACGCGTCCGTCAGACAGCTTTGTCCGACTTTGTTAAACAACTCAGAGCTTCTTTGTAGATTTTACAAATAGTCTTTTAAGGCTCGGGAAAGCGCGCAAAATTCTTCAATGGTTAATGTTTCAGCGCGCCGTGTTGGGTCAATATCACAGGATATGAGGACGTTTTCTGCATCTTTTGTGATTTGTTTGAGGCTCGCACGAAGCATTTTCCGGCGTTGACCAAACGCCGCCGCAGTAACTTTTTCAAGTACAGCTAAATCGGCATCCGCTAGGGGGCGTTCTCTTGGGACAAGACTGACAATCGCAGAGGTGACTTTTGGCGGCGGGACAAACACATCCGCCGGCACATCAAATTCAATATGCGTTTCTGCCAGCCAATTACTTAAAACAGAAAGCCTCCCATAAGCATCTTCACCTGCTTGTGCGCAAATGCGTTGTGCAACTTCTTTTTGAAACATGAGTGTGAGGCTGTCCCATCTGATGGGGGATTGAGATAACCATTTGATAAGTAATGGTGTCGCAACATTGTAAGGCAAATTGGCGACAATCTTATAAGTTCCGTCTGTTAAGTCGTCCGGATTTATTTTGAGGGCGTCGCCCATCATAATAGAAACTCTTCCGGGATAAGCCGTGGCGATATCACAAAGCGCCGGTTGAAACCTGTCATCAGTTTCGATGACGGTTACATGCTGTGCGCCCTCCATCAGCAAACCACGGGTCAGCCCGCCGGGGCCTGGTCCAATTTCCACGATTTTATTTAAGGGCGTTGAACCTGAATGGCCTGCTGTACGCGCAATCCGCCGTGTTAGGTTTAAATCCAGAATAAAGTTCTGTCCCAGTGTTTTACTGGCGTGCAAATCATGGTCACGAATAACATCGCGCAGGGGAGGGAGAGATGGATGCGGGTCGTCCGTTTCCGGCACTACCGATACTCTACGATGCTATCACGCCTTAATTCTCGTAAATGGCGGCGTGCCATAATCGCTAATCTTTGAGAGTAAAGATTGTTTTCAACAACGTCGCGGGAAATGGCTGCGCCCTGATTATCTTTACGCTCACAAACGACAACCATTTCAGCGATTTTTTCATTCTTTTTCGGGCCAATTATCTGGCCAGCTTCTTGTTTGCTGATTTCAGACTGGAGGTTTTTTGGAAAGCGTCGAAGTTCAACCTCACCCGTTCTGGTCACACTAAGGGCGCCCATATTCTTGGCCTCAGCCTCGGTTTGATTACAAGTTGTGAAGTTATTTTTGATGGTGGCTAGTTTCGACAATGGGTCATCCGTCCCGATGTCATAAGTGATAATGAGCAAATCAAACAAATTGCGCATTGGGTCGATGCCACCGGATTGTTGCTTGCTATTTAGCTGCACAATATAGATACCCGCAGATGTTTGAATTGGTTCGGATATATCGCCAATTGCCATATTTTCGATAATCGGGACGATATCTTTCTCAAGCTGGTTTACCGGAAGCCAACCCAGATTACCGCCACTTGCAGAGGATGAGGCGGCGCTAAATTGTCTGGCGACGGCGCCAAAATTAACACCGGCGCGGAGTTGCCCAACAATTTGCCCGGCTTCAGCCAAAAGTCTTTGCGTATCCTGCTGGTTATTTGCAAGTAGCAAAATTTCACTAATATTAACCCGGTCTTGGTTAATAGCCTGTTCTGCGCGTTCTAGCGTTTCGTCAATTTCAATTTCACCAATAGAGATTTGCCTGCCAAACCTGCCTCGAACAAAGCGATTCCAGGCGAGTTCAGCTTCAATTTGATTTTCCATGGTTCGGATATGAACATTATTATCCTTAAGGAACTGCACGACCTCGGCAAGACTGCGATTAGAACCGGATGCCATATCCTGCATAGACGCATTAATCTCGGCGCGAGAAACTTCAATTTCGCTGTCACGGGCTTCTTGTAATTGAAGTTTTTCTTGTATCAGACTGCGGAGAACTTGCCTTCTTAACCCATCAATATTTTGCGGCGTGCGTTCAATTCCGGATGTCACGAGAAACAGATTAACCCGCTGGTCGACATCAAATTGTGAAATC
Organism: alpha proteobacterium IMCC14465; assembly: GCA_000293845.2. Taxonomy (GTDB): domain Bacteria; phylum Pseudomonadota; class Alphaproteobacteria; order RS24; family RS24; genus Micropelagius. The sequence goes on along the minus strand of ALYF01000002.1, from coordinate 180,640 downwards.
ACCTCGTCATTTACAATAGCGGCAATGCCTTCCACTTCTCGTCCATTTGCAGGATGAAAGATAAAAAGGGCCGTAAAGATAAGGGCAATAATTTTGTTTTTTGGAGTCATGAATCTGTTCAAAGAGATAGTCATATTCAAGAAATTGGTTAAACCGGAAAAGTGCATACACATAAATTAATCTTAATAATCGAATCCATTGCAATGTGACCGCAGGTTCGCATGGGAAACGTCAGGAAACAAGACTTGTGTTGCAATTCTTGGTTTGGAAAACAAGCCTTTATCGATTAGATCCACCTAATGTTCGTAAAATAATTTTGAAGGCTATCCCATTGCGCGGGCCGATATTACCGTTTTGCGTAAATGACTGGTTGAAAGTGAGGCTTATGTCGGTGCAATCATCACGGTAGGTGAGCCCGATTGAGTTTTTAAGGCGTTGCTCTCTTTCCACATCATATCTGACATAGCTGTTTAGTCGCCAGTTTTCGGACAGGTTGATATCGAGTGATCCTCTCGCTTCCTCGCGGTCCGAACCGTCAGAGGTAATAGATGCGTCTAGATGGGTATATCGCAGAGCAAAATGCGCCTGCTTTATGCTGGCAGAGATTTCGCCATCGCTGCGAATAAGACGTTGATTGTCGTCATCAAATCTCAACTGACCGTTAAATCCAAAACCAGAGGCTTGTTGCAAATCGAAGTCGAGCAACCAATCAGAGGCTTTCTTACCAGATTTTGTGCCAATGGTTGGCTGTGTGGTGGCCTTGTCCCGATAGGATTTACCGACAAACATACTGTATGAGCTACCATTATCTGCTTCAAATAAAGTGTTTACACCAACATCTAGCCGGTTGCCGGTATCGAAGCGGTCAAAACCTGTGTGGCGATAAACATCGAAAATGTTGAGGCTATCAAATTCCGTGGAAGGGCTGTCTTCATTAGGGATGGAGCTTTGGCTGGTTTCTTCATTGGCAATAATTACCTGTGCAGTTGGTTCTATAATCACCGCGCCTGCTGCTTGGCGTTTGATAAAAGGCATGCGCCATTTAGCTCCGGCATGCCCGAGAACAACCGCGCTGTTATCCGATAGATTTTGACCATTATTGTCGATTTCATAATCATGATATGCCCCGCGTATGCCGCCGAAATAATCAAGAATTTGACCTGATTTGAGAATGGATTGTCGTGTCCATTCAGTTTCTGCAACGGCACGGGTCACGTCGGTGCCGTTTTTGCGGGAGAGAGAGAGAAAATCAGATGAAAGGCGCAAATCTCCGCCTGCGAGATTTTCAAAATAATGCGCTGTTCTGATTTGTGGCGCGACTTCCGGCTGAGCATCTTCGTCAATATCGACAATAGATGTTTTGAAATCCAGCAGACGCACATCTATTATATTTCTACCGCTTGTTTTTCTGAGATATGCCTGCGACGTGAAATAATCGGCATCATTAATATCGTAACGGCGCATAAATGATTTGTCGGATAGCCACCAATAATTAAAGCCTGCTCGCCAATTTTCATTAAGTTTAAAAACGCCTTTGCCCTCAATATTACCTCTAAAGGTTTTGTCATTATCGACGTTTTTATCCTCATCCACCCAAAGACCATTACCGGCAATGCTATATGTGCCTTGCGGTATTTTCTGCCGCCAGTCAAAGCCAAGCATCGACCCCCCATTTGCAATCAGGCGCGGGGTCAAGGTTAAATCATAATCCGGCGCGAGGTTGATGAAATAAGGCAGCGCAATATCAGCGCCTGTATCAGTTGAGGATTTGATATCAGGGAAAAGAAAGCCACTGCGTTTTTTTACGTCAGGAGCCGGATGTACCAGATAAGGAAAATAGAAAACAGGTACACCGCGCATTTCAAGGCGGACGTTTTTATGGAAAATAGTTTCGCCCGTTTCATCATAGATGGTTTCGCCACTGCGTAATTGCCAAGTCGGAGCAGCATTAGGGTTATTTTTGCAGGGCTTACATGCCGTGAAAATTGCTTTTGAAATTTTGGTTGATTTCCCGGCCTGACGGGAAGCGGTCTCACCTTTAAAGCTGAGATTATTTTTCATCATCAGGCTGAACTTTTTGAGCGTGGCCTGTTTCATCTCATCTCGTAATTCAGCGCTTTGTGTTGTGACGCGTGTGCCATCCGTATCAATTAAGATAACATTGTCACTGGCAATGATGCGGTCAGATTTCTGATCCCAGGTAATTGTGTCGGCACGGAGTTCCCGTCCGCGATATTGAATGGTCACATTACCTGAGGCTGAGACGATTTCAGTGTCTTGTTCAAAAGACATGCTGTCGGCCTCAATCAGTGCCTGATTATCATTTTGGTTTTGGGCTTTTACTTGAAGCGGTGTCATGCACAAGCACATGATAAAACCGGCTAGAAAAATAGAGCGCATCATCCATCCTCGCGGTGTAAGAGCAGTGTTATGCCAATTAGGCTTGCCATAATGCCAGGTGTCCATGCCGCCATGGGTGGGGGGAGCATTGCGAGTTCGCCGAGGGTTTTCATAAGCTCTGCAAAAATGAAGAGCATGAAGCCACAAATGACAGACAAAACTATTCCGGATATAAAGCCGCCAGAACGCGAATGTTTCAAGCCAAATGTTGCCGCAATCAGCACCATGGCCGCCATTAATAAAGGCCGCGCTAGTAAAAGGTGGAAATACATTTCATATTTATTGACGGGCAAACCGGATGCTTCTGAAACTTTTATGAATTCCTGTAAATTCCAGAAAGAGATAGATGTCGGCGACTGAAAATTATCGATAATTTGATCGTTTTCAAATTTTGTTGGCATATACACATTTTCTTTTTGGGATATTTCCAAAGACGCATCTTGTACCAACACATCTTGTACCAACACATCTTGAAGATGCCAGTTCTGAAAGCTCAAAATAGCTTTTTCCGCCGACATACGACTGACCAGCTGGTTTTGCTTGTCAAACACCATAATCACAGGATGACCTAACTGAATAGGGGGTGTTCCCGATATGCTTTTGGCATGCAAAATATAATACCCATCCTTCGTATTTTCTCTCAGCCATAAACCGTTCTGGGAAATTTTGAGTTTATTGTCAGTCTCATAAAATTTGCTCTCTTTAAATTCTTGGCTTTGCGTATAGAGATAAGATGAGATGGGTTGCCAGAGCATTATGAATAAACATCCGATTAGGAGTGTTGCCAATAATCCTGGCGCCAGAAACTGCCATACGGATACGCCGGAAGCGCGCGCAATTATCAGTTCATTTGAGTTTCTCATTTTTGCGAAAAAGCCGATTGCGCCGAATAGGAAAATGAATGGCAGAATTTCATTCAATAAATTTGGAAGCCGCATCAAAGAGAGAAGGATTATATTGAGAAAGTGAAAAGCTTCTTGATCCGAATTTGTTTGAGCGATTTCGGATATATCAAAAATCAAACTAATAAAAGTCGTAAAGATAAAAGCGCCTCCAATCCAGATGAGGAACTGTTGACCAAGATATTTTTTAAGCTGTGTGTTGAGGGTCATTTTTTATATCTTGCTTGCTGGAAAATATAGGCACGGTTGTTTTGTGAGCCGCCAAATTGGAGATACAGACCGGTTATTATGAGAGCAATAGCGGGCGGGGCATAAATATTGACCAGAATATCCGACTTGCCGCCTGCAAGTCCGGCAAAAGTCATGGCGCTGATATAATATCCCAGTGTGATTAAGATGGATGAACTCATACGTCTTTTATGACCTCGCCGTCCGAAAATGCCGGTCAAAATACTTGCGGATACAATCATGCCGATAATAAGTGGGGTGAGTGTATTTGTGATACGTTGATGCCCTGCCACAGCGTATTTCAATATGGTTTTAGGGGTGAGGGTGGATGCGTTTGGAGGATTCAGGAGGTCTCTCAGATACATTTCATCGGTTTTGTATTTGACGTTTTTGGGCTGCTTTGTTTCTAGGTTTGTCTGATAGACATATTCCTCAAAAGACAGACTACCTTTGATGTCTTGATTAAGGTCTTGTAGCACCTTGCCATTTGTTAAGCGCATGCTGGGCCGGTTGTTATTTTGAATAATCTCCGCTTGCTCGGCAATATAGACGACAGATCTATCGGCTTGAGTGGAGTCGTAAATAAGAATGTTTTGATAGGTCCCGGTTTGTGAAATGGAGTTCACATAAACTGTTAAGCCTTTGCTGATTTCACTGAAGGTGCCGGGCTTTATGAAATTAACAAATAAATTATCTGCAATTTCTTGCCTTTTTTCTCTAAGCTCTTGCATGGTCGCGGGTTGAACATAAAACTCCATCAAAGCGAGAAAAGCTGTTATGCCCAAAGACAGTATAAGCCCAGGCATGGCAAGTTGCCAGCGATTGCGGCCTGAGCTTGCTAAAATGATAAGTTCATTATCGTTAATCATACGTTGTTTGACTGAAATAAGTGCCGCCAGCAAAGATAAAGGCATGACATAGATAAATAGTTTTGGCAGGAGCAACATCGTCAGCCCGAAAAAATATGTTAGATTTTCAATGCGTCCGTCAATCTTGTCGAGTAATTGGACGGACTGGACGATATAAACCATTCCCCCAAACATGAGGGTGAAAATCAAAAACGCTATGAGATATTGCTGAAACAGATATCGGGCGTAACAGGGCATTATTCTCTCTTAGATGAATTGACCTTGTTTAGCATATTCGTGATGATTTCCCTACCTTTCGGAAAATAAATATATATATTTGAGACATAAATTAGCACCAAAACCAATCAGGAGCATTACATGAACGTCACCTTTTCAGCTTTAAAAATTCCCACATCCGGCACGTTAGGCATAACGGTTGGAGATAAGGGGCTTGGTATGTTGGGCGAAAAACTCAACGACATGACAGGTGGCGCTCTTCAGCGTGCGATGAAAAATAGCGGTTTTAAAGCTGATGCAAAAGCCGCGCTGACGATACGTGAACCGTCAGGCACAAAGTTAAATAAAATCATCCTGATGGGTATGGGGCGGTCATCGGCGGTTAAGGCGCCTGACCTAGAACAACTTGGCGGTAAATTTGCAGCCGCCTGCGAAAAAGATAAAACGGCGCATATTTTGTTTGAAGTGCCGGCAGGCTATGCGCTTAAAGCCGACGAAGCGGCGGCACGTTTTGGGCTTGGTGTTTTGTTGCGGAGTTACAGATTTAACAAATATAAAACTGTGAAAAAGAATGCGCCTGTTTTGAACAAGATGACGATGGGTGTGGGGAATCCGACATCGGTGAAAAAAGCCTTTGCCCCGCTTAAAGGTCTGGCTGCCGGTATGATGACCGCGCGGGATTTGGTTAATGAACCTGCCAATGTTCTGCACCCGACTGAATTTGCCAAGCGTGCCAAAGAGCTGACTAAAATTGGCGTAACGGTTGAGGTGTTAAGTGAAGCACAAATGAAAAAACTGGGCATGGGGTCACTTCTTGGTGTTGGGCAGGGCAGTGTCCAGCCCAGTAAAATGGTTGTGATGCAATGGAAAGGCACGACAAAAGACAAAAAGCCTGTGGCATTTGTCGGTAAAGGCGTGTGTTTTGATACGGGCGGTATTTCCATCAAGCCGTCTGCAGGTATGGAAGATATGCGCGGCGATATGGGCGGCGCGGCGGCTGTCACGGGGCTTATGGAAGCATTGGCGCGCCGTAAAGCCAAAGCCAATGTGGTTGGCGTTATTGGTCTGGTTGAGAATATGCCGTCAGGTGATGCGCAACGCCCGGGCGATATTGTGACCTCCATGTCAGGGCAAACGATTGAAGTGTTGAACACGGATGCGGAAGGGCGTCTCGTTCTGGCGGATGCGCTTTGGTACACGCAGCAACGTTTCAAGCCGCAATTCATGATTGATTTGGCGACACTGACAGGTGCGATTTTGGTCGCGCTGGGACAAGAATATGCTGGCTTGTTCACGAATAATGACAAAATTGCTGAACGTCTGACGCAGGCGGGCGAGGCTGAGGATGAAAAAGTCTGGCGCATGCCTCTGCATGAAAAGTTTGATAAAATGATTGATACGCCAAATGCCGATATGAAAAATATTGGCGGGCGTTATGCCGGTTCGACAACGGCGGCGCAATTCCTGCAACGGTTTACGAATAAAGTGCCATGGGCGCATCTCGATATTGCCGGAACAGCCATGGGGTCACCTAAAACCCCGACCAGCCAATCTTGGGCGAGTGGTTATGGCGTGAAATTGCTGAACCGCTTTGTGAAGGATTTTTATGAAGGCTGAGCATGACAGATGTTCTGTTCTATCATCTTGAACGGCAGTCTTTAGAACAGGCTTTGCCGATATTGCTGGATCTCAGCATGCAACGCCATTGGCGTGTGGTTGTGCAAGCCGGTTCACCCGAGCGTGTGAAGATGCTTAATGAGCATTTATGGACGTATCAGGATGATAGTTTCATGCCGCATGGTGCCGCAGGCGATATGGATGCAGATGATGCTGCACGGCAACTGATTTGGCTGACAGATAGTCCGGAAACCCCGAATAACGCGCAGGTTTTATTTCTGGTTTATGGTGCGGACCGCACCGAGATTAAGCAATTTGAGCGGTGTATCTATATGTTTGACGGCGGCGATGAAGAAGCCGTAAAGCAAGCGCGGGATAAATGGAAAGTGCTTTCAGACGATGCGTATAGGCTGACCTATTACCAGCAAAACCATGCCGGAAAGTGGGAAAAGAAGGGCTGAAGCTGTCTCTTTATTTAAAAATGACAGGGCAATTCACCCGCATGTCCGAGGTCTTGCAAAGTCTTTAAACACCTCTTATAAGGCCGATAAGACAATCTATAGAGATACATCAAAAGGATAGACTCATGGCTTTAGAACGCACATTTTCAATCATCAAGCCCGATGCCACTAAGCGTAATCTGACCGGAAAAATCATTGACCGTTTTGAGAGCAATGGTCTGCGGGTGGTTGCTTCCAAGCGACTTCACATGAGCCGTGAGCAGGCAGAAGGCTTTTATGCCGTGCATAAAGAGCGTCCTTTTTTTGGTGAATTGGTCTCTTTCATGATTTCCGGTCCTGTGGTTGTACAGGTGCTGGAAGGCGAAAACGCCATCGCCAAAAATCGTGAGATTATGGGCGCGACCAACCCGGCAGATGCCGATGCCGGCACAATTCGCAAGGATTTTGCTGAGAGCATTGAAGCCAATTCAGTGCATGGTTCTGACGCACCGGAAACTGCGGCAGAAGAAATTAAATTCTTCTTCTCTGATGACGAAATTGTCGGCTAATTAAATTACCCGCGCAGGCGGGCTAGCATCATGTCCAGCGCTTCGGGATAGGCGATTAATTCTTGCGCCATCACCCGCGCGGCGAGTGTATCTTCCGTGTCGTCGGGCAGAACATCGACTTGTTTTTGTACCAATATCGGGCCTTCATCCATTTCTGGGCGCATCAGATGTACAGTGCAACCATGCGTGCAACCATGCGATGTGTCGCGCGCTTCCAGCACGCGGCGATGCGTGTGCAGTCCCTTATAAGCTGGGAGCAGAGACGGGTGGATGTTCAGAATGCGGTCTTCCCAATGTTGTACAAATTCCGGCGTGAGCAGGCGCATAAATCCGGCCGCGCAAATAAGCTCTATGTTAGCCGCCTGCAAAGCCGCATGCATCGCAGCATCAAATTCAGCGCGGTCACTGTAATTTGTATGGTCAATCAGCTCATGCGGGATGTTATTCTCGCGGCAAAAATCCAACCCTTTCGCATCAGGCCGATTGCATATTGCGAGTTCCAGCGTGGCAGGCACATGCGGGGCATTGATATGTGCCGCCAGATTGCGCAAATTAGTTCCCGTGCCGGAAAATAAAATAGCAATACGGGTTGGGGCGCTTGTCATATTTAATCAGTAGGAAGGCCGGAGAATTTGACAGCATCAGTGTCACGCGCTGTGATATGCCCAATAACAAAACATTTCTCGCCCTGATTTGTTAGGCTCTCCATCACCTTATCGACATTTTCGGGGGCAACAATAACCGTCATGCCGATACCGCAGTTAAACGTTCGCAACATTTCCGTCATTGCCATATTGCCGACCTGTCGGAGCCAGTCAAAAATCGGCGGCATCTCCCAAGCTGTAAGGTCAATATGCGCGCTCAGCGCAGGCGTTAAAATACGCGGGAGGTTTTCTTGAAACCCGCCGCCCGTAATGTGCACCAGCCCTTTGACATTTTTGACCATTTTGAGGGTCGCGAGCAGAGGCTTAACGTAAACCTTGGTCGGGGTGAGCAGGGCTTCACCAAGCGTATGATTGCCGCCTGTTGGGTCGGGGGATGACCAGTTCAGATTTTGTTGCGCCACCAGTCGTCGGATAAGCGAATAGCCATTGGAATGCGGCCCGCTGGACGCAAGCCCGATTATTACATCACCGGATTGAATGTCTTTACGCGGCAAAACCGCATCGCGCTCAACCGCGCCAACTGCAAAACCTGCCAAGTCATAATCGCCATCGGCATACATGCCCGGCATTTCCGCCGTTTCTCCGCCAATCAGCGCGCATCCAGCTTGTTTGCACCCCTCGGCAATGCCTGCAATCACCTGCGTGGCGATATCGACATCAAGATGACCAGACGCGAAATAATCGAGGAAGAACAAAGGCTCTGCGCCTTGCACAACAAGGTCATTGACACTCATCGCAACAAGGTCAATGCCAACTGTTTGATGCAGGCTGCTTTCAATCGCAACTTTGAGTTTTGTGCCAACCCCGTCATTTGCGGCAACCAGCACGGGGTCTTTATAATGACAAGCGGCGAGGTCAAATAAGCCGCCAAAACCGCCAAGGTCGGCATCTGCGCCAGGGCGGGAGGTTGCTTTTGCTAAAGGCGCAATGCGGCGCACAAGGTCGTTTCCGGCCTCAATATCAACGCCTGCGGCTTTGTAAGTTTCTTCGGAGGGCTGAGTTCTGTCTTTGTTGTCTGTCATGTTTGGTTTATAACTTATTTTCCGCGTTAATGACCGTAATCGACATGAAAAAGCCGTTTTTTTCAAGTTGTTTCATAGTATATCGGCTTTTGAGGAAAAAATGTTGAAATTCTTGACGAAAACGAGCGTATTTATCGCACTACTCTATGCGGCTTTTATCGGGACGTGGCTTATTGGCACGACTGAATTAGCGCAAGCATCAAACCTGTTTGAGATTAAAAATGTCAGTGTTGATGCTGAGGCGTCCTCTGCGCTTGAGGCGCGGGGCATTGCTCTCAAAAACGGCCAATCGCGGGCTTTTCAGGTGTTGTTAAAGCGTTTGACCCGTGCCGAAGATTGGCCCGTCCTGCCTGTGATTAGCGAGCAGGAGATTGAAACTTTCGTCCGACGCTTCCGAGTGCAGGATGAAAAAACCTCCAGCCGTCGTTATTTGGCCTCTATGTCGGTGGTGTTTGAACCTGAGACTGTGTTGAATTTATTGCGTAATATTAATATTCCGTTTTCCGAAACACAGGCGCGCCCCATGCTGCTTCTTCCCGTTCTGGAAGATGTTGACGGTTATCGCCTTTGGGAAAATCACTGGTGGGCGGAAAGCTGGGCGGCGATGGATTTAAGCAATATTCCTGCTCCCATGGTGTTACCGCTTGGCGATCCGGAAGACCGTGCCATGCTGGATGTCGAAGATGTATTGCTCAGTGATACGCAAAGCATGGCGGCACTGGCGAAGCGATATAATGTCGATACGGTTGTTATTGCGCACGCATTGGCAACAGAAAAAGGGCGGCTGGATGTGTCGGTTTATCAATATTCAGCAGCAGGAAGTCGGTTATTTGTCAGGAATTATAAAGGCCGCCGCAATCCGACCGACCTTGCCGGTGAGGCCGTGAATGATATCCTTTCGGCCTTTGCGACAGAATGGAAACAGACATCAGTTATCGAAGTGGGCGATCAAGTGACCTTCACTGTCGCCGCAGATTATGAGCGCATGGGTGAATGGCTTACCATGCTCGAACGTTTGGAGGCGGCGAGTTTTATCAAATCAATGGATATTCATGTATTGACCTCGCAGGGCGCGATTTTATCATTGGCCTATACGGGGTCAGTTGACCAGCTGGCATCTAATTTGGCGCAAAGTGATATGTTGTTGCGGGAAGAAAAAAACGGTTGGCGCCTAAAACTAAGACGCTGATAAAAGGAAAATAAATGCAAAGCATTACTATGAAACAAGTTCTTCTCCTCATTGCGGCCGCGCTGGGTGTGTGGCTGTTCATCTCGCTATCCGATATTATGTTGCCGTTTATTGCCGGTTTTGCGGTGGCCTATTTACTCGACCCGATTGTGGATCGTCTTGAGAAACTCGGTCTGCCAAGATTGGCATCAACCTCTTTGGTGATGGGCGTGTTTATCCTGCTCATTATTATTTTGCTCACTATTGGTCTGCCGGTTATCGCTGAGGGTTTTCAAGAAGCTCTTGCGGCTTTGCAGGAGCAATATGTGAAATTCAAAATCTGGCTTGTGGGTATTGAAGACACTTATTTACAAGACAATGAAGACTTTCATAAAGCCTTTAAAGAATTTTCCTCTACAGCTGTCGATAATATCGCGGCAGTCGGGCAAGGCGTGTTGATGCGCGGGCTGTCTTTCTTGAATATTCTGACGTTGATTTTTATCACGCCGATTGTCTGTTTTTATCTGCTCAATGATTGGGATAAAATGATGGCGCAGATAAACGCCATTCTGCCTGCTAAAAATGCTGATGCCATTCGCGAAGTCGCGCGTGACGTTGAAGAAGTGCTGGACGGCTTTATTCATGGGCAAGCAACAATATGTGTTTTCCTCGCCGTTTTTTATGCCGTGGGATTATATTTCGTTGGCCTGAAAGGTGGCATTGGTGTTGGTATGCTGGCGGGGCTTGTCAGTTTTATTCCTTATGTAGGGGCGTTGTTTGGCGGCGTGTTGGCGGGGCTTCTCGGTGTGATGCAGTTCTGGCCGGATTTATCTAGCCTCTTATTTATCGCGCTGGTTTTTGCTGCCGGGCAATTTATTGAAGGAAACTTTCTAACGCCGCGCTTGATTGGTAGCAGGGTTCGCCTTCACCCCGTCTGGATAATATTCGCCTTGCTTGCTTTTGGTTCTTTGCTTGGCTTTATGGGGCTGCTACTTGCCGTGCCGGCTGCTGCTGTTATTGGTGTGCTGGTGCGCTTTCTCGTGAAAAATTATCAAACAGAAAATCAGACGGATAATGCGTCACCTGCTGGAAAAGATTAATGCCTGAGGTTGTACCAAGCTTAAAAGATGCTCAGCTTGTTTTTGATTTGCCGTTTAGACCGGCGCTCGACAGGGAAAACTTTCTTGTCTCGGAGTCAAATCTACGCGCCCTAGACACAATTGATAGCTGGCCTGCTGGTAAAGATACCGAAACAGAATATGTGAAAATAATCTGTGGGCCAGAGGCGTGCGGTAAATCGCATTTGGCCGCCGTTTGGGGGTTAAAAATGACTGCCCTTATCCTTACCGCCGCGGATTTGCATACGCAGGGGCTAGATAAATTAATGGATGAAAAAGCGCTGGTCGTGGACGGGGTTGAAAAAATAGGTCTTGACCCGAAAACACGCGCCGCCAATGAGGAGATGTTATTTCATCTCATAAACAATGCGCGCCAAAGACGTCATCCACTTTTACTGACCGCTTGTCTGGCGCCTGGTCATTTGCAGATTGAGCTTGCTGATTTGAAATCTCGTCTTTCTGCTTTGGTTGTTGCGACTATGCTCCCGCCATGTGATATGTTGATGCGGGCGGTACTGGTGAAACTCTTCACAGATAGGCAGCTTAAAACAGATGAGAAAGTTGTATCCTATCTCGTGGCGCGGCTGGAGAGGTCATTTTTGAGCTTGAATGAAATTGTCTCTCTCATTGATCGCACGACACTGAGCCGGAAAGCGCCGATTACTGTGCCAATGGTGCGCGAGATTATGGCGCATTTAGATAGTGATGTTGAGGATAAGTAAGGTATAGGCCTGATGACAGATAAAAAGAACAAAGTCGAAAAACCTAAAAAGAGCGGCAAAAACCTGTCCGGCAGGTTGGGTATTATCCGCAAAAGTGGTGATCCAGTGGATAGCCTATTTGGGTTTGCGCGTGCAGATCGGTTTATCAATCGAGAGCTTTCATGGCTGGCCTTTAACACACGTGTTCAAGAGGAGGCCGATAATCAAGATCATCCATTAATGGAGAGGCTAAAGTTTTTATCTATATCCGGCAGTAATCTCGATGAATTTTTCATGGTGCGTGTGGCTGGGCTTCATGGTCAAAAACTCGCTGGTGTCGAGAAGCGCAGTCAGGAAGATATGACACCTGCCGAGCAGCTTGAAAAAATTCTGGCACGCACGAGTGAGCTTATGACGCGCCAGCAGAATAGCTGGTTGACGATACTTGATGAAATGAAATCACATCATATTGAAGTTGCCGGTTCGGATGATATTCCGCTTGAAAATGAAGAATGGCTGGAGTCCTATTTTCTATCTGAGGTGTTGCCTGTCCTCACACCCTTAGCGATTGATCCGGCGCATCCATTTCCGTTTATTCCCAATCTTGGCTTTGCGCTCGTCTTGCAAATGTCTCGCCTGACGGATGGTAAAAAGATGAATGCGCTTTTGCCGCTTCCTCAACAGTTAAAGCGGTTTATTAAGCTACCTTCAAATGCTGATAAGAAAGTATTTCTGCCGTTAGAAAATCTTGTGTCTCTCTATTTGGAGCGTATTTTCCCCGGTTATGAAATTCTTGGGCAAGGTGTTTTCAGAATTTTACGAGATAGCGATATTGAAGTCGCGGAAGAAGCTGAAGACCTTGTGCAATTATTTGAAACTGCATTGAAGCGCCGCCGTCGCGGTATGGTTATCCGGTTGGAAATAGATAAATCCATGCCGGATAATTTGGTACGTCTTGTTGTGGATGAGCTTGAAGTGCAGTCTGAAGATGTCGTTTTTGTGGATGGTCTTGTGGGGGTTTCTCAGACTGATCAGATTGTTGATGCGATTGGCTCGGAATTAAAGTTCAAGCCGTTTATTGCCCGTTTTCCTGAGCGTGTGCGTGAACATGGCGGCGATTGTTTTGCGGCCATTCAGGTGAAAGATATTCTGGTTCACCATCCCTATGAAAGTTTTGATGTTGTTGTGCAGTTTATTCGTCAGGCTGCTGCTGATCCGAATGTGGTCGCGATTAAGCAAACGCTTTATAGAACGACTGAGGATAGCCCGATTGTTAAGGCTCTGATTGAAGCGGCTGAGGCAGGTAAAACCGTCACCGCACTTGTCGAGTTAAAGGCGCGTTTTGATGAAGCGACCAATATTCGGCTGGCGCGTGATTTGGAACGGTCAGGCGTTCAGGTTGTTTATGGATTTATCGAGTTAAAAACCCACGCCAAGGTTTCCTTGGTTGTCCGGCGCGAGGGGGCGGGCTTGCGGACCTATGTGCATCTTGGCACAGGCAATTACCATCCTATTACTGCCAAGGTTTATACGGATTTATCTCTGTTCACATGTGACCCTGAGATTGCCAGTGATGCGGGGCAGGTTTTTAATTTCTTTACAGGCTATGCCGAGCCGAATGATTTGCATCAGATTGCTGTATCGCCTGTGAATTTGCGCGAGACTGTGGTGGAAAAAATTGATGCTGAAATCACGCATGTTAAAAACGGGCGTCCCGGCACGATTTGGGCAAAGATGAATTCTCTTGTCGACCCTTTTATCATCGACAAGCTATATGAAGCCTCGCAAGCGGGGGTTAAAATCGATCTTATTGTGCGCGGAATTTGTTGTCTGCGTCCAGGGCTTGCCGGTCTATCGGAAAACATCACGGTTAAAAGTATTGTCGGGCGATTTTTGGAGCATGCGCGAATTCTGTGTTTTGGCAATGGTCACGCCATGCCATCCGAGCATGCCTTAGCATTTATCACCTCGGCAGATTGGATGCCTCGAAACTTGAATAGGCGCGTTGAGGTGTTGACCCCAATTCTGAACTCAACGGTTCATGAACAGGTGGTGCATCAGATTATGCATGTCAATTTGCTGGATAATCAACAAAGCTGGTACATGCAACCAGACGGGAGCTATAGCCGGGGGGTAGTCGTTGATGGAGAATCATCGGTAAATGCCCATGAATATTTTATGACTAATCCAAGTCTTTCTGGGCGTGGTTCAGAGCGTGGAAAGTCTTAAATTTACAGTGATATTTAAGCGTTCAGATTTCCCTGAAATTTAAATTGCTGGAAATTACAAAACCCGGAAATGAACCCTCAATGTCTAAAAACGGTTTGAAATTCCCTAAAATCGGCTTCGGACGGCAATTCCGGTCTCCTGAAGCACCGCTTGGCATTGTTGATATTGGTTCCAACTCTGTGCGTCTCGTTGCCTTTGGCGGGTCTGCCAGATCGCCCGTACCCATCTATAACGAAAAAATATTCTGCAAGCTTGGTGAGAGTGTTGCCGCGACAGGCCGTATTGAAGGCGCGTCGCTGGACTTAACACTCGCAACGCTGAAAAGATTTCATGCTATTGGAAAACGCCTTGGTATTGCCGATTATCGTGTGGTGGCCACGGCTGCTGTGCGTGAAGCTGAAAACAGGGATAACTTTGTCAAAGAAGCCAGCCTTGCCTTGGGAACGGATATTCAGGTTATCTCTGGTCAGATGGAAGCCAAATATGCCGCCAAAGGTGTCATGATGGGGTTCGAAAAAGTCGATGGCGTGGTCGCAGATTTGGGGGGCGGCAGTCTTGAATTGGTGCGGGTTGTTAAGGGTGAGATTATTGATGCTGAAACGCTACCGCTAGGTGTTTTGCGTCTAACTGCTGAATTTGGGGATAATAAAGACCAAATGGCGGCGCATATTAAAGAGCAAATCTCGTCATTGAAATGGTTAAAAAAATCTTCTGATAAGCCGGTTTATATGGTTGGGGGAACGTGGCGGGCATTGGCACGTATCCATATGGCGCAAAAAAACTATGACCTTAAAATGTTGCATCATTATCAGTTGCGATCGGCTGATATACTCGACTTTTCTAGGCTTATTGGCAATTTGTCGCCCGAGTCGGTCGAGCATATCCATGAGGCCAATGCAGTCCGTCGGCCCTATCTTCCTGTTAGCGCGCTCGTGCTATATCGAATTACCAAATTGACGGGGTGTAACAAGCTGATTGTATCGGCAAATGGCTTGCGGGAAGGCATAATTTACAATTCACTGTCGACGGCCTTAAAAGATAAAGACCCGCTCATGGTTGCGTGTGAAGATATTTCAAAGCGCATGACCAAGGATCCAAAGTATGGGGCAGAACTTCAGCAATGGACAGCTGGCCTCTTTAACGGGCAGGGGCTTTCACCGAAGAAGCTGACAAAATATAACAGGTTACGCAATGCAGCCTGTCTGATTGGGGATATGGCGTGGAACCAGCATAATGATTATCGGTGCTGGTTTGCGGCTAATACGATTTTGCGCGCGCCCTTAAATTGCATTAATCATAAGGGGCGGCGCTTTCTCGCCCATACGCTTTATACGCGCCATAATGGAAGTCAAAGCGAGTTACCGCTTGGTATGCACCCGGTTGATGATACGACCCTTACATTAAGTCGGTCTTTGGGACTTGCGTTCAGATTGGCGCATTGTCTCTCCGGTTCATTGCATGGACTGATTAACGACACACGCTTGTCACGGCGTGGGAGAAAACTTGTTTTTGAGATGGACGCCGGACGCCGCCGTCTTTATGGGCCGATAGTTGAAAAACGCGTCTGCGCCCTTGCAGATTCCTTAAATTTGGAGCCTGAAATATATATTGGTGCCGAAAAAATACATCTTGGCTGAATATGACTTTTAATCGCGCCGGATAATGACGATTTTATCATCTTCAGAGGCGAGTGCCAGCTTACCGTTTTTCAAATCCATGGCGGCCCCACCGAAAACCTCTTTTCGCCACCCTTCCATGCATTTGACTTGGGGGTTTTCATCGCTGGCAATGCGTTCAAGATCAGCGACATTGGCAATCAGCTTGGGCGCAACCTGATTTTCCTCACAACAAAATTTCAGCAGCACTTTGAGTAAATCCATCAATGGGCCAATACCCGGGCGGTTATCCACGACAGCTGGAGGTGGAGGTAACTCACTTTTGGTCAGCTGACGACCGGCTTCAACCGCTGCCATAAGGCCTTCTGCGTTTCGTGATGCAATAAATCCTCTTGGGACAGAGCGCATACGGTCAAAATCTTCAGGCTTTTTTGGGTTTTGAAGGGCGATTTCACGTATCGCATCGTCTTTAAGAATGCGGTTTCTCGGCACGTCACGGGTTTGCGCCTGTATTTCCCGCCATTTTGCCAATTCGATAATAACCCCCATAATATGTGGGCGTTTATCTTGGAACTTCAGGCGTTTCCAAGCAATTTCTGGTGACTGGTTATAGGTTTCAGGATTGGTGAGAATGTCCATTTCTTCCGACAGCCATTCTAGACGCCCCGTTGTTGCAAGCTCATTCTCTAGGTTTTCGAAAATATCACGCAAATAGGTGACATCTGCTAGTGCATAAGTCAGCTGATCGTCATTTAAGGGGCGGCGACTCCAATCCGTAAATCGGGAGCCTTTGTCGATAGTGCCTTGAGGGATTCGCTTCACCAAGGCTTCATAGCTAATTGAATCGCCATAGCCACACACCATAGCCATAACTTGTGTGTCCATTAATGGGGTCGGGATAATGCCGGCTTCTTTGTGAAAAATTTCAATATCCTGACGGCATCCATGCATGACTTTGATAATGTTTTGATTTTTAAGAATCTCAAAAAGTGCAGATAAATCAATATTTTCTGCAAGAGGGTCAATCAGAACCTCAAAGTCGGGCATGGCGATTTGAACGAGACAAAGCTGTGGCCAAAAAGTTTTTTCACGAAGGAATTCAGTGTCAATCGTGACATATCTGCTGGTTTCAAATCGGGCGCAGGCCTGATTAAGCTCTGAAGTTGTGGTTAGTAATGTCATTGGTTTGGTTTATAGACCAGTAGGGGGTATTCTAAAAGCAAATTGAGTCTCGAAAGGTGCTTGACAAAACAGCCTCCGGCATGTGATTTCCGGCACATAGAGAGTCTTCTTACCACCACCCGACCGGAGGTTTTATGAACATTTACAGGACTCATAATTGCGGCGAGCTTCGCAAAGAGAATATTGACGAAACAGTGCGCCTGTCAGGCTGGGTGCATCGTAAAAGAGACCATGGCGGTTTGCTTTTCATAGACTTACGCGACCATTTTGGCCTTACGCAGCTTGTTATTGAGCCTGAAAGCCCGTTTTTTGCGGATGTTGAGGCTGTTCGGGCTGAAAGCGTTATCCGTATTGCCGGTACAGTGATTGCCCGTGACGGTGAGGCCATGAACCCTAACTTGCCCACGGGTGAAATTGAAATTCGCCTTGATGAGTTTGAACTTCTTTCAGCCGCAGGTGATTTACCATTGCCTGTCTTTGGCGAACCGGATTATCCCGAAGATATCAGACTGCGCTATAGATTTTTGGATTTGCGCCGCGAGACAATTCATAAAAATATTGTTCTGCGTTCGCAGATTATTTCGTCGCTTAGACAGCGTATGATTGCTCAAGGTTTTACCGAATATCAAACGCCTATCCTAACGGCCTCCAGCCCTGAAGGGGCAAGAGATTTTCTTGTGCCGTCGCGCATGCACCCGGGCAGTTTTTATGCGCTCCCGCAAGCGCCTCAACAATTCAAACAGCTTTTAATGGTGGCAGGCTTTGATCGTTATTTCCAGATTGCGCCTTGCTTCAGAGACGAAGATGCACGTGCTGACAGATCACCGGGTGAGTTTTATCAGCTTGATATTGAGATGAGCTTTGTCACTCAAGAAGATGTGTTCAATGCGGTTGAGCCGGTTTTGCACGATATATTTGTTGAATTTGGCAATGGTAAGCGCGTCACGGAAACATTCCCGCGTATTCCTTATGCGGAGGCGATGCGGAAATACGGGTCAGATAAGCCGGATTTGCGTATTCCGATTGAAATGGAAAATGTCACAGATGCTTTCCGTGGGTCGGATTTTAAAATCTTTGCCAATATGATTGAGAAAGACAGCAAGGTTGAGGTCTGGGGTATTCCTGCAAAAACAGGGGGTAGTCGGACATTCTGTGACCGCATGAATAGCTGGGCGCAAGGTGAGGGACAGGCAGGGCTTGGCTATATTTTCTTCCGAGACGGAGAAGGGGCTGGCCCTGTTGCGAAGAATATCGGCCCTGAGCGGACGGAACAAATTCGTACCCAATTCGGGCTTGAAGATGGCGATGCTGTATTCTTCTGTGCTGGCGTGCCCAAAGACTTTATGAGTTTTGCAGGTGCGGCACGCAACAAGCTTGGTCATGATTTGGAACTTATTGATGCCGACCAGTTTGCCTTTTGTTGGATTGTCGATTTCCCGCTTTATGAATTTGATGACCAAGCAAAGAAAATTGATTTCTCGCATAACCCGTTTTCGATGCCACAAGGCGAGATGGAAGCGTTGGAAAGCAAAGACCCGTTGGATATTCTTGGCTATCAATATGACATTGTGTGTAACGGTATTGAGCTGTCATCGGGTGCTATTCGGAATCATAAGCCTGAGATTATGCTCAAAGCCTTTGAAATTGCAGGATATGAGGCAGGTGTTGTTGAAAAAGAATTTGGCGGCATGCTCAATGCCTTTAGATTTGGTGCGCCTCCGCATGGTGGCATAGCGCCGGGTGTTGACCGGATTGTGATGCTTTTAGCCGAGCAAGAAAACTTGCGCGAAGTTGTCGCTTTCCCGATGAATCAACAGGCGGAAGATTTGCTGATGCGAGCGCCAAGTCCAGCGACGAATGCTCAGCTTCTTGAATTGGGTCTTCGGATTATTGAAACCAAAAAAGATTAATTGCCTCTGACTGGACGCAAGATAGGTTAAATGGCAAACTGTGGTTAGAAAGAGAGTCGGTCTATGCAGTTCTTGAAAAAGTTTTTCACATGGTGGCACGGCGCGACATTTGGCACGGCGCTTTTTACAAGCCGTCGCGGTCGCCTTATCGGAACAGATGACCAAGGCAATAAATATTATGTCGACAAGAAAAACCAATCCCTAAATGGTAAAGTGCGCCGATGGGTGATTTATGATGGTGATGTCGAGGCGAGCCGCGTACCGCCTGAATGGCACGCTTGGCTCCATTATACAGTTGATACGCCGCCAAGTGAGGCTATGCCTGAAAGACATGACTGGGAACAGCCGCATCAGGTGAATATGACCGGCACATCTAAAGCGCATAAGCCTAAGGGGAGCTTGCTGGATGATGTACCAGAGGCCGCTGAGGGCGTGGGTTATCAAGCATGGATTCCTAAATAGGGACGCCCAAATAGGGCAATCTGAATAAAGAAACCGGATTAACTGAACATAAAAAGCACCTGAAAAAAACTTAGGATAAGAATGATGCAACATAATCTCGTAGAAACTTTGGTAGGGGCATTTGTTATCGCCGTTACAGTAATCTTCCTATCTTATGGTTATTCCGTAAGCGATATGTCACCTAAGTCTGGCTATAAACTCGTTGCCGAATTTGACCGAATTGACGGGCTGACTGTCGGTAGTGATGTACGCATGTCTGGCATTAAGGTCGGCACGGTGATTGATCAGGCGCTGAATAAAGAAAATTTCTACGCTACAGTGACGCTCTCTATCAATGATGATATTGAGCTGCCGGACGATACCAGCGCCAAAATCACCATGGAAGGGTTGCTTGGCGGGAATTATGTTTCTTTGACACCTGGTGGAAGTTTTGATTTGCTCGCGAATGGTGATGAAATTTCTTATACGCAGGGTTCGGTTGATTTAATCGGTCTTGTCAGTCAAGCAATGTTCAGCACACAAAATGAAAACAGCGAATAAAACCAGATTTATATCTCTGCTGATTGCGGGCGGACCTGTATTTTCAGTGGTATTTTCAGTGGTACTATCAATGGTAGCCGCTTTCACGCCAGCTCTCACATCGGCTATGGCTCAGATAGTGACGTTTAAAACTCTTGATAAGGTAACGGCAAAAATAAGCCGTCTTGAAACCGATGTCGGGCGTCCCACAGTCCTCGGCCCTTTGACGATTACCGTACGGACGTGTAAAACAACACCGCCAGAAGAACCGCCGGAAACCAGTGTCTATCTTGAAATTGATGAAAGCCGTGAGAATAAAACGGAAAGGCTTTTTTCAGGTTGGATGTTTGCGTCCAGCCCCGGGCTGAATGGGTTGGAACACCCCGTTTATGATTTGTGGCCTGAGAGCTGTAAGATGCGAGCTGATGATGTGCTGATTGGCAGTGAATAAAAATCAGCCGGTTGCTCTAGCGCATCTTGTAAATAGGTATGATACCGCCCGCGTGGTACTTCAATAGCGCCAAAACGTGCAAGATGATCTGTTGTGAATTGTGTGTCCAGCATGGTGTAGCCGCCTTGTTTGAGACGTGCCATGAGATAGACTAAGGCGACTTTACTCGCATCGGTTTCAAAGCTGAACATGCTTTCTCCAAAAAATGCCGCACCAATAGATACGCCGTAAAGCCCGCCGACAAGTTTATCTTCACCTTCAGTCCCGTCATGCATCCATGCTTCAACCGAATGTGCGTGACCGCGTTTGGCTAGATCGCAATATAGGTCCAGAATTTCATCATTAATCCAACTATTGAGCCTGTCGGGACGTGTCGCGCGGCAATTTTCCATGACGCCTCGAAAATCTCTATCAATGTGAATGGTGAATTTTTCTTTTTTCACGGTCTTCACCAGACTTTTCGGAATATGAAACTTGTCGAAAGGCAACACGCCACGGCTCTCCGGGTCGACCCAAAAAATCTCTTTCGAGTCCTTTGTTTCCGCCATTGGAAAAACGCCCAGCATATAGGCACGTAATAGAACGTCGGGTGTGATGTTAAGTTTGGTACGATTACTCATCTAGCTGTCGGAGGTGTTTTCCAGTCACTGCTCAAGCCAATGTTCAAGCCAATGAATATCATAATCGCCTTTATTAAATGCCTCAGCTTCCAGCAATTCCTCGAAAAGCGGAATAGTGCTTTCAATACCGTCAATCACAAGCTCATTAAGCGCCCGTTTCATCCGCATCAGACATTCGTCACGGTCACGCCCATGAATAATGAGTTTACCAATAAGACTGTCATAATAAGGCGGGATGGCATATCCGCCATATGCCGCAGAGTCCATGCGCACACCCAAGCCACCGGGCGCATGGTATTGCGAAATCAAACCAGGGGAAGGCGTGAAGGTTCTCGGATTCTCAGCATTTATCCGGCATTCAACCGCATGACCATTAAATTCAATATCTGACTGCGTGAAATTCAGTTTTTCGCCTGCCGCAATGCGGATTTGCTCGCGCACCAAATCAAGTCCGGTAATCATCTCTGTCACCGGATGCTCAACCTGTAGGCGTGTGTTCATTTCAATGAAGTAGAACTGTCCATCCTCATAGAGAAACTCAACCGTGCCAACACCGCGATAGCCAAGATTTTTAATCGCTGTTGATACAATTTCGCCAATATCTTCGCGGGCAGCATCATCCAGAACTGTTGAAGGCGCTTCCTCAAAGACTTTCTGGTGGCGACGTTGTAAAGAGCAGTCTCTTTCTCCCAGATGCACAACATTGCCATGCGTGTCGGCAATAACTTGAATTTCGATATGGCGAGGCTTTTCAAGAAACTTCTCAATATAAACCGCGTCATCACCAAAGGCGGCTTTAGCTTCGCTACGCGCCGTGGAAAAGGCTTCTTTCATTTCAGCGTCGTTTTTTGCGACTTTCATGCCGCGCCCGCCACCCCCTGATGAGGCTTTAACGAGAACCGGATAGCCTATGTCTTGGCCAATTTTCATGGCATCATCAGCTGTGAGAACCTCGCCATCTGAGCCTGGAACGACGGGAATGCCGAGCTCTTTGACCTTATCCTTTGCGGTGATTTTGTCACCCATAAGACGGATATGGTCACCTGTCGGGCCGATAAAGGTAATGTGGTGAGCATCAAGCACGTCCACAAATTTGGCATTTTCGGATAAAAACCCATAGCCTGGGTGAACTGCATCCGCGCCGGTAATTTCACAGGCGGAGACAATAGCGGCAATATTAAGATAGCTATCTTTAGCAGGTGGCGGTCCGAGGCAGACGCTCTCATCGGCGAGGCGTACATGCATGGCTTTCTCATCAGCCGTTGAGTGAACGGCAACCGTTGCAATGCCCATTTCTTGACACGCTCGGATAACCCTAAGGGCAATTTCACCGCGATTGGCAATGAGAACTTTTGAAACCATCAGGATATGTCTCAGCTAATGACCGCCAGCACCTCGCCGAATTCAACGGCTTGGGCATTGGCGACAAGTATTTGGTCGATTTTTCCGCTTTTATGCGCAGTAATCGGGTTCATGGTTTTCATGGCTTCGACGATAAAGAGTGTTTGTCCTTCACTGACTTGATCGCCAACTTTACAGAAAGGCGCGGCACCTGGTTCGGCGGCAATATAGGCTGTGCCGACCATAGGCGATTTTAACGCGCCCGGATTGGTGGATAAATCTGCGGGGGCATCTGCTGTCGCAGCGGAAGCTGGTGAAGGAGCGGATGCGACGGGTGCGGCGGCAATGGATACGCCACCCCGTGCAACACGAATGCGCGTATCGCTGCTTTCAATTTCGATTTCGCTAAGACCTGTTTCATTGAGAAGGTCGGCGAGTTCACGAATTTTTTCGCTGTCAGATTTTTTAACCATTCTGGCGTCCTTTTTTTAACCTATGATTGTGACAGATAATCCAGTGCCATCACATAACCTTGTGCGCCGAGACCGCAAATTAAACCCTGTGCGGCAGGCGTGATGTAGGAGTGATGACGAAAAGCTTCACGTTTGAAAAGATTGGAAAGATGAACCTCGATAACGGGAATTTCAAGCGCCAAAATCGCATCCAGTATGGCGACGGATGTGTGCGTATAGGCGCCGGCATTAATGATGATAGCTGAACCCTTACTTCTAGCTTCTTGAATAAGCTCAACAAGCGCACCTTCATCATTGGACTGGTGGAACGAAAGAGACAGACCATTTTTTTCGGCATGCTTTTGGCACATGGCTTCTATGTCAGCCAATGTGGTTGAGCCGTAAATTTCAGGCTCTCGCGTTCCCAGCAAATTCAGGTTGGGGCCATTTAATATATATACAGTATTCGCCATCTTTTCCCGAAATAGGTTTAATTAGTAATACCTGATTCATGTTTCATACTACATCAGATAGCAAAAGACGAGTAAATCAAGATTAATGACACGCGTTGATAATTTTACGTCGGAAAACTTGCAAATCTATCAATAATAAGCAAACTCCAGAATAAGAGTTTAAGAGCCGTTTCAGGGGATTGGCAGGCAAATGAACATAGTTCTAAATGGCGAAGAGATACTTATTGCTGATAATCTCAATGTCTCGGGGCTTATTGATTTTTTTGACTTGCCAGCCAGCAAAGTCGCGGTTGAGCGTAATCTGGAAATCGTACCCAAATCAGCTTACGTAACCACCATGTTAAAAGAAAACGACAGAATCGAAATCGTTCACTTTATTGGAGGGGGATGAGGTGAGTACTGACACATCACTTGAAATAGCAGGCAGAAAATTCACGTCTCGACTGATTATCGGGACTGGAAAATATAAGGATTATGCAGAAAATGCCGCGGCCGCGGAAGCTGCGGAGGCCGAAATTATTACTGTCGCCGTGCGCCGCGTGAACCTAACAGACCCAAATAAACCGATGCTGGTCGATTATCTGGATCAAAAGAAATACACCTATCTGCCCAATACAGCCGGTTGTTTTACCGGTGAGGATGCTGTTCGGACGCTGAGATTAGCGCGTGAAGCAGGGGGGTGGTCGTTGGTGAAGCTGGAAGTCTTAGGGGATGAAAAAACACTTTATCCGAATATGCCCGAAACCCTCCGCGCTGCAGAGCTTTTGCTGGCAGACGGGTTTGAGGTGATGGTTTATTGCAGTGATGACCCGATTATGTGCAAACAGCTCGAAGATATGGGCTGTTGCGCCATAATGCCTTTAGGGGCGCCGATTGGGTCGGGGTTAGGGCTACAAAACCCTGTCAATATCAGGTTGATTATCGAGCAATCCAGCGTGCCGGTTCTGGTCGATGCAGGCGTTGGTACTGCGTCAGATGCCGCCATTGCCATGGAACTGGGCTGTGATGCGGTGTTGATGAACACGGCAATTGCCGAAGCAAAATCACCAATCCTGATGGCAGAGGCAATGAAAAATGCGGTCATTGCAGGGCGACAGGCTTATCTTGCCGGACGAATGCCGAAAAAAATGTATGCCGACCCCAGCTCACCGCTCGCGGGATTAATTTAAAGAAATTTAATTGGACGCGCTCTTAATGTTATCAATGAGCTCTTGCATATTCTCATAGCTGAGGGCGCCACTGAAAACTTGATTGTCGATAACAAAAGCTGGCGTGCCGGTCACACCGAGTTTTTGCGCGAGATTTCTGACATCTTTAATATGTGCATCAATATCTTTATCATTGCCGCGGGTGACAACTTCGTCGGCGTTGAGCCCATGTTTTTCAATCAGGCTAGAAAGCGCCGCACCGCTCAC
This sequence comes from alpha proteobacterium IMCC14465, assembly GCA_000293845.2. Taxonomy (GTDB): domain Bacteria; phylum Pseudomonadota; class Alphaproteobacteria; order RS24; family RS24; genus Micropelagius. Next base: position 156,055 of record ALYF01000002.1, on the reverse strand, counting down.
ACTGCCGCGTGCATTCAGTAATCCTTGATGAATGGCAAAATATTTACCTTCAGACTTGCTTGCCAAAGCCGCCCGTGCAGCTTGCTCAGAAGCTGGGCCGAGAATTGGGAATTCTTTAAACACAACGCGGACGTCTGGGTTTTTTTGCGTAAGCTTCATAATGTCAGGAAAGGCGCGCTTGCAGTAGCCGCAATTATAGTCAAAAAATTCGACAATTGTTATGGGTGCGTCAGGGCTGCCAACGCTGAAATCGCGTTTATCATTATAAAGAGCGTCGCTATTGTCCATGAGCGTTTGGAGTTGGCGTCTTTCATCCTCGGCAATCAGATATTTTTGCGTGTTTTCAAAAACCTCAGCCATGACAGCAGGGTTTTTCATTAAATAATCGCGGATGGCTTTCCCCAATGCTTCCTTCGATATTTTTTCGGAATCATCCGACGCATTAACGCTCAAAGGCGCCGCCATAAAGATGGTGAGGAGGCAAACTAAAACAAACTTTTTCATAAAAATCTCCGGTCAGGGTTTGGCCATAATATCCTGCGCCTTCAGCCATTCCGGTGTGTTTGCAGGGAGAAACTTCATTGCACGGCGTGCATGCGTTGAAGCTTTCTGTTGGTGTCCGAGAATATAGTATCTTTCTGCTGTTGCAAGCTCTGCACGTCCGGTATCGCCCAAAAGCGCATGAGCCGTTGCCATTTGGTAATAGGCGGTCATATTGTCCTCCTCCATACGCAGGGCTTTTTTGAGAATGCTCAGTGCTTCTTCAGCAGAGGCTTTGGTTTCCAGAGACAATAAAGATGTCGCCAGACCAATTTGAAGCAAGGGTTCGTCGGGTGCGAGGGCTACACTTTGTCGATAGGGGGCGATACTTTCAGTTAGCCTACCGGCTTCATATAATATTTGCCCTTTTAGCTCATGAAAATAAGGATTGGTGGGCTGGTATGCGATGAGCTTATCGACGAGCTGGACGGCTCTTGATGTTTCCCCATTTTTGTAAAGCGCAATCGCACGGGCGTATCTGGCTGGCAGGGTATTTTGCTTGGCATATCGTCTGAGAGTTGTGCCTGGATGGTCCAGAAAGCCGTAAATCTTTGCTTTTGCCATATCGTGCCTGAATTGCAGGGCAGGGCTGTCTTCGCGGTCCGTAAAGGCGGAGGCCTTCATCCCCTGTTCCAGAAAGTTGACACGATTGCGCGAGAGCGGGTGCGACCTGACATATGGGTCTTGATGCACCCCTGAAAGTGCGTCCTGGTCGGCAAGATCATCCATCATATCACGAATGCCACGCGCTGATTGTTCCGTCTTTTCAAGCAATCTTAGGGCAATCTGGTCGGCGGAAGCCTCCTGTGCGCGACTGAAACTTAAAAAGCTACCTTTGGCGATTTGCTGCCCACCGGTTATCAATGCCATGCCGGCATCTGCCTGACCAGCAGCAAGCGCGCCAACGCCGAGAATTGTTGCCAGCAACATGGGTCTGCTTGCTTTTGCGAGGGCATCGCCAGTCCGTGCAAGGTGACCGCCGACAATATGCCCGGTTTCATGAGCGATGACGCCAATGACAACATTCGGCGTGTCAGCCTCCAAAATAAGTCCGGTATGGAAATACATATTTTTGCCACCGGCTACAAAGGCGTTTAATCGTTTATTATTAATAATACCGATATGAACATCGTCGGGCTTCAGACCAGCAGCCAGAAAAATCGGTTTACTGTAATCAAGCAATAAATTCTCAATTTCTGCATCACGGATAAATTGTGCTTTGGCCTGCTGGGTCAGCACTAATGTGCAAAAAATAAGAGACGCGGCACAGTTTTTTATAATTATGCGCAGGTTTATTTTCTTATCTTTGCGTATGTATGAATTTTGCATAGCCGGTTCTGTACCAACTTGACCAGCTGGGTGGCAAGCTTGACTGAATTGTCTTATCAGATACAAAAGCATAATGTTTCGTACCATAGAATATAGGGTCCAAACATTAAAATTCTGAGAGGTTTGACGCCTATGACGTCCCCATCATTTTCCCGCCGCGGTGATATTTCTTCTTTTCTGGCTATGGATGTCATGCGCGAGGCAAATATGCTGCAGCAATCGGGGCAGGATATTTGTCATCTGGAAGTCGGGCAGCCCTCAACAAAGGCACCGCAAGTTGTGTTGGATGCGGCGCGACATGCGCTTGATCATGAACTTATTGGTTATACGGATGCGTTGGGGCTGGACGCGTTGCGACAGGCTCTAAGTGCTTATTATCAAACCACCTATAAAGTTGATATTGCGCCTGAGCGTTTTGTTATCACAACTGGGTCTTCCTCAGGTTTTATTATAGCGTTTCTTGCTTGTCTGGATGCTGGGCAGAAAGTCGCCGTTACCACGCCGGGCTATCCGGCTTATACTAATATCATTCAGTCGCTTGACCTGACACCTGTCACTATCCCTTTGAGCCATGAGAATAATTGGACGTTAACAGTTGACGATGTGCAGGCTGCTGAAAAAGCGTATGGGCCAATAGATGCGTTGCTCTTGGCAAGTCCTGCTAATCCGACCGGCACCATGCTGGGCAAACAGGCTTTGACGGATTTATCGCATGATTGTCATCGGGCAGGGCGCTGGTTTTTTTCCGATGAGATTTATCACGGCCTGACCTATGCGCATGATGCGACATCTGCGTTGCAGGTGGGTGACCATGACGGCTTGATTGTGATGAACAGTTTTTCAAAATATTTTTCAATGACAGGTTGGCGGATTGGCTGGATGATTGTGCCGCCCAAAATGGTGCGTGCTGTTGAGCGCCTTCAGCAAAACCTGTTTATATCCGCCCCAACCCTGTCACAATATGCGGCCTGTGCCGCGCTGTCTCCGGCTGCGGGGACTGAGTTACAAAAGCATGTGCAGCTTTATCATCATAACAGGGATAAGCTCCTCGCTTGTCTTCGGGATAATGGGATAGATAATATTGCGCCTGCAGATGGCGCGTTTTATCTCTATGCGGATTTACGGTCTCTATCGCCAACTCCTTGAGAGTGCAACCTTTTGCAAGCAATTGCTCGAAGAAGCGCAGGTCGCGGCGACACCTGGTATGGATTTTGACAGAGAAAGGGGCGCGCATTTTGTGCGTTTATCCTATGCCCGTTCTGCGGACGAGATTAACCGTGCGGTAGACCGCCTCAATATGTTTCTCGCCCGTTTCCAGTAAACTTAGGTTTTAGCGTCGCCACCAACCTGAACGCTTTTCACCTTCATCGCTATCTGTCTCTGCTGATTTTGTTTCAACAGTTTCAGATAGAACGACATCTTCTTTAGCTTCAGTTTTAGGAGTAGCTTTTTTCCGAGGCGCACGTTTTGGTTTTTTGGGTGCAGCTTCAGCTTTAGGTGTCTCCTCAGCTTCAGAAGCTATTTCCTCGGGTGCTTCATCCTCTTTTTTCTTTCTGCGTCCGCGTGGTTTTTTCGCTGGCTTGGCTTCTACTTTTTCTTCTGCTTTCTCTGCTACTTTCTGTGTCACGTCTTCGTTAGGCGTTTCAGGCGCAGGGGAAGTGATAACCAAACCGTCATCTACATTGTCATTTTGCGAGAATTCAAAGGGAGGTGCAGGTGGCAGGTCAGGAGCTGTTTCATTTTCGGTTGTATGCACAGCTTCAGTATTTGACTTCTCACCATCAGGGCTATCTGATCGATTAGCATCATCATGTTCGGATGAGGTTTTCCGTCTTCTTCTCCCGCCACGACGTCCACGTCTCCGGCGGCGGGGTTTATCTTCGTCATCCTCAAAACCCTCTGAGCGTTCGGATGAGGTCTCTTCGCCCGCACTGCTATCCGCATCTTCAGAACCAGTTGTGGATGCTTCTGCTCTATTATTCGAGTTATCATTAGAATTATCATTTGAGTTATCTGGTGAAATATCATGACCACCGCGTTTGCCGCGTCTGCGGCGTTTGCGTCCACGCGACTCGTCTTCCCCGCCAGGTGAGATTTCGGGATTACCATCCATGCGGATTTGATTGCCATTACGCGATACGGCACTTGAAATGGACATCTCCATCTCATTGAGCGTTTCATCGCTGGAAACAACGACAGGACACCCCGAATTGGTTTCAATCGTCACAAGATGCGTGCGCTTATGGTTCAAAATATATTCGGCAACCTCACGGGGCACTTTGACCTCTATGGTTTTGTCGTCTTGATCTTTGAGGTTCACCGTCTCCTGCTCAATCATTCGCAGAACATGCAAGGCGCGGCTTTCAATGGAACGAACCATGCCCGTGCCGTTACAATGACTACAATGATTTGAACTTCCTTCAAGAACGCCGGAGCGCATGCGTTGACGTGACATTTCTAACAACCCAAAGGGGCTGATTTTGCCAACCTGTATCCGCGCACGGTCTTTTTTGAGGGCGTCTTTAATACGACGTTCAACGGCTCTGTTATTTCGGTTTTCATCCATATCAATGAAATCAATAACAAGCAGACCTGCAAGGTCACGAAGCCGCATCTGACGGGCGATTTCTGTTGCCGCTTCCAGATTTGTTTTAAGGGCTGTTTTTTCAACCGAATGTTCTTTGGTCGAGCGACCGGAGTTCACATCGACCGAGACGAGGGCTTCGGTCGGGTTAATAACCAGATACCCACCGGAAGGCAAAGGGACGACTGGATTAAACATAGCCGAAAGTTGGTCTTCAATGCCGGTTTCTTGGAACAGAGCTTCTTCTTTTTTGAACAGCTTGATTTTACGCGCATGGCTCGGCATGAGCAGTTTCATATATTCTTTTGCGTTTTTGTAACTGTCTTCACCCTCAATAAGGATTTCTTCAAAATCCTTATGATATAAATCTCGGATGGATCTCTTAATCAGACTGCCTTCCTCGTAAACGAGAGATGGTGCTGAGCTTTCAAGTGTCAGCTCCCGAATATTTTTCCACATGCGCATCAAATATTCAAAATCACGTTTAATTTCAGCAGCCGTTCTTTGCGCGCCAGCCGTTCTGATAATCAGACCCATGCCTTGAGGCACGTCAAGTTTTTCAATAATTTTTTTCAGCTTTTTTCTGTCGCCAATATTATTGATTTTTCTGGAAACGCCACCGCCTTTAGCTGTGTTCGGCATCAGCACACAATAACGCCCCGCCAATGAGAGATATGTTGTGAGTGCCGCGCCTTTATTGCCGCGTTCTTCTTTAACGGCCTGTATTAAAATTACCTGACGGCGTTTGATGACTTCTTGGATTTTATATTTGCGAGAAAGTTCTCTTAAGCTTCTGGAGCGTGAGGCTTCTTCATGGGCATCACCGCCAATATCCTCTACATCCATGGAAGGTGTATCGCCACCATCCTCTGAACTATCTTCTCCATTAGCGCTTTTGCCAGATATCTCAGCGAGGTCATCATTATCATCATCTTCGCTTTGCGCTTGCGCGTGGGCTTGGATTAATTCTTCGCGGTCGGAAAGCGGGATTTGATAAAAATCCGGATGGATTTCATTAAAGGCCAGGAAGCCATGGCGATTACCACCATATTCAACAAAAGCCGCTTGAAGCGAGGGTTCAACCCGTGTGATTTGGGCGAGGTAAATATTGCCCCTTATTGGGCGCTTGTTTTCGGACTCAAAATCAAATTCTTCGATCTGGTTCCCATGCATAACCACGACTCGGGTTTCTTCCGAGTGGGCTGCATCGATTAACATTTTTTCTGTCATAAATTCTTTCTCCGCGCTCTAAGCGGCTAGCGAGTAATGTCTCAGCCAGCGGCTTAACGCTATAGTTTGGGGTGTTCAGTTGAAACGCGGATCGGCATGACGGGAAGTCACGACCATCTTGAATATTGAAAATATTTTGCATTTTCTATTCGCGTCCTTAACGTTTCACTGCATGTTTTACTGCACGTTTCACTGCACATTTCACTGCAATGTATCTAAATGTGAACCACCTCATTGGCGCTCATACATGCCGAAATTCATTTGTTAACCATTAAAGTCATAAGGTTTTTTGATTTGTTCAAATTGCCTTAATCAAAAACGGATAGTTATTTTGGTAATTGGATTCCGTTCTAAACAAAACTGAATTATTACCGGCATAGACTGTTTAACGTTACGCCAAGAGCATTGCAAGCAGATGAAAAGATTATTTACCAACGAATTTAACGAAATTTTTGTATGATGGGTTCTGGTTTTGTGAGTCGTTGATGATTAAACAAAAAAACATAATCATACTTATTGCCTTGCTGGTCTTAAATTTGGTTTTAAGCCCTCTATTATCGCTTGTTTCTTTCACATCGCCAGCCTATGCACAATCCGCTTCACAGCCTGCTCCTCAGCCTGCTTCTGAGCCTGATGTGCCTGATGAGCCTTTAACGGCTAAAAGCCTGAGATTGGGAGCGATTGAAGAGCATACACGGGTGGTCGTGGAATTAACTGAAGCGGCAGATTACAAGTTGTTTACACTCTCCAATCCTTACCGTGCTGTTATCGATTTGCCGGAAACCATATGGGATATTCCCGACACGATACAGGATAAGGGGCTGGTGTCAGGCATCCGTTTCGGGCCATTTAAGCCGGGGCAGGGGCGGATTGTTGTTGATTTGCGCGGACCGGTTAATGTGCATAAGCATTTCATTTTACCGCCTTCGGTGGCCATTAAGAATTACCGCCTTGTTATTGATTTTGAACCTGCGACCATTGCCTCTTTCAGACAGGTCAAGCCTACAGTTTCAGAAAAAGTTTCAGATACAGTTTCAGATAAAGTGGCAGTTACAGCGCCTATATCCAAACCTGCACCATCTCTTGCGCCTCAATTTACAGCGCCAACAGGGGAATTTACCCCCAAGCCAAGGCCCCGCAAAACGCGTAAAATTATTGTTATTGATCCCGGCCATGGGGGAGTGGACCCCGGCGCAACAGGGGCGCGTTCCCGCGAGAAAGATATTGTGCTGGCGTTTTCCAAAGAACTGTCCAGACAACTCAAATCAACCCGCCGTTATGATGTTTATATGACACGTGCGACAGATATTTATATTCCGCTCCGACAAAGGGTGCAGATAGCGCGTAACCGCAAAGCGGATTTGTTTATTTCCATTCATGCGGATGCCATTAAGAAGAAAAATATTCGCGGTCTCTCTGTTTACACATTATCGGAAAAAGCATCCGATAGAGAAGCGGCAGCGCTTGCGAGAAAAGAAAACCAGTCCGATATTATTGCCGGTGTGGATTTTGGCGACCAGCTTCCCGAAGTCGCCAATATTCTGATAGATTTGGCGCAGCGTGATACGAAAAATGCTTCGGTGAAATTTGCTGAAAGCCTCATTAGTTCGGCGCGGGGCAAAACAGTTTTACTTGACAGAACACACAGATTTGCAGGTTTTAGAGTTCTTAAAGCCCCGGATGTGCCGTCTGTTTTGGTCGAATTAGGCTTTATTACCAACCGTACAGATGAAAAACAGCTTACGTCGATAAAATGGCGACGCACTGTGGCATCCGGTATGGTAGATGCAATAGATAATTATTTCCGGCAGAAGTAAAAGCTGAAAATTTATAATTAAATGCCACAGGGTTGCCTTATTTGTGGTCTACCCAAACACTGGAAACGCTACATTTTGTACGTTTTTGTTGGAGTAGAGGCTTGATACGCATTATCGGTTATTTTTTTGGGCTGGGTCTCACCATGGCAGCGTTGCTTGGGTTTTTCGCCGGTGTCTATTTATGGCGGCTTAACAAGCAGCTCCCTGACCATGACCATCTTGCGGATTATGCGCCACCGATTATGACGCGCGTGCATGCGGCGGATGGGGATTTGATTGCCGAATTTGCGCAGGAACACAGGTTGTTTGTGCCGATAAGAGTTATCCCAAAACGTCTGGTTCAAGCGTTTTTATCCTCTGAAGACAAAAATTTCTATGAGCATAAGGGCGTGGACGGGCTTGGCGTTGTGCGTGCCATGATTAAAAATGTGTCTAATATCACGCAAGGCAAAAGGCTTGAGGGAGCGTCAACAATCACCCAGCAAATTGCCAAAAACTTTCTGTTGACCAGCGATGTGACCATTGAACGAAAATTAAAAGAAGCGGTGCTGGCTATTCGCCTTGAGCGCACCTTCACCAAGGCCGAATTGTTAGAGCTTTATTTGAATGAGATTTATCTCGGCATGGGGACATATGGCGTCGCGGCGGCGGCTTTGGCGTATTTTGATAAGCCGTTAGACAGTCTTAGTATTTCTGAAGTGGCTTATCTCGCAGCTTTACCCAAAGCCCCAAATAATTACCATCCATTCCGTAAAACACAGCGCGCTCTGGCACGACGTAACTGGGTCATCGATCGTATGTATGAGAATGGCTATATTACTCAACTCGATGCCATGGTCGCCAAACAAAAAGACCTCGGGGTTAAGTCATCCAGCAGTAAGTCCAAAACAGTTGATGCCGCTTATTATGTCGAAGAAATTCGCCGTCAGGCTTTTAATATGTATGGCGAAAAAGAGCTTTATGGTGGTGGCCTTTCTATCCGTTCTACGCTGAATACGGAATATCAGAAATATGCCCAAAAAGCCTTGCGCGAAGGGCTGCTGGCCTATGATAGGCGTTATGGCTGGCGTGGCCCGGTCCAACAGGTTTCGCTTGAGGATGTTGATGATTGGGCGCTTCCGGTTCAGAATGTGCCAATTCCCTCTGACCTCGCGCCTTGGCGGTTGGCGATTATTTTAAAGGTTGAGGACGATAAAGCCGAATTTGGATTTCGTCCGCGTCGCACAGCGGCAGGTAAGTTTGAGGAAAAACGCGAGACCGGAAAGATTTTTCTGGACGGCGTTAAATGGGCGCGCAAATCCGTCAAGGGGGGGCGTGGGCCGAACATCACAACTGTCAAAGATGTCCTCGCACCGGGCGATATCGTCTGGGTTGAAAAATCAGGTGCCGGTCATATTTTACGCCAGATTCCAGAGGTGAATGGTGGTCTCGTCGCGATTGACCCGCATACCGGCAGGGTGCTGGCCATGGTTGGCGGCTTCAGCTTTCAGGCCAGTGAGTTTAACCGTAGCACGCAAGCCAGCCGTCAGCCCGGCTCGGCCTTTAAACCATTTGTTTATGCGGCGGCTCTCGATGCCGGTTATACACCGACCAGTCTTGTACTTGATGCACCTTTTGTGATGCAGCAAGGCAAGGATATGGGGCTTTGGAAACCGGAAAATTACGGACGTCAGTTTTATGGCCTGTCTACCTTGCGGCTAGGCATTGAAAAAAGCCGTAACCTAATGACCGTGCGGCTCGCCCAGCAAATAGGTATGCGGCCTGTGGTTGATTATGCACGCAAATTTAATATTGTCGATCATATGCCACCTGTCTTGTCGATGGCTTTAGGAGCAGGGGAAACAACCCTGATGCGGCTGACAACGGCTTACGCTATGCTTGTGAATGGTGGCAAGCAAGTATCTCCGACACTGATTGACCGGATTCAAAACCGTTATGGTGAGACGATTTACAGATATGATGAACGTCCCTGTGTCGGTTGTAATTCTATCTGGACAGGGCAAGAGACACCTATCCTACCGGATGTGCGTGAACGTGTCTTGTCGCCGCAAACCTCTTATCAGATTGTTTCAATGCTTGAGGGCGTCGTCAAGCGCGGGACGGGACGTTCCATTCGCTCGGTCGGTAAGCCATTAGCGGGTAAGACAGGTACAACCAATGATAGCCGTGATGCATGGTTTGTTGGCTTTTCAGCAGACTTAGCTGTGGGTGTTTATATTGGGTTCGACACACCAAGAACGCTTGGCGAAGGTGAGACCGGCGGACGGATAGCGGCGCCCGTTTTCAGAGACTTCATGACGAAGGCGCTCAGTAACGCGCCTGCAACGCCGTTTCGTATTCCGCCATCTGTTAATCTTGTGCGGGTCAATGCTCAGACAGGTAAACTTGCCAAATCCGGTGATGGTGCCGTTATTCTCGAAGCTTTCAAAGTTGGTACAGAGCCTGCGCCCGGGCGTGCACAGGCCGTGATTGGTCGCGGTGAGATCGCGCCCAAGTCTGAAAGTACAAATAATTCAGCAATAGGCTCCGGTACGGGCGGTTTATACTGAATGTGTTTTCAGGGCTTTACTCCTGACAGTTCTGGATTTAATAAAAACCTTTTGGGAAGAAGCTGTGAAAGCCGATATACAAGCGCAAATAGATAAGATTAAGCAGTCACTTGAATTGCTGAGGAGGCATCTTTGACTGGGATGCGGCACTCAAACGGCTTGATGAATTAAACAGTAAAGCGGAAGACCCTGACCTGTGGCAAGATCAGGAAAAAGCGCAATCATTGATGCGCGAACGCACACGTTTGGACGAAGCAATAAAATCCGTTACGACAGTTGAACGCGACTTAACCGATAATCTCGATATGTTGGAAATGGCTGAAGCGGAAGGCGACGCGGAAATCGTTGCGGAAAGTGAAGCGGCGATTGCGCAGCTTTTTTCTCAAGCCGAACGCATGGAAGTCGAGACGCTTCTCTCTGGTGAGGCAGACCCCAATGACAGCTATCTTGAAGTGCATGCCGGCGCGGGTGGGACGGAGAGTCAAGATTGGGCGAATATGCTGTTGCGAATGTATCTGCGGTGGGCAGAGAAAAAAGGGTTTAAAACCGAATTGATTGAGGAAACCTCCGGCGAAGAGGCGGGGATTAAATCCGCGACAATTAAAATATCTGGGCATAATAGCTATGGCTGGGCGAAGACCGAGTCCGGCGTTCATCGCCTGGTGCGTATCTCGCCTTTTGACAGTCAGTCGCGGCGTCATACCAGCTTTGCCAGTGTGTGGTGCTATCCCCATGTCGATGAGAATATCAATATTGAAGTGTCAGATGCCGATGTGCGCATTGATACATTCCGTGCCAGTGGTGCAGGTGGTCAGCATGTGAACACCACGGATAGTGCTGTGCGGATTACACATAACCCGACGGGTATTGTTGTGCAGTGCCAAAATGAACGCTCACAACATAAAAACCGCGCGACAGCTTGGAATATGTTGCGCGCTCGTCTGTATGAGATGGAATTGAAAAAACGTGAAGATGAAGCCAGTGCCGCTGCTGAAAGCAAAACTGAAATAGGCTGGGGGCATCAAATTCGTTCTTATGTGCTTCAGCCATATCAGATGGTTAAAGACCTCAGAACCGGTGTGGAAAATGGCAATCCTCAAGCTGTACTTGACGGATTACTTGATCCATTCATGGAAGCCGCCCTCGCACAACGCGTGAGTGGTGAGGCTGTTGAAGTTTCAGATATTGATTAATTAATTTGCTGACCGGATGGCTGTTGTGTTGTCTTATCCGGATGACCATTTGTTGATGGTTTGGTCTCTGTACTCGGCGCGGGAACGTCCAATGGAATAGAGGCTTTAGCAAGCGGATCTTTTTCGCGGTGCACAGACCCGTTGAAGAATGAACCGGACTCAATTGCGAGTGCTTCATGGAAAATTTCGCCCTCAACATGGCTGGTCGCGCATAGATGTACACGCTTGCCAAGAATTGTGCCTTTCACGCGCCCCCGAATGGTGACATCGTCAGCTGCAATTTCGCCTTTAACATTTGCTGACTCGCCAATAACGAGCGTGGCTGAGCGCACATCACCGTCAACATGGCCGTCAATGTGAATTTCGCCATCAGCAAAAAGCTGACCAATAACATTAATGTCGGAGCTTAAAATAGACGGCGCGGCTTTGCCGGATTTAATAATTTTAGAAGAACTCATCCCAAACCCCTGTTGGCCGCCTTATAGCTGAGACTTATTGTCCGCTGGGAAGGCGACTTGAAAATAAATGCTTACCGGCTTGTGTAAAATTCATTGGATTTTGAACTTTACCCTTATACCAAATCTCATAATGAAGATGCGGTCCGGTACTTCTACCACTTGAGCCTACCGTACCAACTACCTCGTGGAAGTCAATTTTTTGTCCGCGCTTCACCTTGATAGATTTGAGATGGGCATAACGGGTGCGAAAGCCATTGCCATGATCAATCTCGACAGCCAAGCCATAAGGCCCTTTATTACCTGCTTTAATGACCCTTCCAGGGAGTGTGGCATGAACTTTCGTCCCAGAAGGCGCGCCGAAATCCAGGCCGGCATGGAAAGCGCGTCGCTTATTAATAGGGTCAATACGAGGGCCAAAATCACTGGTCGTTTTATAATAATGCACGGGAACGGAAAGTGGTAATTGTGCCAGCGACAGGTTCAGGTTTGAGAGTTGTTCGAGATTGTTGGAAATCCGCAACATCTGCTTAAATTTTGGGTCGGCGCGGTCAATATCAGCGACCATTGGAATAAACGGCCCACCAGAGGCGATAGAAGACTCGGGAAGAATGCTGGCAATAAATTCTTCAGCATTGACAGTTTCTGTCGCATTAATGATAGCGGTTGCCTCGGCAATTTTCTGGTCGGTGTTTTCTTCCAGCGCATCGAGAAGCTCTTGTTGGCGAACAGTGAGCCTTTGAACTCTGTCACGAATATTCGAGGGGACATCCATCAAATCTTGCTTGGTTACAAAATCATTATAATTAATTTCATAGCTGTCAGTGAGGGTGATTTTATCAGCATTGTTGACGCCGGTATCAACACGGCTTTGAAACTGGTCGCTTTTATTGCCAATCGGTGACGCGATAATATTGGTGCGTGACTTATTTCGAATAACACGGTTCGATGCGACGGCGAATATGGCCTTCATATCTTCAAGTTGTGCTGTGACGCTGGCATTTTTTTCAAATATTTTTGTTAGCTCGTTATGACGCAGTTCCAGCGTTGACGTGATTTCCTTAAACCATTCTTGTGTCAGCTGATGTTTCTTGTCGAGGGAGTCGAAATTAGACTGCATTTGTGCCAGTTGAATTTCATAATCCTGAACTGTTTCTTGCAGTTTTTCATTTCTGAAGGCGATAATTTCATCTTGCATGCTGATGAAAGTAATGGAGGTGATGAGGGTTAATACCAGCAGGATAGAAAAAATGAGACCTGAAATTTGCATTCCAGGAGTCAGGGTAAAATATCTTACCGAGCCTTCATTTCGAATATAAAGCTCTTTACTTGAGAAAATTTTAATTAAAAATTTGCGCACGATACTCGCCTCAGAATCTCACAAGGAATGTATTTACATTATTTTTCAACATCTTGGAAATAAAAAAGTTACGGGCTGAATATGTAAAATGCTTCAGGCAGACCGGCTTCATCGCGCGCCGATTTGTTGAAAGGCGGTTTAATCTCGCCTCTGAAATAGGTTTGCACAAATTGCTGATATTGAACTTGCGGGTTCTTATCCTGCTTATGGCACAAATAAGAAAACCAATGACTGCCAATCGCAACATGAGTTTTCTCATCCTCATAAATAATGCCAAGGATTTCGGCACTTTCTGTATCGCCATTTTTAGTAAGTTTTTCAATCATTTGCGGCGTTACATCCAACCCTCTTGCTTCCAGCACCATGGGGACAATCGCGAGACGCGCGGCAAGATTATGCGCCGTATTTTGGGCTGCTTCCCATAACCCGTCATGGGCAGGCAAAGCGCCATAAGTGCTGTCGAGTGATTTAAGCCGTCCCTGAAGAAGCATAAAATGCTTAGCTTCCTCGGCACCAACCTTGAGCCAGTCCCTATAAAAATCATCCGGCATAGGGGTATCAGAGAAGCGCCCAAGCAGGTCAAAAGCCAAATCAATCGCATTTAACTCAATATGAGCGAGAGCGTGAAGCAATCCGATACGTCCGGCACGGCCACCGGAACGTCTCTTTGGCATGTCAGTTGGCGCTAAGAGTATGGGGGTGTCTGGTCGGCCGGGTCTGTCAGGCCAAGCTTCTCCTTCACTAAAAGGTTTGGCGAGTAACCCGTCATGATAAGTTGCGAAGACATCAAGCGCGGCCTGGGCTTTCGCCTCGGCGTCTGCGCAGAGCAATACGGCGCGTGCTTGTTCTCTTAAACTATCTTGCATAATCTTATGTCGAAACAGGCGCCTTACGCACCTTTTGCAGCAGCCAACACGTCGGCGACGTGGTTTTTGACCTTCACTTTACGCCAGATTTTTTGGATTTTGCCATTTTCATCAATCAGAAATGTGGCGCGCTCTATGCCCATATATTTTTTTCCATACATGTTTTTTTCAACCCAGACCTCATAGGCATTGAGAGCCTCATGAGCTTCATCGCTACCGAGAAGAATTTTGAGGTCATGTTTATTCTTAAACTTCTCATGTTTGGCAACGGGGTCTGCAGATACGCCGAGAATCGCCGTATTAGCTTTATCAAATTGTTTGATTTGTGCGGTGAAGTCTAATGCCTCTGTTGTGCAGCCAGGTGTGTCATCTTTAGGATAAAAATAAAGCACGAGTTTTTTGCCGGCATAATCTGAAAGCTTGGCGGTTTTATCACCATCGCATGGGAGATTGAATTTGGGGGCTTTTGCGCCTTCGCTAATAGGCATGATGATTTATTTCTCCTTTAGTAATGAGTGTTATAGTAATTAGGTCATATGTTTGGGGGAATCAATCTTTGACATCATTATGAACTGGGTGATCTGGAATTGATAAATAATTTAAAACACTATTTTAAATCGCTGACAATGTTCTGGCCTTTAAGAATATTCATTCTGCTTGTTCTGCTTTGTTTTTTTATCATTGCGGGCATCTTGATACGCTTGTCAATAAGCCCGTTAAGTCTTGACCGGTCAGGGTCGGTTATCAATTATCTAATTGCCAAATCTGACGTCATAAGCACCGCCAGCCTCAAAGATTTAACGCTATATTATGACACCGATCGCGGCAACTTAGTGATAACAGCCGGAAGTGCTGATATCAGAATGATTAGCGGTAACCGATATGAGCTGGAGCAAGTCGATCTTAGCATCAGCACGCGTGCCTTTTTTAATCATCTGACTTTTGTGCCCAAAACCGTTCGTGCCGATAAAGTTTTTCTTAATATTATCAGCCAAAATTCATCTTTAAAAACGCCCACAGACAGCCTTGATACGTCAGGAGCTGAAAGTACCCCGACATCTTTACCGGAGCTGGGGGGGATTATTCAATCCATTCGTCGTTTTCAGAGCGGTGATGATTTGCCTTATGTAAAAAGTATCAGCTTTCCTGATATTCGACTGGTGGTCTTAAATGAAGCCACGGGGGAAAAGTTTGAAAGCCTTGGCTCATCAGTTTTCTATAAAAGTCATTCCGCGTTCCGCGAAGCCAATATTAATCTCGCTATTAATGAGGCAGGGGGAGAGAGCCAATTAACTTTTGAGCTTTATCAGCCCTATTCTGCGGCGGGTTTTGGCCGTCTTCAACTGCAAAATATTCGCCCCGTCTTATTAAGTTCAATCTACCCTTTTGCGTCTGTCATGGATCGCCTGAATGTTCCGATAGACGGTCAGATTGATTTAATCTCAAACGATATGGGCGAGTTTTCCCTTGCTGAAATCAGTTTTGATTTTGCTAAAGGGAATATGCAAATCGGTGCCAAAAATCATCCGGTGCGAAAGCTTGGCTTAAGGGCCGGATTAGATTTGAAGTCTGGAACCGGTGAGATATCGCAAATGAACTTTGATGTGGGCCCGCATAAGGGGGCGTTTACGGGTCGGGTTTCTTTCGAACGTAGTCAACGTGACCAGCTTGAGTTTATCTCCGGTTATTTATCTGCAGATATTATAGATTTATCCTTTGATAATGCGGGGGGAGATATTTTTTCTCCCGATGATTTAACTTTGCGTTTTGAGGTGAATATTCCCCACGCACGCCTTGATGTTACGGAAATCAAGTTCTCCAATGGTGGTGGTGAAATAAGTGCCGGCGCAGAAATTTTTTATGACCAACCAGATTTGCCACTTCTTATTACAGGTCAGCTCAGTCGTCTCCCGGTAGAGAGTTTTAAAAAACTCTGGCCCAGCAATCTATTGAGAATGACGCGGGGGTGGTTTTTCAGGAATGTTCGTGAAGGGGTGATGACGCGCGGGACTATGGCGATGGATACGACATTTGCGCGTCTAAGAAAATCCACTCAAGGTGAGCGCCTCACAGCAGATGATTTATCCATCAATATTGATATCGAAAAAACCAAGCTGACATATTACGGCAAGCTTCCAGCCATGTATGACATTGATGGTCAGCTCATCATTAAAGGCAGTCGTTTAGAGGTGCAGGTTCAAAACGCGCTACTCCCATCACCGGGCAATGCGCCTATTCAGATCACAGGCGGTAGTGCTGTTATTCCTGAAAACCATATTCGTCATAGCGATATGATTGTGACGGCTCAATTAAAAGGAGCGGCGTCAAACATCCTGAAATTTATCGATCAAGAGCCTTTAAATCTCATGCGGGGTTTTGCCTTTAGCCCGGACACGATAATTGGACAATTTGAAGGGGGGGTTCGGTTGCAATTTCCTCGAATGAATGAGCTACCACTTAACAATATCAGCGCCCAAGTTGATGCCGAAATCAGTGATTTTGTTCTTACACAAGCGGTTGCCGGCTATCGTCTAGATGCTGACAGTCTCAATTTAAAGGCTACGAATAAGCAGATTTATGTGACTGGGGAGGCGCGTGTTAATACTGTGCCAGCGCGAATTGAATGGACAGAGAAAATAAAATCAAAGCCAAGTGATAACAATGAGATAACGACAATAATTAATGTGTCGTCTGAGGTGGATGCTGCATATTTAGTGGCGCTTAATTTTGATTTTTTGGCCAAGCGTATACGCGGTTTTGTGCAGGCAGATGTCACGCTTTCGGGGACTTTGAATAATTTTTCTCTGATTGAAGTCTCTGCTGATTTAACCAAAGCCAAGGCTAGCTTCTCACCAATTAACCACATGAAGCAGATGGGTGATGCCGGCATGGTTAAATACCGTGCAGAATATGATGAAAATAGACGCATTAAAGCCGCGCTTATTGATATTAATCTGCCTTCATTTTCCACCCAAATTGATATGAGTTATGATGGGTTTGTGACTGGCCTCAAACTATTGCCTTTTGAAATTGAGGATAAATATGAGTTCTCATTATCATTTGAAGAAAATGAAAACGGTCACGACATTGTGATTCAGGGGGAATATTTCGATATTTCTGCGCTGAGTAAGCCGAATGATTTTGGTTTGCCGGATGGGGTCAAGTCGGTAGGCGAAGGTGGCATGTCTCCGTTTGAGTGGGCTGACAGGTTTGGCGCTAATCTCTCCGTTAAGCTGGATGTCGACAATCTGCTCATGAATAATGGGGTTGTTTTGACGGACGCTTCTGCTGTCGCAAAGCGCCAAAATAATATTTTCGAGAAAGTTGTTCTCAATGGCTCTTTCACTGAAACTAACCGTTTGAGTTATGTTTTGTTTAGAGATGAAAACAAGAGACGTCGAGTAACACTCGAGGTGCCTGTGGCTGCGGATTTCTTCAAAGGCTTAGGGTTTTTGGAGGGTATGAAGGGTGGTTATTTGAGTTTGAACGGTAATATTCCTGATGCTCTGCAAGATATTCCCGAAAATGAGGGCGAAATGCTCGCGGAGGGTTATGCCTATCTGGTGGATTTCAGTATGCAGGATTTACCTGTTTTGGCGCGCATACTTTCACTCGGTTCATTTCAGGGGATTTCTGATGTTTTGACCGGTGATGGTCTTGGCTTTGATGGTGCTGAGATGAGATATCGTCTCGAGAAAGACAGCTTGAAATTTGTAAGGTTAAAAGCCAAAGGCACCGCGATTGGGCTAACTTTGGATGGCAATATCGATTTACGAACCACCCAGGCTAATCTTGGCGGTAATATTTATCCAGCCTATTCTTTAAATTCTATTGTCGGTAATCTGCCTGTCGTCGGGCAAGTGCTAACAGGCGGGCGCGAAGGCATTGTCGGGATTAACTATGATTTGACAGGTCCAATATCTGACCTGAATGTCAATGTGAACCCCTTGTCCATTCTGGTGCCGGAAGTGTTGAAAGAAATCGTTTCCGTTAGGTCGTCACGTTAAAAATTGAAGAAAAAATTAAAGTGAAGCCTAAACCTAAACAGGCTTTAACAGCACATGCTTCTTCTTCCCCAAAGATAATTTGACCGCGCTATCATGGACAGCATGCGCGGATGTGATTTGGAGTTTAATATCATTCACAGCGATATCATTTAACTTGGCGCCACCGCCCTGAACCAGCCGACGAGCCTCACTATTTGAGCTTGCCAGCCCCGCCAGCACAAAAGCTTCGAGAACACCTATGCCAGCAGACAGGTTGTCGGCAGCGATATCAATTGTGGGCAAGTTTTGGCTTGTGCCACCAGCTTCAAATGTTTCCGTTGCCGTTTTAAGGCATTCTGCGGCGGCATCGTCGCCATGCACCAGAGCTGTGGCTTGTGTTGCCAGTATCTTCTTGGCCTCATTTAACTCAGCACCCTCTAGCTGTTCCAGCCGAGCGATTTCATCAAGCGGACATTCCGTAAATAATCTTAAAAACCGACCGACATCTGAGTCCTCAGTATTGCGCCAGAATTGCCAGTAATCCCAAGCGCTGAGCATATCGGCATCGAGCCAGACTGCGCCTTGTGCCGTTTTGCCCATTTTTGCCCCTGAGGACGTTGTCAGAAGCTCAGTGGTAAGCGCATAGAGTTGTGCTTGATCTGTTCGGCGTCCCAATTCAATCCCATTGATGATATTGCCCCATTGGTCAGAGCCACCCATTTGCAAGGTGCAACCATGACGGCGATAAAGTTCGAGGAAATCATAGGCCTGCAAAATCATGTAATTAAATTCGAGAAACGAAAGCGGCTGTTCACGGTCGAGGCGGAGTTTGACAGAGTCATAACTCAACATTCTGTTAACTGAGAAATGCCGCCCGTAATCCCGCAAAAATGAAATGTAATTCAGCTCAGAAAGCCAGACATCATTATCGAGCATGATGGCATCTGTCGGGCCGTCACCGAAGGTTAGAAACTTCTCAAAAACTTTTTGTATGGATTGCTTATTGGCTTGAATATCATCTTCGGTCAGAAGCTGCCTGCTCTCATCCTTGCCAGACGGGTCGCCGACCTTTGTCGTACCACCACCCATAAGCACAATCGGTTTACCACCGGCTTGCTGGAGTTTGCGGAGCATCATTATGGAAATCAAATTCCCGACATGCAGACTTTTTGCCGTGCAGTCATAGCCAATATAGGCCGTGACAATACCTTCACTCGCGGCGGCATCAAGCCCAGCTTCGTCGGAGCATTGATGGATATATCCGCGCGACGACATTAGATTAAGGAAATTTGATTTAAATTCTGTCATGATGTGAATGGGTAAGACAAGCGGCCTTATTGGTCAAGAACGGAAACGACATGGATAACAGCATAACCCCAAAAAAGGCAGATAACGAGATGAAATCTCTCACAGCTTTGGGGCTTATGAGTGGCACGTCGATGGATGCGATTGATTTGGCGCTTATCAAAAGTAATGGCACAGATGATATTACCTTTGGGCCGTCGGGGAGTGTTGCCTATTCAATGGCGGAGCGAAGCCTGCTTGAGGCTGCAATGGAAAAGGCGCGGGCGTGTGACGGCGCTGTACCGCTAACAGGTATTTTTGCCGAGGCATCCGGGCTTGTGACACAAAAGCACGCTTTTGCCGTTAAAGCATTTATCAAAGAACATGGACTGTCCGCCCAAGACATAGATGTGCTTGGCTTTCATGGTCAGACTATTTTGCATCGCCCTGAAGCTGGATATACCTGCCAGATTGGTGATGGTCGGGCTTTGGCGCGCTTAACATCTATTGACGTTATTGGTGATTTTCGTTCGGCGGATATGCAAGCTGGTGGGCAGGGTGCGCCACTTGTGCCGCTTTATCATCAGGCCTTATCAGCGAAACTTTCAGGTGAAAACAACATCGCAATTCTTAATCTCGGTGGCGTCGGGAATGTGACATCTATAATCGACTCTCAGCTTCTCGCTTTTGATACGGGGCCGGGCAATGCGTTGATTGATGATTGGATGATGTTGAAAACCGGACATCCGCTGGATGCACAGGGTGAAACGGCGCGCGCGGGTGTGGTTAATGATGCGCTCTTATCCGTCTGGATGAACCATCCCTATTTTGACAAATCCGCGCCTAAATCTTTAGACCGGCAGGGCTTTGCGACATCGGGGCTTGAGGGTTTATCGCTAGAGGATGGCGCGGCTACGCTCACAGCTTTTACTGTAAATTCAATTTTAAAGGCAGAGACCTTGTTGGCAACACCCCCCGCGACATGGATAATCTGTGGTGGGGCAAGGCATAATGAATTTATGATGAATTACCTTTCCCGCGCTTTGACTGGAAAAGTGGTGACAGCAGAGGCCGCAGGCTGGCCAGGGGACGAGTTGGAGGCGCAAGCCTTTGCATGGCTTGCTATCCGATCACGTTATGGTTTGCCTTTAACATTGCCTGAAACGACAGGATGCCATCAACCCACATGCGGGGGTGTGTTTTATGCGTCTTGAGTGTCGTCTTCTTCAGGGTCTGGCACCGCTTCAGCGGCCTGACTTTCTGGAACAGCAAGGCGTTCATCAAGATAATCATTTACTGTCTTATCGAGAACATCCATGTGGTCGCTATAAAAATGATTAGCACCGGAAATATTTTTATGCGTAATCTCAATACCTTTTTGTGACTGCAAGCGTTCTACCATTTTCCCAACACTATCCGTGTCGACGATTTTGTCCTCATCGCCATGAACAATCAGACCCGAGGACGGGCAGGGGGCGAGAAAGCTGAAATCATGCAGATTGGCGGGCGGTGATATGGAAATAAAGCCGTTAATCTCGGGACGGCGCATTAAAAGCTGCATACCTATCCATGCGCCGAATGAATGACCGGCGAGCCAGCATTGTTTCGCATCCGGGTTAAAACTTTGTAGCCAATCCAGCGCTGATGCTGCATCTGATAATTCGCCAATACCATGGTCAAAAGTTCCCTGACTTTTGCCGACGCCGCGAAAGTTAAACCTCAACACCGTAAAGCCTCGGTTTAGAAAAGTCTGATAAAGCTGATAGGTGACGGGATTGTTCATATTGCCGCCAAGCTGGGGAAGGGGATGAAGTATCATCGCCATTGGCTTCCCTTCGGTCGCCTTTTGAACATAACGACCTTCGAGGCGTCCTTCTGGGCCGTTAAAGATAATTTCTGGCATTTATAGGGTCCGTTTTTAGAGTGAAATTATAAGTGGCTTAAACTTGACTAATCCAGTCAGGATTACTATATCAATGTTGAAGTTTGTTTAGCACAGACCAGACCCTGAAAATCAAGCTTTTTAATAATTTATTTGTAGGAACATAGGGTTATGAAATTATCCACGCGCGGAAGATACGCCGTTATGGCCATGACTGACCTTGCGCAGCATTACGATGCAGATAAAGCATGCGATGCGGCTGGGGTCTCAAAGCCGGTTGCTTTGACAGCTATTTCCGAGCGTCAGCAAATATCTCAGCCCTATCTTGAGCAAATCTTTCAAGATCTCAGAAAATTCGGCCTTGTTGAAAGTGTTAGAGGCGCACATGGTGGATTTCGCCTATCGCGCCCACCGGAAGAAATTTGGATTGGTGATATTATCTCAAGTGTTGAGGAAGTTGTTGATATCACGCGCTGTCAGACATCCGATGGATGTTTGAAGGGCCATGCGCGTTGTTTGACGCATGATTTATGGGCCGATTTAACTCATCAGATAGACGGGTTTTTAAACAGCGTCTCGCTGAATGATGTGATTTCAGGCAATACAAGCAAGCCGTCTAGCGCGTCTGCTCAAATTTCGGCGTCTCTGTCATGACCCGGCGCGTTTATCTAGATCATAATGCAACCGTCCCGATGAGACCGGAAGTGTTGGATACAATGTCTGAAGTGCTTCAGATAGGCGGTAATGCCTCCTCTGTTCATGCTGAGGGACGCAAAGCCAGACAGTTTTTAGAGGTGGCGCGCGAAAATATCGCAAGATTTGTGGAGGGCGAAGCCGGTGGGGTGATTTTCACAGGTGGGGGAACAGAAGCCTGTAATCTGGCACTTCAAACCCGAAAAGCCCCTGCAGGTTATATTAAACGCATTCTTGTGTCTTCCATTGAGCATGCGGCTGTTTTGGCGCCGCTTGATGATGTTGATATTTCTGTGACACAGCTTCCTGTTTCGGAACAAGGTGTGGTCGATTTAGCCGCGCTGGCGATTGCTCTTGAAGACCCATCCCCCGCATTGGTTGTTGTGATGGCGGCAAATAATGAGACAGGCGTCGTTCAGCCAATGAGCGAAATTGGCGCTATGGTTCGGGCGCATGGCAGTTTGTTTTTCTGTGATGCAATTCAAGCGGCGGGAAAAATCCCCTTATCCATGGGCGATATGAATATTGATATGCTCAGCCTATCTGCTCATAAAATCGGCGGTGCGGCAGGTGTCGGCGCATTGGTTGTGCGGGACGGTATTATTCTCAACCCGCTGATTAAAGGCGGCGGACAAGAGCTGCGCCGTCGTGCGGGAACAGAAAACCTTGCCGGATGTGCCGGTTTTGGTCTTGCGGCACGGCTTGCAAAAGAAAATCTTGGGGCTTTCGCCCAATTATCGGTGTTACGCGATGATATGGAGTGTCAGCTTGTGGAGTCTTTTCCCGCTATTGCTATTTTTGCCACGCAAACCTCGCGTCTGCCAAATACGAGTTGTTTTGCCTTGCCGAATATGCGTGCAGAAACCATGATTATGTCACTCGATTTGGCTGGTATTGCTGTGAGTTCAGGTGCGGCCTGTTCCAGCGGCAAGGTGACGCGGAGTCATGTCCTTGAAGCAATGGGCGTGGCACACAATCTATTAGAGGGTACTATACGTATCAGTTTAGGGATGTCCAATACCGCCTCGGATGTCAGCCAATTAATTTCAGCCCTGAAAGGTCACATCGACCTTTCTCAACCTCAACTTCAATCCCAACTTAAATTAGAGAACCGGATATAGCGTCATGAGTCAGGCAAAAGAAACTATTGAAAAAGAAACCGTCGATAAGGTTCAGAGCCTCGCGGGTGAGAAGTATAAATACGGCTTCTCCACCGATATTGACAGTGAGAAAGCACCCAAGGGTCTGAATGAGGATATCATCAGATTTATTTCGGCGAAAAAAGAAGAGCCGGAATGGTTGCTTGAATGGCGGCTGGATGCGTTTGAACGCTGGTTGACCATGAGCGAGCCTGATTGGGCAATGGTGAATTATCCGCAGATTGATTATCAGGATTTATATTACTATTCCGCGCCCAAAAGCATGGATGACCGACCTGAAAGTCTTGATGAGGTCGACCCCGAATTGCTCCGCACATATGAAAAGCTTGGTATTCCGCTTTTTGAGCAGGAAGTCCTTGCCGGTGTGAAAAACCGCGTAGCGGTGGATGCTGTTTTTGACAGCGTATCTGTTGCCACAACATTCAAAGAAGAGCTGGCCGCTGCGGGGGTTATTTTCTGTTCTTTCTCCGAAGCCGTGAAAGACCATCCTGATTTGGTGAAGAAATATCTCGGCACAGTTGTGCCTAAATCTGATAATTATTTTACGGCATTGAACTCGGCTGTTTTTTCTGACGGTTCCTTTGTTTACATTCCGCCTAATACGCGCTGCCCGATGGAGCTGTCGACTTATTTCCGAATTAATGAGCCGAATACAGGGCAGTTTGAACGCACGCTTCTGATTGCCGATAAAGGTTCATATGTCAGCTATCTTGAAGGCTGTACCGCACCGATGCGGGATGAGAACCAACTTCATGCCGCAGTTGTTGAGCTGGTCGCGCTTGAGGATGCCGAGATTAAATATTCCACGGTTCAGAACTGGTATCCCGGCGATGAAGAAGGTCGCGGCGGTATTTATAATTTTGTCACCAAGCGGGGTGATTGCCGCGAGAATAATGCCAAAATTTCATGGACACAGGTTGAGACAGGGTCAGCCGTTACTTGGAAATACCCGTCTTGTATTTTGCGCGGTGATAATACGGTTGGTGAGTTCTATTCCATTGCTATTGGCAATAATCACCAGCAAATAGATAGCGGCACGAAAATGATTCATCTTGGCAAGAACACATCCAGCCGGATTATTTCCAAAGGTATCTCTGCCGGTAAGTCATCCAATGCCTATCGCGGGCAGGTAAGTGTGCATCGTAAAGCCGATAAGGCGCGTAATTTTACCCAATGTGACAGCCTGCTTATTGGCGATACCTGCTCGGCACATACCGTGCCTTATATCGAAACGAAAAACCCTTCAGCTATTTTGGAGCATGAGGCCACAACATCCAAAATTAGCGATGATCAGCTTTTCTATTGTCAGCAACGCGGGTTGGATGCTGAAGAAGCCGTGTCTCTTATCGTGAACGGTTTTTGTAAAGACGTTTTGCAACATCTGCCTATGGAGTTTGCCGTTGAAGCGCAAAAGCTGGTCGGCATATCACTGGAAGGAAGCGTCGGATGAGTGCGTTACTTGAAATTAAAAATCTTCACGTTTCTGTCGGCGAAACTGAAATTCTTAAAGGTTTGAATTTGAGCATTTCGGCTGGTGAGGTGCATGCCATTATGGGGCCGAATGGTTCGGGCAAATCCACACTTTCTTATGTGCTGGCGGGGCGCGATGGTTACGAGATTACGCAAGGTGATATTCTGCTGAATGGCGTCAGTCTTGCGGAAATGAATCCCGAGGACAGAGCCATTGCCGGTTTGTTTCTTGCTTTTCAATACCCGCTTGAAATTCCCGGCGTCACAAATATGACCTTTTTGAAAACATCGGTAAATGCTGTGCGTCGTGGACGCGGCGAAGACGAAATGGATGCAGCGAGTTTCCTGCGTTTTGTACGTGATAAGGCTAAGGCGTTGCGTCTTGATGATGACATGCTCAAGCGACCTCTTAATGTCGGTTTTTCTGGTGGCGAGAAAAAGCGGAATGAAATTCTGCAAATGTCCGTGCTTGAGCCCACCATGGCGATACTTGATGAAACCGATAGTGGGCTGGATATTGATGCTTTGAAAACAGTTGCCGAGGGTGTGAGTGCGATGCGTGACGCACAACGAGGTATGCTAGTTATAACGCATTATCAACGTCTACTTGATTATATCAAACCTGATATTGTGCATATTCTTGCCGGTGGGCAGATTGTCAAAACAGGATCGCCGGAATTGGCATTGGAGCTCGAGAAATCCGGCTATGCGGATTATATTGGTGAGGTGGTGGCCTAGATGGAAGCCATGTCCAGTTTCAATTCTCTTTTCAACTCTATGCAGCAGGAAGCGAAAGATATTTTCGCGGCGCAAGGCTGGCCGAATAAAAGGAACGAAGATTGGCACTATACCGATCTCTCGGCACGCTTGCCCGCTTCCTTTCAAAACCAGCCGCTTGAGCTGTCCGAAGACGTGCCACTTGAAAATCTGACATGCGGTGTTGATGACGCGACACAATTGACTTTCATCAATGGGCTTTTGTCAGATGTAGAAGATTTGCCTGAAGGCCTAACGATTGATGCGCTTATCGCGCATCCTGAACTTGTTAAGCAATCGGATGACGACATGACTGACCCGTTGCTTTATTCTAATCTTGCGCATCTCGAAACCGGCATTGTGATTGATGTTACTGGTGTGATTGACCGACCCTTGGAAATTCATTTTCATAATACCGCCGCCGAAGAAGCATCTTTTGTCCGTATTATTTTTCGGCTTGCGGCAGGGGCAAGTCTGACGCTTCTTGAGAGCCATAGTGGCTGGGGACATACGCAGTTGGTGAGTGACATTTATCAAGCTGAAGACAGCATGCTTCGTCATTTGCGTCTGCATCAGGCGGAGGATACGCAAGTTTCTTTGCTGCTCAACCGCGTGTCTTTGGATGCTCAGGCGCATTATCATAATGTTGCTGTTAGTTTGTCAGGTGGTCTCGGGCGTCTTGAAACGCGGGTGACGTTTAATGCACCTGGAAGTCATGCCGGTCTTGCGACAGCGCTCCTTTCGGGCGGTAAGCAGCATATTGATGTAACAACACGCTTGAACCATCTTAGCCCCGATACGACGAGCGATACGGTTGCCAGAACCATTTTAGATGATGAAGCTTGCGGTATTTTTCAAGGCAAGGTGATTGTCCATGAAGATGCGCAAAGGGTTGAGGCCACGCAAAAATCAGATGCGCTGATGCTGTCGACTGAGGCGATGATGAATGTGAAGCCTGAGCTTGAAATTTATGCGGATGATGTTGCCTGTGCGCATGGGTCCGCGATTGGTGAGATTGACCATGAGGCTTTGTTCTTTTTGCGGAGCCGCGGCATTGGGGAGACGGCGGCGCGGGTTATGCTGGTCGAAGGTTTTATTGCTGAAATATTAGGGCGCCTTGATGATTTTGCAGCAGGGGCGACCTTGCAGGAAAACCTATCAAAGCGCGTTGAGACATATTTAAAGAAGAGTGCGTAAGATGCAGGAAGCAGACGTAATGACAATAAGTGCGGCGAGTGCGGCTTATAATGTTGACAAAGTCCGGGCAGATTTTCCAATCCTGTCCATGGAGGTTTATGGCAAGCCTCTTATTTATCTTGATAATGCCGCCTCAGCGCAAAAGCCACTTCAGGTGATGAATGCGATGAATGAGGCCATGACGTCTGGCTATGCGAATGTGCATAGAGGCCTGCATTACCTTTCTAATAAAGCCACGGATGATTTTGAAGTGGCGCGTGAAGATGTGCGCCGTTTCTTGAATGCGCCATCTCTCGAAGAAGTTATTTTCACGGGCGGTGCGACAGATGCGTTGAACCTTGTCGCGCAATGCTATGGCGCTGACCATATCGGGGAGGGAGACGAGATTATTCTCTCTGAGATGGAGCATCACTCTAATATTGTGCCTTGGCATTATCTGCGTGAGCATAAAGGCGCGGTGATTAAGTGGGTGCGCGTCCATGATGATGGGTCGTTTGATATGGAGGATTATAAAAACCTCCTTGGCCCGAAAACAAAATTCGTGGCTTTGACACAAATGTCAAATGCGCTCGGCACGATTACCCCAATGAAAGAAATTATCCGTCTTGCGCACGCATATGATGCGCCGGTTCTGGTGGATGGCTGTCAGGGCGCTGTGCATCTTGAAACCGATGTGCAAGACCTTGACTGTGATTTTTACGTCCTGTCTGGTCATAAACTTTATGGCCCTTCAGGTATTGGGGCTTTATACGGCAAGGCCGAATATCTGAATAAGATGCGTCCTTATCGTGGTGGCGGAGAAATGATACGAGAAGTGACCTTGGATAATGTCACTTATGGTGATTTGCCTCATAAATTTGAAGCCGGAACGCCGCCAATTTTGGAGGTCATCGGCCTAGGTGCTGCTTTGCGGTATATTGAAAGCTATGGGCGCAAAGAAATTGCGGCGCATGAACATGACCTTCTAGAATACGCAACCCGCAAAATGACCGAGATTAATAATCTGACAATTATGGGAACGGCGCCTGAAAAGGGCAGTGTGATTTCTTTCACGATTAAAGATATTCACCCGCATGATTTGGCGACTGTTGTTGACCGTTCAGGTGTCGCTGTTCGTGCAGGGCATCATTGCGCACAGCCTTTGATGAATCGATTTGGGGTGACGGCGACAGCGCGTGCCTCTTTTGCTATGTATAATACGCGAGATGAAATTGACTCCTTGGTCGAGTCTATTCACAAAGCGATAAGTTTTTTCGGGTGAGATGATGTCTGAGAGCACACCAGATAAAGAGATGCCGGTTATTGATACGTCTCCAGAAATATCAAAAGATATATCTGGGAATTTAGCGGATGATGCATCAGTTTCTGATGCGCCAGCTGAAAGTGCTGAACAGCCAGCAGCCTCCGAGATGTCTCCAGAGATGCACGCCTTGACAGATGAAATTGTTGGGGCGCTTAAAAGCGTTTATGACCCTGAAATTCCGGTTGATATTTATGAGCTTGGCTTGATTTACCGCGTCGAGGTTACGGATGATAGGGACGTTAATATTGATATGACTCTCACCGCGCCGGGTTGTCCGGTTGCTGAGCAAATGCCGGTTTGGGTGCAAGATGCTGTGAGTGCGCTTGATGGTATTGGTGATGTGAAGGTTAATATGGTTTTTGAACCACCATGGGAACCAAGTCGCATGACGGATGAAGCCCGAGTTGCACTGAATATGTTTTAGGTATAGGGGTAGATTATGAACCAGACGCTACAATTACCAAAAACAATCTCTTTGACAGATGCCGCTGCCGCGCGCGTAAAGCATATTATGGCGCAATCGGATGAAAATTATTTGGGTGTTCGCCTCGGCCTGAAAAATGCAGGTTGCGCAGGCATGGAATACACAATGGAATATGCCACCGAAATCATGCCTCAGGATGAGGTTGTTGAAGATAAAGGTGTCACGGTTCTTGTCGATCTGAAAGCCGTTCTGTTTTTGATTGGAACAGAAATGGATTTTCAAACGGATAAACTTGCCTCGGGATTTGTGTTCAACAATCCC
Organism: alpha proteobacterium IMCC14465; assembly: GCA_000293845.2. Lineage (GTDB taxonomy): Bacteria > Pseudomonadota > Alphaproteobacteria > RS24 > RS24 > Micropelagius. Next base: position 127,656 of record ALYF01000002.1, on the reverse strand, counting down.
AATCAAACTGACGCATGCGGCTGTGGAGAAAGCGTTACCCTGACGCCTGCAAAAACAGAAATTTAAAGAAAGAATAAAATGGGGATTGTCAGCCTTAAAAACATTCTCGATATTGAACAACTTGATGATTTGATGTTTCGCGGTCACACACCGCAAGGTGGTACAGGTCGTGTCTATGGCGGGCAGGTGATTGCCCAAGGCCTTTCAGCTGCTTCTCAGACGGTTGAAAACAGACCATGCCACTCCCTTCATGCTTATTTCTTGCGCCCGGGCGACCGGTCTAAGCCAATTATTTATGATGTTGATGTCGCCCGTGATGGTAGAAGTTTTTCCAGCCGCCGCGTCACAGCTATTCAAAATGGTAAGCAAATCTTAAATATGGCGCTGTCTTTTCAGGTTGAGGAAACTGGATTAGAGCACGCTGATGAGATGCCGGATGTTCCTGCACCCGAAACGCTGAAATCGCTTCAAGAATTACAGACGGATATTATTGATAATATACCTGAGGAGTTTCGGGAAAATATTCTGCGCAAACGCGCTTATGAAGTTCGCCCTGTCACACCGATGGATCTTCTCGATCCGAAGCCGATTAAATCGCTGAATAATGTTTGGATCCGGCTAATTGATGAAACCATCCCAAATGATATTGACCATCAAAGGCTGGTGCTGACATACATGTCTGACCTTACTCTGCTGGATAGTGGCCTGCGGGTTCATGGCAAAGATTATATGAACGTCGACATTCAAACTGCCAGCCTTGATCATGCCTTGTGGTTTTATCACCCTTATAAGATTGATGAATGGCTGCTGTTCTCGCAACACTCGCCAGTTACTGGCGCAGGGCGTGGGCTGAATTTTGCCTCTATCTATACGCGTGATGGCAAACTCGTCGCCTCGGCCTGTCAAGAAGGTCTTATGCGCGAAAGAGGTTAGACGCGATAGCGCTTATGGCTTTTACCAAAATTAGGGGCGTTCATTATGCCCAAGATGTGCTGAAAGTTCGCTCAGCAATGTTTTCGCTGCATCGGGAATAACAGAACCGGGCGGGAATATTGCTTTTGCGCCGGCCTTATATAGCGCATTGAAATCCTGCGGCGGAATAACACCACCGACAATCACCATAATATCCTGCCGATTACGTGAATTCAGCTCATCACGTAATTCTGGTACAAGTGTTAAATGTCCTGCAGCAAGGGAACTCACACCAATGGCATGCGCGCCCCCTTCAATAGCATCTTCGGCGGCTTCGGCCGGTGTCTGGAAAAGCGGGCCAACAATCACATCAAAGCCTAAATCAGCAAAAGCTGTCGCGACGACTTTCTGCCCACGGTCATGACCATCCTGACCAATTTTAGCTATATATATTGAGGGTTTACAGCCTTGTCTTTCAGTAAAGCGTGAAACCATATCACGCACCTCGACAATGGCCTTACTGTCATTGCCAAAGTTATTGGCATAGACGCCTGAAATGACATTTGGCTTGGCTTCATGGCGGGTGAAAGCTTTTTCCATAGCGTCAGAAATCTCACCGACTGTTGCCTTGGCGCGGGCGGCATCAACTGCAAGCGCTAATAAATTGCCATTACCGGAGCTGGCGGCTTGCGTGAGGGCTTCCAGTGATTGAGTGACAGCTTGTGTGTCGCGTTCACTTTTGAGTTTCTGTAGGCGCTCAATCTGAGATTTACGTACAGCGCTATTATCGACTTTCAGCACATCCACATCATCTTCTTGTGCGAGACGGAATTTATTAACGCCAACAACTGTCTGTTTACCGCTATCAATGCGCGCTTGTGTATGGGCTGCGGCTTCTTCAATCCGCATTTTGGGGAGACCTTGTTCAATCGCCTTGGTCATGCCTCCGGAGCCTTCAACTTCTTTGATATGTTCAAGTGCTTTGGCGGCGAGATCATGGGTCAAGCGTTCGACAAAATAACTGCCACCCCACGGGTCAATGACATTGGTCGTGCGACTTTCCATTTGTAAAAGCAACTGGGTATTTCTGGCAATTCGTGCCGAAAAATCTGTCGGTAGGGCAAGGGCTTCATCAAAGCTATTTGTATGTAGCGATTGGGTATGGCCTTGTGTGGCAGCCATGGCTTCAACGCATGTGCGCGTGATATTATTATAAATATCTTGCGCAGTCAGGCTCCAGCCGGATGTCTGGCAGTGCGTTCTAAGCGCGAGAGATTTCGGGTTTTTCGCTCCCAACCCTTGCATGAGCTGTGACCATAAAAGCCGACCCGCACGCATTTTGGCAATTTCCATAAAGAAATCCATGCCAATCGCCCAGAAGAAAGACATGCGCGGGGCAAAAGTGTCGATATCTAGCCCCGCATCCATACCGGCGCGGACATATTCAACGCCGTCTGCGAGTGTGTAAGCCAGCTCAAGGTCAGCCGTCGCGCCAGCTTCTTGCATGTGATAGCCGGATATGGAAATCGAATTGAATTTCGGCATATGGGCAGACGTATAGGCAAAAATATCTGAGATAATCCGCATTGAAGGTCGCGGCGGATAAATATAAGTATTCCGCACCATAAACTCTTTCAGAATGTCATTCTGAATAGTGCCTGCAAGTTTTTCAGGGCCGACACCTTGCTCCTCGGCGGCGGTAATATAAAGCGCCATAATTGGCAAAACCGCACCATTCATGGTCATGGAAACGCTCATCTCGTCCAACGGGATGCCATCAAATAACATGCGCATATCATAAATCGAGTCAATCGCGACACCCGCCATGCCGACATCGCCAGCAACACGCGGGTGGTCACTGTCATAACCTCTATGGGTGGCAAGGTCGAAAGCAACTGAGAGTCCTTTTTGCCCTGATTTAAGATTGCGGCGATAAAAGGCATTAGATGCTTCAGCAGTTGAGAAGCCTGCATATTGTCGAACTGTCCAAGGCTTGTTGACATACATGGTCGCATAGGGGCCGCGAATATAAGGCGGGATGCCCGGATAGCCATCGAGATGCGGTAAATCCTTGATGTCTTCCTCAGTGTATAATCTTTTAAGAGTCAGGCCTTCAGGTGTCTCTCGGGATTGGCGGTCATTATTCTGTGTAATGGCTTCTTGCCAATCCTGTTTCTGATTATCTATATCTATAGATGCGTCAGCATTAAAAGCGATGTTGCTAAAATCGGGTAAACGGCTCATGACGGAACCTCTTCATATGAGTGGCCCTCTTCAAAAGAAATGCCTAAAAGCTTCAGTGTTGATTGCAAAACAGAGATGGTGTCACAGCCCATATAAACTTGGCCATTAATCGCATCAGACGCGTATTTTCCAGCTAGCCAGACATGCGCACATCCGGCGTCAACAAGTCCTTGCGCCAAGGTGTCAGCTTGCTCTTGATAAGCCGTATCCGTTCCGCAAATAACGGCAACAGAAAAGCCCTCAGAAGTGAAGTCCTCTATAATTGCATTTATATTATTGCCGCCACAACCAAGATGACTTTCTATGCCGCCAGCGGCGAAGAGGTTTGTCGCAAAGTTGGAGCGCGCTGTATATTCGGCGGGTTCTCCCAATACGGCCAAATAAATTTTGGGCTTTTTATTTTCAGCGGCAAAGCGTAATTGCTCAAACGCGGCCGCAGGCCTTGTTTCTTGCAGTGCGCCAGTTCCATAAGTGGGACGAGGCTTGAGCAACGCTTCTTCCAAATTAGCGAAATCTCCAGCGCCAAGAACTGACATTTTGCGCTTTGCGACATCTTTCGTTTCAGCGGCGCGGTTAGCCTCAATAAGGTTGGTGATAATTGCCATGCCTTCTACTGAGGTGATGCCGCCAGCTTTTTCGATATTTTGAAACAGCGCCCAGCTATCCGCGGCGAGAGATTCAGACAAGGACTCGACATACCAAGAGCCACCGGCAGGATCCATAACTTGCCCAATATGGCTTTCTTCCTGCAAAATAACTTGCGTGTTTCTAGCGACACGGCGTGTTAGTAGATTATCGCTTTCAGCAATAGATGTGCAGGGGAGGGACGTAACAACATTCGCACCGCCAATGCCCGCCGCCAATGTTGACATTGTAGCGCGCAACATATTCACCCATGGGTCGGCGAGTGAGAAATATCTTTCTGACCCTTCCGCATGAATAAACGGTGCGGCGATTTCTTTTTCCCCAAGCGCGGCGCAAATATTTCCCCAGAGGAGCCGCAGGGCGCGGAGCTTGGCAATTGTGCCGAAAAAATCCGTATCGGCGCTAACCGTCAAAGTCAGTCGGTTAAGTAAATCGGTCAGCTCAAATCCTGACTTTTCCAAATAAAGCATATAATGCGTGGCCGTGGCGATGATGGCGGCAAGCTCGGTTATCGCGTCTGCCCCCGCATTGTGATAGGGCACGCCGCTTGCGGTCATGAGGCGAATGTTTTTTGCCGATTTAGTTTGGGCGACCAGCGCGCTTATGCCGGGGAAAATCGTCTCAATATCATCATCCGTCTTGCCTAATAAAGCGGCATGGCCAACAGGGTCGAGGTCAAGATAGAGTGCGGCATCCTCACTGGTTTTGTTCACCAGATGCGTCGCAAGCGAGATGGCATCTTCGCCTGCGCGCAAAAATAATGGGGCGATATTCAGGTCAACACCTTCCAATAAGGCATCTAACTGTTTTGGTGTTACCGTATCCAAACGACACTCAAGCAGAATTGCGCTCACGCCGCCTTCGAGGTCAGTCAGCACATCCTCATTAGCATTGCCTTTTCGCCCTGGGGTAAAGCGCGAGGCGATATGCCAAGGTAGAAATGAGTTGGTCAGCGCAGTGCTACCGCGCAAAAATGGCGCATATCCAGGCATGCCTTGTGTGGCTTCCGGCAAATCAACCGTCTCATTTGTATAAAGAGGCTCGCGGTTCAAGCCATTATGACGGCTCTGCAAAGTTTCATAGGCTGCCCCGCGCAGTGCTTTCTCCACGGCTTTGAGCCAATCTGCTTTATCGGCATCCGGAAAATCATTTCCTAGTGATAGATTTGTTTCTTGCGTCATTAATGGGGACTCGATTTCATAGAATTGGGTGATAGCCACATAACATTTACACGGCACAATTTCAAATTTTGTGCGCCAGTTCAACTGCCAATTTAGCTTTGTATAGGCATGTTTGACAATTGGATGGATTGACTGAACGTGATATGAAGCCCATTCGGAATTTAAAACACTAATTGAGAAGCTGTGATGTCGAGCCCACCCATTTTATATCTTCAGGATGTGAGCCTGACTTTTGGTGTGACGCCGCTTCTTGAAGGGGCGGACTTATCTGTTGCACAAGGCGAAAGGCTTTGTGTTGTCGGGCGCAACGGTTCCGGCAAATCGACGCTACTAAAAATTGCTGCAGGTCTAGTCGAGCCCGATAGCGGCGAAAGATTCGTTCAGCCCGGTATCATGGTTAGCTATCTTGACCAAGACCCGATTTTTACAGGGTCATCGACTATTGGCGATTATGTGCTGTCTGATTTGATGGATAATGAGGATAAGCAACGGGCTTACCAGCTTATGGCAGATTTGCGTCTCACGCCGGAACAGGGGCTTGAAAACCTTTCGGGTGGGGAGAGACGACGGGTCGCCTTGGCGAAAGTTATGGCGCCTGACCCTGATATACTTTTGCTTGATGAGCCAACCAACCATCTGGATTTACCGGCTATTGAATGGCTTGAGAATGCTTTAAAGTCTTTACGTTCAGCACTGGTTCTTATCAGCCATGACCGCAGATTTTTGAGCAATATGTCTCAATCGACGCTTTGGTTGGATAGAGGCAAAACCAGCTTGCTCAAAAAGGGTTTCGGTTATTTTGAGGATTGGCGCGATGAAGAGCTTGAGCTTGAATTGACACGGGTTGAAAAACTAGACCGTAAAATCGAGCGCGAAGAACACTGGGTTCGCCACGGCGTATCAGGGCGGCGTAAAAGAAATGTGAAACGTCTTGCCGACTTGGCCATGCTTAAAAAACAGCGCCGTGACCATCAAGGGCCGGCCGGCAATATGAAAGCGCAAATTAGCGATGCTGAAATGTCGGGCAAGCTGGTCATTAAGGCCGATAAGATTGCCAAAAGCTTCGAGGGCAAAACGATTGTTACGCAGTTTTCGACGCAAATTAAACGCGGCGATAGGGTTGGTCTCGTTGGGGCAAATGGGGTGGGTAAGACGACCTTACTGAATATGCTGATTGGTGAAATGGCGCCGGATATTGGCAATGTGCGTCTTGGGAAAAACCTTCAAATGCTGGTTTTAGATCAGGCACGGGCAGGCATTAAACGCGATTGGACGATTAAAGACGCGCTCACCGATGGGGCAGGAGATTATGTAACCATTGGCGAAGATAAGATGCATGTCATTGGTTATATGAAAGATTTTCTGTTTCACCCTTCACAGATGCGCACACCCGCCAATGTTCTCTCCGGCGGAGAATTGGCCCGCTTATTACTGGCACGAGGTCTGCGTCATCCGTCCAATGTGTTGATTATGGATGAGCCGACAAATGATCTTGATTTAGAGACATTGGATTTGCTTCAAGAGCTGATTGCCGACTATCAGGGGACAGTCATCCTTGTCAGTCACGATAGAGACTTTCTCGACCGTACTGTATCATCTGTCATTTACTCGGAGGGTGAAGGGCTGTGGATTGAATATGCCGGCGGGTATAGCGATATGTTGATACAGCGAAAGGCGGGGCAAGAGCCGCGCATTCAGGAGAATGCGAAAGAGATTTCCAAATCGACGGAAAGTAAAAATCTGGAAAGAGATGTGAAGGCTGGCCCGCCAATATTGAAGGCTGTGACCAAATTAAGCTACAAGCAAAAATATGCGCTTGAACAACTGCCACTTGAAATGGCTGAGTTGGAAAAGCTTATTGAGGAAAGCAAAAAACTTTTATCGGACAGCACGCTTTTTACGAAAGATCCTGACCTCTTCAGCAAAACGGCGGCCGCGCTTGATAAGTCTGAAGCAAGGCTAATTGAAGCTGAGGCGGAATGGTTGGAGCTTGAGATTTTGCGCGAGGAGTTGGAAGGGTAAAATTTTCTTGCCGCCATATTCGACGCATGCTAACCCGAGTGCAGTTTCAACAGGTTTAAGTTTGGTGCGCGTTATGTTTTCTATTTTGCCGATTGTTATTTTTATTGCTGTTATCATTATTCTCAACATTACCCAGTTCGGCAGCATTGATTAAGATAATAGAATAATAAAAAATGAGACGCTGATTAGTCAGTTTCTTTTTCAGGCTTTTGCATCCACCAGATGATGAGCCCCGCCGGGAATGTCCAAGACAGGCCGGTAATCAGATAAAACAAAAATTCAATAAAACCGTTAGCGGGCATCCAACCGCTTACCGCAATCGTCATGACAATCATTGCATAAAAGAAAAGCACGGCCAGTAAAAGCAACATGCCGATAAATTTTCTCAAGCGAACGGGTAATCTCATAACAATCTCCTGAGCCTGATATAGCAGACAGTTTCGGTTTGACAATTCATCACAGCAAGACTGGCTTGGTTAATTTGTCGCAAGTCTTCATCTTGCCCTGATATGTGCACGGGTTTAAATCCGTAGCATGGAAATAACGTCTTCTGAAAATCATGTTTCGCGGGAAAGCCGATTGGTGGGTATCTGGCTTCTAAGTGTTGCTGCCTTGATTATCCTCATGGTTATCGTTGGGGGGCTGACACGCTTGACGGATTCGGGTCTCTCCATCACCGAATGGCGGCCCGTGACGGGTGCTTTGCCGCCTCTATCTCAAGCGGATTGGTTATCTGAATTTGATAAATATAAGGCCATTCCAGAATATCAGCTGGTAAATAAAGGTTTCAGCCTTGAGGAATTCAAATATATTTACTGGTGGGAGTGGGCACATCGTCAACTGGGTCGTGTGATTGGTCTCGTCTACTTTTTTCCCTTCGTGTTTTTTCTCATGCGAGGGTTTATTGCCAGACAACATATTCTGCCGCTAACGGGTATTTTCTTTCTCGGCGGACTTCAGGGCTTTATGGGCTGGTATATGGTTCAAAGCGGGCTGACCGACCGTGTTGATGTCAGTCAGTATCGCCTCGCCATGCATTTGGGGCTTGCCCTTATCATATTTTGTCTGATTTTTTGGCAAGCCTTGCGTTTGTTGCAACCGGCGCAAGCTGCCGCAGTGAGATCACGTCAGATATATTTTGGCTATTTCCTCATTTTCATGGTTTTCATGCAGTCATTACTCGGCGCTTTGGTCGCAGGGTTGAATGCGGGGAAGACCTATACGGATTGGCCTTTTATGGATGGTGATCTTATCCCCTCCGGTTTGGTGGATATGCAGCCAGTGATGGATAATTTCTTCGAAAATCATCTTACCGTTCAATTTGACCATCGCATCGGGGCTTATTTGTTACTGGTTCTGGTGATTGCGCATTTCTGGTCGCAAGTTAAAACGGGCGCGCCTACGCGAATGACAGCCGGATTGTTAATGCTGGGCGTTATTGGACAGGCTGTTCTGGGTATTATTACCCTAATGCTGGCAGTTCCCATGCATTTAGGTGCTTTGCATCAGTTAGGCGCGGTTTTCGTGCTGGCGATTGCAGTTTTTCATATCTACAAATTGCGACATACGCCGTTCTTGCCCCAAGCTGTTTAATACCAATAGCTTAGATTGCGGTAATATATTACCATAATTCTAAATAGCTGATAAAATTATATAAATTTGGTGTTTCGCGTGTTGACATCATGGCTATGACAACCTAAAAACGCCAAAAGTTTGTTCCGTTCAAATTTATTGGATTTTGACTTATGAAAACTTATTCTGCAAAACCTGCTGATATTGAAAAGAAATGGGTGCTGATTGATGCCGAAAACATGGTTGTCGGTCGCCTAGCATCTGTGATTGCCATGCGTTTAAGAGGTAAGCATTTGCCGACTTTCACGCCCCATATGGATTGTGGCGATAACATCATTGTTATCAATGCTGAAAAGGTTAAATTCACCGGAAATAAAACCGCTGATAAAACCTATTACCGTCACACCGGCTATCCGGGCGGCATTAAAGAGACCACACCTGAAAAAATTCTGGAGGGTAAATTCCCTGAACGGGTTTTGGAACTCGCGGTTAAAAGAATGATGCCAGGTGGTCCTTTGACACGCCAGCAGCTTACAAATTTAAGAATCTATCAGGGTAATGAGCATCCTCATGAAGCCCAAAACCCCGAAGTTCTGGACGTTATGTCCATGAATAGTAAAAATCTTCCAAGAAATCTGAGGTCATCATAATGAGCGAAGAAACAACTCTCGAAAATCTTGATCAGGCTCTTAAAGGTCAAACACCTGAACAGCCTGTTGATGATGCAGTTGAAGCGACATCAGCAACACCTGCAGAACCTCAAATTGACGCGCAAGGCCGTTCTTATGCTACCGGTAAGCGTAAAAATGCGATTGCCCGTGTTTGGATTAAGCCTGGTGCAGGTCGGATCAACGTCAATGGTAAAGATGAGGAAATCTATTTTGCACGTCCGGTGCTGCGTATGATTCTTCGTCAGCCTCTGGTTGCTGCCGGACGCCCTGAATCTTACGATGTTATCGCAACTGTTAGCGGTGGTGGTCTTTCAGGCCAGGCCGGTGCGGTGCGCCATGGTATTTCCAAAGCCCTTACCTATTATGAACCAGAACTACGCGGTGTATTGAAATCGGGTGGTTTCTTGACCCGTGATAGCCGTGTTGTTGAACGTAAGAAGTTTGGTCGTGCCAAAGCGCGTAGAAGCTTCCAGTTCTCTAAACGCTAGTGAATTTCACGAGACTCGTTTAAAAAGGAGCCTTGTGGCTCCTTTTTTTATAGGTTTAAGACATGAATGAAGAAAATAAAAATATAGTACGTGTTGAACGAGATGAGATACTGGAAATTCTTCCCCATCGCGGAACTTTTCAGTTGATTGATGCTCTGGAAAATATGAATGGTGAAGATAGTTGTACGGGTATTTGTAAAGTGTCTGAGGATGCTTTTTGGGTGCCCGATCATTTTCCGACTCATCCTGTGTTACCCGGAGTTTTGATTGTTGAGGCCATTGCGCAAACAGCCGGTGCGCTTGTTGGGTATTTTAGAAAAGATGAAATTTCAGCTTCGGTTATTTATTTTTTAGGAGTTGATAAAGTTAAATTTAGAAAACCAGTTTTCCCAGGTTCTGAAATTAGAATTGACGTTGTTCTTATTCATCGCAGAGGCCCTGTCTGGAAATATAAAGGTATTGCAAAAGTTGATGGTGATGTTGTGGCACAAGCTGAAGTGTCCGCTATGAATTACGAACCCAAAGAGTAGTCGTTGAGCTGATGGAAAAAATTGTAAATGTAGTGATAATTGGAGCTTCCGGATATACTGGAGCCGATGCTATTCGGTTGCTGAGTGAACATCCTTTTGCCAATATTACGGCACTTACGGCGCATCAGCATGCCGGCAAAAACCTTTCCGATATTTACCCGCAATTTGCCAGCGTTTCGCCTCAAATTTTACAAACCACTGACGAGATTGATTGGTCGAATGTCGATATTGCGATTTGTGGCTTGCCGCATGGTACGTCCCAAAAACTCATTGCCGCGATTCCAGATACTGTAAAAATTATTGATATGTCGGCTGATTTTAGACTTAAAAACCAGACCACTTATCAGGATTGGTATGGCCTGTCCCATGACTTCCCGGATTTGCTGTCAGAAGCTGTTTACGGGTTGAGTGAGCATTATGCTGAGGCCATTGCTTCATCCCGCCTTGTCGCTTGCCCGGGGTGCTATCCGACAGCCGTATTGACGGCTTTATTGCCAGTTATCAAAGCGGGGCAGGTGAGTTGTGAAGATTTGATTATCGACGCGAAATCCGGTGTAACAGGCGCTGGGCGGAGCTTGAAAGAAGCCAATCTGTTTAGTGAGATTGCCGAAGGGCTTGCGCCTTATGGTATCGCGCGGCATCGTCACGCGCCTGAAATCGAGCAAGAGCTTGGTTTGGCTGCCGGATTGGATAATGTCACAATTAATTTTACCCCGCATCTTGTTCCAATGAATAGGGGCGAGTTGGTGACTATTTACGCCAAGACCAATGGTGCAAACGCTGATGATATGAGATCGACGCTGGCAGCATTTTATAATGATAAACCTTTTGTGACTATTGTCGGTGAGAATGAAACGCCTGCCACCCGCCATGTGCGGGGGTCGAATTATTGTCATGTCGGTGTTTATCAAGACCGTGTGCCGAATAGGGTTATATTGGTGGCAACGCTTGATAATCTGGTGAAGGGGTCAAGCGGGCAGGCGGTACAGAATTTGAATTTAATGTGCGGATTTGACGAAACAAGCGGCTTGACGCAATTGCCGCTTTACCCATGATTTAGAATTGGAAACACGCTTAATGAATATATTTTCTGCTTATTCTTCTCGCTTACCAAGACGTGCGGTTTTTGTCGTCACCATTTCTATCGGGCTGGCTGCTGGGCTTATGGGATGTTCGTCGGTGCCAGATATTTTAAATCCCAGTAATATTTACGGTGATGTGTTTCAAAACAAATCATCTCGCTCTGATGTATTGAAGGCTGATGTTGAAAACCGCGCTCATTCTGATTTTATTTTAAGGGGTGGGGCGTTATCCAGATTACCGTCATTGCAAACCAATGAGGGGATTACGCCTCAGCCATCAGAGCCTGTTGAAACAAAACCACTTTCTGACGCTCTGTCTGAGCCAGTTGCTGAAAGTGCGGAAAAAAATCTGTCATTTCCCGGTTTATCTGGTGTGGTGCAGTAGAGTTGCCATAAGCTTGCCGCAATTAAGGTTATTATAGACTTATTATTATCGACAATTAAGAAATTCACATGGTTCAAGATTTTCAAAGAATACAAAGACTTCCCCCATATGTGTTTGAGCAGGTTAATAAGCTCAAATATCAGGCGCGTTCAGATGGGGCAGATATTATTGATTTTGGTATGGGGAATCCGGATTTGCCGACCCCTAAGCATATTGTCGATAAATTGGTGGAAACGGTTAATAACCCTAAAACCCATAGATACTCTGCCTCTAAAGGCATACCGGGTCTGCGCCAGTCGCAAGCGCGCTATTACGAACGCCGCTTCGGCGTTAAGCTAAACCCTGATACTGAAATCATCGCCACTCTTGGGTCGAAAGAGGGCTTTGCTAATATGGCGCAGGCTATGGTTAATCCAGGTGATGTTATTCTGGTACCGAACCCGACATACCCCATTCATGCTTTTGGCTTCATCATCTCCGGCGCCACAATTCAGCATTTACCCATTCTCCCTGACACCATGTCCACACCGGATGGTTTCTTTGAGGTTTTGGATCAGAATGTGCGTAATTCTGTGCCGCCGCCCAAAGCACTCGTGTTAAATTTTCCGGGAAATCCGACAGCTGAAGTGGTTGACCTAGATTTTTACAAAGAAGTTGTAAGCTATTGTAAAAAATATGATATTTTGATTTTATCAGACCTTGCATATGCTGAGATATACTACGACTCGAATAACCCCCCGCCGTCTATTTTGCAGGTTGAGGGGGCGAAAGATATTGCGGTTGAATTTACCTCTCTTTCAAAGACTTATTCTATGCCTGGCTGGCGTATGGGCTTTGCGGTAGGTAATGAGCGTCTGATTGGGGCTTTGACGCGCATCAAATCCTATCTTGATTATGGAGCGTTTACCCCCATTCAGGTGGCAGCTTCAGCGGCGTTGGATAGTCCTGACAGTGTTATTCAGGAAATTAGGGATGTTTATAAGCATCGCCGAGATGTGCTTATCGATGCATTTGAGAGGGTGGGGTGGCATGTGCCTGCGCCGGAAGCAACAATGTTCGCATGGGCGCCGATACCTGAGCCACTTAAGAAGCTAGGGTCGCTTGAATTCTCAAAACTTCTTTTGCAGGAGGCCGATATTGCCGTCTCACCGGGTATAGGTTTTGGTGAATATGGTGACACGCATGTCAGAATTGCCCTTGTTGAAAATGAACAACGTATTCGTCAAGCTGCGCGCAACTTGAAAAAATTTCTCGATAAGCATCAAATTTCTGCCGCTTAATCTCTGGAGACAATAATGAATGCCTTGAAGATTGGGATTGCCGGTGTCGGAACAGTGGGTGCTTGCGTGGTCACTAAACTGCTGGATGCGGCGGTCACAAATACGGTTATTACCCGCCTTTCTGCCAGAAATCTTGATAAGGACCGCGGATTTAAAGTGCCTGATGCGCAATGGACGCAAAACCCGCTTGAGTTAGCCGAGGCTGATGATGTTGATGTTATCGTAGAACTTATTGGCGGTGCGGATGGCGTTGCGTTAGATTTGGTGCGTGCGGCATTGAATAACAAAAAACATGTCGTCACAGCAAATAAAGCGCTTTTGGCAAAGCATGGTGTTGAGCTGGCTGAATTAGCAGAAGCTCATAATTGTACTTTGGCTTATGAAGCGGCGGTTGCGGGTGGTATTCCGGTGATTAAGGCACTATCTGATGGGCTGGCTGCGAATAATATTTTCCGCATAAACGGCATATTGAACGGAACATGCAATTTCATTCTTACCGAGATGGAAACAAAAGGGGCGGGGTATGAAGAAACACTGCGTGTCGCACAAGAACTTGGCTATGCCGAAGCTGACCCGACATTTGATGTTGAGGGCATTGATGCTGCGCAAAAGCTAAGCCTTTTATCGGCTATTGCCTTTGGTCAAAAGCCCGATGAAAAAGATGTGTTAACGCGCGGTATTAAAGATGTGTCAGCTATGGATTTTGAATTTGCCAAGGGTTTTGACGCGGTTATCAGGCTGATTGCGCGGGCTGAAAAAACGCAGGCGCAGGGGGCTGCAAGTGAGATTGTTCAATCGGTAGAGCCATGTCTTGTTAGAAAATCTGCCGCGCTATCACGAATTAATGGCGTGACCAATGCAGTGCAGATTGAGACGGATATGGTTGATGTTATGCTGCAAGGCCCGGGGGCAGGCGGCGAAGCTACGGCCTCTGCTGTGCTGGCTGATATTTCTGACCTCAGCCGTTTTGTGTCATCTGGTATGCAAAAATCGCCTTATGTGTTTGCTCAGGCTGTTTCGGAACTTTATGCGGCTCAAGGTGCGGCAGAACTTATGCCGTCTCAATGGTATATTAGGCTTAATCTTAAAGATGCGCCCGGCAGCATGGCAAAGGTGACATCAATTCTCGCCGACCATGATGTGTCGATTGAAGAAGCTGTTCAAAGAGGGCCGCAAAATGGTGAAGAGCATCGGCCGGTTGTGTTTATCACCCATAAATGTGAGAAATCAGCTATTAAAAGTGCTTTAGAAGCCCTCGAGGCTATTGATGTTATTGCCAAAGATGTCAATTATATGCCCGTAATTTAAGGGCTTGTTGAAAGCAGGCATATTTGGGCGCTTCAGGATAAAGGATAAAGGATAAAGAATGACCTCTGGAATTAATCGTAGCCTTACGCTTGAGCTTGTCAGAGTAACGGAAGCTGCGGCAGTAGCCTGTGCGCCGTTAATTGGTCGCGGAGACGAGAAAGCCGCTGATCAGGCTGCCGTTAATGCAACACGGACAGAACTGAACAAGCTCGATATAGATGGTAAAATCGTTATTGGCGAAGGTGAACGTGACGAGGCGCCGATGTTATATATTGGCGAGAAGGTCGGCACCGGGCAGGGGCCAAAAATTGATATTGCGCTTGACCCCTTAGAAGGCACAACACTCACAGCCAAAGGCATGCCGAATGCGCTGGCCGTGATTGCGTTGGCGGAACATAATAATCTGCTTAATGCGCCGGATACCTATATGCAAAAAATTGCTGTTGGTGGTGGCTTGCCTGACGGGGTGGTTGATCTCGACGCGTCACCACAAGAGAATATTAAAGAGCTAGCCAAAGCCAAAGGCGTCAGCCCAGAACATATTACAGTTTGTGTGCTGGACCGCCCTCGTCATCAGGATATTATGGAAGGTATCCGAAGTGCGGGTGCGAAGGTGAGCCTAATCTCAGACGGTGATGTGGCAGGTATTATTCATACAACCAATCCGGCATCGGGTATTGACCTCTATATGGGGACGGGGGGTGCGCCTGAGGGTGTGCTGGCGGCAGCGGCACTGGCTTGTATAGGTGGTCAAATGCAAGGACGACTTGTGACGGATAGCGACCATCAAAAAGAGCGTGCCGCGCAAATGGGTGTGTCAGACTTTGATAGAAAATATACCCTTGATGACATGGCAAAGGGAGACATCATTCTCTCAATGACTGGTGTCACAAGTGGGGCGTTGGTTCAGGGTGTGTCTTATGAGGAAAATGCGATTATCACCGACAGCCTTGTTATGCGCCGATCATTGGGGGAAACACCCACCTCGACCACGCGCTGGATTCGCGCGCGCCATCATATGACAGATAAGTTTACTCAGGACGGAAAATGACATCAGAACCGGTGCGTGAAACCCTGTTAGGGGTTGAGCAATCTGCCGCCGGACGACGATGGGTCATGCGGCCTTATGATGAGCGTCTTGCTCTGACGATTGCTCAAAGGCATGGCCTGCCCGATGCTGTTAGTCGTATACTCTCTCAACGCGGCATTACGACTGAGCTTGTCACTGATTATCTGAATCCCAATCTTGCCGATGTGATGCCAGACCCGTCTGTTTTAATGGACTTAGAAAAAGCGTCGGCTCGGCTGGCGGACGCCATTATTCATGATGAAAAAATCGCCGTGTTTGGTGATTATGATGTGGATGGTGCGACTTCTGCTGCGTGTTTTATTAAGTTTATGCGGGACATCGGTGTGAATGTTGACCTTTACGTTCCGAACCGCATGACGGAGGGTTATGGGCCAACTGTTCCTGCTTTTAAAAGCCTTATAGATGATGGTGTTGGGGTTATCCTGACAGTAGATTGCGGGACGATGGCCCATGAGGCGCTGGCTTATGCGCATGAGCAATCTGTAGATGTTATCGTTGCAGACCATCACCAGACAGGGACGTCCTTACCGGATTGTTATGCGCTGGTGAATCCGCGTCGCGGTGATGATTTAAGCGGGTTAGGTCATCTAGCGGCTGTCGGTGTTACGTTTATGTTGCTGGTCGGTTTACGCCGAGAGCTTCGTAATCGGGGATATTTTTCAATCAAAGAAGAGCCGAATTTGATGGCTCTAACGGATCTTGTGGCATTGGGAACGGTTTGTGATGTTGTACCGCTAGAAGGGCTCAACAGGGCGTTGGTTAGCCAAGGATTGCGGGTCATGGCGCGGCGGGAGAATATTGGCATTAAAGCCATGTCCGATTTGTGCAAGTTGGAAAACGCGCCTGAAGCGTCGGATTGCGGGTTCAAGCTTGGGCCACGAATTAACGCCGGTGGGCGGGTAGGTGAAAGCGACCTTGGGACACGATTATTGATTGCTGACAATCCTGATGAGGCCGCGGGTCTGGCTTTGCGTATGGATGAATTGAACACACATCGACGCAGTCTCGGAGATGAGAACCTGTCTTTGGCAGAGAAAATGATTGAAGACATTATCAGCCACCGTAATGGTCTGCCGCCTTATATCTTATTATCGCATCGTGAGTTTCATGCTGGGGTGATTGGCATTGTTGCTGGTCGGCTCAAAGATAAATATAACCGCCCGACTTTTGTTATAGCCCTCGAAGAAGACGGGTCAGGAAAGGGGTCGGCGCGGTCTATCAAATCAGTTGATATTGGCCAGCTTGTGGCTGGCGCGGTTCAGCAAGATGTTCTGAAGGCTGGCGGCGGTCATGCTATGGCCGCAGGGGTGTCGACACATATTGACCAGCTGGCAGATTTTGAGAATTATCTCTCACAGGAGCTGGGCGAGATGAGCTTTTCAGGCCCACGGGAGATGGTTTTTGATTGTGCGGTCAGTCCATCCGGCGCAATACGAGAATTTCACGATTTATTAGCGCGTATAGGGCCTTTTGGTGCCGGAAACCCAGAGCCACGCATGGTATTACCAGCTGTGAATGTTCTGCACGCTGAAATCATTGGTGCCGGGCATGTTCGGTGTCGATTTGGGGATGATCAGGGAGGAAAATTATCGGCAATGGCTTTCGCCTCCGTTGATGAGCCGGTCAGAAATATGATTTTATCGGGAGCGCGCGTATTGCATGTTGCAGGCACACTCAAGGCAGATAATTGGCGCGGTAGGAACGGCGTTCAGTTCATGGTTCAAGACGTCGCAACGATTTAGTCAATCATGCCTTGAAATCATGTAATGACTGAGTTATATCCCTTTCACTCAGTGTGATGCGCCCTTCGTCTATCGGTTAGGACGCCAGGTTTTCAACCTGGAAAGAGGGGTTCGATTCCCCTAGGGCGTGCCATCATTGAAAAACACTTCTCAAATCATTTACCTATAGACATTTTTATCGCCATCCCAGTGACGTGATATGAAGTTATCGCGCCCACATCGGCTGCGATAAAATTTATAGCGAATAGGATTATTTTTGGCATAGTCCTGATGATAATTTTCAGCCGGATAAAAAGTCTGAGAGGTAAGTATCTGAGTTGCAACAGGTTTTAAAAATTTCCTTGAATTTTCTAACGCCATAAGTGCTTTTTCTGACACCTTTTTTTGATGTTCTGAATTATAAAAAATCACACTGCTATATTGCTGGCCTCTATCACAAAATGAACCGCCTGCATCTGTGGGGTCAATCATGCGCCAAAAAGCTGATACGAGGTTTTGGAATGAGACTTTCGCGTCGTCATAAACAACCTTGACGATTTCATAGTGACCGGTTTTGCCTTGACTGACATCCCTATAGGCCGGATGAGCGACATGCCCGCCCATATAACCAGAAACGACATCTTTCACGCCGTGAATTTTGGCAAAATCATTCTCGGTACACCAAAAACAGCCCCCCCCAAAATAGGCAATTTTCTCAGCGGCTCGTGTTTGCTGGGGGAAAAAAAATACAAACATACATATCAGAACGATTAATAAATAATTTTTCATTTTTTTCTCTTATTTATTTTTATTTTATTTTTGTGGCGACTTTAATTCGTCAGTTAATGCGCTAGAGCCATGAAAACATTACTACTTATAAACAGGAATCCAGTTTCTTGCCAATTCTTTTCCTGATAACCATTGATTTTTTGTCATTTTATTTTCAAGCCTTTTGAGTTGTTTTTCTTCAATGAGTGGTGCCCCAATTTGAAGCCTTAGCGGGTTCGTTAAATACAGATGTGCCCACATGGCCCCGATTACGTTGCTGTTGCGCATATTAGCTTCTGGCACAAGATTATCTGCATAAAGCGATACAAGGCTGGCCTGTGCTTGGAAATTGCCGGCATTGGCGGCCTTTAAAATCCAATTGAATCCTTTTTTGAAAGTCACATCATCCATTATGTTTTGAGGCGGGGTTTCTGGTGTCGTTGAAATTTTTAGACCGGCAACGCGCAGCATACAAAGTCCGGTCGCAAGTTGGGCATCTTCAAAACCGTGGCCTTGGCGGGCAATAGGCAGTAGTTTTTCAAGAGCTTCATCACATTTACCTTCCTGCTTTAATTTAAAGCCTTCCCAATAGGGGGCGCTGTAATAGCTTGGCGCTTTAGGTGGTCGGCTTGAAGGTTGTTGCATTTGGGCGTTTGCTTTGCTTATGGCGGGGATAGTCGCTAGCAATATTGTCACTGGTACAATTGCCAGCGCAAAGCCTAAGCACAAACCTGCTGTGATGTTCTTATGTATTGTCATGCAACCCTAACAAATTAATGTAAAGCAAACTAAGTTACACATACTCTCATTTAATTAATTTTTTGCAAAGCGCACCATGTCATTAAGGGCGGGGTTAAGGGGGCGACAAATGGAAGAGCTCAAACAATGGATGGATGAGTCCGCTTATACGGTTATTTTCACTGGCGCAGGTATCAGCACCGATTCTGGTATTCCGGATTTTCGGAGCCCAGGCGGGTTGTGGAGCCGACTGGCGCCAATAGATTTCAGGGATTTTATGGCCTCAGATGAGATGCGTGTTGAAACCTGGCGACGGAAAATTCTTCTTGATCAGGAAATCGGCAAACCTGAGCCCAACAAAGCTCATAGTGTTATTTCTCAACTGGTGGGGGAAGGGAAGGTGCATAAGGTCATCACCCAAAATATTGATAATCTCCATCAGAAATCAGGCCTGTCGGCGGATAAGGTGATTGAACTGCATGGCAATGGTACTTTCGCTAAGTGTACGAGTTGTAACAAGCAGTATCAGATTGATGTTATAAAAGAGCAGTTTAAAAGAGATAATCTTGCGCCGGTATGTGCCTGCGGTGGCTATATCAAATCTGCGACTGTTTCTTTCGGTCAATCCATGCCCCCCGAGGCAATGCAAGCTGCTGAGGAAGCAAGTTTGGCTTGTGAGTTATTCATTGCTGTCGGGTCGTCCCTAAAAGTGTTTCCAGCGGCGGGATTCCCGCTTCTTGCTAAACAAAATGGCGCTAAATTTGTTATTGTTAACCGTGATGAGACCGATTTGGATGGATATGCTGATATGATTTTGAATAATGAAATCAGTGACGTTTTCGCTTTTTTGACTGAGAATTAGGCGCGAAATTACCCGATTTTACTATATTTGTTTCGATGGTCTTGGTACTATTGATTCACTTTAGTTTTTTCCAATTATCTGAGGGTATGATGCCTAAATTCTTCTATGGACTTCCGGCCATTGTTCTAATGGCTTTTATGTCGTTTCCGGCTATGGCAGCTGAAAGCGGGATTCTTAATCTTGAAATGACGTCTTCAGCTTATGCGATTACGGCGATTTTTGTTTTTGTTTCGGCCTATGTGCTTGTCATGGTGGAGGAAGTTACCCACCTGAGAAAATCTAAGCCTGTTTTGCTGGCGGCTGGTATTATCTGGCTTCTTGTGGGGCTTGCTGTCGGTCAGACTGATTATGACACGCATGTCACACAGGGTGCTTTTAGGCATGTTTTCCTCGAATTTGCAGAACTATTTATGTTCTTGCTGGTTGCGATGACCTTCATCAATACAATGACCGAGCGAAATGTATTTGAGTATCTTCGGTCATGGCTGGTTGCGCGCAATTTCAGCTTCCGAAAAGTCTTCTGGATAACAGGTATCCTCTCTTTCTTTATCTCTCCTATTGCCGATAATCTCACGACTGCGCTCTTAATGTGCGCTGTTGTTATGGCTGTAGGTGTTGGTCATACAAAATTTGTTGCACTCGCATGTATCAATATTGTTGTTGCGGCCAATGCAGGCGGTGCGTTTAGCCCGTTTGGCGATATTACAACCCTGATGGTATGGCAAAAAGGCGTTATCGATTTCTTCGGCTTTTTCCAAATCTTTATCCCCTCAGTTGTGAATTATATTGTTCCGGCAGCGATTATGCATTTTGCTATTCCGGATGAACAACCCGAGGCGATGAATGAATCTGTTTCAATTAAAAAGGGTGGTATTCCGGTTATTTTTCTATTCCTAGGGACTATTGCTTTCACGGTATCCGGTCACCAGTTTTTCCATATCCCGCCAACTTTTGGCATGATGACCGGACTTGGTGTTCTTGGTTTTTATAGCTTCTTCCTGAAATATTCCGGTGAGATTTTTGCCAATGGCAAAAAATTCGATATTTTCGAAATGGTCGGCGGCGCCGAATGGGATACGCTTTTATTCTTCTATGGCGTTCTTATGTGTGTTGGTGGTCTTGCGACATTTGGATATTTAACTCTTGCTTCCGAATTTATGTATGGCGATCTAGGGGCAACAAATGCCAATATATTGGTTGGTATTCTCTCGGCGCTTGT
Source organism: alpha proteobacterium IMCC14465 (assembly GCA_000293845.2). Lineage (GTDB taxonomy): Bacteria > Pseudomonadota > Alphaproteobacteria > RS24 > RS24 > Micropelagius. The sequence goes on along the minus strand of ALYF01000002.1, from coordinate 106,938 downwards.
CGACAATATCCCAGTCATGTTTGCCGTTTTAACAATGTTCCCGGCAATGGATGAGGGGCAATGGTTGCTCGCAACTCTGACTGCAGGTGTTGGTGGTTCCATGCTTTCAATTGGTTCTGCCGCAGGTGTGGCGCTTATGGGACAGGCACGGGGTATGTATACATTCTTCTCGCACTTGAAGTGGACCTGGGCTATCGCCATTGGGTACGCGGCGAGCATTGTTACGCATCTATATGTAAATAAACACCTTTTTGACAATGTTGCGCTAACATTGAAGTAAATATTAAGTATAAATATTACTGATATTATTTACTAATTTTAACCGCTGAAGTGAATTAACCATTCCTTCAGCGGTTTTTATTATGCTATACCCATGAGAGTTGCAGGTAGCTTAATTCTTGGTATTTGCCTCATGGCTTATAATAATAGTGGCCTAATAATAATAAAGTGAAGAAAGTTTCATGCCAGATAACGAAATAGCAGATAAGAATGAAAGTAATGATGTGAATGAAAGTCAGGAAAGCACTATTTCCGGTGAAATGGAAACAGGTGGTTATCCTCATGCCAGTCATATCGGAATTGCCGAAGCGCCAATGGCGGCGTCACTCACCCCCGTCCAACCCGAAGGATATATTGTCGAAGGAACCGTTAAATGGTTCGATCCTAAAAAGGGTTTTGGGTTTGTTGTGCCGAATGATGGGGGGGCTGATGTTCTCGTACACCAGACTGTTCTGAAATTTGCAGGACATGACATTATTTATCCGGGTGCGACCTTGAAATGCATGGTTGTTCAGCGCAATCAAGGGCTTCAGGCAGAGCAAATTATCGCAGTTGATAATTCTCAGGCTCAAATTCCCAGGCCACCGCCCCGACCAACATCCATTTTGCCGGATATTGAAGAAATTAGCGAATTACAGCCTGCTCAAGTTAAATGGTTTAATCGCATTAGAGGCTATGGTTTTGTGAATATCGACTCAGGTGAGCCGGATATTTTTATGCATATGGAAACCCTCAGAGATGCAGGCATATTTGAAATCCAGCCGGGTGATAGATTGCTTGTAGCCTATGGTCAAGGCCCGAAAGGTCTGATGGTCACACGGGTTCAAATGATAGAACCAAACCTATTTGCAGGCCCAAGCGATAATATTTCTGAATGAAGCTCTAAATTCGCTTGATAATTTTCCACCGAAAAGGTAAGTCAACCAGATATTGGCGGGGCTTGGCGCAGTCTGGTAGCGCACCTGGTTTGGGACCAGGGGGTCGCAGGTTCGAATCCTGCAGCCCCGACCATATAAATCTAAGTAAAAACAATGCCTTAGGTTTTTTCTGATTAGTTTTGAAGCTGTTAAAAAGTGCTTTAGGACTAATTCAGGACTAAAAGTCCCAAAAAAGTTGATATACCCTTAGCCTCAGGTTTTTTCTAACTGCAATTTCTTAAGGTTTTTGTATGCCAAGCAAAATACGTGTCAAACTGCTCTCCAAATACCAGAGAATTGAAAAAGCTTTAAGGCATCCTGAATTTACTCATAAAAATATCGACTGGGTTCTTGATAAAGACGCAACAGATTATGACTGGTTTGTTGTTTATGATGATTTACCACCAATAGGGGGTGAACGCCTCAGTTTGAGGGTTGAGGATTTACAGTGTCCCCAAAATCGGACGATTTTGCTGACTTACGAGCCGTCATCCGTAAAATTTTACGGTAGGGATTATGTGAACCAGTTTGGTACAGTGCTCACCAGCCATGAGCCTGAAATCCTGAAGCATCCGAATAGACATTTCGTTCCGCCAGTTGGTATCTGGTATTACGGCACAATAGATCATGTCAAAGCCCACCCAACCCCTTCAAAAAAAACAGCAGACCTTTCCATGTTTATGTCCTTTAAGGCGCAGAAGCATACAATGCATCATCTACGTGCCAGTTTCATGCAAGCCTTGGCTGATAGGCTTGGTGATCAGGTTGATTTGTTCGGGCGTGATTTGAAATTTGTCGAACATAAGGCCGAAGGTACGGATAACTATCGTTATCAAATTGCGATTGAAAATCACGTTGCGCCTCATCACTGGACCGAAAAATTATCAGATGCTTATTTAGGATATTGTCTGCCGTTTTATTTTGGCTGTCCGAATGTTTCGGATTATTTTCCAGCCGAAAGTTTTATTGCATTGGATATTAAAGATGTTGAGGGCTCGGTTGATATTATCCAGCAGGCTATTGCCAATAATGAGTACGAGAAACGACTGGATGCCATTATTGAAGCTCGAAGGCGTGTTGTTGAAGATCATAATATTCACACAATGCTTGCAACATATATCCTCGATAGGCCTGAGCCAGAGCATCGTGGGAACGGAAAGATTTTGAGTCGCCATGCCATAATGCGCCGCGATATTCCAACTTTTCTGCGCTATGCTTTTGACAAAACCAGTCATCGCCGTCGTAATAAAAAATATTTCAAGAAAAATTTTTAATATCGCATTCTATCTCTAGAACTATTGTGGTTGTTGCGGTTTTAACTTGCCGTGTAATCTGGCTGCGTTACATAGATTTATATAAAATTTTAACGTGGGGAAAATAATGGGATTGATTATTGCCTTGTTTTTTATCGTTTTGTTTGTAGCTACTCAGGCTTGGATGGTTATGAAGATTTCGGATTTGAGTAATCGTGTGAAAAACCTTGAGAAGGATGAGTCATGATTGCTTCGAGATTATTTTTTGTTATCACTTTCTTTTTGGTCATGTTTGGTTCAGTCATTGACTCATTTGCTAAGGAGACTGTTTTGGGGGGTGTTTTGCTTTCACCTGATGGGGAGAATAGAGGCGTGTTCACGCTTACTCCTGCGCCGGGTGGTTTGCTCGTCTCGGCTAATCTTGAGAATATGCCAGCCGGTCAACATGCGTTTCATCTTCATGCCAATCCAAGTTGTGCCAAAAACTTTAAAGCGGCTGGTGGGCATTACAATCCGACGGGCGTGCCGCATGGTTTGTTAAGCGGTGAGTCGTTCCATCTCGGAGATATGCCAAATATCCATATTGGCGATACAGGTGAACTGAAAATTGAATATTTCATTCGCGGGCTGAACCTATCAAGCATGCCGCGCCCGGGTGCGCTTATTATTCATGCTGACGGTGATGATTATATCAGCCAGCCCTCCGGTGCCGCCGGGATGCGTATTGCTTGCGGTGTTATTGAATGATAGGCTTTTCAGATGTCTAGTTTGATGTCTAAGCCGATTAAAACCTATTCTGAATTTTGGCCCTATTACTTGCAGGAGCATGCGCAGCCTGCAACGCGGGGTTATCATTATCTCGGTGTCATCGGCCTCATGGCTGTCGTTTTAGCGGCCTTTATAAGCGGAAATTTTTATATCCTCTGGCTGATGCCCGTTGTCGGATATGGTTTTGCCTGGTTCAGCCATCTCACAATCGAGAAAAATAAGCCCGCAACTTTCGACTATCCATTCTGGTCGCTCATTAGCGATTTTCGAATGTTTTATTGCTGGTTGACTGGGCAGATGAATGACGAGCTTAAAAAAGCCGGCGTACTCGAAGAAAGCGTATACGAATAATTCTACTGATGCTGATAGGTGACCTTCAGCTTTATTCATCATTATGTCATCCGAATCATGTTTTTTGTCTTTCTTAAATTCTAGAGAGGAAACGCTATGCTTCGTCGTGTTTTTATACTTTTGATACTGGTAGTGCCAATGACGTCTTGCGGCGTGCCGTTTGTCGATGTGCCGATTATTCCAGGTATCTAAAATTTCAGTTGAAAATCTTTGTGACTTTGGCGATATAGTGACCAAGAGGTGATTATGTCTGCAAAAATTTATCAACCCGGCAAAACAGCAATGCAATCCGGTATGGCGAAGACCAAAAACTGGATTCTCGAATTTGATGCTGAGTCTGCGCGCGCCAAAGACCCGCTAATGGGGTGGAACAGCGCGTCTGAAACTAAAACGCAAGTTAAGCTGCGTTTTGAAACGCTTGATGATGCCAAGTCTTATGCTGAGAATAACGGCATTGCTTACCGCGTCTTAAAGCCTCATTCTCGCAAAAAAGTCACCAAGTCCTATGCGGCTAATTTCAGCTATGAAAGACAGACTGCGTGGACTCACTAACTGTTTATTTTGAGACTTTTTAGTTCGGCCCCGTAGCTCAACTGGATAGAGCGACGGACTTCTAATCCGTAGGTTGCAGGTTCAAGTCCTGCCGGGGTCACCATTATTTCTTAATATTATCAGTGAGTTAATGGGTTTTATGTTTTTGGTGCAAACAGCCAAAAGCTGCTTGGGACTTGTGTGGGACTAAAAATTTAAAAAACTATTCACAGACCAAGCGTGTAACAAACTGCAAATTTTGGCTTTATTGGGTCGGGTTAAAGATGCCATGTACCCATGCTTGCACGTCATCAACGCGCCCATTATTTTGCCTGTTATCGTGATAAGACGGCTTCTGCGAAAGCTTCATAAAAACATTTAGAAAATATATTTGTTGCTGGTTCATATTCAGGATGCCATTGCACGGCAGCGGTAAACCCTTTGGCATTTTCAACGGTGAAACCTTCTATCGTGCCGTCTTCGGCGGTAGCCTCAACCTTAAGCCCGTCGCCAAGTTTTTCTACGCCTTGAAAATGCAGGCTATTAACCATGATTTCATCTGTCTTGACCCAGCTTTTAAAAAGACCGCCTTCAGTCAACGTCACACGATGCCGAGGTGCATAGCGTATGGCGGCGTCATCCGTTTGTATGCGTCTATGATCCAACCTACCTTCAATATCATGAATGGCGGGATGAAGTGTGCCGCCAAAGGCAACGTTTAATTCCTGAAACCCACGGCATATCGCAATCAATGGAATTTCCTGTTCGATAATTTTTTCAAGATAGGGAATAGCAGTGCTGTCTCGGTCTTCATCATAGGGGGGGTGTTTTTCTGTTTCGGCTTGCCCATAGAGGGACGGGTGAACATTGGACACGTTTCCCGTGAGCATGACCCCATCAAGCCTATCAAGCAGGGAAAAGATGTTCTTCCCCAAAGGTGGGATGAGAATGGGGTGGACTTCCGTGAGTTCGGTGAGAGCCTTTAGATAACGCTCGCCAGAAAAGAAAACCCGATTGCCGTGGAGGTTTCCTGTATCTGCAATAATACCGACAATCTTGGTCATGCGTGTATTTCCGGTTCGTTACTTAAGTTCTGGCCTTATCAAATCTTTTAAAACCTTCGGATAAATCTTCAAGTAAATCTTCCACATCCTCAAGACCAATATGAAGGCGCAGTAAGGGTCCGCGAGCAGGGCCTAATTCGCGTAACAAGATGACGGGTATCATCAGGCTTTCATATCCGCCCCAGCTATATCCTATGCCAAATAGTGACATATCATCCAGCATGGCGGCGATTTGCGCTTCGCGACACGGATTGAGTTCTATTGCGAATAAGCCACCTGAGCCTGTGAAATCGCGTTTCCATAAGTGATGTTGCGGGTGACTTTCCAGTGCGGGGTGATGCACCCGAAGCACTTGCTCTTGTTGCTCAAGCCAGCGCGCAATTTTTAAAGCGCTTTCTTGATGGCGCTTCAGTCTGACGTCTAATGTACGAACGCCGCGGAGTGTTAGGGCTACATCATCCGGCCCAACGCACAGACCAAGCAGGCCATACATTCTTTTGAGACGATTATAAACATTTTGGTGCGCCGATACATAACCCAGCAGGCAATCCGCATGACCAGATACATATTTGGTCGCGGATTGGACGGATACATCAATGTCCATATCAAGCGGCTTGCAAAATAATGGCGATGCCCAGGTGTTATCCATGGCTGTCAGGATATTATTTTCCTGCGCTATTTTGATAATCATCTGTAAATCCATAACCTCAAAAGTCTGAGACCCCGGACTTTCGAGAAAAATAAGCGCCGTGTTATCGCGTATCAAGGGCGAGATGTCCTTAATGGTTGGGTCATAGATTTCTGCCTCAATGCCGAAATCAGGCAAGACTTTCTGGCTGAAAGAGCGCGTGGACTCGTAGGCATTATCAGGTACCAGCACATGATCACCCTGTTTGCATAAGGCAAGAAGCGTTAGTGTGCAGGCGGCCAGCCCGCTTGGCACAAGAAGCGTCCCGTCGGCATTCTCAAGGCTAGAAATAACATCCTCCAGAGCCTTGGTTGTGGGCGTACCGCGCCTACCATAGGTGAAAGCGCCTCGATTGTTGATAATGTCTTCATAGCTGTCGAACAGAATGGTTGAAGCATGATAGACAGGTGGGTTAACGGCACCAAAGTCTGAACTACCTGCGCGGCCTCTATGTGCGAGCAGAGTAGGCGTTTTATTTTTATCTTTTGCCTTATCTTTTTCTTTTGTCATGTGTTTATCTTAAACGCCTCGTTAATCTTTTGTAAAACAACTTAATACTCGGCTTTGCGGCTAGGCTTTGCCTGTTTATTAATGTTAGGATTTATTACTCTACAATTAGCTTTGATTTTGAGAAAGAAGAAGATCATGAATTTTTTAAAGTGGCCCGGTGTAAAAGTTTCAAAAGTTGGATTGTTTTCATTTGTGTCGTTTTTTCTCTTTTTGGCACTGGCTCATCTCCAATCGGCGAAAGCGGATACGACGCTTGATCTCGTAAAAAAGCGCGGCGAACTTTCATGCGGTGTTTCACAAGGTTTACAGGGTTTTTCAGCCCCGGATGATAAAGGCAGATGGCATGGCATTGATGTTGATTTCTGTCGTGCCGTAGCTGTTGCTGTTTTGGGCGATGCCGAAGCGGTGAAAATTGTACCGCTCTCAGCAAAGGTAAGATTTACGGCCTTGCAATCGGGTGAGATTGATTTGCTGGCGCGCAACACAACATGGACCATGCACCGTGATACGGCGTTGGGCATTCAATTTGTCGGTGTCAATTATTATGACGGGCAGGGTTTTATTGTTAGAAAAGATATTGGTGTCACCAATGCACGTGAACTCGATGGCGCCTCTATTTGTGTCAATGCCGGAACAACGACTGAACTTAATGTTGCTGATTTTTTCAGAAGCAATGGCATGGATTATGAAATCAGTTCTTATGAAAAATCAGAAGAAGCTGTTGCCGCTTATGATGCAGGGCGCTGTGATGCCTATACAACAGATCAGTCCGGTCTTTACGCGCAACGCCAACGCCTCATTGACCCTGACGCGCATATGGTTTTACCCGATGTGATTTCGAAGGAGCCTCTATCGCCAGTCGTGCGTCAAGGGGATGATGTCTGGGCGGATGTTGTCCGCTGGGTGCATTACGCCATGTTGAATGCCGAGGAGTTGGGTGTTAATGCGCAAAATGTCGATAAGCTGCAAGAAAGCATTAACCCCTCCATCCGGCGTTTACTCGGTGTTGAGGGGGCATATGGCGAAAGCCTCGGTCTTGATAATAAATGGGCAGCGCGCATCATTCGCAAAGTTGGCAATTATGGCGAAAGTTTTGATCGCAATCTTGGCGCGGGTTCACAACTCAAAATTGAACGCGGCCTTAATGCTTTATGGTCGAATGGCGGCCTCCAATTCGCACCACCCATCAGGTAAACATGAACACTGTTTTCTCATTATGGTCGAGCCAAAAAGGCCGTAACCTCATTGTTCAACTGCTCATGGTGGCAGGCTTTCTCGGGCTTGTCTGGTGGCTCGTGGATAATACAGTCGCTAATTTGGCACGACAAAATGTGGCGACAGGTTTCGGTTTTCTCGAGAACAATACTGGTTTTGACATTAATCAAAAGCTGATTGCCTATGATGAAAGCTCGAGCTATCAACGGCTTTTACTGGTCGGGCTTTTAAACACGGCAATTGTATCGGTTCTAGGGATTTTCTTCGCGACGCTTATTGGTTTTATGGTCGGCTTGGCACGTCTATCGGATAACTGGTTGGTGTCCAAGCTGGCGTTTCTTTATGTTGAGATATTCAGAAATCTGCCCTTATTGATACAAATTCTTTTTTGGTATGTCTTGCTGATTGAAATTTTGCCTCATCCAAGAAATAGCTTTGCTCTAGGGGACATGTTTTTCCTGAATAATCGCGGGCTTTATCTCCCCTGGTTCACGTCGCTCTCAGGCGGCAATATTGTGCTTTGGGCGATTGCATTATTTGGTGTGGGTTGGTTTTTCGTTTCCCGTCAGGCTCAAAAAAGACGCGAACTCACCGGCCAGAAATCAAGCTATACGCGACATTATTTCATTCTTGGTGTCATCGCCTTGGCTGGCTATCTAAGCCTATGGGGCGTGCCTTTTGAACCCAATCTACCGGCGCTGAAAGGGTTTAATTTTCGTGGTGGGTTAAGTTTCACGCCGGAATTTGTGGCCTTATTGGTTGCTCTGTCGCTCTACACAGCGTCTTTTATTGCTGAGATTGTGCGGGCAGGGGTTTTGTGTGTTGCTAAAGGGCAGTTTGAAGCCGCAAAAGCGTTAGGTCTTCCCACTAACGTCGCTATGAATAAGGTGATAATTCCCCAAGCAATGCGGGTCATTATACCTCCGCTCACCAGTCAATATTTGAACCTGACTAAAAACTCATCGCTGGCGGCGGCGATTGCTTATCCTGAATTAGTGTCGGTTTTTGCAGGAACGGCGCTGAACCAGACCGGTCAGGCGGTAGAAATTATTTTCATCACGATGAGTATTTATCTCTTCTTGAGTCTCCTCACGTCATTTTTGATGAATATCTATAATGCGCGGGTCGCTTTGGTGGAGAAGTAGATGCGGTCTATTCTTAAATGGTCTCGGGAAAACCTATTTGCAACGCGCATGAATGCTGTGATGAGCGTATTAAGCATCTGGCTGGTATATGTTGCCATTGAGGGGGTGTTCTCATGGGCACTCATCAATGCCAGCTTTATTGGAACGGATAAGGCAAGCTGCGCGGCTAACCCGCATGGCGCCTGCTGGCCGTTTGTGACGGCTAAATTAAATCAGTTTGTATATGGAAACTATCCGATGGGCGAGCAATGGCGCGTTAATATTGTGTTTGCCCTTGGCGCATTCGGATTAGGGCTGTTAATGACAAAGCGTGTCAGCTTCAAAAAAGAAGTGGCGGTTCTGATGCTGACGGTCTATCCGGTGCTGACTTTTATCCTCCTTTCAGGTGGTTTTCTGGGTCTGAGCTATGTGGAAACTAACCAATGGGGCGGTCTGCTCGTGACATTGGTGATTGCGGTTACGGGTATTGTCGTTTCGCTTCCGCTCGGTATTTTATTGGCTTTAGGGCGCCGGTCAGAACTTCCTATCATTCGCATAATGTCTATCGGCTTTATTGAGTTTTGGCGCGGTGTGCCATTAATTACGGTTTTGTTTATGGCGAGTGTGATGTTGCCCTTATTCTTGCCTGAAGGGATGAATTTTGATGCGCTGTTGCGGTGTCTGATTGGGGTTTCTATGTTTGCTTCTGCTTATATGGCAGAGGTCATTAGGGGTGGCCTACAGGCTATCCCGAAAGGACAATATGAGGCTGCAAAGTCACTTGGTCTGTCTTATTGGAAGTCCATGCGGCTGATTATTCTGCCTCAGGCTTTGGTGGTCTCTATTCCGGGCATTGTGAATACATTTATCGGCCTGTTTAAGGATACGACTTTGGTCATGATTGTTGGTATCTTTGATTTGTTGGGCATTATCAGTTTTCATTTTACCGACCCGAACTGGACGTCACCACAAGTTCCGATAACCGGATTTGTGTTTGCGGGTCTGGTGTTCTGGGTATTTTGCTTTGCCATGTCACATTATTCCAAATCGGTTGAACGGCGTTTTTCAGTCACAGGAGAAAATAAATGAGTGAAAAACATATTATCGAGATTACCCATCTGGATAAATATTTCGGTGATTTTCATGTTCTCAAAAACATTAATCTGTCTGTAGCGGCTGGGGAGAGGATTGTTATTTGTGGTCCTTCCGGCTCGGGTAAATCAACACTTATCAGGTGTATTAATCATCTCGAGCAACATGATGGCGGCGAGATTATTGTCGAAGGCATACCGCTTAATGACAGTGTGAAAAATATCGACTTTATCCGTTCTGAGGTCGGCATGGTGTTCCAGCAATTTAATTTGTTTCCGCATATGACGGTTCTTGAAAATTGCATATTGGCGCCCGTCTGGGTAAAGGGTGTGCCACGCGCCGAGGCAGAAATGCTTGCCCTGCAATATTTGGAGCGTGTTCGTATTCCCGACCAAGCCGATAAATATCCCGGTCAACTTTCCGGCGGTCAACAGCAACGTGTGGCGATTGCTCGGTCACTATGTATGCAGCCGCGTATCATGCTGTTTGATGAGCCGACCTCTGCGCTTGACCCTGAGATGATTAAGGAAGTGCTTGAGGTGATGGTTGATTTGGCAGAGCAGGGTATGACGATGCTCTGCGTGACACATGAAATGGGATTTGCGAGACGTGTTGCGGATCGTGTGATTTTTATGGATGAAGGTGAGATTATTGAAGAAAATACGCCGGCAGCATTTTTTGATAACCCTCAAAATGACCGGACAAAACTTTTCTTGAGCCAGATAATCGGCGATTAGATTATTCGAATTTTAGCGCGGGTTTTTAATCGATACTTTTTTGCGCCCATAAGGGCGGAAGCCTATTTTTTGATAAAGAGGCAATGCGGAGGGATGGTCCAGCGTGTTGGTTTCAATAATCACACGCGAAGGGTTGCGGTGCCAAATTTTGTGTAAGGTATGGGAGAGCATAGCGCGCCCTAGGCCCTTGCCGGTTTCAGACGCCACCAGCCCGACAAAGACAATCTCCATCTGCGGGAAATGCCGAGCGTGATATTCAGTAAAGCCGATACATTTATCGCCTTTCCACAGCTGGGTAACATAATTTTCGGGATGATAGAGCAGGGTGCGTAATTGCCCATCCGTCAGTCGTTTTCTATTTACCCAAAAATGTGCATCCCCCACAGCGTGATAGAGCGCGCGATATTGGTCAATTTCAGGTTCGGTTATGTCGATAAAAGATAATCCGTTTGCCGGCCATGATAGATTAAGTGCCGGCGGTGCAAGCATCTCGAGCATGGTAACATCAGCAGTAATTTTTTCTTCACGCATCATTTACAGTAGCCAATTCTTTACGCCATATCTCCTATACTCGTTCTTCTATAACCATTCTGGGCAGGGGAGGTTTTTCTCTTTCAAAAAACTTGCGTTAAACAATTTACTTTGATAGCGCGTGCCGTAATCGCAAAGAATTGTTACAATTGTATGCCCGGGGCCTAGGTCGTTAGCCATGCGCATGGCGCCAGCAATATTAATGCCGCTCGACCCGCCGAGGCACAGGCCTTCATGTTGCAATAAATCAAAAACAATGGGTAGAGCCTCTTCATCTGAGATTTGATAGGCATCATCAATGGGGGCATCCTCCAGATTGGCAGTAACCCGCCCTTGGCCAATGCCTTCTGTAATAGACGTGCCTTCAGATTTTAATTCACCATGCTTGTACCAGTGATACATTGAGGCACCCATAGGATCAGCGGCAGCGATTTTGATATTGGCATTTTTCTCTTTCAGATACATGCCTGTTCCCGCCAATGTGCCGCCCGTACCGATAGCGCATGTAAAGCCATCGACTTTGCCATCTGTCTGCGACCAGACTTCGGGGCCGGTTGTCAAAATATGGGCATCACGGTTTGCCGTATTATCAAATTGATTGGCCCATATCGCGCCATTCTCGCTTTCTGATGCGAGTTTTTCTGCTAGCCGACCGGAATATTTAACGTAATTATTATCGTCTTTATACGGCACGGCAGGGACTTCAATCAATTCTGCGCCACATAACCGCAACATGTCTTTCTTTTCCTGACTTTGGGTTTCAGGAATAACGATGACGGATTTATATCCCAAGGCATTAGCGACCAGGGCAATGCCAATACCGGTATTACCTGCTGTGCCTTCGACAATTTTACCGCCGGGTTTTAAGTGTCCTTTGGCTTCCGCGTCTCGGATGATTTGCAGGGCAGCGCGGTCTTTTACGGACTGACCGGGATTCATAAACTCAGCTTTGCCGAGAATGGTACATCCTGTGAGTTCAGACGCTTTTTGAAGTTTAATCAGCGGTGTATTGCCGATTGCGTCAATCATAGTGTCCCGGATAGTCATTTTTTGTCTCCTTCACAGTTTTTTTCTTAATGGGACAGCAATAAACACGCAAGAGGTGATATTTTCAGTTTGTCTGTGAACCAAAATGAAATATATATCGTAATGTAGTTAACAAACTGAAATATAGACTTAACTTTTCTTTTAATCAGTTGTTAATAGGCAGTCATTTTATAGGTTTATTTATGTCAGCAGACATCGACACATTACTTTTACAATATTCAGCAGGCACGCTTGATACGCCGATGAGCATTCTTGTCGCCAGCTATCTAACGCTTGAGCCTGAAGCCCGCAAAAAACTCTATTTTGCCGATGATTTAAATGCCTCCATCATTGATAGTGCTGAGCCTGTTGGCATGTCCGAAGATAGTGTGCAGTCGCTTATGGACGCGCTTGATGATGAACCTGTTGAACTCATTGCTGAAGAGCCGGCGCCTGTTGATAATCTTATGTCATGTTCAGATGTTGATCTGCCACTGCCACTTCGCCGTGCTTTATCCACCGATATTGATGGTTTAAAGTGGTCGTTTTCCTATCCTGGCGTGAAATCATCAAAAATTAAAGCTGATGACGCGACAAGCGATATTCGTCTTTTGAAAATTCAGCCCGGTAAATCTGCCCCGCGTCACGCACATGAGGGTATCGAAGCCACACTCGTACTGAGAGGGGCTTTTATCGATGGTGGCGAGGTTTATAGTCGTGGTGATCTTGCTATTGCTGACGGTAAGGTTGAGCATCGCCCTAAAGCTGTGGGTGATGAAGTTTGCCTATGTTTAGCCGTTACTACCGGTTCATTGAAATTCAAAGACAGGTTTGGCCGTGTCCTCAAGGATTTTATATCCTAGCTTTCTCGCTTTAATAATTTTTCTTTTTTTATGTTCTTTTGCATTTGCTCAAGGCGTTAAAAACGCTGCTTTTGAGTATCCAGCGCTTGACTGGCGTGCTGCTGTTCCCTCGGAGGGGACAAAATCATTCCGCGTTAAATATAAGGGCAAGGATGTTGGGTTTCATCATATGGAATTTTTTCCAGATGGAGATAATCTAGTTGTTAAAACCCATTTTGAAATTATCGTGAAGCTTGGTTTCATTAAAGTCGCAGATTTCCGCCATGACGCGGTTGAATATTGGAAAAATGGGATTTTGGTTGCCTTTATTACAGATACGAAAGAGCAGGATAAAAGGCTTTTTGCCAGAGGCGTATTGGGTGAAGAGGGGCTGGTTGTTGAGGGAAGTAAATTTAGCGGCACCATGGATAAGGCGCTCATGCCCGCAACTTTCTGGAATCCTGAGTCACTCACGGAAAAACAGTTGGTTAACCATCAAAGCGGTAAAAAAATTGACGTGGAAACCACTTTTTTGGGCCGCCAACAGCTTAATGTGCTGGGTGAGGTAAAGGATGTTCTGACCTACAGCTTTGCCAAGGGAGATGCCTATTATACCCCTCAGGGTGAGTGGGTCGGCGGTGCTTTCCGCAAGAAACGGGATGCTATTTATGAGATATGCAGTCCGGATAAAATTCCGCCAAAAAAGAAATGGCATTACGCTTCTGAAATTCTGTTGAAGGATAACCCTTTTGAGTAAACGAAAACTATCAGCCATGCGCCCCTCTGACGGTGTTGTATGGATTACGGGTGCGAGTTCAGGTATCGGCGCGGCTGTTGCTCTCGAAATGGCCCGGCGCGGGTGGCAGGTGTCTATTTCCGCCCGCAGCAGTGACAAGCTTGATGCGCTAGCTTCCCAGCATGACAATATTGTCTCTTACGCCTGTGATGTTACAGACAGGAAGGGCATGCAAAAAACTGCTCAAAAAATTGAGACTGAAATGGGTTCACTTGCGATGATTATCGCCAATGCAGGGATTTACCTTCCAACTAATTTTCCAGAATTTGATGTATCGATTTTTGACAAAAGTTTTGATGTCAATTTAACCGGCGCAGTTAATATGATTGCGGCGGCTTATCCCTTTATGATTGAGCGCAAGCAAGGCCAGATTGTGCTCGTATCGTCAGTGGCAGGCTATAATGGCCTGCCGACATCTGCCGCTTATGGGGCCACCAAAGCGGGTTTACTCAATATGGGGGAAGCCCTAGCGGTTGATCTTGCGCAATATGGTTTAAGCGTAAATATGGTCGCGCCGGGCTTTATTGACACGCCCGCAACCCAGAAAAACACATTCCACATGCCGGCTCTCATGGATGTTACGAAAGCGGCACGGGCTATGGTTGACGGGTTGGAAAAGAACCGAACACGCATAACTTTTCCAAAACGTTTTACATTTTGGCTCAGATTAATGACGTTTTTACCGCGTCAACTCTATGTGCGGTTACTCTCGCGTTAATTAGACTTTATGGAAGGTTTGAAAAATCTTCAAAACAGGCAATCCGAATTTGCTGATGGTTGCCATATTGCTGATACTATCATTTTTGAAATGCATCATATCGGTAAATCGCAAGGTCACCGGAATGTTTTTGACGGGTAATTTCAGACGATAAGACCAAGTAAAAAGATCATCTCTTGGGTAATCACGTGGAGGTGGACCAACTAAATCAGTTGTGTAGCCTTCATAAGACCCATCCGGTAGGCATAAAATTTGCCAAATCCGATTATCGATTTCACCATCATCATAGGTAAAACTTTCGTTTAAAGTGAGCGTGCCTTTTTTGAAGCTGGCTTGTCCTTCGACCTTAAAGCGTCGGATGAGTTGTCCATTAGGTTTGGCAATAATGCCGTCAGAGATGAACTCCCCGATAAAGAAGTTTTCTAGGCGAAAACTGGTATTTAAAGACTCTGCGGTAGACATATAGACCTCCTGGCGCCGCAGTAGTCAATGCCGGCAATTAACTTTTATACGTTATGCAAACGTAACTGGATTAGCTTGGGTTTTTAGTAATAAAGAATTGTGAAACGTCTATTGTGCCTCTTTTAAAGCCGGCTTCACAATAGCTTAAATAATACTCCCACATGCGCTTAAAACGCATGTCAAAGCCTAGAGGCTGTATATCATGCCACTGGTCGTGGAAGCGCTCTCGCCACCTTGCAAGTGTCTCTGCGTAGTCCAGTCGAAAATCAACCGTTTCGAGTAATTTAAGCTGTGCCTTGTCAAATTCACTCTTCAAAATCTCTTTTGAAGGCAGCATGCCGCCTGGAAAGATATATTTTTGAATGAAATCAACATTTTTACGATAGGTCTTAAATTTATCATTATCTATTGTGATAATCTGTAGGCCGGCTTTGCCGCCTGGTTTGAGAATACTGGAAACCTTATTGAAAAAAGTTGGCCAATATTGTTCTCCGACAGCTTCAAACATCTCGATGGAGGCAATTCTATCAAAATTGCCTATAACATCTCGGTAATCCTGCAATTTTATCTCGACTTTATCCGTCAAACCTTTTTGGCGCATACGTTCTTGGGCATAATCATATTGCGCTTGACTGATAGTCAGTCCGGTAACACGACACCCGATATGGGTTGCTGCATATTCCGCAAAACCGCCCCAACCACAGCCAATCTCCAGAACATGATGCTCTTTCTTCAAATCAATGGAATCTGCCAGTAACTTATATTTTTCAAATTGTGCGGCTTCGAGTGAGTTTTTCTTTGTTTTAAACTTGGCAGATGAGTACGTCATGCTTGGGTCAAGCCATTTTTCGTAAAAGCTATTCCCCAAATCATAATGCTCATAGATATTCTTCTTTGAGCCAGCGCGTGAATTTGGACGTAATAGATGCGATAGCCTTGAGATGAGCTTAATAAATTTATTTTTCCCGATATGATTATTCATTTCATCAAGATTAAGGCTTAGAACTTCAAGCAAGGCGGAGAGATCAGGTGTTGACCATCTATTGGCGAGGTATCCGTCAGCGAAACCATTGGCGCCGCCGCTTACAATTTGTTTAAAAAGCGACCAATCATGAATGAGTATATCCCCTTTAAGGTGGAGGCTTTCTTTCCCTTGATATGTCTCGGTTCTGCCATCTGGCCATTGCACATTAACGACGCCATAACTCAAATTTTTGAAAAGAAACTCAACAATGCTTATGAGGGCCTTGGTTCCTCTGGGCGGTGGTTTGTTTGGTGATGATTCTTGGGAGGAGCTCATATTATATTACTAATTGGGACTATAGATAGGTTATTCTGGAGGACAGCTTTGATGGCCGATTTATATAGCGTACACCTTTTAAAATTAGTCTCAAAGCCTCGTAATGTATACCAATGACGATTTTAATTGTCATTAACGGGTAGCCGAAAAATGCTTTGAATAATTCTTTATCGGTCAATGGTGCGCGTTGGCCAATAAAGCTCGCCAATAATAAGGGCGCGCCATTACTTTTTTCTCTGATAATCACTTTGAGTTCCTCATCAGGGATATCTGTCGTGAATGAATATTCCGCATCCATTGAAATAAATGGCGAGACATGGAGTTGTTTAATTCGGTCATGTTTGGCAGGGCGGTCAGATTTGTTTATCGGGACAACATAAATATGGTCTTCGCCAAAAGTATTATTAACTTCATAAATCATGGCTGAAATTTTGTTATTTGTGAGGCAGTAATAAACAGTGATTGGGTTAAACACATAACCAAAGATTCGCGGATAGCACATAATTAATATGCGCTCCGGGGCTTTGATTTTCTTCTCAGTCAGCAGGTTTTCGATAAAAGGGCGTAAAGGTGAGCCATCTTTTGCGCCATGGTCAGATGTCCGAAACCCAAAAATATTAAATCGGTTATGGGAAAATAATCTTAATTTCTCTGATAGGGCGTCAAGCTCATCAATATCAAGCAACAAAGAAAAAACCTTATAGGCAAAACGGTGTTTTTTGGGCATGTAACGGGCATGACGCACAATGCCATGATAAATGGCGGAATAAGCATTTTCTGTCACATCATTACGAGGCATTCGTTTTATTTTCTTTGAAATTTCGGCTTTCAATATCATTGACGATTGTTTGGGCGGATTGCAAGCCATCCTCATGAAAGCCGAAGCCAGCCCATGCGCCGCAAAACCATGTATTTTTGTTGCCCTGAATTTTGGCAAGTTTGGACTGTGCGTGAAATGCCGCGCCATCAAATTGGGGGTGGTCATATTCATAATGTCCGAATGTAAGTTCGGGTGCCGGCGGTTCGGATGGGTTGAGCGTCACAAAAAGAGGGAGTTTTTTGTTAATATTTTGCAAACGATTCATCCAGTAACTTACTGTTACGATGATGTTATTTCCTGCGTCCTGACTGTTTAAATAGTTCCAGGAAGACCACACTTTTTCACGTTTAGGCATTAGGCGACGATCGCGGTGCAAATACACTTGATTGGGAAGGTATTTAATATCTGACAGCACATCTCGTTCATTTTTATCCGTATCCTCTAATACACAGAGCGACTGGTTGGTATGTGCGGCAAAAACTACGGCATCATATATCTCAAAATTATCTGATTGATTTGTATAGACCTGCACCTGCGCGTTTTGACGCGTCACTTTGGTGACTTCCGCATTCACCCTGAAATCGGCAGAGCTGGCCGCGGTTAGTTTTTTTACATATTCGCGGCTACCGCCCTTTACAGTCCGCCATTCAGGACGGTCTTGGTAGGTCAGCTTATGGTTAATGAAAAAATGCAGAAAACTCTTTGCAGGAAAATCATTCATCGCCTCACTGGGTGTTGACCAAATCGCCGCCCCCATGGGGATGAGGTATCTGTTTTTGAAATTCTCCGAGAAGTTATGACGCTTTAACCAGTCGCCGAGGCTTTCGTCAGCCGCGCCGCTAAAATCTCCGCTATTGGCGATTTTATTAAATCTCAGAATCTCCTTCAGCATCAGCCAAAAAGAGGGAGAGAATAGATTTTTTCGTTGTGCAAATATGGTGTTTAACGAGTCACCAGACCATTCGAGACCGCCTTTATCTCTGTCAAAGGCAGAGCTAAAAGCAAAACTCATATTGCTCGGCGTGGTTTCCACACCAAGTTCGGCAAAAAGCGACGTCAGGCCGGGATAATTTAATTCGTTATAGACAATAAAACCGGTATCGACAGCGATTTGCTCACCGTCATAATCAACATCAATCGTAGCACTATGTCCGCCAAGCCGGTTACGCTTTTCGTAAACAGTCACGTCATGATTTTTGGAAAGTTTATATGCCGCAAAATTACCAGATATGCCGGCACCAATAATTGCTATTTTCAACGCTTCCCTCTTTCACCAAATTCATTGAGCAGAAGTGTACCGGCAAGATATTCACAGATACGCAACTAAACTTAACGCCGAATTTGCTGAAAGGCATCTAAAGCGCGATTGCGAGCATATCCGTGTTCGACAATCGGGTCGGGATATTGCCCTTCCTGAAAGTCCAAATCCATATTATCTGATTTTACTTTCCATGGGGAAAATAAATGTTTCTGCTCCAGATGGCTAAGCTCGGGAATAAATCGCTTCGTGTAGGCGCCTTGCGGGTCAAATTTTTCCCCTTGAATAATGGGATTAAAAATTCTGAAAAATGGCGCGGCATCTGCGCCGCTCCCTGCAACCCATTGCCACCCGGTAATATTATTGGCCGGGCAGGCGTCGAGCAAGCGATCCCAGAAATATTTTTCTCCTGCGCGCCAATCAATCATCAAATGCTTTATCAAAAAACTGGCTGTAATCATGCGGACACGATTATGCATATATCCGGTGCGGCGTAATTCACGCATCCCCGCATCAACGAGCGGATAGCCAGTATTGCCGGCCTGCCATTGTAGCAAAGCTTCTTCGTTTTCTAACCATGGGAAATCATTGAAAGAAGGCTGCAGATTTTGTGTCGCCATCTCCGGTACATGATAGATCAGATGATGAGAAAATTCGCGCCATCCGATTTCGGCCAGGAATTTGCTAATTGTTTGCTCTGAAAATTTTTCATGTGACTTCACAAATTGTATTTTTGACCAAATCTGACGGGGGCTTATTTCACCCCAACGGAGATAGGGGGACAGCCGCGATGTTGCAGGACGGTCAGGAAAATCACGAAACTCGGCATAAATCTCTAACCCTTCTTCGATAAAATTTTCAAATTGCTGATAGGCACCCGCTTCACCGGGTGTCCATTCCTCAGCAATTAAATCCGCATCTGCAGTTAGAGGGGATGCCGGTAAGGGAATTTGAAAAGGGTCGACATCTGGATGACTGCGTAATTCTGTTGGTGGAGGGCAGGGGGCTTCAGGGGCGTTTCCAGCCATACATTGCCGCCAGTAAGGGGTGAAAACCTTAAAATATGATCCTGATTTGTTTTGTATCAACCATGGCTCAAACAGCAAGGAAGCATTGAAGCTTTTACACTCGATATTTCCCGTGCCGCTATTGGGGAGCGTTTGTTTGATTTCCTTATCGCGCGACACGCTATAGCCGTCATATTGACGATTCCAAACAATTTCATCAGCCTCATAAAAATCACTCAGCTTTTGCAAAACCTCAACAGGGCGTCCTTCATAAAAAGAGAGCTTCCCCCCGATTTTTTTGAGCGCGGCCTCCAGTTTGGCGAGACTTTGCTGGCGCCACCATGAGGCTGCCATACCCAAAGATCTATCATCTGGGTCAAAAATGAAAATGGGAATAACAGTCTTGCCAGAATGTGCGGCGTGAAGAAGGGCAGGATTATCAGCTAGGCGAAGGTCTTGGCGAAACCAATAAATGACAGATTTGGACATGCGAAACTCTCCATATGTATATGAACATACGATTATGCAAATAGATTGGATGATATAACAGCGCTTATCCGGCAGTGGTCAATATTTTGGTGCAGGTGAGGTTAGGGGCAGCGGAGGAGCTGAAAAATTTCCGGTGGCTCCGCCTGCTGGGCTCGAACCAGCGACCCAATGATTAACAGTCATTTGCTCTACCAACTGAGCTAAGGCGGATCAGCCTACCGGAATGGTGGATATATCAAAGCATGGCGCATACGCCAAGTTAAAAAGCATCAGCGCCCCGCTAAAAATATCTTTTTATCCTTTGGAGGCCACGCCCGGACTCGAACCGGGGTACACGGCTTTGCAGGCCGCTGCGTAACCACTCCGCCACGTGGCCATTATACAAAGGTGAGGCATGCTATAACAAAGCCGGAAAAACAAAACAATCTTTTCATTCTTTTCAATGCTAATTTCTTGTTTTCCAAAGCCTGCAATCGTATAAGCCCTATAATCGTATAAGCAGAGAATCCCATCTAGAGGTTACCATGATCGAACAGATTATAGATTTTGAAGTCGCCAGAGAAGCAATGGTGGAATGTCAGGTTTTGCCCGGTGGTGTGCGTGATACCAAGCTCTGCCGCGTTTTAAAGAGTATTCCTCGTGAAGCTTATGTGCCTGAAAAGTACAAAAACCTTGCCTATATGGATAAAAACATTCCTTTAACGGGTGGTCGTGAGGTTTTAAATCCGCTGGTTTTATCGATGCTGCTTGAGCTGGCAGAGATTCAATCAGATGATTTGGTTCTCGATATTGGTTGCGGGCTTGGTTATTCGACAGCCGTTTTAGCCATGCTTGCCGGTACGGTAGTGGCGCTTGAAAATGACCCAGCCTTTGTTGAGAGCGCTAACACGGTGCTTCAGAATCAAAATATTGATAATGCCGTTGTCGTTCAGGGCGCACATGCGGAGGGGCAACCCAAGCAAGGCCCGTTTAACGTGATTTTTATCGGCGGTATGGTTGATGAAGTTCCACATGCCTTATTGGAACAGCTAGATGAAGATGGACGCCTTGTCTGTGTGTCGACTTACGATAATGCGAGCCGCGGTATAATTATTTCCCGCCATGGAGACAGTTTTTCTGTAAATGCTGCGTTAGATGTAACTGCACCAAAAATGTTAGGCTTTGAGAAAGAAGAGCAGTTTTCTTTTTGAACATTCGTAAAGCATTCAAAAAGATATACATATTTCAGTAATGACCCGACTTCTTACATTATTTTTCCTGACCTTTTTTACGGTTGGAGATAGCTTTGCCCAGACTTTTGAGGAGGCCATGGCGCTTGCCTTGGGCAATAATCCGCAATTATTGGCGGCTGAGTCTGAATATAAAGCTGTCCGGCAGACACAATATGTGGCTTTAAGTGCGAGCCTCCCGCAAGTTGAAGCCTATGCGCGCAGTTCTACCAATGACATGAAAACGAATTGCCTTGTCGATTTAAATGGCATTTGTAATGGTGCCGCGGTTGATGAGGAAGTGCCGCCATTTCTGGAAGAACATGATAGTGAAGGCTGGGGTGTAAATGCCAGCATGAGTGTTTTCACCAGTGGTAAGAATTTTAATGATTTTCGCAAAGCGCGCGCCGATATTGCCGCCCAGAGAATCAGCCTTCAAAACACCGAACAGACTGTCTTGCTGAGTGCCGCGCAGGCTTTTTTGGATGTGTTGCGTGACCAGGCACTGACCAATTTGCGGCAAAAAAATGTTGAAGTCCTTGAAAGGCAATTTCAGGCTGTTAATGATCAGTTTGAGGTTGGTATCGTGACCCGCACCGATGTGGCGCAATCCGAGTCGCGTCTCAAGCAAGCGCAATCAAATCTTCTGGTGCAAAACGCATCGCTTTCAGCGTCCCGCGCTACTTATCAAGAGGTTATCGGCCAACCACCCGGCAAACTTATCCCGCCGGAAAATTTGCCGGCATTACCTGAATTGCTGGAACAAGCGCTTATTACAGCTCGCTCAAACAGCCCAATTTTACGTTCTGCACAAGAGGTTGCACGCGGGGCAAAATACGCAACTTACAGCACGGTTGCCGCAAGTTTGCCGCAAGTTCGTTTGTTCGGGAATTACTCTGTCATGGATGACCCGAACCGTATGAAGCTTGGCCTTCAAGAGGAAGTGACGAATTTCGGCGTGGAAGTCACCATGCCGGTGTTTACAGGCGGGAGATCTCTTGCCGCTATTAACGCGTCACGCCATGTTTCTAATAATTCCAAATATAACGTCCATGCCGCATCCAGTCAGGTGCAAAGGCTCGTGACGATTGCATGGTTCGATTTTAATGCGGCAGGTGGACGCGTTGAGGCTTCTAAAGGGCAAATATTAGCGTCTAAAATTGCTTTGGAAGGTGTTCAACAAGAGCGGGAGCTTGGCACCCGCACAACTTTAGATGTCTTGAATGCCGAGCAGGAACTACTTGATGCGCGTGTCGCGCAGGTGCAGGCCGAGCGTGACCAGATATTATCTGCCTATCGATTGCTATCTGCGATTGGGAGATTATCGGGAGATAATCTCAATCTTATCCCCGCGCCTCTTTCGGACTAATCAATTTACTTTGCTTATTCTGGGTGTCTTCTGTTAATTTGATTAAACATTAACGAATGTATGTTGCGTTCAATTCGTAAGTCTCAAACGAACAATGGACGATAAAATGAATAATGAAGACGAAGCGCAAAAGCTCGCGGATATAATAGAAAAAGATCCTAAAATTGGCGCATCCTCACCCGGATACTTCACACAAGGGGATGACCGGCAATTTGAGGATATTGTTAAAGCCGTTGAAATACTTGTCGGGAATCAGAATAAGCGCTATACGCCAGCCCCTGATGAAAATGAAGCCCCGCAAGCGGTTGAAGAAGTCGTTCAAGCTGTTGAGGATAATATTGCAACACATAACGAGGTCTGGGCGATTGACCAGATTTTGGAAGAAGATAAAAATCCACATCTTCAAGATGAGCCTCAAGATGAGCTTCACGATACATCCAGCCCACAAATGACTGTCCTTGAGTTGATGATACGTGAAGCTTTGCCGGACTTACTCAAAGACTGGATGGATAATAACATGGAGGCGATTGCCGCTGAGATGATTAGACGCGATGCCTTGCATGATGCAGTCGCGAAAGTCTGGTCAAAGGAGATGAAAAACTCATCTTGAGCTCTATAAGCCATTGAAGCCTATAAAAGATTGTAGTACCCACGGGAATAAGATTATTCTTTGACCGATAATGAGTGCGGTATATGTCAGATACGTCATCCCCATCTAATGTAAAAGATACAGAAAAGCGGCTATACGCTGAATGGGAAGAGCAGGGCTGCTTTAAAGCTGGCCGTGTGGATGGCGACCCTTACACGATTGTTATTCCGCCGCCTAATGTCACCGGTAATTTGCATATGGGGCACGCCCTGAACAATACGCTTCAGGATGTGCTATGCCGTTTTGAGCGTATGCGTGGGAGAGATGTGCTGTGGCAGGTTGGAACGGACCATGCGGGCATTGCAACGCAAATGGTTGTGGAACGTCAACTCGCCGAAGCGGGTGCCCCCTCTCGGCGTGATATGGGGCGGGAAGCTTTTCTTGAGCGTGTGTGGCAATGGAAAGAGGAAAGCGGCTCCACCATCACCCAACAGCTCCGTCGCCTTGGCGCGTCATGCGATTGGAGCCGTGAACGCTTCACCATGGATGAGGGACTGTCAAAAGCTGTTCTCAAAGTTTTTGTGAGCCTGCATCAGCAAGGGTTGATTTACAAAGATAAACGCCTAGTAAACTGGGATCCAAAATTACTCACCGCAATTTCTGACCTTGAGGTGGTGCAAAAAGAAGTAACCTCTCATCTTTGGCATTTTAATTATCCGCTGGAAGATGGGTCGGGACATATCACCGTCGCGACAACACGGCCTGAAACGATGCTTGGCGATACGGGCGTTGCGGTTCATCCAGACGATGAACGTTATGCCGCGCTGGTAGGTAAGCATGTGATACTCCCAATTGTCGGTCGGAAAATTCCGATTGTTGCAGATAGCTATGCAGATCCAGAGCAGGGCTCAGGTGCCGTCAAAATTACCCCGGCGCACGACTTTAACGATTTTGAAGTCGGGCGGCGTTGTGACCTTAAATCGATAAATATTCTCGATAAAACAGCCTGTATTGATCTGAATGACGACGATTTTGCCGATATGGAAAACCGAGAGAACTGGCAAGGTCTTGAGCGTTTTGAGGCGCGTAAAAAAGTGATTGATGAAATCACGGCTCTTGGTTTACTCGATAAGATTGAAGAGAACACGCATATGGTGCCGTTTGGTGACCGTTCGGATGTTGTCATTGAACCTTGGTTGACTGACCAGTGGTATGTCGATGCGGCGACCCTCGCACAACCGGCGATTGAAGCGGTCAAAACCGGCAAGACGAAATTTGTTCCTGCAAATTGGGAAAAAACTTATTTTGAATGGATGGAGAATATCCAGCCTTGGTGTATTTCACGCCAACTTTGGTGGGGGCATCAAATCCCAGCTTGGTATGGCCCGGATGGAGAGATTTTTGTCGCTGAAAGCGAGCAAGATGCCAATAAAGCCGCCAAAGCCCATTATGGGGAGGAGACAGAGCTCACGCGTGATGAGGATGTTCTCGATACTTGGTTTTCTTCTGCGCTTTGGCCGTTCTCGACACTTGGCTGGCCTGATGAAACGCCCGAACTGCAGAAGCATTACAAAACAGATGTATTGGTCACCGGATTTGACATTATTTTCTTTTGGGTTGCCCGCATGATGATGATGGGTCTGCATTTCAAAGATGAAGTGCCTTTCCATACTGTTTATATTCACGCGCTTGTAAGAGATGAAAAAGGCGCGAAAATGTCGAAGTCCAAGGGCAATGTGATTGACCCTCTGGAACTGGCGGATAAATACAGCGCTGATGCGTTACGGTTTACGCTGGCGGCAATGGCGGCTATGGGGCGCGACATCAAGCTTTCTGAAAGCCGTGTTGAGGGGTATCGGAATTTCGCCACGAAACTCAGAAATGCAACCCGTTTTTGCGAGATAAATGAATGCTTCACTGCAGAAGCCTTCAACCCTGCAGATGCTAAGCTGCCTTTAACGCAATGGCTGATTGGTGAAACATATCGTGCAACAGAAGCGATTACAGGTGCGCTTAAAGCTTATCGGTTTAATGATGCGGCGACGGCTGTTTATCAATTCATCTGGGATGGTTTTTGCGATTGGTTTATTGAGTTATCCAAACCGATTTTACAAGGGGATGATGACGCGGCAAAGCGCGAGGTGCAAGCGGCTGCACAATGGGGTCTTCAAAACGCGATGAAATTACTTCATCCCTTTATGCCATATGTGACGGAAGAATTATGGCAGGAAATTAAACCTACGGATGCAGACGCAAAATTTTTGATGCTTGATCGCTGGCCTGAAGTTTCGGCAGAGCTGTTGAATAAAGACGCTGATGCTGAAATTAACTGGTTGATAAAAGCGATTACCGGTATTCGTTCAGTGAGGTCGGAAATGAATGTGCCGGCTGGTTCAAAAATTCCTCTGATTGTCTCGGGAAGTCATGAGCTCACTCAACAACGCCTCACCACGCATGAAGATGTTTTAAAGCGCCTTGCGCGGCTTGATACAATCACGGTGCAGGATGATTTTCCTGAAGGCGCGATACAATCTATTGTTGAAGAGGCGGTTTTTGCTTTGCCGCTTAATGAGGTGATTGATTTTACTGCCGAGTCTGACAGGTTAAAAAAAGAAATCACCAAGGTAGAAAAAGAAATCTCAAAAATATCGGGTAAGTTGAATAATAAAGGCTTTCTTGAAAAAGCACCCAATGAGGTTATAGAAGAAAACAAATCCCGTTTGCAGGATGAACAAAGCAAGCTAGAAAAACTTGCAACAGCTTTAAATCGGTTAGGTTAATACGGAGCGCCAGATGACAAAATTCGATAAATCCAAACTTCCAAGTCGCCATGTATCTGTCGGTCCAGAACGTGCGCCGCATCGCTCTTACTATTATGCGATGGGGATGACTGAAGAGGAAATTGCACAACCGTTTGTCGGGGTTGTGTCTTGCTGGAACGAAGCCGCACCTTGTAATATCGCGCTGATGCGTCAGGCGCAGGCAGCCAAAGCAGGGGTCAAAGCTGCCGATGGCACGCCGCGCGAATTTTGCACGATTAGTGTGACGGATGGTATTGCTATGGGGCATGAGGGAATGAAATCCTCGCTCGTATCACGTGAGGTGATTGCTGATAGTGTAGAGCTGACCATGCGCGGGCATTGCTATGATGCCATGGTTGGTCTGGCGGGATGTGATAAATCCTTACCGGGTCTTATGATGGCGATGCTGAGGCTCAATGTGCCGAGCGTCTTTATGTATGGCGGCTCAATCATGCCGGGAGAATTTAAAGGTAAAGATGTTACCGTTCTGGATGTGTTTGAAGCGGTAGGACAGCACGCCGCCGGCAATATGCCGGATGAAGATTTATACGCGCTTGAATGTGTGGCTTGTCCGAGTGCGGGGGCATGTGGTGGTCAGTTTACTGCGAATACAATGGCTTGTGTATCCGAAGCTATTGGTCTGGCATTGCCTAATTCTGCGGGGGCGCCTGCGCCTTATGAAAGCCGTGATGCCTATGCGGAAGCTTCGGGCAGGGCCGTGATGTCGCTTATTGAGCATAATATTCGCCCGCGCGATATTGTAACCCGAAAAGCAATGGAAAATGCCGCGACTGTTGTAGCGGCAACCGGCGGTTCAACCAATGCGGGACTGCATTTGCCGGCAATGGCGCATGAGATTGGTATTGATTTTGATTTGCTTGAGGTTGCTGAAATCTTCAAGAAAACGCCTTATGTCGCTGACTTGAAACCAGGTGGGCAGTATGTCGCGAAAGATATGTATGAGGCTGGTGGTGTGCCAATGCTTCTGAAAACGTTACTTGAGGGCGGATATCTTCACGGCGATTGCATGACCGTAACGGGGAAGACACTGGGTGATAATCTTGAGGACATTACCTTTAATCCAGAGCAAAAAGTTATTTATCCGGTAACGAACCCGCTATCGCCGACCGGCGGCGTTGTGGGTCTCACGGGTTCGCTTGCGCCTGATGGAGCGATTGTAAAAGTTGCAGGTATGGAAAAACTTCATTTTGAAGGCGCGGCACGTTGTTTTGATTGTGAAGAAGATGCTTTTAAAGCCGTTGAAGCTGGTGATTATAAAGCTGGCGATGTGATTATTATCCGTTATGAAGGTCCAAAAGGTGGCCCCGGTATGCGCGAAATGTTGTCCACGACAGCGGCAATTTACGGGCAGGGTAACGGCGATAAGGTTGCGCTTATCACGGATGGTCGTTTCTCCGGTGCGACACGCGGCTTCTGCATTGGTCATGTTGGCCCTGAAGCGGCTGAGGGTGGACCGATTGCCTTGATTGAAGATGGCGATATCATCCGCATTGATGCTGATAAAGGCACGCTGGATTTACTGGTTGAAGACGATGTTCTTGCAGAGCGACATAAAAATTGGCAGGCCAAAGAAACTGATTTCACCTCTGGGACATTATGGAAGTATGCGCAAGGTGTTGGTCCTGCCAGTAAAGGCGCGGTTACGCATCCCGGCGGCGCGAAAGAAAAACGTCAATATGCTGATGTTTAAGTCCCTGAAAATTTAATTAATAAGCAGAAAGAAGAATTAAAATGCCCATGGCAATGATAAGAGAGTTTCTCCGGTTTGGTTCAATTGGAGGGCTGCTTCTGTTTGCTACCGCAGCTTTGGCTCTGATTGTTGAAAACTCACCGCTTTATGTGGTTTATGACAAATTGCTGACGGTGCCAATCATGATACAGATTGGCGAGTTCATTATTAGCAAGCCAATGTTGTTATGGATTAATGATGGCCTGATGGCTTTGTTTTTCCTGCTTATTGGGTTGGAGATAAAACGCGAAGTCTTAGAGGGTCAACTCACCACCCGCGAACAAATTAGCCTGCCTGTGATTGCCGCACTTGGCGGCATTATTATGCCGGCTGTGGTTTTTAGTTCCATTAATTGGCAAGATGGCGATGCGATGCGTGGCTGGGCAATACCCGTTGCCACGGATATTGCCTTTGCATTGGGTATTATTTCTTTACTGGGCAAGCGTATTCCGGAAAGTTTGAAAATTGCACTGACAGCGATTGCCATTATTGATGATCTTGTGGCGATAGTAATTATTGCGATTTTCTATACGGATAATTTATCCCTTACATCGCTTGGTATTGCTGCGCTGTGTATTTTTATTCTGGCACTTCTTAATTGGCGGCGCATTGCGTCGCTCACGCCATATATGCTTGTCGGTGTTGTGCTATGGGCTTGCGTCTTAAAATCCGGGGTGCATAGCACGCTTGCAGGTGTGGTTTTGGCATTCTTTATTCCTTTGCGATTAACAACCGGCGCAACCAGCGTGTCACCATTGCGTAAATTAGAACACTCACTTCACCCTTGGGTAGCTTATGCAATTTTGCCCGTTTTTGCTTTTGCTAATGCTGGTGTTTCTTTTTCTGGTTTATCTTTGGAAGTTTTTCTCCAACCGCTCACGCTTGGTATTGCGGCTGGCTTGTTTGTTGGAAATCAAATTGGGGTATTTGCCTTAACGGCTCTTGGCGTTGCACTTAAGCTTTGTAAATTACCGCATCAAGTAAGCTGGTTTCAATTTTATGGCATGGCATTATTAATGGGTGTTGGGTTCACAATGAGCTTATTTATTGGCACGCTCGCTTATGACGATGTTGTAAATCAAAATGCTGTGCGACTTGGCGTTTTGCTCGGGTCTGCGCTTTCGGGTATTTGCGGTGTTGGTGTTTTGTGGATGGCAAGCCGAAAAAACTAATACGGTATGACGTGTTAATTTTGGGGAAGTTATGAAGCCTGTTTGTTTGATTATTGGTGCAGGTGCGGGCATCGGCGGGCATGTTGGCAAACGGTTTGCACGCGACGGGTATCATGTTGTTCTGTGTCGTCGAGGTAACGCGCAAGGGCTTGAAAGTCTTATTGCAGAGATTGAGAGTGATGGCGGCAGTGCAGATGGTCGGCTGTTAAATATTGTTGAGGAGAACGCGGTCGAAGAGCTGGTTTTGGATGTTGAGAAAAACACCGGTCCGATAGAGGTGGTTGTTCACAATATTGGCGCGCAAATCGGCAATCGCAGTTTAACAGACACACCGCTCAAAACATTTGAGCTTGGCTGGCGATTATCATGTTTTTCACTCTTTAGACTGGCCCATGCGGTGCTGCCGATTATGGCAGAACGCGGCAAGGGGACGTTATTAGTGACGTCCTCAACAGCGGCACGGCGCGGCAATGCGGGGCAACACTCACATGCAGCGGCTATGGGCGGGCGGCGCATGCTCTGCCAGTCTCTTAATGCCGAATTTGCGGCGCAGAATATTCATGTGGCGCATATCGTTATTGACGGTGCAGTAGATGCACCGGATACGCTAGGCAAAATGCTTGGGGAGAATGCGTTTGACAAGCTTCGTCAGGAAAAAGGGAATGAAGATGGCTTGATGCTACCTTCTCATATTGCTGACACTTATTTCCATATTGCTCAGCAGCATCGTTCGGTCTGGACACATGAGCTGGATTTAAGAAGTTTTTCCGATGAAGCTTGGTGGAACCACGCGGTATCAGTTTCTTTTTAAGACTTACTGCGTTCTATCGGTTAATTCACACCCTTTGAGTCTCGCGGCTTCTTCAAGGGCGTCTAAGCGTCCGGTAATATCGGCGAGTTCACGTTTGCCAAAATCATCTTTATCGCCGAGCAAAAACAAAAACGGCCAGAAGATGATGCTCGCCCCGACCTGCCAGATGTCATTTTGAGCTGTGCTTTTCATATCCCCTCTAATGACGTCAACTCGTTTCATCAAGCGATTATGATCGGCTTCAATCTGTTGGCAGCTTGCTGTTTCATATTGTAAAGCTGAGTGAGCATAAGGCTCTATATCGCTAGGGAAAGATGCGCACCCTGCTAAGAAGATAACCATGATGTATGCCAAGAGCGTGGTTTGCTTCATTATATATCCAGTTCAATCAAAACAGGCACATGGTCGCTTGGCTTTTCCCAGTCACGTGTATGTTTGTCGATGCGCACATTCACAAGCTTATCAGCCGCGAGCGGTGATAATAAATGGTGATCAATGCGGATGCCTTTATTTTTAGGCCATGCACCACCTTGATAATCCCAAAATGTGTATGTATCGGGCCCCGTTGTTGCGAGCGTACCGACAGCTTCTGTCAGACCAAGATTAACAAGCCGCCGGAAAGCTTCGCGGGTTTCAGGGCGATACAATGCATCACCTTCCCACGCATCTGGCGCATGGACATCCTGCGGCGTTGGAATGGCGTTATAATCACCTGCCAGCACAAAGGCTTCTTCATTATTAAGGAGTGACGCGGCATGTTTCTCGAAAGCAGCCATCCAAGCCAGCTTATAGGGGTATTTGGGTGTATCAACGGGATTACCGTTCGGCAAATAAAGTGATGCCACCCGCAAAGCACCAGATGACGTTGAAACAACGGCTTCAATATAGCGGCTTTGTTCGTCTTCAAAGCCTGGAATGCCGCGTGTCACATCTTCCAGACGGTAGCGGGATAATAGGGCAACCCCATTATAGGTTTTTTGACCAAAGGTTTCGATATTATAGCCCAGTGCTTCAATTTCGGCTCTCGGAAAAGCCTCATCAATGCATTTGAGTTCTTGAAGGCCGACAATATCCGGCTTGGCTTCTTCCAGCCATGCCAGAAGGTTTTGCAGGCGTGCTTTAACCGAATTAACGTTCCAGCTGGCAATTAGCATTTTAAACTGAGAAAGAAGTGCCGCAACCGCATGAAGATGTGGCAACGGGATTATTGATTTTAAAACTGGCACCAATCAAATCATCGACCCAGTCAATTTCCGCTCCATCCATATATTGTAAGGATAAGTCGTCGACCAAAACAATAATGTCATTGCGTGTAAACTTCTTGTCATCAAGAGTTGCCGTGTCATCAATAGAAAATGAATAAGAGAAGCCAGAACACCCGCCACCTTGCACAGAAATTCTGAGCATTGACCCTGGTGCTTCATGTTCCAAAATCTTTTTGATTTGGCTGGCTGCGTTTTCAGTAACAGAGAAATTTTCCATATCTCTTAAATAGGCAGATTTATATTGTTTTTCAAGGTGTCATCATGCCGTGACTCTAGTGAGTGACTCTTTTTACGAACTAGATTAAGAAAACAGAATAATATTTGGGTCTGAATAAGGTGTATCAGCTGGCTAATTTTGCCTCACAATCTGACGAAACGCGTGGACGTCTTTATGATGAGCCGGAAAGTTCGACCCGGTCTCCTTTTCAACGCGACCGTGACCGTGTGTTGCATTCTGGTGCCTTTCGTAGACTTATTCATAAAACGCAGGTTTTTATCGCCCATGTTGGTGATTATTACCGCACACGCCTCACGCATTCGCTCGAAGTTGCTCAAATTGCGCGGTCAATTTCTCGCGAGTTAAAGGTCAATGAGGATTTGGCTGAGACCTTAGCCCTCTGTCACGATTTAGGTCACACACCTTTTGGTCATGCGGGCGAAGATGCCCTTAATGCCGCGATGCAAAATCATGGGGGTTTTGACCATAACGCCCAATCCTTAAGAATTGTGACGCATCTTGAGCAACGCTATGCCAATTTTGATGGTCTCAATTTGACATGGGAAACGCTTGAAGGGCTTGTTAAGCATAATGGCCCGGTCGTGAGTGTGGATAATCCGATTTCTCATGCGCCTTACGCTATACGGAAATATTCCGAGAAACATGATCTGGAATTAAATGGTCATGCTGGCATTGAAGCGCAAATTGCCGCCATATCGGATGATATTGCTTATAATAATCACGATATTGATGACGGGTTACGCGCCGGTCTATTCACGGCTGACGA
The DNA here is from genome assembly GCA_000293845.2 of alpha proteobacterium IMCC14465. Classification (GTDB taxonomy): domain Bacteria; phylum Pseudomonadota; class Alphaproteobacteria; order RS24; family RS24; genus Micropelagius. The sequence continues at coordinate 75,191 of ALYF01000002.1, read as the reverse complement.
CTTATTAGAGCTTCCCTTGGTCGGGGATATATTTTCCCAAGTTATGACAATTTATCCTGACCTTGAGCCGCGGCGATTGCGACATGAAGTTATTCGCCGCCTCATTTCAGAAATGGTGAGTGATGTCGTCGCTGAGACACAAAAGCGTATCCGTGAGAATAATATTCAAAGCGCCGCAGACATCCGAGGATTATCGCACCCCGTTGCGGAATTTTCGGCAGGGATGCAAGAAAGTCATTTGGCATTGAAAAAATTTCTGCATGCTAAAATGTATCGTCATTATGAGGTGAATAGATCAATGAGCAAGGCAAGGCGTGTTGTGACGGATCTCTTTAATCTTTTTTATGATGAGCCGGAACTTTTACCAGAGGAATGGTTGGTGCTTTGTGATGCGCCAGGAAGCGAAAAAACCGCGCGTATCATTTGTGATTATATTGCGGGTATGACCGACAGATTTGCTGTGGAAGAACATAAAACACTCTTTAATCTCTCAGAGCATAATTACAGGTAAGATGATGAATATATTTGCGGCCTTTAGAGCGCGTATCGAAACATGTATTAGAACGCTTATCCAAGAAGGGGTGATTGGCGAGGGGACGGATTTGTCCCGCATTTCTGTTGAACCGCCACGTGACCCTTCACACGGTGACATGGCGACCAATGCTGCCATGGTGCTGGGCAAGTTTTCAGAACTGCCGCCGCGTGACCTTGCGGGTAAAATTGCGGATTTGCTTTCTAAGGATGCGGATATTGCCTCAGTTGATATTGCCGGGCCGGGCTTTATTAATCTGTCGCTGTCACCTTCGGTTTGGCAGGGGCAGATAGCGCATGTCTTAAAAGCTGGTAAAGCCTATGGCAACAGCGATATTGGCGCGGAGAAAAAGATTAATGTGGAATATGTCTCTGCCAATCCGACAGGTCCGATGCATGTTGGACATGCGCGGGGGGCTGTTGTCGGAGATGCTTTGGCGCGCTTATTGGAGCGTGCGAATTATCAGGTCACGCGAGAATATTATATCAACGATGCCGGCAGTCAGATAGATACACTTGCGCGTTCGGCATTACTGCGCATGCGTGAGGCTTTAGGGGAGGATATTGGCGATATTCCAGAAGGGCTGTATCCGGGGGATTATCTGGTGAGTGTCGGTCAGGTATTAGCAGAAAAATATGGCGCGAGCCTTATGGAAAAACCCGAAGCAGACCAGATTGCTGCTGTAAAGCCTATAGCGCTTCCAATGATGATGGAGTTGATTAAAGACGACCTTGATGCGCTTGGTGTGCGTCATGATGTGTTTTTGTCGGAGCAGTCGCTACATGATAGTGGCGCGGTGGATAAGAGCCTTGTCCGTTTGGATGAGATGGGGCTGATTTACGAGGGTGTGTTGGAGCCGCCGAAAGGCAAGACACCACCGCCGGATTGGGAGCCTTCACCACAAACATTGTTTAAATCCTCACAATTTGGCGATGATAGTGATCGCGCCTTGAAAAAATCTGATGGGAGTTGGACATATTTCGCGCCAGATATCGCCTGCCATTTGGATAAGTTTGAGCGCGGCTATGCGCAGATGATTGACGTCTGGGGTGCTGACCATGCCGGCTATATTAAAAGAATGAAATCAGCAGTTACAGCCGTGACAGCCGGGGCGGGAGATTTGGACGTCAAGATTTGTCAGATGGTCAAGCTGATGCGTAATGGTGAACCGGTCAAAATGTCCAAAAGAGCCGGACAATTTATTACGCTGAGAGAAGTTGTGGATGAAGTCGGCAAGGATGTTGTGCGCTTTATGATGCTGACACGCAAAAACGACGCCCCTTTGGAATTTGATTTTGTGAAGGTTCAGGAGCAAAGTCGGGATAATCCGGTGTTTTACGTTCAATATGCACATGCGCGTATTTGTTCGGTCATCCGAAATGCTGGTGAGATGTTTGGGGCTATTCACGATGACGATTTAACAGACTCTGATATGAGCCTGATTGTTGACCCGGCAGAGATTTCGCTATTGAAAACTATATCCGCTTTCCCTCGTGTACTTGAAAGTGCGGCGGTGAACCATGAGCCGCACCGAATTGCGTTCTATCTTCAGGATTTAGCGTCGTCGTTTCATAGCCTTTGGAATCTTGGTAAGGAGCGCCCAGATTTGAAATTTATTATCGAAGAGCAAAAAAATGTTACTATGGCTCGTGTTTCTATGATTCGTTCCTGTGCGTTCGTGATTGCTTCCGGTTTAGATATTTTGGGGGTTCGCCCAGAGGAGGAAATGCGATAAATGTCGCCGCCTAAACCACCATCAGGTCCACCAGACGACCCTTACACAGATCCGCTTTCCGGATCTGATACAGATGCTTTTTCTCAAAATTTGTCTCAAAAAGTGTCTTCTGGGGATAACTTTACACCGCTCCCAAATCAAAATGCTGATATCGGTATTGGTAAGCCGCCGCCAGATGCCTCTTATTATGATTATAATGATGGCGGGAATAATCTTCCTATCATCCTTATGGGCATTGGTGCTGTTCTGATCACAGCAATGATTGCCGGACTGGTTTATCTGGCTTACATGAAAGGCGTAGAGGACGGGCAGAGCAGTATGCCACCTTTGATACTCGCTGAGGAAACTCCCGTTAAAACGCCGCCCCCTGAAGATGTGACGGCTGGGCGCCCCGAAGAAGGGGATTTAAACATTTACGGTGTTTTGGAAGTTAAAGAGGATAATGCCTCTGGTCAGGAGCAAGCCGAAACTGTCACGCCAGAAATTGAACTTGAACCGGGTGATGAAATTTCCGCACTCTTTGAGGATGATTTAAGTGCGGAAGATACAAGCGAGGGAGATGGTGGTCTTGAAAGTTTGATGGCGGACGTCATGGAAGTTGAAACTCAGACTGTTGATAGCCCTAAAACTGATACTGCTGAAGTTGTATCTGCGGATGTTAAAACTGGGGACGCTGAAATTGCCGATGTTGCATCTATTGAAGACACGCAATCTGATGAAAATTTGATACCTCTTGCGTCTCCCAAATCCGAAAATAAGGCTGAGAATAAGGTTGAAATTTCACCTGAACAAAGTGAATCTGTCGCTCCATTAGTGGCGGTGAATAACTATATGGTTCAGCTTATTTCGGTTCGAACACCCGCCGAGGCTTCTAGAGAATTTACAAGAATATCAAATAAAAACAGTGAGATAATTGGAAATCGTGAACCATTGGTTAAAGAGGTTGATTTAGGTGAGCGTGGTAAGTTTTATAGGGTGAATATTCCCGGATTTGTGACATTGGAAGCTGCAAATGCGTTTTGCGCCGAACTAAAGGAGAATGGTCAGGATTGCCTTGTTGTTAAGGTTGCACAATGACAGCGCGCCAGGCTGCTATTTATGGGGTTTCCGGACCCGAGCTCACGCCTGATGAAATTGATTATATCCGTGAATCCAATCCTTTAGGGTTTATTCTTTTCAGCAGAAATATTCAATCGTTAGAGCAGGTTTCTCATCTTGTTTCTCACCTAAAATCTTTCACAAAAAAAGGTGAAACGCTTATCTTGATTGATCAAGAAGGTGGGCGTGTGGCGCGTTTACGCCCCCCATTAGTTAGAGATTATCCGCCGGCAGATATTTACGGCAAAATATACGAAACCAGCCCCGAAAATGCTCTAAGAGCGGCCTATCTCGGGGCTGTTTTAATGGCAAAAGAGCTATTGAGTCTCGGAATAAACGTAGATTGTGCGCCTTGTCTTGATTTATCACTTCCTCAAACATCAGATGTGATTGGTAATCGCGCTTTTTCGGCAAATCCTGAAATTGTAGGCCATCTTGGACAGGCAGTGGCGCAAGGATTTCTTGATGAGGGAGCATTGCCTGTGATGAAGCATATCCCCGGTCATGGGCATGGTGCGGTTGATAGCCATGAAGCCCTACCGATAGTTGAGGCTGAATTTGAAGATCTGGTCGATGATTTTGCCCCCTTCAGGCAATGTAATGCTCTGCCACTCGCCATGACGGGGCATCTTGTGTTTTCCGCGATTGATGCTGAAAATGTGTCCACCCTGTCGCCAAGTTTGATTGAAAAAATCATTCGCGGTCATATCGGTTTTGATGGGCTTTTAATGACCGATGACATCTCTATGAAAGCACTGTCGCCCGCTATAAGTATCACTCAGCATGCACAAAATGCGCTTCAGGCCGGATGCGATGTGGTTTTGCATTGTAACGGGGAGGCGAAAGAGATGTTTCCTCTCATGGAGACTCTTCCGGTTTTAACGGGCAAGTCATTAGCGCGGGCTGAAAAAGCGATGGCTTTATTGTCGCGTCAACAGTCACCACTCAATGAAGAAACGGCTCAGAAAGAGTGGCTGGAATTAATATCTGACCATTTTCCCGAATCTCCGAAAAATGTATAAAGAATTATGAATGAAGAAATGAATAATACGGCTTCTGAGGCAGATGGATTTATTGAAGGTCCTGCCTATCAAATCCCGTCTTCAGTCAAGGGCGCAACCAATGAAGAGAATGTGCTTGAGGTTGATGTTGACGGTTTTGAAGGGCCGCTTGATATCCTCCTTAATCTGGCGCGGGTTCAAAAGGTTGACCTCAAACAAATATCTATCTTGCAACTCGCAGAGCAATATCTTGATTTTATTGGCAAGGTTCAGTCTCTAAAAATTGAAATTGCTGCTGATTATCTCGTCATGGCCTCATGGCTGGCCTATCTGAAATCTCGTCTATTGTTGCCTAAAGAGGATGATGATGAGGATGTTTCTGCCGAGGAAATGGCGGCTCGGCTTGTTTTTCAGCTTCAAAGGCTTGAGGCAATGCGTGATGCATCTGCAAAACTTATGACCCGTAACCAGCTTGGCAGAGATTTCTTCCCACGCGGCATGCCTGAAGGCATTCGGGTGAAGCGGGAAAGCCATTATGATGCATCGCTTTATGAATTGCTTACATCTTATTCGACACAGCGTCTAAGAAATTATTACGCCAGTTGGAAACCGACTGAATTGCCTATCCTCAGCATTGAACGGGCGCGGATGCGTCTGGAGCGTATGCTGGGCAAAATGGATGACTGGGAAGAGTTTGACATGATTGTCATGAATGAGCTGAAAGATCCGGTTAAGCGGCGCACCACGGCGGCGAGCAGTTTCTCTGCCATGCTTGAGTTTGCCCGTGACGGTAAATTGGAAATTCAACAGAATACAAATTTCGGTAAAATTCTGATGCGCCGCGCGCGCCCTAAACCTGCCCTAGATAATAATTTTACAGGAGAGAGCGGTGAGTGACAGCGCTGAAAAAACTTCTGAAATGACTTCAGAGATTGAAGAAGAAATTGTTGAGATTTTAATTGACGACTTATCCGAAGAGGATATTGCAAAATCCATGCGGATTATTGAGGCCGTCTTATTTGCCGCTGTTGAGCCGCTTGATGTGAACAGCATGTCGCCGCATTTACCAGCGGGATATCCGATTGCCGATCTGTTGGTTCGGCTTCAGGGGGATTATGAGGCACGCGGAGTTCACCTCAAAAAAATCGGGCGCAAATATGCATTCCGCACGGCAGATGATTTGTCAGATGCTTTACAAAAACATGTCGTGTCACAACGGCGTCTGTCGCGCGCCGGTTTGGAGACATTGGCGATTATTGCTTATCATCAACCTGTGACCCGTGCCGAGATTGAAGATATTAGAGGTGTGAGTGTGTCTAAGGGTACACTTGATGTGTTGCTTGAAACGGGCTGGGTTAAATTGCGCGGTCGCCGTAAGGTGCCAGGTCGTCCGGTGACTTATGGCACGTCTGACGGGTTTTTGGCACAATTCGGTCTTGAAACATTGACCGATTTACCCGGCATTGACGAGTTGAAAGCCGCTGGATTGCTAGATAACAGATTGCCGGCTGGTTTCTCTATTCCTGAACCGAATGCAGACCTTAATCCCGATGAAGACCCACTTGATGCTGAGGATACAGGCGCTGAATTTTTAGAGGATGAGCCACTCGAGATGGATATGCCGGACGAGGAAAATGAATGAGGTCTGTATCGCTCTCGGATGTCGCCTGCACAATCCAAGGTAAAAACGCGGTTAATGGTATTTCCTTAGATATAAAGCCGGGTGAAATTATTTGTTTTCTTGGGCCATCGGGGTGCGGGAAAACAACAAGTCTGAGATTAATTGGCGGCGTCGTCGCACCTGATGCCGGAACCATCGAGTTTGATGATGAGATTGTTTCTGGTGCAGGACAGTTCGTGCCGCCAGAAGACCGGCACATTGGGTTTCTATTTCAAGATTTTGCCCTGTTTCCACATTTAACGGTGATGGAAAATGTGATGTTCGGCCTACAAATGCAAAAATATGAAAATTCTGAGGCGCGGGCAGGGCGTATGCTTGCCTTAACAGGTGTCAGTCACCTTTCAGAGCGTTACCCAGCTACGCTTTCCGGTGGCGAGCAACAGCGTGTTGCTTTGGCGCGCGCCCTTGCACCTGCGCCGGGTTTGGTGTTGATGGATGAGCCTTTTTCAAATCTTGACCCGCCCTTGCGTGCGGATATGCGCCGGCTCACAGTTTCGCTCTTGCGCGGAGAGCATGCTGATATGTCACCTGCAACTGGGATTATCGTAACCCATGATGCTGATGATGCGATGTTTATGGCAGATAAGATTGCCGTTATGTCTGAGGGGCAGGTTGTTCAGTTTGATACGCCAGATGAGCTTTATGAAAACCCTTCTTCACCGCTTATTGTTAAATTATTAGGGGCGGTAAATGAATGGTCCGGCAAGGTTGAAAAAGGTGTTTTTTCAACGCCGATTGGCGACTTTCAGCTTGATGCGTCAGTGGCTTCCGCATGTCTGATGATACGCCCTTATCATCTGAAGGAAGGCGAGGGTGAGGGTGGTCTTACCGCTAGAGTATCGGCAATAAGAAAGCACGGTAATGCTCAGGCTCTGGATATTGTTTTAACGAATAATATATTATGTCCGGATGATATAATTTGGGAAGTCATTATGGATGATGTCACTCAAACGCGCATTGAAATTGGGGACGAAGTTAAATTTCAAATAAACCCCGAAGATGTTATGCTATTTACTGATTAATTATAAACAGACACTTAACCAGATAAAGAAAAGGTCGATTAATGTCTATTGGTGCGCCGCAAATACTTCTTATCATCTTGCTCGTTATTCTATTATTCGGAAGAGGTCGCATTTCCTCACTCATGGGTGAGCTTGCTCGTGGCATTAAAAGCTTCCAGTCAGGTCTTCGTGAAGACCCAAAGGATAAGATTGGTGAAGACAATGATGCTAATAATGCTTCCAGCAAAGCCGATGTGATTGATGTGAATAAATCCGAAGATAACACCAAGAGTTAGCGGAAAAAATTATTCATGTTTGATATCGGGTGGTCTGAGTTTTTGTTCTTGGCCGTGTTGGTGCTGATTGTTGTTGGCCCGCAGGAACTACCAGGGCTTATGCGCCGCCTTGGGCAGATGACATCCACTGTCAGAAACGCCGCTCTACAATTTCAGCTTAATCTCAAAGCGCTCGACCGCGAAAACAGTATGGCAGAGCTTAAAAAGTTTGCGGATGATGTCTCGCCTAAAAATATGCTTAACCAAGTTGAAAAAGATATTTCCGATGTCCTGACGCCTCCTGATATTTTAGACGATCATTTGAACGATACTTTGAATGACACTTTGAACGAAACTGTGGCGTCTTCTGATGTTGATGAAGATGATATTCCTAATGATGGGAATAAAGATGGGCCCAAATAAGATGGCAGATGACCCGTTAATGAAATCCAGCGAAGCGCCATTGATGGATCATCTTATTGAATTGCGCTCGCGTCTCTTGAAATCTTTTATCGCGCTGGCACTCGGTTTTGCTGTTTGTTTTTATTTTGCGGATTTTATATTCACCTATCTGTTAAAGCCCTACGAGACTGCCGCCGCAACTGTTTCGCTGGATGCCGGCATTCAGTTAATTTATACCGCGCCGCATGAGTTTTTATTTTCTCAAATCAAGCTGGGTTTATTTGGCGGGATTTTTTTGGCTTTTCCAATTATCGCTTTTCAAATTTATAGCTTTCTCGCGCCGGGACTTTACAAAAATGAACGCGGTGCCTTTCTGCCTTATCTGGTGTCAGCGCCCTTGCTGTTTACGGCGGGTGCGGCATTGGTTTTTTATCTGATTATGCCGCTTGCTCTGCAATTCTTTATTGGGATGGAACAAGTCTCTCAGGAAGGCGCGTCTATTCGTATGATGAACCGCGTCAGTGAATATCTCGGTTTTGTGATGACGCTGATGCTCGCTTTTGGTTTTTGTTTCCAATTACCGATTGTGCTTTCTCTTTTGGGCCGTGTCGGGTTGGTCACGGCTGATGGCCTGCGACGTAAAAGGAAATATGCCATTGTCCTCACTTTTGTTGTCGCGGCTCTACTCACCCCACCTGACTTAATTAGTCAAATTGGGCTGGGCGTCCCTACCTTGTTTTTATACGAAATCTCAATATGGTTGGTCGCCATGACGCAAACCAAGCATCAGGCCAAACAACAGGCTAACCAAGACGCCGATCTAGATGATGCTTTAGACGAATAGGGTGCAGATATGCTCGATATTTCTTTCATTCGTGACAATCCGGAAAAATTTGACAAAGCGCTGGCATCTAGAGGTGCGGCGGCGATGGCGCAGAACCTTATAGCCCTTGATGAAGCGCGGCGGGCGGCGGTTAGTCAAGCGCAAGAATTGCAAACGCGCCGGAATGAGACCTCAAAACAAATCGGGCAGGCGAAAGCCGCCAAAGATGAAGAGCTCGCGACGAAATTAATGGATGAGGTTGCGGCCATGAAAGAGCAACTTCAATCAGCTGAAGATGCAGAGCGCGTGGCGTCGCAAGAACTTGAAAATGTTCTCGCATCAGTGCCGAATATACCGCTTGAGGATGTTCCTGTCGGCGCAGATGAAGATGCAAATATAGAGATCAGAAAGATGGGCACGCCAACGCCAATGGATAATCCAAAACAACATTTTGATATTGGCGAAGAACTCGGGCAGATGGATTTTGAAGCTGCGGCTAAAATGTCCGGTGCGCGTTTTGTTGTCTTGCAGGGTCAGCTTGCTCGGCTTGAGCGTGCCTTGGCTAATTTTATGCTCGATATGCATACTGAAGAGTTTGGCTATACGGAAATCGTTCCGCCTGCGCTGGTGCGTGATGATGCCGTCTTTGGAACGGGTCAATTACCAAAATTCAAAGAAGATTTATTCCGCACCGAAGAGGGCTTTTGGCTCATCCCTACGGCGGAAGTGCCGTTAAGTAATCTTGTGCGCGAACAGATACTTGATGCTGAAGACTTGCCGTTACGTTACACAGCCTATACGCCTTGTTTTCGCTCTGAGGCCGGTTCTGCGGGGCGTGATACGCGCGGGATGATACGCCAGCATCAGTTTTCCAAGGTCGAGCTGGTTTCGGTTGTGATGCCAGAAGAGGGCGCAGATGAACTGGAGCGCATGACCAATTGCGCCGAGACGATATTACAAAAACTGGATATGCCCTATCGCGTTATGATGCTTTGTACGGGCGATATGGGGTTTTCAGCGCGTAAGACCTACGATCTTGAAGTCTGGTTACCCGGTCAGGACAGTTATCGTGAAATCTCTTCTTGTTCGCTTTGCGGCGATTTTCAAGCGCGCCGCATGAAAACAAGATTTAGGCATAAGGGCGATAAGCAAACGCATTTTGCCTACACGCTTAACGGGTCGGGGCTGGCGGTTGGCAGAACCATGGTGGCCTTGCTGGAAAACTATCAGGACACGGATGGGCGCGTCTTCATTCCTGCACCTTTGCAACCCTATATGGGCGGAAAGACACATATCGAAATTGCCGGTTAATACGCTTAACAATAAGCCTAGGAATCACGGTAAAAATTTCACATGAAATCTATTCATGTCATTATAGCTATTCTCTTTATGCCGTTGCTTGCTTGCGCGCCGGTGAGTAGTGAAAGATGGTATGACAGCGAACGTTCAGATAGCCCGGGTGATGTCTTTTTTAAATCCCGTCAAGCCAAGCAAACATCATCTCCTTCTTCTAAGTCATCATCGACATCGTCTGCTCTCGCCTCAAACCAGATACGTGTGCGCGAAGGGGACAGCTATTATACAATTGCCAAACGCAATCGTATTTCCGTTCAAGATTTAATTGCCGTTAATAATGCCGCGCCGCCTTATCGTTTAAATAAAGGTCAGGTCATTACTCTGCCGAGCCAGCGGGAAATCATTATTAAGAGCGGCGATACGCTATACAGCATTTCTCGCACCTATGGCGTGGATGTGAATTTGCTCGCGAGACAGAATAATCTCAAACCCCCATTTCATCTGAATGTTGACCAAAAACTTATTGTTGCGCAGGGCAACACCAAGCGTCAGGTCACGAAACGTCGTAAATCTTCCCCACCGCCACCAACCTTATCAGGGAGTTTCATGCAACCTGTCTCTGGTCGGGTGATTTCTGGCTTTGGCGCAAAGAAAAACGGTCTCCATAATGACGGTATAAATTTCTCTGTACCCGTTGGCACGCCGATTAAGGCTGCGGAGAATGGTGTCGTCGTCTATGCAGGTAATGATTTGCCGGGTTTTGGTAATCTTTTACTTGTTAAACACGCCAATGGGTATGTTACAGCCTATGCTCATACGCAGTCTTTTTTAGTGAAACAGGGGAGTCGCGTGAAGCGTGGGCAGGTGATTGCTAAATCTGGAAAATCGGGGAATGTCTCCGAACCCCAGCTACATTTTGAAATCAGACAAGGAAGTCGGGCGATAAACCCGCAAAAACTGCTTACATAGTTTCCAAAAACAAATTATACGGATATAGTTTCTATCTATTCAATGACTGAGAGTTTTATGTTTATTACACAAGCCTTTGCACAATCTGCCCCAGCACCAGCAGGATCCCTTTTTGATTTATTCTTTCCTCTGGCGATGGTCTTCCTGATTGTTTATTTCATGATTATCCGTCCACAGAGTAAGCGCCAAAAAGAGCATCAAAGTTTGATTGATGGTTTAAGACGTGGCGATACAGTCGTAACGCAGGGTGGGCTTATTGGTAAAATTGCCAAAGTTGACGAAGATGAGCTGCAAATTGATATCGCTAAAGATGTGCGTATCTCGATTGTGCGGTCAATGATTTTGACAGTGAGATCTAAAACCGAACCAGCAGAAAAAAAATAAATCTAAATGCTTTATTTCTCTAAACCTAAAATCTTTCTGATACTGGCGTGTCTCTTCGCAGGTATTATTTTCTCCGTTCCTAATCTTTATGATGACGAGTCGGTAAATGACCTGCCGGAATTTTTTCCTAAAAACAAACTGAATCTCGGTCTTGATTTGCAAGGCGGCTCACATTTGCTGCTTGAGGTTGAAGTCGAGGCGATTGTTAAGGAAAGACTTGAGAATCTGCTTTCAGATATGCGCCTTAATCTGCGTGAGGCCCGGATTGGCTATAGCCAGATTGGGGTTAAGGATGATTATGCAACGGTTGTTATTCGTGATGCGTCTCAACTTGATGAGGCGCGCAGGGTTTTAAACGAGTTGTCCACCCCCATTGCGACCAATCTTTTTTCCGGTGCTACGGCGAAGGAACTTGAGGTTGAAGATATTGGGAATGGGCGGTTTAATATAAAGCTAACCGAGGCGGCGCTTCAAAACAGAGTGTTAAAATCTGTCGAGCAATCAATTGAAATTGTACGTCGACGCATTGATGAGTTGGGCACAACAGAGCCGTCGATTCAGCGTCAGGGAACTTCGCGTATTTTGGTTCAGGTGCCTGGTTTAGATGACCCTGAAAGACTAAAAGCGCTACTCGGGCAAACGGCGAAAATGAATTTTCATCTGCTTGATAGAAATGTGTCCGGTTATGATGCCGTTGGGGGTGCGCGTGTGCCATCTGGCGCAAAGCTGGTATTTTCCGAAACGTCGCCTGCAGAACCCTATGTTATCCGCAAGCGTGTTATGGTGAGTGGGGAACGACTGGTTGATGCCAGTGTCGGGTTTGACCCACAAACTGGTGCACCAGAGGTGGATTTCAGATTTGACTCCCTAGGCGGCAGAAAATTTGGTGAAGTGACAAAAGCCAATGTCGGCAATCCATTTGCGATAGTGTTGGATGATAAGGTTATTTCAGCTCCGGTTATTCGATCCCCAATTCTGGGCGGGTCGGGGCGTATTACGGGTAATTTCTCCGTTGAGACAGCTAATGATTTAGCTATTTTGCTCCGCGCCGGTGCATTGCCTGCGCCCTTGAGCATTCTAGAAGAGCGTACAGTCGGCCCCGGTTTGGGCGCGGATTCGGTTGAGGCGGGTACGCGTGCCTCCATTATTGGCTTTGTTGCTGTGATGATTTTCATTTTAATCAGCTATGCGTTGTTTGGGCTTTTCGCCAATATCGCACTGATATTAAATATGGTGCTTATCGTTGGTGTTTTGTCGCTCCTACAGGCAACACTTACCTTGCCGGGCATTGCCGGTATTGTGTTGACGATTGGTATGGCGGTTGATGCCAATGTGCTTATTTTTGAGCGTATTCGTGAGGAAATCAGGAACGGTAAAACTGCGCTTGTGGCGATTGACTCCGGCTATAGCCGTGCGCTTGGCACCATTCTGGATGCCAATATCACCACACTTATTTCGGCGATGATCTTATTTTATCTCGGGTCGGGTCCGGTTCGTGGTTTTGCAGTGACTTTGGGTATTGGCATTATCACATCTGTATTTACAGCCTTTACCGTCACCCGCCTTATGGTAGCCCTTAAATATCGCGGTCAAAACCGCGTTGAAAAACTGACAATATAAAGTGGATTTATCATGCGGACATTAAAACTAGTTCCAGCCGAAACAAAAATAGATTTCATCCGCCTTCATATTGCGAGCTTTATCGTCTCGTTGTTTCTGGTTGCTGCCTCGCTGGGTCTCTTCTTCACACAAGGGCTAAATTTCGGTATTGATTTTAAGGGCGGCACACTCATTGAAATTGGTACGAATGGCCCTGCCAATATTGGGGATTTGCGTGATGTTATAGGCAAGCTTGATTTGGGCGAGGTGCAAATTCAAGAATTCGGTAGTCCCGATGATGTGTTGATACGTGTTGGCGAAAAAGTTGATGCGACGGATAATGCCGATAATCTATCTGCTGTTGATAAAATCCGTAACGCACTTCCGCAAGATGTTACTTTCCGGCGTGTTGAGGTTGTTGGTCCCCAGATTAGTGGCGAACTCGTTCAGGCTGGTTTTCTTGCCGTGACTGTCGCTATTGGTTTGATGCTGTTTTACATCTGGCTAAGATTTGAATGGCAGTTTTCTGTCGGCGCGGTATTGGCACTCATACATGATATTATTTTGACCATCGGGGTCTTCTGTCTCATTCAAATTGAATTTAACCTGTCTATTATCGCCGCGATTTTGACGATTGTTGGTTATTCGATGAATGATACAGTCGTAGTTTATGACCGTGTGCGTGAAAATTTGCGTCGGTTTAAGAAAATGCCGCTATCTGAATTAGCCAATATGTCGATAAACAGCACGCTGTCGCGGACAGTCATGACATCTGTTACGACACTTTTGGCCTTGTTTTCACTTTATATTCTGGGCGGCGAGGTTATTCGTGGCTTTACTATGGCGATGATATGGGGCGTGTTTGTCGGTACTTATTCATCCATATTTATTGCCGCGCCGGTTTTGATGTATCTCGGCGTCAAGCGTGACTGGTCAGAAGCCGCAAAAGATTAGATTAAGGGATGAAAATAAGATTTTCCGCTTGTTTCAACACCAAGGCAGCTTTAGGTTTGTCTTATAAATTCATTTGATGGAGGGTTTTATGGCGTCAATTTTAACTTCACTTCGAAATACAGTTATTGCCGGTTTTGTTCTGGCAATCGTTCTGCTGGTTTTTTATGGGCAGATTCATATGGGTGTATTTGATCATAATTTTGGGGCATTCGTTCTTCGTTATCTCCATGTACTGGCCGGTATTATGTGGATTGGTATTTTGTACTATTTCAACTTTGTTCAAATCCCTAACATGCCGAATATTCCTGATGAGCAAAAACCTGCTATTGGCAAGGTCATTGCGCCTGCCGCTCTTTGGTGGTTCCGTTGGGGTGCGATGATTACTATCGTATCCGGTCTTTTGCTTGCGGCTGCCAATGGTTATTTAGTCGAGGCCATTACGCTCGGTGCTTCTGAAGGTTTTGCCGTTGAAAAACACACCATGATTGGTATCGGCATGTGGCTTGGTACAATCATGTGGTTCAATGTCTGGTTTGTTATTTGGCCGAACCAAAAAAGAGCTTTGGGTATTGTTGAAGCCGATGCGGAGTCAAAAGCGGCATCTGCGCGAACAGCGATGTTGTTCTCCCGCACAAATACGATGCTTTCTGTTCCCATGCTTTTCTCAATGGTTGCAGCACAAAACCTTTACTAGGAACATTAATTGATGAAGGCTGCACGGATCATGTCGATGCGTGCAGCCTTTTTTATGGGCGTATGACATATGGCAGATATAGCTGTTTTCAGAGATGAATTACGAAGCCTCGATGGGGATTTATTTCTGTGCCATCTTTTTACGCCGGAGCAAATGCGCACGGATATGCTGACTCTCTACAGCATTTATGCTGACAGTGCGCGTATAGCTTCTATCGTTAGCGAACCTATGCTTGGCGCGATACGGTACCAATGGTGGCGTGAAATTATTGACGGGAAGCATGTCGATACAGCGCCCGTTAGCGGTTTTCTTGAAACATCCAGCCTATCGCGAAACCTGTTGCATGACATGATAAATGCACGCGAAGCGCTTTTTGATAATGAAAACCCAACTCTGTCTGATATTGAGCAAGCCGCTAAGGTCATAGGCGAGGTTTTTATGAAAGCCGCCATAAATGTGTTGGATGGTGAGGATGCACAAGAAGATAATTTGTTAAATGTGGCTGGAAGCGGGTTTGAATTATTGCGTCTCTCATCAACTTATCCTGCCGATATGCAAGATAATCTGATTGCTTCGGCTCAAGAAAAACTGCAAACAGCCCGCGCTCTGTTTAATGCACTTCCGCGTAAACGGCGCAAAGCCATACTGCCCGCCTTTTTAGTTATTGGCCTGACAAGAATACACGTTCAAAATATTGATAAAGCAAAGTCGCTTTTCTTCTACCAGCTTCACTTATTGAAAATGGCATTTTTGGGTAAGCTATAGGGCTAACCGATAAGTGCGGTAGGTTTCCAGCTTGCAAAATCTTGCCGTGCGCGGCTGGTGAAACCCGTTTGACGGGCCCGCTTTTTGGCAAATGTCCGCGCTTTGCCGCGCAGTTTCTCACCTGTTTCAGCGTCGACAAGTTGCACATCAGTTTGACCAATTTCAGGCATCAAACCAAAATTAATATTCATCGGCTGAAACGTATCCATATTGGCATTTTTGGTGATATGCGCCAGTAATGCGCCGAGAGCTGTTGTCATAGGGGGCAGGGCAAGTTGTTGATGGTTTATCTGTGCGGCGGTAAAGAGGCCGGAGAGCAAACCGATAGCTGTGCTTTCAACATAGCCCTCAACACCTGTAATTTGTCCCGCAAAGCGGATATGGCGCGCTGTCTTAAGACTTAAATCTTCAGCCAACAGGCTTGGGCTGTTTAAAAATGTATTGCGATGCAGGCCACCCAATCGGGCAAAGCGGGCGTCTTCAAGTCCGGGAATAAGTCTCAAAATATCCGCCTGGGCGCCATATTTCAACTTAGTTTGAAAGCCAACAATATTATAAAGTGTTTTCAATGCATTATCTTGCCTAAGCTGGACTACTGCATATGGCTTTACGGTCGGATTATGGGCATTGGTGAGACCGCGCGGCTTCATCGGTCCGTGGCGCAAAGTTTCACGCCCGCGAGATGCCATGACCTCAATCGGCAAACAGCCGTTAAAATAAGGTGTGTCCTGTTCCCATTCCTTGAAATCTGCGGTTTCACTGTCAATTAGAGCGTCAATAAACGTGTGATAGCGCGCTTCATCCATGGGGCAATTAATGTAATCCTTGCCGTCGCCGCCCGTCGCAGATTTGTCATAGCGGGATTGTTCCCAGCAAACATCCATATTGATGCTGTCGCGGTACACAATTGGCGCAATTGCATCAAAAAAAGCCAGCTTATCGTGCCCCGTCATTTTTAATATGTCTTCCGACAAGGCAGGCGAGGTCAATGGACCAGAAGCGATAATCACATGCGCCCAGTCAGGGTCGATATGTGTCACTTCTTCGCGTTTAATTGTTACAAGGGGATGATTTTCCAATTCCTGAGTGACAGCTTGCGAAAAGCCCTCTCTGTCAACCGCCAGCGCACCCCCTGCAGGTAATTGGTGGGTATCTGCACAGCGCATAATCAGGCTATGAGCGTCACGCAATTCCGCATGGAGAAGACCTACGGCATTGGTTTCTGCATCATCCGATCTGAAGGAGTTGGAGCAAACAAGCTCGGCTAGACCATCTGTGACATGGGCTTCCGTTTTGCGCGTGGGGCGCATTTCATAGAGTGTCACGGCTACACCTGATTGTGCCAGTTGCCAAGACGCTTCAGACCCCGCGAGGCCGCCACCAATTATGTGAACTGTTTTGCTCATATGTGAAATAGTCATAAATCAAGTAGAGAGGCGTGGAAAGTTTTATTCGGCGGCTTTGGCCGTTGATTTTCGTGTTTTAGGCACTGGCTTTGTCTTAGTCTCAGTCTTTGGCTTTGATTTGGTTGGTTTCTTCAAAAGGTTTGACAAAAACTGACCTGTAAAACTGGATTTTACGGCGGCAACTTCTTCGGGTGTGCCGACGGCGACAATCTCTCCGCCTCCATGGCCGCCATTAGGACCTATATCAATCACATGGTCTGCGGTTTTAATCACCTCAAGATTATGTTCAATCACAGCTATTGTGTTGCCTGCATCCACCAGCTCATGCAGGACTTCAAGAAGTTTTGCGACATCGTGAAAGTGAAGACCTGTCGTCGGCTCATCTAAAATATAAAGCGTTCGACCTGTGGCGCGTCTGGAGAGCTCTTTGGCAAGCTTGACCCGTTGGGCTTCCCCGCCAGAAAGCGTCGTGGCTTGCTGACCAACCTTAATATAGCCCAAGCCAACACGTTGAAGCGTAACCATCTTATCGCGGATAACCGGCACAGCTTTAAAGAAATCCGCCGCCTCATCGACAGTCATATCGAGAATATCGGCAATGTTTTTATCTTTGAATTTTACTTCGAGTGTTTCGCGGTTATAGCGCTTGCCATTGCAGACATCACATTCAACATAAACATCCGGCAGGAAGTGCATTTCGATTTTGATAACACCGTCACCCTGACAGGCCTCACAGCGACCGCCTTTCACATTAAACGAAAAACGACCGGGCTTATAGCCGCGTATCTTCGACTCAGGGAGACCAGAAAACCATTCACGGATAGGGGTAAAAGCGCCCGTATAAGTTGCCGGATTTGAACGCGGTGTTCTACCAATCGGAGATTGATCAATATCAATCACCTTGTCGAGATGCTCTAACCCCTCAATGGCTTTATGCGGCGATGGTAAATCACGCGCATTGTGAAGCTTGCGAGCCGTGGCCTTATAGAGCGTATCGAGGAGCAGGGTTGACTTGCCACCACCTGACACACCCGTCACGCAAGTGAATGTGCCAAGCGGAATATCTGTTGTGACTTTTTTCAGATTATTGCCAGTTGCCTCAACCACTTTTAAATGTCGCCCAAGATAAGCGTCACGTCTTTTGGCTGGTACTGGAATAGACTTTGTGCCGGAGAGATATTGCCCGGTTAAGCTCTTTTTTGTGCTTTTAACTTTAGCCGGTGTGCCTTGCGCAATAATCTCGCCGCCATGCACACCGGCACCCGGGCCAATATCAACAACATAATCTGCGGCGAGAATGGCATCCTCGTCATGTTCAACAATTATCACAGTGTTACCGAGATCGCGAAGGCGGGTAAGGGTCTCAAGCAGGCGCGCATTATCACGTTGATGCAAACCGATAGAGGGTTCATCCAACACATAAAGCACACCGGTTAGACCGGACCCGATTTGCGATGCCAAACGAATACGTTGACTTTCACCCCCCGATAAGGTGCCTGAGTTTCGAGATAGGGTGAGGTAATCCAGCCCAACATCATTCAGGAATTTCAATCTCTCACGGATTTCTTTAAGTATCCGCGAGGCAATCTCGGCCTGTTTTGAATTTAGATGCTTATCCAAATCACCAAACCACTTATCGGCATCGAGAATGGACATTTCGACCACCTCACCAACGTGACGACCAGCGATTTTCACAGCAAGCGCTTCGGCTTTGAGGCGATACCCGCCACAAGCATCACAATCTGTTTTGGATTGGAATTTTTCAATTTCCTCGCGCATCCATGCGCTGTCTGTTTCGCGGTAGCGTCTTTCAAGGTTACCGACAACACCTTCAAAAGGCTTGGTTGTTTTAAAACTACGCGCACCGTCATCATAGGTGAATTTAATGGGCTCTTTATTGCTGCCATAAAGAATGGCTTTTTGTGCATCAGCAGAAAGGTCATGCCATGGAGCGCTCATGGAAAATCCATAATGTGCGGCAAGGCTTTCGAGGGTTTGCGTGTAATAGGGCGAGGACGTACCGGACTTTGCCCATGGCACAATCGCGCCTTTTCGCAGAGATAATGTCTGGTCAGGAACAATGGCTTCGGGGTCTATAAAAAATTGCGTGCCGAGACCGTCGCAGCTGGGGCAAGCACCAAACGGGTTATTGAAAGAAAAGAGACGGGGTTCAATCTCATCAATTGTGAAGCCAGATACCGGGCAAGCAAAGCGGGAGGAAAAAACAATCTTCTCTGGCTCTTCATCTTTTTTACCATCTGCCATTTCGACAACAGCGATGCCATCGGTAAGCTGTAAAGCAATTTCCATACTGTCTGCCAGCCGATTGCCGAGGTCGGGCTTAACGACGATACGGTCAACAACCACGTCAATATCGTGTTTAAACTTCTTATCCAGCGTCGGCACGTCTGAGATTTCATAATAAGTGCCATCGACTTTAACGCGCTGAAAGCCGCGTTTCTGCAATTCGGCAAAATCCTTGCGATATTCACCTTTACGCCCCCGCACAATCGGCGCCAGCAGATAAAGCCGTGTCCCTTCAGGGAGGGTCATTACACGGTCCACCATCTGACTAACCGTTTGACTTTCAATTGGCAGGCCTGTTGCAGGTGAATAGGGGATGCCCACACGGGCGAAAAGCAAACGCAGATAGTCATAAATCTCCGTCACTGTGCCGACGGTCGAGCGAGGGTTTTTTGATGTGGTTTTTTGTTCTATCGAAATGGCAGGAGATAGGCCGTCAATTTGATCAACATCCGGCTTTTGCATCATTTCCAAAAACTGCCGTGCATAGGCTGAGAGACTTTCAACATAACGGCGCTGACCTTCAGCATAGATTGTGTCGAATGCCAGTGAGCTTTTTCCTGATCCCGAAAGCCCTGTGATGACAATCATCTTATCACGGGGCAGGGTGATTGAGACATTTTTGAGATTATGCTCGCGCGCACCAACAATATTGATATTCTTGGCCTGAATGGGCGCCTGAATAGGAGATGTTTTTCGTTTTGCGGGCATGTACAATTTGACCTATCTTATTACATTTCAGGAGTTAGTTCACATCCTTAGATGAGCAATGTATTATGTTGCCAGAGCTTCTTGTTTAACCACTCTGAAGGTGAATTAAAATAAGTTTTCCACAAGAATGCCGTCTAAGATTGATACTTAAAGCCGAGTCATCACTAAATTCATAATGTAATAAAGAAATGGAGAAAAAATGGCTGGTAGCATTAACAAAGTTATTCTCGTTGGTAATCTGGGCGCTGACCCGGAAATTCGTCAAACTAAAGACGGGCGGCCTATTGCCAATCTCAGTATTGCAACGGGCGAGAGCTGGAAAGATAAAAATACCGGCGAGCGCAGAGAAAAAACAGAATGGCACCGTGTCGTTATTTTTAGCGAAGGGCTTGCAAAAATTGCCGAACAATATCTCCGCAAAGGCTCAAAAGTCTATATTGAAGGTCAACTCCAGACCCGCAAATGGCAAGATCAAAACGGTCAAGATAAATACACAACTGAAGTGGTTCTACAGGGCTATAGCAGTAACCTAACAATGCTTGACAGCCGTCAGGGCGGCGGGGGTGATTTCGCAGGAAGCTCAGCGGGAAACATTAGTTCTGGCGGTGGTGGTGACAGTTTACCGCCAGCTTCATCTGGCGGTGATATGGATGGCGATATTCCATTTTAACCCATTGATTTAAAAATTAATTTTCCTGTTCAGGCCGCAAGGATTTATTGCGACTCATAGCCTTAAAATGCTATAGATAATGTTGGATTTTTTCTAAGAATTTAAAGCGGGAATAACAAAAATTGAACAACGATACGGACAATACTCCCGACGATACTGATAATGATTCAGTCAATGACTCAGTCGATGATACTGTCAATGATGGGGTCAGTGATGAGGCTGACATCGACACACCAAATGAAGATGAAAGTGCATCTGAAAATGGTGGTGATGATGGGCAAGACCCTCCGGTAACAGCCGGAAGCGGTGGCGATGTGCCGCCCGACTTTGACGTTAGTCCAATTAATATCGAAGATGAGATGCGCACCTCTTATCTTGATTACGCCATGAGCGTTATTGTTAGCCGTGCTTTGCCCGATGTTCGAGATGGGTTGAAACCTGTTCACCGCCGCATTCTCTTTTCGATGAATGAAAATGGCTATGATTTTAACAAGCCATATCGGAAATCTGCTCGCGTGGTCGGTGATGTCATTGGTAAATATCACCCGCATGGTGACCAGTCGATTTATGACGCGCTGGTGCGTATGGCGCAGAGTTTCTCTATGCGCCTCCCTCTTCTGGATGGTCAGGGTAACTTTGGCTCAATTGACGGTGATCCGGCAGCTGCGATGCGTTACACCGAGGTCAGAATGGCCAAACCGGCCCATTCCTTACTTGAGGATATTGATCGCAACACAGTCGATTTTCAAGATAACTATGACAACTCAGAGCGCGAGCCGGTTGTGCTGCCCGCCCGCTTTCCCAATCTACTGGTTAATGGTGCCAATGGTATTGCTGTCGGTATGGCAACGAATATTCCACCGCATAATCTCGGTGAAGTTGTCAATGCCACGCTGGCACTGATTGAAAACCCTGAATTGGACGACAATGAGCTTACCACCATTGTGCCGGGGCCTGACTTCCCGACAGGGGGGCAAATATTAGGGCGCAGAGGCGCGCTGTCAGCGGTTATGACGGGACGTGGCTCTGTCGTTATGCGGGGCAAAGCTGAGGTTGAGGAAATCCGCAAAGGGCGTCTCGCCATTATCGTCACTGAAATACCGTATCAGGTCAACAAAACCACGATGATTGAAAAAATTGCCGAGCTGGTGCGCGAAAAAACTCTCGAAGGCATTGCCGATATTCGCGACGAGTCGGATCGGGACGGTATGCGGGTCGTTGTTGAATTAAAGCGCGAAGCTGTGCCGGAAGTTGTTTTGAACCAGCTTTATCGTTTCTCCAGCCTGCAAACCAGTTTTGGGGCGAATATGCTGGCGCTGAATGGCGGCAAACCTGAACTGCTTAATCTCCGGTCTATTTTAAAGGCTTTTATCAACTTCCGTGAGGTCGTTGTTACACGCCGGAGTAAGTTTGAGCTTGATAAGGCGCGCGACAGAGCTCATGTGCTGGTTGGTTTGGCGATTGCCGTGGCGAATATTGACGAGGTCATTGCGGTTATTCGCAAAGCGGCCTCCCCACAAATTGCCCGTGAACAATTAATGACCCGTGCTTGGGATGCTGAAGATGTAGCTGACCTTATTCGTCTGATTGATGACCCGCGTCATCGCATAGACGAAAATGGTAAATATGTTCTCAGCGAAGCGCAGGCGCGTGCGATTCTTGAACTGCGTTTGCAACGATTAACAGCAATGGGGCGCGATGAAATCGGTGATGAGTTGAACGTGCTTGGCAGTCGGATTACTGATTATCTCGATATTCTAGGCAGTCGCGAGCGTGTTTTGTCGATTATCAGTGAGGAACTGACATCTGTAAGAGATGAATTCGCAACCCCGCGACGGACCGAAATTATTGAAGATGAATTTGAAGTTGACGATGAAGATCTTATTCCTTCTGAGGAAATGGTCGTGACGGTCAGTCATTCAGGTTACATCAAGCGTGTTCCGCTATCGACATATCGGGCGCAAAAGCGTGGTGGTAAAGGCCGTTCCGGCATGTCCACGAAGGATGAGGATTTCGTCACTCGTATTTTTGCGGCCAATACACACCAACCTGTCTTGTTTTTCTCGACTACCGGCATGGTCTATAAAATGAAAGTCTGGCGTTTGCCTGTCGGAAACCCGCAATCTCGGGGCAAGGCGCTTGTTAATCTTCTGCCTCTTCAAGAAAACGAGACAATTGCCGCTATTATGGCGCTCCCGCAAGATGAAGCATGTTGGAGCGATTATCATGTCATGTTTGCGACCGGCTTCGGGAATGTCCGGCGAAACGATTTGTCTGATTTTGTAAACATCAATAAAAGCGGTAAAATCGCCATGAAACCGGAAGAGGGTGAATTTATCGTTGGTGTTGAGCTTTGTACAGAAAATGACGATGTGCTGCTCACCAATGATGTTGGACGTTGTATCCGTTTCCCTGTTACCGATGTACGCGTCTTCCGTAGTCGGAATTCAACGGGTGTGCGCGGTATTAAGCTTGGCAAAGATGAGAAGGTAATTTCTCTTTCAATCTTGATGCATAGCGATGCATCCCCAGCTGAACGCAATAGCTATCTTAAACAAGCCGCGATGCTGAGACGTGCCACCGATGGCGCAGATGATGAGGCGCTGGATTCAGAGCTGGAGGAAACAAGTGAAGAGGCTGTTCTCAGCCCTGAGCGATACGCCGCTATGGGCGCGCATGAACAATTCCTCCTTACCGTGAGTGAGAATGGCTATGGTAAGCGCTCCTCCGCCTATGAGTATCGTGTGTCGGGTCGGGGTGGTAAGGGCATTATTGCCATGACGTCTACTGACCGGAATGGCCCGCTAATCGCGTCCTTCCCTGTTAAGGAAACAGACCAGATTATGCTGGTGACGGATAGCGGGACTTTGATAAGATGTCCGGTAAATGATGTGCGCGTTGCAGGGCGGAATACGCAAGGTGTGACCATCTTTAAGACTGATGAAGATGCGCATGTGGTTTCCGTGATTTGTCTGAGTGAGACATCAGATGAGGCCGGAATGAATGACGAAAATGGCGATAATGTGGAGGAAGCGACAGCAGTCGATGATGCAACAGATGCGCCGAGTTCTGACGACCAGGCTGATATCCAAACAGACGATATACAGGACGAGACACCCGATGAGGGGGATGCATAATGCTTAAAGGGTTTTATCCGGGGAGTTTTGACCCCTTGACCTTTGGTCATCTTGATATCATCACCCGTGGCTTGAGCCTGGTGAATAGTCTGGTTATTGGTGTTGGTGTGAGCGCAACCAAGAAGCCAATTTTCTCAATAGATGAACGACTTGAAATGATAAGCGAAGAAATCACAACCAGCCTACCAGATTATGCAGATAAAGTTGAGGTAACTGTCTTTGAAGGCCTCATGGTTACGGCCGCAGAGCATCATGGTGCGAATGTTATCTTGCGTGGCCTGCGAAATACGGGCGATTTTAATTACGAAGCCCAGATGGCTAACATTAATCGGCAGACATCATCGCCTGTTGAAACTGTATTTCTTGCAGCTTCACCGGAAATTTCCCATATTTCATCAACGCAAGTTCGTCAAATTGCCCAGCTTAAGGGTGATGTGAGCATGTTTTGCCCAACATCTATTTGTTCAAAATTAATTGCCAAGTTAAATTAAAGCGTTAGGAGTGTTTTTTAATGCGTAACATTATATTTTTATTTGCATTTTTCAGTATCATCCTACCTCTATCCCTAAATCCCGCATCTGCGTCAGAAAAGGAGTCTGTCATGATATTGGAACTCAGCACCGGTGTTGTAAAAATCCGCCTCAGAGATGATTTAGCACCCAAACATGTTGAAAGAATGAAGCAACTCGCCGAACAGAAATTCTACGATAACATTATTTTCCACCGTGTTATTGACGGATTTATGGCACAAACCGGCGATCCAACCGGCACAGGCATGGGTGGCTCAGATTACCCTGACTTACGCGCCGAGTTTTCAACAGAACCATTTTTACGCGGCACAATCGGCATGGCGCGCTCACAACATCCTGATAGCGCGAATAGCCAGTTCTTTATTTGCCTTGAGGATGCGGAATTTTTGAACCGCCAATATACGGTTTTTGCTGAAGTGATCGAGGGCATGGAGCATGTTGATGCGATTGCCAAAGGCGAGCCACCTGAAGAGCCTGATTATATCGTTAGTATGCGGTCTGCAGATTCTGATGAGGAAAAGTAGCGCCTATGCAGGTTGAAGCTTTTGACTTTAACCTGCCGGAAGAGTTAATTGCGCTTCGTCCTGCCTCACCGCGGGACTCAGCGAAACTTTTGCATGTTGCCTCTGACGGCAATCTTTCAGATAAAATCATTCGAGATTTACCGTCATATTTTTCTAAAGGCGAAGTGTTAGTCGTGAATGACACGCGCGTCATACCCGCCAAACTAACCGGAACACGATTGCGCGATAGTGCCTCAAATAGTGCCTCAGAAACAGAACAGAATAGTGGCGCACAGATTGATTTAAACCTTATCGAACGCCAAGGGGCGAGCATGTGGAAATGCCTGCTCAAGCCCGCCAAAAAGGTACGGTCAGGCGATGTTATAAGTTTTGCGGATGCTGAGGGTGGGTCGTATATCGCAACTGTTCGGGAAAAAGAGCAGGGCGAGGCGCTTATTGATTTCAATTTATCGCTTGAGAAAATGGATGAGGTGCTTGGGCTTATTGGCTCAATGCCCTTGCCGCCTTATATTGCGGGTCGGCGCACGCCAGATGAAAAAGACAATCAGGATTATCAGACCTTATTCGCCGAGCATGATGGTGCGGTTGCCGCTCCGACAGCAGGCCTTCATTTTACGCCAGAATTACAGGCCAAGCTTGAAAATATAGGTGTTGAGATATGCCGCGTCACACTCCATGTCGGTGCGGGTACGTTTCTACCGATTAAAGTTGAGGATACCAACCATCATAAAATGCATGCAGAATGGGGCGAGGTTAAGCCCGAAACTGCTGACCGCCTTAATGCAGCAAAACAAAATGGTTTCAAAATATGCTGTGTTGGCACGACATCTTTAAGACTATTGGAGTCAGCTGCCCGAGATGACGGGCTTATTGCTCCTTTTGCAGCCCCTACGGATATTTTTATCAAGCCGGGCTATCAGTTTAAGGCCGCTGATAGGTTGTTGACGAATTTTCATTTGCCTAAATCGACTTTATTTATGCTTGTTTCAGCGTTTTCGGGCTTAGCTACAATGAAAAAAGCCTATGACCATGCTGTCCATAGTAGGTACAGGTTTTATTCCTATGGCGATGCCTGCTTGCTGGAATTGACCGAAAAAATGGATTAAAGAAACAGCATGGAATTCACATTACATTGCAAAGACGGGAAGGCACGTCGCGGCACGGTTATCACGCCTAGGGGCGAGATACGTACGCCTGCCTTTATGCCTGTCGGTACGGCTGGCACAGTTAAAGCGATGTATATGGATCAGGTGAAAGACCTGGGTGCTGACATCGTGCTGGGGAATACATATCATTTGATGTTACGTCCCGGTGCTGAGGAAGTGGCAGCACTTGGCGGATTGCATGAGTTTATGAAATGGGACGGGCCTATTCTGACTGATAGCGGCGGGTTTCAAGTGATGTCCCTGTCAAAACTCCGTAAAATGAGTGAGGAGGGCGTTAATTTTCAAAGCCATATTGATGGTAAGTCTTATATGCTCACGCCTGAGCGCAGTATTGAAATACAGACGCTATTAGGTGCAAATATTCGTATGATTCTGGATGAATGTACGCCGTTCCCCGCGACAGAAAAGCAAGCGCGCGAATCGATGGAGTTATCAACACGCTGGGCAGAAAGATCGAAAAAAGCATTCCAGCTTTATGATAAGGGCGAGGGGGATGCGCTTTTCGGGATTGTTCAAGGCGGGGTTTATGAAAACTTGCGATTAGAAAGCGTTTCAAACCTGCTTGATATCGGCTTTGACGGATATGCCGTTGGTGGCCTGGCTGTAGGTGAAGGGCAAGAGGAGATGATGAAGGTTCTTGATTTCACGCTTCCCGCCTTACCAGAAGACAAGCCGCGTTATCTCATGGGTGTGGGGACACCTGAAGATCTTGTTCTCGCTGTAAGCAAGGGCATTGATATGTTTGATTGCGTGATGCCGACCCGCGCCGGCCGCCATGGACTGGCCTATACGAGAAGAGGCAAGGTAAATTTAAAAAATGCGCGTCATGCTAATGACCCAAGGCCGCTCGATGAAGAAAGCACATGCCCTGCAGCCAGCCAATATAGCCGCGCCTATCTGCATCATCTTGTCAGATGTGGGGAGTATCTCGCCGCCATGTTGTTGACGTGGAATAATCTTCATTATTACCAAACACTCATGCAAGAAATGCGGCAAAACATCGAAGCGGGGACATTCGATGCTTTTGTTGAGGCTTTTTATCAAAACTATAATGAAGGCGATATTCCGCCACTTTAGAAGGCTTCATATAAGGGTAGGTGAGACGAATTGTACCTATCTTCAAATTAGGGCTGGAAGTGGCATGAAAGTTGGTCTATATCCCGCTTACTGGACGGGCCCTTAGCTCAGTTGGTAGAGCAACTGACTTTTAATCAGTGGGTCGCAGGTTCGATTCCTGCAGGGCTCACCAGTTACCTGGACATCTCCCTTATAATAAGACATTTTGATAAATATCAAGACAGGGATTTTGGGTGTGAACTTTTCCGAAAAAAAGATTTATGTCACGGCACTGATTACCTTAGTTGTCGCCTGTCTTGGTGCTGGCCTTTTTTATATCAATATCCGTAAGCCCGACCAAAAGGCACAATGTGATAATCCACAACATGAAATGGTTTTCATAAAGGGCGGTAAGTTTATTATTGGGGACAGTTCTGGTTATCCTGAGGAACGTGTTCGCCAGCAACACACGCTGGCAGACTTTTATATTGATAAATATGAGGTCACCAATGCGCAGTTTGCTGAATTTGTAACGGCAACAGGATATGTGACCCTTGCCGAACGCGGGCTTTCTAAAGAGGCTTATCCTGATTTAGACGATGCGTTACTCAAGCCGGGGTCTGCAGTCTTTTCGCCTCCGGATAAGTTTTACACTCTTAACTTTATGAATTGGTGGCAATTTGTGCCGGGCGCAAACTGGCGTCACCCTGAAGGACCGACGAGCTCTATTGAGACACGCCCTCATTATCCGGTCGTGCATATTGCTTATGCGGATGCGCAAGCCTATGCGGATTGGAAAGGCCATGATTTGCCCAGTGAGGCAGAATGGGAATATGCGGCTAAGGCTGGTTCTGATGCACGTTATGCCTGGGGCGATGAAGCCTATCCGGATGACATATACATGGCGAATACCTGGCAGGGGCGATTCCCTATGCTCGGCACGGGGGAAGATGGTTATCACTTAATCGCGCCTGTGGGCTGTTTTCCGGAAAATAATAATGGATTAGCAGACATGATTGGAAATGTTTGGGAATGGACGCGTGATTCCTATAAACCTGAGCGCGAAACAATTACCCATTCCGGTCCTGATGGAAAACTCAGGAAAAATACGACACAGCAGAACATGGACGAAGTGTATGTTATTAAAGGCGGTTCTTATTTATGTGCCCAAAATTATTGCCTGCGCTACAGACCCGCCGCAAGACAGCCGCAAGAAACAGGCCTTGGAACGAACCATCTTGGATTCAGAACAATAAAAAGAATATCCCAATAAATCTGCCATTCACTAACATTCTTATTAGGTAATAAATTGCTTTTCTCGCATTACACGACTTGATTTTAACGCGGTGATATGAGACTAAAACTATGGATATTTTCTAATAACGGTTTTTAAATCGTAATTTTTTAGTGAGGGATAAAAATGCCGAAGGCTTATTCAAGCAGCAATGCCCTGTTGCATCGCGGTCTGATTACTGCGATTGCAAGTTTTTTTGTTTTAATTGCTCTAATTTTTCAGGCAAATGCACAAGAGGTACTTGCTCAGGTTCAGTCAACTACTGACGGTACTGTGACTGATGGTTCAAATTCTCAAAAGAAGATTGATAAACTAGATGATCAAACCGCTGAACTCGTCATGGAGTACAGAGCAGCTGTTAGACAACTTGATGAGTTAAGAGAGTACAACGGACAGTTGGAGAAACTTATTAAAGCTCAACGAGAAGAGATGGTTAAAATTCGTCAAGAAATCGAAGACGTAACCACGATTGACCGTACAATCATCCCTCACATGTTTAAAATGATTGATGGTCTGGAAGCATTTGTTAATCTTGATACACCGTTCCTGATTGATGAGCGTAAGGCGCGTGTTGCTCGTTTGCGTGAACTCATGGATCGCTCAGATGCTAATCCTGCTGAAAAATATCGTAAAATTCTCGAAGCTTTCGAAATTGAGAACGAATATGGCCGTACGATTGAAGCCTATGAAGGCGAGCTGACGGTTGAGGGTGTTGAACGCACGGTTAACTTCTTGCGTCTGGGTCGGGTTTCCTGGCTATATCAAACACTTGACGGTGAAGAAAGTGGCGTTTGGTCACAAGCCGCTGGCGATTGGGTTGACCTAGATGGTGACTTTGACGCTGAAATTCGTACAAATTTAAGAATTGCCCGTGAACAAGCCGCGCCAAATCTAATGGTTGTGCCTTTGTTTGGCGCTAATGGGGGTAACTAATCATGTTTCGTAAGACACTTTTAACATTTCTGGTCTGCGGTTTTTTCGCTTCACCCGTCCTTGCACAGGAAGCTGCCGCGCCTGCTAAAGACGAACCCCTTACGCTACAACAGCTCCTCGAGCGTGTTAAAGAGGGTCGTGTTACAGATAACTCTGCCAATAAAAAACGTGAGCGCCAGTTCATAAATGAGCGTAACAAGCGTAAATCAATGCTTGATGATGTGAACCGTAAAATCGATATCGAAGAAGCGCGCAGTGAACGTCTTGAAGCCACATTTAACGCGAATGAATTACAGCTTGCTGAGCTTGAAGGCCTGCTAAATGAACGTCTCGGCGTCTTTGGTGAGCTTTTTGGTGTTGTGCGTCAGGTTTCTGGTGAAACCAGCGCTCAGGTCGGCACAAGCATTATCAGTGGTGAGATTACGGGACGTTTGCCTGCTCTTGATGAGCTTGCAAAATCTAAGGGTCTGCCAAAGATTAAAGAGCTTGAAGGTCTATGGTATGCCCTTCAACAAGAAATGACTGCACAAGGTGAAGTCAAAACATTTACGGGTCAGATTGTTGCGCCTGATGGTATCGCCGGTGCTGCCGAGATTACGCGTGTCGGCCCCTTTACCGCCATTAGTGATAACCGTTTCCTCCGTTATGCGGGCGATGGTAAATTTGTCGAGCTGGGTCGCCAGCCACCGGCACGCTTTATGGATGGTGCCGATGATTTGCTTGACGCAGATGCCGGTGAACTCACCGCAGGTGTTGTTGACCCGTCACGTGGTGCTATTCTTGACCTCTTCCTGCAAACGCCAAACTTGAGTGAGCGTATCGGACAGGGTGGTCTTGTCGGTTACATCATTATCTTGTTAGGTATTGCGGGTGTCTTGTTGGCCTTCGAACGGATTTTCAGTCTGACACTGACTGCCAAGTCCATCAATAATCAGCTTGAATCCGGTCAGCCGGGCGGTGACAATCCGCTGGGACGTGTCTGGGAAGCTTATACAAATAACCGTTCAGTAGATGTTGAAACACTCGAACTGAAACTTGATGATGCTATCTTGAAAGAGATGCCTGCGCTGGAGCGTGGTCTCAGCACGATCAAGTTGATATCAGGTGTTGCGCCATTGCTGGGTCTTCTGGGTACGGTGACAGGTATGATCCTGACCTTCCAAGCAATTACATTGTTTGGTACGGGCGATCCGAAACTCATGGCTGGCGGTATTTCACAAGCTCTCATGACGACTGTTTTAGGTCTGTGTGTTGCTATTCCAACATTGTTGCTTCATTCGGTTGCAGCCTCACGTTCACGTGAAGTTGTTCAAATCCTTGAAGAGCAAGCGACTGGTCTAGTTGCCGCGCATGCTGAAAACAATAAAGGTCGATAGGTAGGAGTCGAGCATGGAATTCAGCGAGATCATCTGGCTGTTTCTTAATCCCCTTAACGCCATTCGTGGCGTTAGGGACTTCCTTGAGATGGGTGGTAATGTCTTATTTGTTATCATGATTGTTAATGTCATTTTGATGGGATTAATTTACGAGCGTTTCAGCTATTTCCGTCGTGGATTTGTGCAATTGCATGATGAAACATTAAGTAACTGGAATGCACGTAGTGATCATAAATCCTGGACAGCTCACCGTATTAGGGAGCAACTCATCTCAATCGCCAAAATCGGTGCCCAAAAGAATATGGGCTCTATCAAAGCACTTGTTGCGCTATCGCCATTGCTTGGTCTCGTCGGGACCGTGACAGGCATGGTCGAAGTGTTTGATGTGATGGCGATTACAGGATCAGGAAATGCTAGAGCCATGGCCGCGGGCATATCCAAGGCAACACTGCCAACAATGGCAGGTCTTGTGACCGCAGTTGCAGGCATTGCTTTTTCGACTGTTCTGGAACGGCGCGCAAATCGTGCAGTCTCAGAACTCGAAGATAAATTAATATTGATGTAGGGGGGGGAATCTTATGCGTCGCAAACGTCAAAGAAATACCGAAGAGTCCGATATTGACATCACACCAATGATGGACGTTGTGTTTATCATGCTTATCTTCTTCATTGTGACGGCTACTTTCGTTAAAGAAAGCGGCATTGATGTTACGCGTCCCGATGCGCAAACTGCTACTAAGCAGAATCGTGTCGGTATTCTCGTAGCTATCAATGAGTATAATGAAATCTGGATTAATCGCCGTGAGGTCGATGTGAACGCCGTTCGTGCAAATATCGAGCGTCTTCATGCCGAAAACCCGCAAGGTGGTGCAGTTATTCAGGCTGACAAGAATGCCCAAACCGGTACGCTTGTCGAAGTTATGGACCAAATCCGTTTGGCCGGTGTGCAAGCAATTTCAATTGCCGCCGAAGAACGGTAAAGGAGTCTCCGGACATGCCTTCATTTATCCAAGGTTTACCAAATTGGTTTTTGGCTGCTGTTACGACAACAGCCCTTTTCCTCGTGATGAAAATCATGGTGACCGGACAGCAATATGAGATTGAAGAAGCCTTTGGCGGGGTTGCCATTGACTTCGTTCGTCTCGAGCGGGAAGAGGACGTTAACACGAAAGACCGTGTGAAACGCCCATCTCGTAAAGAAGCTGAACCGCCACCCCCACCGCCGCCTATGGATCAGGTTGAGCGTCCGGATATTGATCCGTCTAACATCGATGCGGATTTTGGCCTCTCAATGGGTCTTAATCTGAATGCACCTGTTGACGGTGATGCCCTCGCCATTGTGCGTGTCTTGCCGAGATACCCGAACCGTGCTTTGTCACGCGGTATTGAAGGCTGGGTGCTACTTGAATTTACCATTAGCCCAATCGGACAAGCCCTAACACCTGTTGTGATCGACTCCGATCCTGCCGGTATTTTTGACCGTGCTGCTATTAACGCGGTTCGCAAATGGAAATATAGACCAAAAACAGAGGAAGGTCGTGCTGTCCCAAGACCGGGTGTACGTCAAATGATTACCTTCCAAATCAGTAAGGACTAGTTATGTCAAAGCTTCGCTTTAGCTCACTTATTCTGATATTTTCTTTCATGGCATCGCCTATTATGCCAGAAGCCATTCGGCTGATTGATACGGCGACTGCGGAAGAAGATCGCAAGAAAAAGCCTAAAACTCGACGTTCACAGGTGTTGAGTAAAGGGGCTTTTAACCAGATTACGTCTGCTCAGGAAGCTTTAGCCGAAGGTAATCATGAAGTAGCTATGAGTATCTTGCTGAATATGATGCAAAGTGATCGCTATAAGCCCTACGAAAAGGGTGTTGCACAACAAACCTACGCCTATGTTTGGGCCGATAAGGGTGATTATAGCCGTGCTCTTGTTGAATTTGAACGCGCCTTGAACCTGGGTGTTTTACCTGAACAAGTTCAGCTTGATTTAACCTATAATCTCGCTCAGCTCAGTATTGCTGAAGACAAACCAAAACAGGCGCTTCGTTATTTAAATCGTTGGTTCTCGCAAGTTGAAGACCCAAGCGCGTCTGCTTATGGTCTTAAGGCTCAGATTTATCTCATTATGGATAATCTGAAACAAGCTGAAATAAATGTGTCTAAAGCGATTAGCATGTCGGATTCACCGAAAGAGGCTTGGTATCGAATTTTACTTTCTGTTTATCTCCAGCAGGAGCGTTACAAAGAAGCACTTCCGGTTCTTGAGCTTGCCGTAGATCGCTTCCCTGGCAAAAAAGCATTCTGGCAACAGCTTTCTGCTGTTTATCAGGAGCTTGGCAATGAGAAAAAAGCATTTGCCGCCCAACAAGCCATGCATTCACAAGATATGCTCAAGACCAGCAAAGAGCTTGTGCGTATTGCCCAGCTTTATCTCTATAATGACTTTCCATTTAAAGCCGCTCTTATTCTTGATAAAGGTTTAAAAGACGGCTCTATTAAGAAAACATCGAAAAATTGGGAATTGCTAGCAACAGCATGGATGCATTCGCGTGAGTGGGAGAAATCTCGTAGTCCGCTACTCAAAGCCGCATCTAAAGCTGAAGACGGAAAGCTTTATGCTCAGCTAGGACAAGCATATATTCAGGATGAAGACTGGAAAAACGCTGAGAAATATCTCATTATGGCCGTCGATAAAGGCAAGCTCGAGAAGAGAGAAAGCAATACTTATCTCGTTCTTGGTATCAC
Source organism: alpha proteobacterium IMCC14465 (assembly GCA_000293845.2). Classification (GTDB taxonomy): domain Bacteria; phylum Pseudomonadota; class Alphaproteobacteria; order RS24; family RS24; genus Micropelagius. The sequence goes on along the minus strand of ALYF01000002.1, from coordinate 42,128 downwards.
GCAAGCTCGCCTTGGTAAGTTTGAAAAAGCTATTAAAACCTTCCGTAAAGCTGGTGACTTTGATGACACCGCCAAGGATGCGTTTAAATGGATAAGGTCTCTTGAGAGGCAGCTTGCCGAAAAGGCGCGTGAAGAAAAAGAGAAGCAAAAAACTGGTTAATCCTTTGATTAACATTGATTACCAGTGCTTTGGCATTACTTAATATTTAGTCATTTTCGGTTTCAGCATAAACCTGAAACCCGAATCGTGTTGTGAGGTTAAATGTCTTATTCAGCGCCTGTTGATCGCATAAGTTTCAGTTTAAAACATGAGGCTGGCTTTGACCGCCTGTATGATGCAATTCCCGATCTTGATGCCGATTTGATAACTTCTATTCTTGAAGAAGCCGGTAAATTTACGACGGAAGTCATTGCACCCACCAACAAAATTGGTGACGAAGAAAAGGCTCATCTCGAGGCGCAAGGTGTTGTGGTGCCGGACGCTTTTAAAGATGCCTATGCACAACTTGTTGAGAATGGTTGGCCGACACTTTCCGCATCCGAAAAATATGGCGGGCAGGGGCTTCCAATTTCTTTGGCAAATGCCGTATTCGAAATGCTGAACTCCAATATTGCTTTCACGCTTTGTCAGATGTTGACCTCCGGCGCGGTTGAGGCACTTGAGGCGCATGCGTCAGAGGAACAAAAAGAAAAATACCTGCATCAGATTATTTCTGGCAATTGGTCCGCGACGATGAATTTAACGGAGCCGCAGGCCGGCTCGGATGTTGGCGCTGTTAAAACCAAAGCCGAACCACAGCCAGATGGCTCTTACAAGATTTACGGTACGAAAATATATATCACCTATGGCGACCATAATATGACTGAGAACATTATTCATCTTGTTCTCGCTCGTACGCCTGGTGCGCCGGAAGGCACAAAAGGTATTTCTTTGTTTATTGTGCCTAAGTTTTTCGTCAATGATGATGGCTCACTTGGCGAAAGAAACGATGTTCAATGTATCGGTCTTGAAGATAAGCTCGGCATTCATGCCAGCCCGACCTGTGTGATGTCGTTTGGTGAAAATGAAGGTGCAACAGGCTGGTTGATTGGTGCTGAGAATACAGGCATGGCCGCTATGTTCACCATGATGAACAATGCCCGCTTGAATGTTGGTATTCAGGGTGTCGGTTTGGCCGAACAAGCCACACAAATTTCAATGTCTTATGCGGCTGATAGGCTTCAAGGCCGCGCCCCTAATGCTGACAGAGGGGATAACGCCCCTGTGCCGATATCATCGCATCCTGATGTGCGCAACATGCTCATGACCATGCGAGCGCTGACAGATGCAGCCCGCGCAATCTGCTATGAAAATGGCGTGTTTCACGATCTTGCCCATTTTGGTGGTGATGAAAAGGCTAAAGCCTTTAACGAGCTTCTTACGCCAATCTCAAAGGCGTTCAGCACTGATATTGCTAATGAAGTTGCCGGTCTTGGCGTGCAGATTCATGGCGGCATGGGGTTTGTTGAAGAAACGGGCATTGCTCAATTTGCCCGAGACGCCAAAATTTTACCAATTTATGAAGGTACAAACGGTATTCAAGCCATAGATTTGATTAACCGGAAATTGCCTTTAGATAATGGCAATATTGTCGCCGACTACCTGACGCAGATAGATGAAACTATTACTCAATGCGCGGCAAACGAGACGCTTCAAGAAATGGCATCAGCTCTGAAAAACGGGTTAGATGATTTGCGCGCGGCGACTAAGTTTATGATGTCGCATCCCGATAAGCTTGACCGTCTTTATGGAGCGACTGATTATCTAACGCTTTTTGGTCTGGTTGCGGGTGGGCATTACCTTGCGAGAGGCGCACTCGGCACCATGAAAACAAATGAGATGACCCATAAAGTTAAGACTGCTACATTTTACATGGATCGTCTTCTGCCGCGCACAAAAGCTCATCTCGCGTCTCTTTTATCATCAAAAGAACATCTCGATAATGAAGAGATTTTCCATATTGTCGGTTAGTTTTAATTAATCGTATTAATTGAAATAATCTGCAAAACTCTTTGAGTTTATTTATCTCATCTTTCAGTCTATTTAAGGCAGTCTATTTAAGGAAATTAGACTCGTATAGAAATGAAACATGACTAATCATCGTAAATTTTCAGCAATCATTCTTGCCGCTGGTAAAGGTACACGAATGAAATCGGATTTACCCAAGGTTCTGCATAAGGTTGCAGGCCTTGAAATGATTTTGCATGTCATTAATGCCGCAAAATCTGCCGGCAATTCAAATATAAATATTGTGACCTCACCTTCACAAGAAGCGTTAAGAGATAAGCTGCTCGCGCATAGTGATGAACTGAATATACCTATGACTATGGCCATTCAAGAGCAACAGCTTGGCACAGGTGATGCTGTGAAAGCCGCCTTGCCGCTTTCTGGTGCAGCTGACAAAGTGCTTATTCTCTTCGGTGATACGCCTCTCATGCGCTCAGAAATTCTAAAGCAAATGGTTGAAGACAGTGCAGACGTCACCCTGCTTGGCTTTAAGGCTGAAAACCCAGATGGCTATGGACGGATAATTTGTCAGGATGGGCGCCCGATTGAGATTGTCGAGCATAAAGATGCGGATGAGAAAATACGTCAGATAGATTTATGTAATGGCGGCGCTATGGCGGTGCGTGCATCATTATTGCCTGAACTACTTGATGGATTGCAGAATAATAACGCACAATCCGAATACTACCTGCCTGATATTGTCAGCTTAGCTCATGCGCAGAATATTTCTATCAGTCTTGTTGAATGCCCTCAGGAAGACACAATGGGTGTGGATACCAAAAGCGGATTAGCGAAAGCTGAAGCGCTGATGCAAAACAGATTACGCCGCACACATCTCGATAATGGTGTTGCCATGACAGCGCCTGAAACTGTTTATTTTTCATATGATACAGAGATTGGCGCAGATAGTTTTATTGAGCCGCACTGCTTTTTTGGGGGTGATGTCAAAATCGCACCGGGCGTTATCATTAAAGGCTTTAGTCATCTAGAAGGCGTGCGGGCTGAAACTGGTGTCCAAATTGGTCCCTATGCGCGTCTGCGCCCCGGAACACAATTGGGCGCGGGGGTTAAAATCGGTAATTTCGTGGAAACTAAAAAAGCTCAAATTATGGATAACGCCAAGGTTAACCATCTTTCCTATATTGGTGATGCCCATATTGGTGAAGGCGCGAATATTGGCGCGGGCACGATTACTTGTAATTATGATGGTTTTGACAAACATCTGACTGAAATTGGGGCAGGGGCGTTTATCGGTTCGAACTCATCCCTTATCGCGCCGGTTAAAATTGGCGACGGGGCTTATATTGGATCATCATCCAGCATTTCCGGGGAGATAGAAGCCGATAGCCTTGCGCTCACGCGTGCGCCTTTACGTGAGATAGAAGGCTGGTCGGTTAAGTTTCGATTGAAAAAATCCAAAGTAAAGGACAAGTAATTATGTGCGGTATTATTGGTATTATTGGTCAGGAAGATGTCACACCTACCATTTATGAGGCGTTAAAAAGACTTGAATATCGCGGTTATGACAGTGCTGGCATTGCCACCATTTTAGATAACAAAATTGATCGCTGCAGAAGTCAGGGTAAACTCGTTAATCTCGAGGCTGAGCTTAAGCGTACACCGCTAAAAGGAAATATCGGTATAGGCCATACGCGCTGGGCTACCCATGGTGCGCCGACACAGCAAAACGCACATCCGCACAAGGCTGATAGTGTGATGGTGGTGCATAATGGGATTATTGAAAATTATCTGGAGCTCAAAAACACGCTTAAAGCTAAAGGGTTTGATTTCCAAACAGAAACAGATACCGAAGTTATCGCACATTTGTTTTCCTATCATCTCGCAGAACATGCCTCAGAGGTAGATAGCATTAAGATTGCTGCACGTAAGACCTTTGCCATGCTCGAGGGCGCTTATGCTATCGCGCTCCTCATTGAAAATGAAGACCGCATGATGATTGCGGCACGCAAAGGAAGCCCACTTGTCATCGGTCATGGCGATAATGAGATGTTCGTTGGCTCTGATGCATTTTCTCTCGCGCCCATGACAAATCGAATTACCTATCTCGAAGATGGTGACTGGGCTATTCTAACAGATACCAGTCTCGATATTTTTGAAGCTGACGGTCAGCCTGTCAAACGCCCTATGCAGGTTAAAGATGCATCGGCATCTCTGGTCGATAAAGGCCAACATCGGCATTTCATGGCCAAGGAAATATTCGAACAGCCCGAAGTCATCTCCCACACTTTCGCGCATTATGTTAATGCTAATGAAGCCACGGTTCACATACCTGAATTTGATTTTGACACATCAGAGATTAAGCGGATTGTGTTGATTGCATGCGGTTCGGCCTATTACGCCGCCATGACTGGGCGATATTGGCTGGAAACATTGGCCGGCATATCTACGGATATTGATATTGCATCCGAGTTTCGTTACCGAGACGTTGCGATGGATGAGGGGACATTGGCGGTATTCGTGTCACAATCTGGCGAAACAGCCGATACTTTGGCCGCGCTCAAAGCCTGTAAAGCCAGAAATGTTAAAACACTTGCCATTGTCAATGCGCCTGATAGCTCCATGCAACGTGAAGCCGATGTGACACTGCCGACTTTCGCGGGGCCGGAGATTGGGGTGGCTTCAACCAAAGCTTTTATTTGCCAGCTCGCAGTTTTATTTTGTTTTGCATTAGCTCTAGGCAAAGCGCGTGTCGGCAAGGAAGGTGAGAATGAGTTGGTCAAAGCACTTCTGACCTTGCCACGCTTGATGGGCGAGGCGCTGAAACTCGAAGCAAATATCGAACAGATCGCAACGAGATTATCAAAGCAAGAAAATGCCATTTTTATTGGGCGCGGCCTCATGAGCCCACTGGCACTTGAAGGCGCGCTTAAATTAAAAGAAATCTCTTATATCCATGCTGAGGGATTTGCCGCAGGCGAGCTCAAACATGGCTCTATCGCACTTATTGAAGATAATATGCCTGTGATCACTATTGCACCAAAAGACGCGATGTACCCTAAAACGATTTCAAACATGCAGGAAGTTATTGCGCGTCAAGGAGATGTTATCCTTCTGACCGAAAATCCTGACAAAACAGACACGGATAATATTACCGATGTCATATATCTCCCCGAAATTAACGCACTGCTTTCGCCCATTCTATACACCATTCCCTTGCAATTACTGGCCTATCATACGGCGGTTGCAAAAGGTACCGATGTTGACCAGCCACGTAATCTTGCGAAGTCTGTTACGGTTGAATAATTTTATGACAATTCTAGGGGTTTTAAGACATCAAGGCTTACAATTGATGCCTTAAAAAAGAGGCTTTAGGTATAAACCTCATCAGACCACGCATATTTATCAAGGTTTTCATCGTACAACGTATCCAAAAAATACTGACAGATCTCTTGTGAAGAGTAGAGTGTGTGATATTTTTCTGAATTTTTTTGAGCTAATTGTTTTGCTTCTGAAGGATTATTTTTAAAAAAGTTCAATTTTTTTGCCAGATCTTCAGGCGACTTAAATGATGTTTTTTCTTCAAAATCTAATAACTTATTAAGCCCTGGAAATTCTTGGTTAAATGTAAGTAGACCATTTCCAATCAACCGAGCGATTCTGTCTGATGAATAAAGATGGAAACTATTCGGATAGAATTGTGATAAATTAATGCCAAATCTCGTGTTTCCCATTATTTCATAATGTTTGGCACCAAAAATTGTGGGTTGATTTAGACACCCCGCCACAAACCAATTTAAATTGGGCGTCATACGCATAGTTTTAGTTAAAAAGTCTGATCTATTTGTTCGCTTGGTTACATCTTTAAGCCTAGACTCTGAGCCGCAATACATAACATCAAATTTATAATCTTCTCTTGAATAGGCCTTAAGGAACTCAACCGACTTATCAACCGGATTAGGAAAAAAACAAAATTTAGGTATTTGTGGAAAACTTTTCTTTAACTTTGCTAATGTTTCACCACCACTTGTTATAAATAAGACATCAATAAACGCGCCGATTCTTTTATATCTAGACATAACCGGCAAGCTTGGCGCATCTACATTCCAACACATTATTTTTGTATTTGGACGATTTTTTCTTATTGTCGACATAATGTCTGTTGGAATATCGACGTGACCCAAAACAATAATTTCAGGGTCAAAAATATCAATGGTGTTTAAGAGTAATTTTAGCCCTTTTCCCTTAAAACTTTTTCTAGAACCTAGGAGGCTGTTCATTCTTAAAATGTCATTATAACAAAACTCCCTAACAATATTGTTGTTCTTAAGAAACCCAAGGGAGATTTTTTTATCGCATGAATAATAGGAAACTGAAGGTTTCTTTACCAATGTATCAAAACGAGCAATGTGCAGAATTCTTTTGTTTGAAATCATTATAATATTACCTTTAATATTTATTGTTATATATTAAGGGTATTTGAGATTTAATGGAATAAAATGAATGCAACACAAAGTCTAAATGAAGATGAAAACCTTGTTAGGCTGCCTCATTATCAAATTCATCCAAATCACAATCTCAGCTCAATACCTTATATATCTGAATGATTTATTCTTATATGAGAATTATCGTGAAACCGGATGCGCAGGGGTTACAACGCTTTTTGCTGACACGTTATGTATCGCTTGCCATATTGGTTCCTGATGCGCTTGGTATTATGAAGGTCAAAATCTAAATTTAGGATTTTAATTAACACCTATACAGTCGCCATTAGAACCCTGAGAGAATAATGACAGCAAAAAAACCCGATTCTGACGTGATAGCTGAGGCTCTATCAGAGGATTTTCTTCGAGACACCGAAGATTTAGGCTGCAATGAGAGTGCTGCCATGAAAATTCTAGATATTAATGAGCAATATCATAGTTTTATGAACAAAATATCAAGTGGTGCATTTGATTATTCAAACTTTGCCCGCACGCTTATTGAGGACGATATCGCTTCAAATGACCTCATTTTATCAGATGCAGAGCTCACTCAGCAGGGTTTAAGAGCGCCAATGGATGATTTACCATTAAATAACTGAGCTATTTCAGCTAACGCTGATGTTACCGATGTTCCCCCCCCATGTTTAAAAGGGCAATAAATGGCATCCTTGCACCAATATGGGGCCGCCAAGCCTTACAGGGCAAACATCGCGGGAACTATTATTTTATTGATAAACAATCCCCTCAGTCAAAACCTCAGAAGACCCCAAATGAGACAAGTCATTTCGCCAAGTCATATAATAGCGCAAAGGTCAGGTCTGACTTTCCAATCCTATCGCGCGAGGTAAATGGTCATCCGCTAACATGGCTTGATAATGGTGCGACAAGTCAAAAACCCAATCAGGTGATAGATGCTGTCAGTCAGTTTTATAGGCGGACAAATTCTAATGTTCATCGGGGGGGCGCATGCACTTGCGGGTGAAGCAACAGATATGTATGAGGAAGCGCGCTCAACGGTTCAGCAATATCCTAATGCCGCACGCCCTGAGGAAATCATATTTGTGAGGGGAACAACTGAGGCCATTAATCTCGTGGCTAATAGTTATGGGCGTGACATCTTAATGGCCGGTGATGAGATAATTCTTTCGGAAATGGAGCATCACGCAAATATTGTACCTTGGCAAATGGTGGCACAAATGACGGGTGCTATTATCCGCGTGATACCAACGACTGATTTAGATTAACTGGATTTGCTGGCCTATGCAAATATGCTTAGCCCGAAGACTAAAATAGTCGGAATAACCCATGTTTCCAATGTGTTAGGCATAATTAACCCCGTCGCTGAAGTTTGCGCAATGGCGCGTGCTGTCGGCGCGGTAAGCCTGGTTGATGGGGCGCAGTCTCTGCCGCATTTCAAAGTTGATGTACAGAAATTGGGATGCGATTTCTTAACTTTCTCAGGACATAAGATTTTTGCGCCAACTGGCATTGGTGCCCTTTATGGGCGGCGCGATTTGCTTGACCAGATGAGCCCATGGCAGGGTGGGGGGGCATGATTAAAGATGTGACCTTCACCCAAACAAGCTATGCGGATGTGCCGGCTAAGTTTGAAGCGGGTACTGGAAGTCTTGCCGATGCTGTTGGCCTTGGTGCGGCACTCACCTATTTAGACACGCTTGACCTGCAAGCTGCGGCGTTACACGAGACGGCACTGCTGACAATGGCAACTGACGCTCTAAAGACTATTCCCGGTTTTTCTATATTAGGGCAGTCCTCCCAAAAGGCTGACGTCTTATCCTTTAATATTGATGGGTTTTCCGCACAAGATATCGCCATAGGGCTTAACGAAGTTGACATTGCTATTCGGTCAGGGCATCATTGCGCCCAACCAATCCTGCGACGGTTTGGGGTGGAAGAGTCAGCCCGTGCGTCTTTTGCAATTTATAAAACTCATGAAGACGTTGATCGTTTATTCATCGTATGCGCCAGCTTTGCTCAAGCTAATAGATATAAAAAAATATAATTTAGACAGTTGATTCGATTATAAATTTTACGTTTTCGTGAGCTCGGGCAAAGATTAAATTTAAATCATTTAAAATCAGTATGTTAAACATCTTATATTTTAAGATACAGATTGAGATACATATCTTTTTACTATTATTAATTAATGGCATATAGTAGGGACGTTGTCTTAATAATAAAAAAAATAATAACAACTGCTCGGAACTGCACTCCGGTTCCGGGCAATTTTTTTTAAAGTCATAGAACTTATTTATTAAAATGAATAAAATTTAGCTTTAGTTATTTTGGCTAAATCAGGCTTAACCCCGACCCTCATTATAATCAATGTCTATAAGCGGGCGCGCTCTGTGACCTTAGCTTCGCCGATGAGATAGTCCTGCCAATGTGTCAGCATGATACGAGATTGGCGATACATTTCCTGACGTTCCGAAATGTTCAATCTCAAGAAAGCTGATTGGTTGAAATATACTTCTAGCAATGATTGAGAATATCCGGTTGAACGACACCACGTTTTAAAAGTCCCCAACCAGCCAAATGGCGTCAGGCCTTTACCCCAAATATTTTGAATGGCATGACGGATAGAGGCTTCGGTGATGGTGTCAGATTGTTTGTTCTGTTTATAAAATACAAACGGTTCATTACCGGTTTCCATTTTAAGATCTTTTAGGAGACCAAGGGCAATTGAGGGGATAGGCGTATACATATTCAGCTCTAGCTCTGTTTCGGAAAATGAACCAATCATCCATCGCGCATTTGTGAGATCCAAATCCATCCAATTCATTTGGGCAATCTGCATGGGTGATTTACATAATAACATCAATATCTTAGCGGCTTGAACTGAGAGTGAGCGCTGGTCTGCTTTCGTATTAAACTCATTCCAAAAATGCGCAGCACGCACATAGTCAATTCGCGCCACGTTTCGGCGAGTGACTTTTGCGCGTCGTGGTAATTCGAAATCCACTGAAAACACTGCCGGGTTAAACACACAATATTTACGCGATTGAGCGTATTCAAAAATCCGCTTTAACTTACTCATCAAGCGGTCAGCCGTTTCAGGTTTTTTTAACCAAATTGGTGCAAGGCACTGAACGACATCGGAGGTACTAATATCCTCAACGGGCATATCACCCAGATGCGGAAAACAATACACTTCAAGCATCCGCCACATTTGCGCGATGGTTTTTTCCCGCGCCCATGATGATTTGTTTTTATTAAACCACTCAGTAGCGACACGGTTAAAGAGAATACGATCATCTTCAACAGCCGGCTCTTCTATCTCCGGTTCTTCTACTTTGTCCCAGAGCGTCTCAAGGCTTTCGCGTCGGGCAATTTTGCTTCTGATAGTATCGACGTCATACCCGCGCGCTAAAGCCGTCAGGATGGCATCATTAATTGCCTCTGCATCATCAATATCAAGTTTTCGGAAGTCACCAATCAGTATCCAATAATTCCGGTGGCGATGGACATAAGCTCTGGAACCGCCCTGATAACAGCGCAGGTAAAGCTTCTTCTCAAGCCGGTGAAAACCGGGGCGGGTTAACTTATTTACATCAACTTTACGCATAGATTACTCAAGATACAAAAAACGCAGAAAAAAACAGGATACAGCGAGATACATTTTACTCTAAAAAACAGCAAAATTCGTGCCGTTTCAAAACTATGTTACAAACTTTATCTTACCAATCTTACATCATGATATATATATGAAAATTGGAAAAAGTCCAAAATTGTCCCCCTCAAAAACTCGATTTTACGTCTCCAGATACAGCATTATTAAATATAAAAAAATAATTTTTCTATAAAAGCCATCAACCTATATCATCACTATGAAAACAGGCGAAAAAAACCAGAAAACTGAGATATTTTATAATGGGAGTTGCTCGATTTGCGCGCCCGAAATACTCATGTATGAGAAAATGGCCGTGAAGAAAAACGGCGCCGAAAACTCCCCACTCGACTTTATTGATATATCCATTTCAGCGCCTGATGGCCTGGCGCCTGATGGTATGGCGCAAGACGACATGCTTAAACGTCTACATGCGCGCCTGCCCAATGGCGAGATTGTCAGCGGGGTACATGCCTTTATTACGCTATGGGGACATTTACCTGGTTTCGTTATTCTTGCGCGCTTTGTTGACTTGCCTTTTATTCGCCCCTTAGCAGAACAACTTTATGACCATGTACTGGCACCAACACTCTATAAAAGATATTTGCGTAACAAGACAAATAAGATGCAAAAATAATCACGGGTCTGTTTTCAAATCATATTGAATAATATAAGTTCTATTCATGTCTGATCCGCTTCTCGAAGAACCCAAACCACCCAAATCTGTTATGCGCAGCTTGCGGAATAGTTTCCTGACAGGCCTCGTGGTAACAGGCCCGATTGGGATTACCATTCTCCTTATCACCTGGTTTATTGGTTTATTGGATAGCTGGTTCACTCCACTTATCCCGGCGTCGTTTCAACCTTCTGAATATCTCCCATTTGATGTGCCGGGTATTGGTGTCATTCTCGCGCTTTTAATTGTGTTTATTGTTGGCGCGTTGACAACAAACTTCTTTGGTCGTTCACTCGTTAAATTTGGTGAGAATTTAATTTCTCAAACACCGATTGCCGGTACGATTTATAACGCTCTAAGACAAATTTTTAAGGCCGCTGTTGAGAACGGTCAGCGCTCCTTTTCACAGGTTGTTATGATTGAATACCCGCGGAAAGACTGCTGGGCCGTGGGTTTTATCACGAATGATATAGAAGGCCAGATTGCTGATATTGTTGGAGATGAGACGGTCTCTGTCTTTGTGCCGACGACGCCGAACCCGACATCCGGCTTCCTGCTTTTTTATCCGCGCAAAGATGTGCGTGTTCTGGACATGACGATAGAGGAGGGGGCCAGGCTTGTTATCTCCGCAGGCATGACCAGTCAGCCTGACGAAGAAGAAGGCAAGTCTTAATCTCTAACCTGACTCCAGCAATCTTATCGCCTCATCTCGTTTGAATAAATAAAGCAATAAGCGCAACGCTTCCCCGCGCGGTGAGGTCAGCTTCGGATCTGTCTCCAATATATAACGTGCATCATCATGAATGGCCGGAAGCATACCGCTATGACTGTCGAGATTAACAAGTCGGAAATGTGGTAACCCGCTTTGGCGTGTCCCCAATAACTCGCCCGCGCCGCGAAGCCGTAAATCTTCTTCAGCAATCAAAAACCCGTCTTCGGTTTCTCTCATAATTTTAAGTCGTGCTTTTGCCGTTTCACTTAACGGTGAGCGATATAATAAAATGCAAAATGATTTGTCAGCCCCGCGACCAACACGTCCACGCAGCTGATGGAGTTGCGATAGCCCAAACCGCTCGGCATGTTCAATAACCATGACAGTCGCTTCTGGTACATTCACACCAACTTCAATAACAGTGGTCGAAACAAGCACCTCAATCTCACCGGATTGGAATTGCGCCATGACTTTATCTTTTTCAGTTGGCTTCATTTTGCCATGCACCATGCCGACCCGCGCCCCAAAAACTGCCTTTAAGTCCTCAAAACGCGCTTCTGCAGCGGCTAAATCAAGCATTTCGTTCTCTTCAACAAGCGGGCAGACCCAATATATGCGGCTTTTCTTCTCAAGTTGACGTTTAAGACCCGCAACAACTTCATCAATGCGCGTAACATCTATAAGCGTTGTTTCAATCGGTTGACGTCCGACGGGCTTTTCTGTCAAACGCGACACATCCATATCACCATAGGCCGCGAGCGTAAGTGTGCGTGGTATCGGCGTCGCGGTCATCACCAGCACATCAGTCCCGTGACCTTTTGCCGAAAGCCGCATGCGTTGATGCACACCAAAGCGATGTTGTTCATCAACCACGACCACGCCCAGATTGTCGAAAATAACATCCTCTTGAAAAAGTGCATGTGTGCCAATCGCGATATGCGTATCACCCTGTCTGAAGCCAGCTAATTTTTCTTCACGCTTACTGCCCTTATCTCTGCCGGTCAGCAACTCAACGCGAATATTAAGTGCATCACAAAGCGGCATAATTGTTTCTGCATGTTGACGGGCAAGGATTTCTGTTGGCGCCATCAACACGGCTTGGGTACCGCTTTCAACAGCATGCAGCATTGATAAAAGTGCAATGATGGTCTTACCGCTGCCGACATCACCTTGAAGTAAACGCAGCATTCGCTGGTCAGATTGAAGGTCGGCAAATATCTCTTTCAGCACCACTTCCTGAGAACCAGTTAGTGTAAAAGGAAGCTGCTTGAGAAGGGCTGATTTAAGCTCCCCTGTTCCTGTTAAAACCCGACCCGGTTTGGATCGCCGTTGAGACCTAACCAGCCCTAAAGCAAGCTGGTTTGCTAAGAGCTCGTCATAAGCCAGCCTTTGCCGGTTAATATCGTCAGGGCGAAGGTTTTCCGCATCTTCTGGAGCGTGCGTTGCCAGTAAAGCGGCTTTCCATGCGGGCCATTGCTGCCTTTTAAGCCATTCTTTATCTTGCCATTCATCAGGGTCAGGCAAACGCGCCAATGCCCCTCTAATCGCTTTATAGAGAGGCTTTGATGTTACCCCTGCTGTCATCGGATATACCGGCTCCACAAGCGGCATTTTTTCGAATTCTTCAGCTGTTAAAACATGATCAGGATGCACCATTTGCAAGCTATCTTTAAAACGCTCAACACGTCCCGAAACGATACGTTTTTGTCCTACCGGAAGACTGCGGCTCAACCAATCGGCTTTGGCGTTAAAATAAATTAGGGTTAGATATCCGGTATCGTGACTGCATAAAATTTTATAAGGCGCGCGGCGATATTTGCGCGGCGGGGCATTATGCTTTTCGACCATGATTTCAAATGTCGCAATGCGATTATCTTCAGCCCCTTGCACAGTTGGCTGATAACGGCGATCAATTATACCGCTAGGCAAATGAAGACATAAATCAACTGGGGCAGGGCCGCACAGCTTTTCGAGAAGCGCTGATATCTTTGGCCCAACACCTGTTAATGTCTCAAGGCTGGTAAACAGCGGATTTAAAATAGTGGGTCTAATATCTTCTACCTGTTCAAAAGAATGAAACTATATTATGCATTCACTACTGTTTTATATGGAATGAGTTATGCCAACATTTATAGCGACACTTGATGATAGACGGAAGAAACTCTATTTCCGGTCTTGCCATCGCGGTATTAAAGAAATGGATATTATATTCTCCAAATTTGCCGAACAAAATCTTGCCGATCTCAACGACGATGAACTTGATGATTATGAACGGATTCTGGAGCTTTCCGACACTGATTTATTTGCCTGGTCAACAGGGCGCCAAGAATTACCAGATACATTGCGCTCTCCGTTACTGGACAGACTCCTAAGCCTTAAACATATGACTTGAAGTTGCCTCAACAAATAACTGATTTAAATAGATTAATTGATTATAGGCTACGCAGTTTTTCCGGTGTGGCTGATGGCTATGATGCGCTTATTCTCGCAGATTATTGCCGTGCTTTATCCGGAGCGGGAAAGCCCGGCTTGCTACATATTGCGCGTGATGCGGGTAAGCGCGAGGCGCTTGAAGATCTTTTAAGTTTTTTTGCACCCGATATAAGCGTCTTATCCTTACCGGCTTGGGACTGCTTGCCTTATGACCGTGTCGGCCCCGGGCAAACAGTTATGTCACAACGCATGTCGACATTAGCAAGCCTTGCCGCATGTAAAGAAAACAACACGCCTTTTATACTGCTAACGAGTGTCAACGCAGTTTTACAAAAACTGCCCGTGAAAGAAATTATCAAAAAGCAAAGCTTTTCAGCACGGATTGGCGACAATGTGGATATGGACGGCCTGCTATTGTTTCTGGCGGAGAATGGTTTTATCCGAAGTTCATTGGTCATGGAGCAGGGTGATTTCGCGATAAGAGGGAGCATTGTTGATTTGTTTCCCCCGGGAGAAGCGCAACCATTCCGGCTGGATTTCTTTGGTGAAACACTCGAGAGCATCCGCATCTTTGAGCCTGAAACTCAGCGAAGCCTCGATAAACGCGACGCTATCAACCTGTATCAAGCGAGTGAAATTCGCTTAGATGATGAAACTGTGACGCGGTTTCGGCAAGGTTATATCAAGCAATTTGGCCCCGCCACATCCCGCGACCAACTCTATGAGGCCATATCCGAAAAACGGCGTCACCAAGGCATGGAACATTGGTTGCCTTTATTTCATGAGTCATTGGAAACCATCTTTGATCATTGCGGTGATATGAAAGTGACCTTGGATCATCTCGCACAAAACGCAGCTGATGTCCGATTTGAACAAGTTAATGACTATTATGATGCGCGTTGCCAAGCTTTGGAGATGGCGCTTAAAAATGAAGCCCCCGCACTTCACCCGCTACCGCCGGAACATCTCTATGTTACGCAGAAAGAATGGGCGGAAACGAAAACGCGTTTAACGCCAATCACTGTGACACCCTTTGAGACAGATGATAGCGCGCAAAAATCAGCAAATTTGAGCTTTGGCGCTCGTACCGGACGCAGCTTTGCAGCCGAAAGAAACAAAGAAAATACCAATATATTTAATGAGTTGTCAGATTATATTAACGCATTAATCAAAGATAATAAAAAAGTTCTTCTCACCAGCTGGTCTGCCGGGGCATGTGAACGCCTAACCAGCATGTTGGCGGAACATAATCTGAGCAAAATTACACAAGTTGATAGCTGGTCAGCCTTTTTGAACTTACCGGAAGGGCAAACAGGAATAGGTATATTGCCGCTTGAAGCCGGGTTTGAGGCAGAAGATATAGTTGTTATCACCGAGCAGGATGTTTTTGGCGACCGCCTCGTAAAGCGGAAAGCAACTAAAAAAGCCGCAAACTTTATTACTGAGGCCAGCACGCTTTCCAAAGGTGATCTTGTTGTGCATGCCGATCACGGGGTGGCACGCTTTGAGGGGCTGGAAACAATTACCGTTTCTGGTTCACCGCATGATTGCCTCAAGCTCATTTATCATGGCGATGACAGGCTTTATCTTCCCGTTGAAAATATTGACCTTTTAAGCCGCTACGGGCCAGATGATGTCGGCGCACAGCTTGACCGACTGGGCACGGCAAATTGGCAGACACGCAAAGCCAGACTTAAAAATAAGCTGCGGGACATTGCCGATGAACTGATTAAAATTGCTGCGGCGCGGGAACTACGTGAAGGCCGTGTTTTCGAAGTTGATAATAAATTATACGAAACATTCTGTGCGCGCTTTCCATATAATGAAACTGACGACCAACTTGAAAGTATTGAGGCCGTTATTGAAGATTTTGGCTCCGGCCGCCCAATGGACCGGCTTGTTTGCGGTGATGTTGGATTTGGAAAAACCGAAGTCGCCCTGCGCGCTGCATTCATCGTCGCCATGTCAGGCGCACAAACGGCTATTATCGCGCCAACCACATTACTCGCAAGGCAACATGCCAGAACTTTTAAAGAGAGGTTTGAAGGCTTGCCGATTGAAATCCGTGAAATGTCTCGGCTTGTTGGGCAAAAAGAAATTGCCGCCGTCAGGCAAGAATTAAAAGACGGCAAGATAGATATCGTAATCGGCACGCATGCACTGCTGTCAAAAGAAGTTGAGCTTCAAAATCCGGGTCTTGTCATAATTGATGAAGAGCAACGCTTCGGGGTTAAACATAAAGAGCAGCTTAAAAAACTTAAATCTGAAATTCATGTGCTGACGCTATCTGCCACCCCGATACCGCGGACACTGCAACTCGCGCTCACCGGCGTGCGTGACTTATCGCTCATTGCCACACCACCTGTCGACCGACTGGCTGTTCGGACTTATGTGACACCTTTCGATCCGGTGATTATCCGCGAAGCCCTTTTGCGGGAAAAATATCGTGCGGGTCAAAGTTTTTTCATTTGCCCACATATTTCCAATCTTGACGAAATAACCGAATTCCTGACCGCAAATGTGCCTGAAGTTAATTTTATCACGGCACATGGGCAAATGGCGGGTAAGGAACTGGAAAGCCGTATGACCGCATTTTATGACGGGCAATATGATGTGCTCGTATCGACGTCGATAATTGAAAGCGGTCTCGATATCCCGACAGCCAATACGATGATTATTCACAACGCGCATCTTTTTGGCCTCGCACAGCTCTACCAAATGCGCGGACGGGTGGGGCGGTCAAAGCTGCGTGCTTATGCCTATATTACCTATGATGATCAAAAACCACTCACCGGTCCCGCAGAAAAACGGCTGAAAGTTCTCCAATCACTCGATAGCCTCGGCGCAGGCTTTACGCTTGCAAGCCACGATTTGGATTTGCGCGGCGCCGGTAATTTATTGGGCGAGGAGCAGTCGGGTCATATTAAAGAAGTCGGTTATGAGCTTTATCAATCCATGCTCGAAGAGGCCGTTGCACTTCAAAAAGGTGTCGCGCATGAGGAAAGCTGGTCGCCGCAGATTAATATTGATACGCCCGTGCTTCTGCCGGAAAATTATATCGAAGATTTTGAGCTTCGAATGGCCATGTATCGACGCTTATCCAATCTCATAGAACCCGAACAAGTGGATGGTTTTGCCATTGAACTCATTGACCGATTTGGGTCACTTCCGAGTGAGGCCGAAAATCTTCTGCAAGTTGTGATTGTAAAAACACTCTGCCGAAAAGCGGGGATTGAGAAAATTGATGTAGGGAATAAGGGGGTTATTATAACCTTTAGAAATAATCAATTTGCCAACCCTGCCGGGCTTGTCGATTATTTATCTCGGCACGCGTCGCATGCAAAATTGAGACCTGATCACACAATGGTTTTCAAAATGAACTGGAAACCCGATGATGAAAGATTAGGGCCAACACGTAAAATCATTGAGCAACTTGTCGAATTAGTAGCCACAGATACTGTTGCTTAGCGCGCGGATATGCTAGACAGAGCACATGTTGATTGATAGCCATTGCCATCTTGATTTTCCAGAATTCGTCGAGGACCGCGATGATGTTATTCGGCGCGCAAGAGAAGTTGGTGTGCGTCTTATGCTCACAATCTCAACGAAAATCACTGAAGCCGATAAAATCATATCACTGGCAGAGGCTTATGAAGACCTTGTCTGCTCCATTGGCATTCATCCACATGAAGCCGGAAGTGAACCAGAAACATCCGCAGATGAGTTGGCACGTATAGCCGCCCATCCCAAAGTAGTCGGTATCGGGGAAACCGGGCTTGATTATTATTATGAGCACAGCCCGCGTGAGGCTCAGAAGAAAAACTTTCAATCGCATATTTCCGCCAGCAGAGACACAAATCTGCCGCTTATCGTTCATGCCCGTGATGCCGATACGGATACAGCTATGATACTGGAAGAGGAAGCGGGAAAGGGCAGTTTTCCGGGGCTGATACATTGCTTTACTGCCGGACCGGAACTTGCTGAACGTGCTTTGAATATTGGCATGTATATTTCATTTTCTGGCATTGCGACATTCAAAAACACTCAGGAAATAAGGGATGTAATTGAGATTGTGCCGCTTGACCGGATACTTGTCGAAACCGATGCGCCCTTTCTTGCGCCGACACCACATCGTGGCAAACGAAATGAACCAAGCTTTGTACGTCATACAGCTGAGCTTATTGCTGATATAAAAGGTATTAGTTATCAGGAGTTTATAGACATAAGTGGAACTAATTTCTTCAAACTATTCACCAAAGCAATACCCCCTGAAAAATCTGGTCAGCCTCTTACGGCAAGCAGCACGTCATGACACTTAAATTTACAGTTTTGGGATCTGGTTCCTCAGGCGGTGTGCCGCGAATTGATGGGGATTGGGGTATTTGTGACCCCAATGAACCCAAAAACAAAAGACGGCGCTGTTCGCTTCTTATTCAGCTTGAAACGCCACAAGGTTTCACAAATACCGTCATTGATACATCACCGGATTTACGAGAACAGATTATAGATTCGGGCATCAACAGAATTGATGCTGTTTTACTGACCCATGACCATGCTGACCAGACGCATGGTATCGATGATTTGCGTGCTCTTGTTTATAAACATATGAAACGCATACCGGTCTGGATGGATGCGATGACAGCCGAGACCATTAAAACCAGATTTAAATATTGCTTTGAGGAGCTTAAAAACAGCGGCTACCCGTCTATCCTTGAGGATTGCCGTATCGAAGAAAGCCTTGCGCCGGTTGTCGTTACCGGGGAGGGGGGGAGCTTAGAGATTATTCCATTCGCGCAACAGCATGGCCGTATTCGTTCGCTCGGCTATCGCATTGGTAATCTGGTATATTCCAGTGATGTCAGTGAATTACCTGATGAAAGTCTAGACTATATTGAGGGGGTTGATGTCTGGGTTGTCGACGCCTTGCGTCTGACACCGCATCCGACCCATTTTCATCTTGAGAAGACATTAGAATATATTGAGAGGCTTAAAGTCAAAAAAGCTTATCTTACCAATTTACATATTGATATGGATTACGAGACCCTTTGCCAAGAATTACCCAATCATATAAGGCCAGCCTATGATGGGCTTGAGATTACTCTAAGTTAATTTTAAGCCAATATAAGACTGGTATTTTTACCATAAATTAGATAAGAATTGCTCTCACTTATACTATGAATTGCATAATTATAGCGTCTAGGTAAAATAGCTTAAGTAATAAGCCGAGGGTAAATAAATGCGTAATGGGTTTTCGTTGATTGAGTTGCTTGTTGTTATCGCCATATTGGGGATTATCGCTTCAGTCGGACTTACGGTTTACAATGACTTTCTAGATGAAGCTAAAAGAGAAGCAACATTTGCTTCAGATGACAGGGTCAACAGATCCATTGATCAAGATTATATTTAACTTTCCAACGACCTTTCAGGCACAACTGATATTGTCGGCCAAACAAGCATTACATCTACATCAAATTGCTATGACTATTTAAAAGCCTCTGTTATTGGCATTAATGCCAGCTTTGAGAATGCTTATAATAAAGCCATACCTTATGCGGTAAATCTCCATGTGACCGGCACGACCATCCTGAAAGAAGGTCAACTTGGTTTGCAATGCGCCAATGTTTGCTCATCTTTTAGCGACTCGTCATACTTCTTCATGCGGTGCACCTGCACAGATGGGGATTGCGATTTAGACAGTTTCACCTTCGGTGATTCAGATGCTTCCGATTATACAAATTTATCTTCCGACCCGACCAATCCAACGGATTTGTTCCACGACAGTGATGATGACGGAACCATCGCGGCTGGCGACCCTATTCTAGTCGGCCCAGATATTCCTGAAGGTTATTGTCCGGTTCCACAGACGACATTTTCCGATGCAACCGTTTCCCCCATTTGTTGAGTTAGCGTTAAGTTAAAAGAGGTGAAAATATGTTTAAAAATCAGCTCCACATGAAACTGGCTTTTCTCGTTATTGCCGGACTGATTTTATCTCCGTTTGCCGAGGCAGCATTCAGAACATCAAAGACAGGGAAGGGTAAATATGACGGGTCGTCCGTTTCAACCATTACCAGTTCTTGTTTGACGAATGGTTTCCCGAGTGACACGGCCGGCGCAACTTTATGTCAGGAAGTGACGGCTGGCACCTATGATACAGATTGTGTGAATTGGGGCTTGGATCAAAGTCCTGTCGTTTCCATCTCAGCCTGTTCAGGTTTAACGCATACGCAATATACAAATTTCAAAACTGCATATGGCCAAGCGACCCTTGGAATTACGAGTGGTGGCAACGGATTTACTTCCTATACAGAGCAAAAATCATATTTTGATACTTACCTAACAAATACAAAAGCTATTTACGCGAACCAACTCGGTTATAGCGCATCCTCAGATCACAATACAACTTATGAAGCTGCTGCATCAGCTGTAGCCAATTTACAAACCCAATGTAGCAGTTCCACGACGTCGCCATTAACAACTTGTTCGGCTTCTATCAGCAATTGTGCCTGTATTCCAAAATCTGAATATGACGATATTGCCAGTGGTGCCGTTGCGGTTGCCGCGGCACTTGATGCGGCAGATAACACGCCGCATACACTTACGAAGGCTCTCATTGATAATATTGTCAGCCTGGACACATCTTCTATCGATTTGACTGATAGTAATGTCATTGATTATCTTGCCGGGCAATTTGCATCACTGGATAGCACAACCACAACACAGCCTTCCCAACTCACATCCTATGTAGTTGGCGCGACGGCAACGAATGTAGCCTTGTGGAAAATCGGCAAAATGGTTTCAGATAGCACCAATCATCCATCATCAGGTTTGACAGAAGGCTTAGTAGACAACGCTATTGGCAACTTATTCAGCACATCTGATGTGCTGGCGCTGGATAGCACAAAAACAATCAGCACTTTACAGACAGCTTTATCAAGCTCAGGGCTTGGCAGTTCACCGACAGCGAGTGCAGTTCAGGACTGGGTAGGGACCCATATCGGCTTTGCTTCCACAACATCGTTTACGGCTTATTTGGCGAATACAGATAGCTCTAACTTCACGCTTGCAAATTGGGATAACTGCTATAGCTCAACTCATAGCACTACTGGGGGGGCAGGGAGTTGTTCGTTAACAAATTCGAATTGGAGTTCTATTGCATCTGCAATAGCTGCCGTTTCCGATACGTCACTAGACATCACAGCATCAGATTTAACAAACATTCTCTCTACAACATCTGTTACGGCTCATAGCTTCTTTGACAGTAGTAATGCCGTCATGATGGATTATCTTAATAATTGTATTTCTGGTGAAAGTGATGCAGTTGATGCGGTTGTGAACTGTGTATCAAGCGGATCAGGCGGATCTGGTGGCATTACAGAAACAGTTCTTAAGAAAAATGTAACTGCTTTTAAACTTGGTAAAATAGCAGCCACGAATAGCGGAACTTATACCACCTCAACTATTACTCAAAGTGATATGGTAAATATAGGTTTAGACGCACATGAAAGCGGAATAATCGGTCAGAATTACTGTGGTACTTCCGGAAATTCTTCGTGCTTGTCTGTGATCAGTTCAGCATTATCGTCTGCAACTTTAACGGCAGACTCCTCGGCGACAGCAGTGCAAAATTGGATTAATTCAACGATGCGCAGCCATTTCCAAGACACTGTTGCATTTAATCAATCTGCACCAGCCAATCCTTCATCTTCTGGTGATGCTTGTGCAGCGTCCAACACAACAAATACAGTCACAATGCCGCTCATTGGCGGTTGCAACCATTCTAGCTGGACCTGCACATTTGCCTCAAAAACGCCATCGTCACTAACTTTAGATTTGGCAGACGGTAACGTTAAGCTGGTAGTATCAGATGGCGGCCCAGTGACTGGCGTAAGTTACACAATCAGAAAGACATTAAATTACACGGGAAGCTCATACTATAAGGATTTTTCTTACAGCATGGATATACCAGCGTCATCTAATGCAACGGCCAATGTTCAGCTCACAACGCACTCAGGGGCCGGAAACTTAGCAATTACACCGTGGAACCATTGCCTTTCAAAAGGTGTTGGTTGGGAACTGGCAGAAGAATCTGAAGTTTCGACGGCACTCAAGAATGCAGTGCCAAACACAAAAGTTTATGCAAAATCGGGTACGACTGCTCGTACTGTTCCGGTTTGCGGGTCGAGCTTTGGAAATAACAATATTGTTACCAACACGGCGCTCTGGAGGAACCACTCCAGTAATACATATAGGGTTAAATATCGGGACTCAAGCGATAACCTAATTAATGGGGCTTGCAGAAGTAATAGTGGTGGCGGTTCCAATTCCTTCTGGTGTCGTAACTCAACTGTTTATTCATGCGACTAGCATCCAACTAGTTGTCCTTATAAATTTGTCATAATATATATTATGCGAATAAAATAATAATGGCATCTAAGCTATGGGTAATTTGGTAATTGCCTAATACCTATACCTATGCCCTTTCTTATAGTTGTTAGCTAACCTTCTATCTGAGGCAAACATTATAAGGATTTATATTATTCTACGGACTGTTTAGGGTTATTCGTTAGAAATAAAAAATCTCTGCGAATTAGGACATATCAATGAATAAGTCATCTAAAATGAATGAGTTGTTGCTTATAATGGAAAAACTGCGCACACCCGAGACCGGATGTCCGTGGGATTTAAAGCAAAACTTTAAGTCTATTGCCGCCTATACAATCGAAGAAGCTTATGAAGTCGTTGACGCGATTGAACGTGAAGATACGGATGATTTGAAAGACGAGCTTGGTGACCTGCTTCTACAAGTTGTTTTTCACGCCCGCATGGCCGAAGAAGCCGGCTTGTTTAATTTTGACGATGTTGCCAATGCTGTATCTGAAAAAATGATACGCCGCCATCCTCATGTTTTTGGAGATGAAGCAAATAAAACAGCTGATGACGTCAAAAATAGCTGGGAAGAAATTAAGGCAGAAGAAAAACGCGCTAAAACTGAAGATGAAACCACATCCTTACTCGATGATATTCCTAATCCCCTCCCCGGTATGTCCCGCGCTGTGAAATTACAAAAACGCGCCGCCCGCATTGGGTTTGATTGGCCGGATATGCAACAGGTCTTTGATAAACTTGATGAAGAGCTTGGTGAATTGCGCGCAGAAATTGACCAGAACGGGTCATCAGAACGCCAATTAGATGAAATGGGCGATGTGATGTTCGTTATTGCCAACCTTGCTCGTCATATGAAAATTGATCCCGAACAGGCCGCGCGCGCCGGAAATCAAAAATTTACACGGCGTTTCAATGACATGGAAGCACAAGCCAAGACTCTAAACAAAGACATGCATGATTTGACGCTGGCCGAATTAGAGACCATGTGGCAAACAGCTAAAGGTAAGGGTTTATAAGCCCTTATCTCGCCTAGTCTTCTTCCGGGACTTCGTCACCTTGTTCAGCCTCAAAAATTTCAATCGGCTGAGTAGGCATTATTGTAGATATGGCATGTTTGTAGACAAGCTGTGAGTGACCATCACGCCCCAGCAACATACAAAAATTGTCAAACCAAGTAACAACGCCTTGTAGTTTGACACCATTGACCAAGAAGATAGTCAATGGCATACGATTTTTACGAACATGATTTAAGAAAGAGTCTTGAAGATTTTTCTCAGACATGGGTAAACCCCATTTTTATGACTGGGGAGGCAGCCAAATTAAACGCACGGATGCTTCTCCTCTAACGCAACAATCCGGTGTCTCCAAACATCGAAGACAAGTCTACTTTACACTAATTTTAAAGAAGAAGTTAACTGATAAATTCAAGAATTTGATATTTTATAGCTTTGCAGCAATTTGGTTGTAACCGGCCCCGGTGTGCCATCGCCAATCTTATGACCATCAATATCGACAACTGGCATGACAATGAGACTAGAAGCTGTCGAGAAAGCTTCTTTACTTGCATAGGCCTCGTCAATTGTGAAAGGCGTTTCATCAAGTTCGAGTTTCAACTCATCTACCAGTTTAAAAAGCATTTGGCGTGTAATGCCATCCAAAATATCATTAGCAAGCGGACGGGTTCTTAGTTTTCCAGCCGCGTCAACAATCCATGCTGTTGTAGATGACCCTTCTGTCACCAGACCGGCCTCGTCAATCATCCAGGCTTCCTGTGCGCCGGCTTCAACCGCGACTTGCTTTGCCATCACATTGGGCAAAAGCGAAATAGATTTAATATCGCATCGCTTCCATCTCTGGTCGTCGAGGCTAATAACTTTTATCCCTGACTGAGCAACATGGTCACGATAGGTTTCATTCATCGGCCTGACTGTCACACTTAAAACAGGGTGCAGTGTTTTTGGATAAGCATGATTACGCGCCGCCCTGCCCCTGGTGATTTGCATATAGACAAGGCCATTTTTGATATTATTGGCGCGGATGGTCTCGTTTAAAATAACCAGCAAAGCCGGACGGGAAACCGGTGAAACAAGGCTTATTTTCTCAAGTGATAAATCCAGCCGCTTTAAATGCGCGTCAACATCAAGCATGTGACCATCTATCAGCGCAAATACTTCATAAACACCGTCGGCAAATTGGTAGCCGCGATCTTCAATATGGACACCTGCCTCATCGAAAGGCAAATAAGCACCATCAACATAAGCAATTCGAGTCATGCAAATCTTCTTTAATTTCTACTTTTAATAACGCGCCTAGTTCCCGCGGATTAAAAGTTTTGGCAGTAAAATCACCAGAACAACAAGAAACTCAAGTCTTCCTAGTATCATGATGAATGACATGAGAATATGGCTAATTGGAGGCATATTCACCAATAAATCATAATGCGCCGCCATGTGAAGTACCCCGCCCGCATTATTCAATAGCGCAAGAGCCAGCAGCCAAGCGATTTCAAAATCATTTGTCAGAAAAGACATAATGAGAAAACTGCCGACAAATCCAATGAAATACATCAGAAACAATCCCCAAATGGAGGCCATTGTTTCCTTGGTGACAAACTTGCCGCCATAATGCATGGACTCGACGGAATTTGGATATGGCAAGTTAACCACCTCATAAGTCACACGCTTAATCAAAAGATAGAACCGCAATACTTTAAGCCCCCCTGCTGTTGAAAGGGTCATACCGCCAATCAATACAGGCAGAAAGAAGATAGCCGCCGGCAAATAAGTTGTGATGATTTTCGGGTCTAAAATCATAAAAGCCGTCGTGGACAACATACTCACCGCCATAGTCAATGACGATAGAAGTGAATGGCTCGGTAAAATTAAGGCAAGCGCCACACCCAAACAGATAATTGTCACGACAAAATCTTGTATCTCTCGATCTTCTTTGAATGTTTCGAATGTAAGATTTTGTGCAGCAATCAGAAGTGGGTAACTGACACTGCCTGCAAACATCAACAAAGTCACAACAACGAGTGCCTGTGAGGTCAAAAAACTATCCAAGGGATTCAGGGATAAGGAAAAGCCGGTTGTGGAAATCGCATTAAAAGTTAGGGAAACGGCCTCAGCCAATTCCGTTCCGGTAAGCAAAAGAAAAACCATGCCGATGAATGTGAGCCCAAAATAAGGCTTTGCGACATATTTGAAAGACCGTCGCAATCTATGTGGCAAAGGCTCGCTGGCATTTTGCCTGATATTTAACGGTTTGAGGCTGATGCCAAAAAATCCGTTGGGCGCCATTAATGCAACCCCAAGAGAAAGGATGAGAATACCCCCTAACCATCCAAGGACTGAACGCCAAATTAATAACGGTTCAGACAGTTCAGCCGGATCAGCGAATATCGTTGCTCCCGTTGTTGTCAGACCGGAGACAGATTCAAAATAAGCCTCCCAAAGGCCGATAGTTGCACCTAAGGTCTGGGTGCCATTATTTTCAAGCGCGTAAAATGGCATCGCCGCTAATATGGGCAGAAACAAGTAAAGAAAAACGGCTGTCAGGAAAAGTTCACTTTTTTCCACTGGCTTAATATCTTTGCTTTTACCGACAAGCACAAAGGCAACGGACACAAAACTCGAAATCATAAAACTGATTAAAAAACGACTGACATAGTTATAATCCGCCTGAAACAATGCCCAACTCAGCGGAAGTAGCATTGTTGTCGAGAGGAGAACACCGCCCCACCCCAGACAAAATATAATTATTCCCCAAGACATGATGCTTAGAAATATTCCAGCCCAACGCTAAAGAAGTTTTCAGCCTCATTAACAGCATCGGTTAGAACAAAAATAATAATCCGGTCACCAACTTTAAATTCGAAATTACCTCTTGGCATGAGCACGTCGCCATTTCGGAAAATAGCCCCAATACGCATTGTGTCCGGCAAATTAAGCTGGCGTAGTTTTTGACCAACAAAGGCGGATGTTTCCAGCACTTCCGCCTCAATGATTTCCGCCTCACCATCTTCAATTGTGTGGACGCCAAGCACATGACCTTTACGGATATGCTGGAGAATGGACGATACCGTTATCGCACGCGGATTTATTGAAATATCCAGACCGATTGATTGCCCCAGCGGTAAAAAGGACGTGTTATTAATTAGGCAAAGTGCGCGCTCACACCCCTCAGTACGCGCCAGCATCGTTGTCAGGAGGTTGACCTGATCATCATTGGTAAGCGCCAGAAGTATTTCAGCATCCCGTACGCCAGCCTCAGCCAAAATATCCGGCTCAAGCCCGCTTCCTAGAAGCACCGTACTATCCTCTAAAGACTCAGCAATATGACGCGCACGTGTTTCACTATTTTCAATAAGGCGCACAGAATTACGAACACCTCTTTTTTCAAGTTGGCGGGCAACATGATATCCAATATTACCGCCACCGACGATAATAAGATTTCTGGCTTCTTGTTCTTCATGACCGAAAATAGTCATGGTCCGTTCGCAATCTTCAGAAGCCGTTACCAAAAAGGCACTATCCCCTGCGACCATCAAATCATCGCTTTTAGGGACAAATAAATTACCATCTCGCTTAACGGCAACCACCGTTGCCTGAAGGTCAGGAAATAAATCCGTTAATTGTTTTAAAGGTGTTTCAAGAACAGGGCAGTTCTCGTCGAGATTAATAGCGAGAAACTGTATATTTTTCTCACCAAAATTAGCCGTGTCATAAGCACCCGGAATTTCCAATCGTCGCATAACCTGTTCAGCGACAGCGCGTTCAGGCGAAATAATCACATCAACAGGCAACTCATCGCGGCTGAATAAATCTTTCCATTCCTTTTCGAGATACTTTTGATCCCGAATACGCGCGATGCGCTTAGGCACCGAAAAAAGTGACAGGGCAACCTGACAGGCCACCATATTCACCTCATCAGAAGCAGTCACGGCTATTAATATATCAGCACCTTCCGCACCCGCATCTTCGAGCACTTGGGGGTGAGAGCCGTGACCGACAAGAGCGCGCACATCCAGCGTGTTGTTAATACGCTGGATAAGCTCCGAGGATCTGTCAACAACCGTGACATCATTTCCTTCTGCCACAAGATGTCGGGCGATACCAAAACCAACCTGTCCGGCACCACATATAATTACGCGCATTCTCGTTCCTCTGATTGACCTTTATATTAGCCTTTAGGCCGGTTTAAGGCGTTTGGCTGGATTCACCCCAAGTGTCTTCAACTTACGGTGAAGCGCAGAACGCTCCATTCCGACAAATTCAGCAGTCTTAGAAATATTCCCACCAAACCTGTCAATTTGCGCCAACAAATATTGTTTTTCAAAAATCTCTCTGGCTTCACGCAATTGGAGCGTCATGATATGCGTACTGTCGCTTTCCTCAATATTGAGCTTGGTTGCTGACAATATATCCGCCGGCAACATATCCGCAGTTATCGTGTCATGTTCACTATCAGCCGCAGAAATCAGCATATTCTCAACACAGTTTCTAAGCTGTCGAACATTACCGGGCCATGCATGAGATTGCATAACAGCCAGAGCATCATCTGCAATTTTGCGAGGGGCAAAACCTGAGCTTTTGACAAGATAGTCGACAAAATAGTCAACCAGCATGCAAATATCATCACGGCGTTGCGCCAGAGAGGGCACCTCAATCGGTACAACATTTAGCCGGTGATAAAGATCCTCTCGGAACAACCCCTTAGCGATATGATTACTCAAATCCCGCGAACTTGACGACATGAGCCTGATATCAACAGAAACATTCGGCCCGCCACCAAGACGGACGAATTTCTGTTCCGTTAAGACGCGCAGAATTTTGCCCTGCGTATCAAGTGGCATCTCGCCAACCTCATCAATATAGAGCGTGCCACCATGCGCCTGCTCAAGCAGACCCGGCACCACATCTCCATCTTCCATGCGCCCAAAAAGAACATATTCCATATTCTCCGGCTCAAGAATGGCTGCATTAATCGCCACAAAAGCAGCCGAAGCGCGTTCTGAATTTTTATGTAACGCTCGGGCCACAAGCTCCTTGCCAGACCCCGAAGGCCCTGTAATCAATACCCGACTATTTGTCGGGCCGATTTTATTAATGGAACTTCTTAGTTTCTGGACGGCAATCGAGTCACCAATAAGCTCATATTGTCCGGATTTACGTCGCAATTCGGAGTTTTCTCTTTTGAGCTTTGAATTTTCTATTGCCCTTTGAATTACCAGCAAAAGCCGATCCGACTTAAACGGTTTTTCTATGTAATCATAAGCCCCAATCTTGATGGCGCTGACCGCCGTTTCAAGATTGCCGTGTCCACTAATAATCACTACCGGTAAATTTGGCAGACGCTCTTTCAGTAATTTCAACACCTCAAGACCGTCAAGCCTGCTTCCCTGTAGCCAGATATCCAGCAAAACCAGAGACGGACACCGTTTGGCAATTTCATTTAAAGCAGTATCACTGTCCGACGCCGTACGGGTCGCATATCCCGAATCCGTTAAAATCCCGGATACGAGCTCACAAATATCACGTTCGTCATCAACTATTAAAACATCCCCTGTCATATCACTTCCTCAACTTTGGAATGCCCTACCGTTTCACGCTTAATCGACGGGAAACTTAAAGTAATCTGTGCGCCAGATTTCCCGTCTCTTACCCACGGTGCATCACCGAGAGTAATCTCTCCTCCATGATCAGACATAACCTTTTTCACAATAGCGAGACCAAGGCCGGTACCCTGCTCCCGTGTTGTGATGTAAGGCTCCAACAGAGCCTCCCGGTTAATGTCCGGCAGACCTATACCTGTATCTGCAACATCAATGGATATAACTTCATCCTCCTGCCTGAGGGTCACAACTATTTTTGACTCAACACGCTCTACATTACGATAAATTGATTCAGCACCATTTTTAAGAATGTTTGTGAGTGCCTGGCTTATCAATCGATTATCAGCATGAATGGGGATTTCTCCCCCTTCCTCACATACAAACACATACTCAATTTCTGGATGAGCAACACGCTGGAGAAACACGGTTTGATTAACTGCATCTCTGATATCAAAATTTTTGAACACAACACTTGGCATACGCGCAAAAGAAGAAAACTCGTCTACCATGCGGCCAATATCACCGACCTGACGAATAATCGTCTCTGTACATTGCTTGAAAATTTCGGGGTCGCTAGAAACCTCGCCCTCATATTTAGATTTTAATCTTTCGGCTGAAAGCTGGATAGGTGTTAACGGATTTTTAATTTCATGCGCAATGCGGCGCGCAATATCCGCCCACGCAGCCGTTCTTTGCGCAGAAATCAGATTGGTTACATCTTCAAATGTAATCACATAATTTTTTTCATTACCTGCATGGCCTTTGGCAACCCGCACCAGCAATATCCGACGATTGCCATCATCATCTTTTAATTCAATTTCTACGGAACGGGAGATTTTACTATCAGCAATAATCAGCAAATTTGAAAAAGCAGGTAAGACATCCCCAATTGGGCGCCCGACCATATCAAACGCATTCACGCCGCCAATATCTTGGGCAAGCAAATTGGCATGGTTGATTTTCCCATCTTCATCCAGACCAATCACACCTGAACTTATGCCGTCTAAAACCATTTCGGTAAATTCATGCCGGCGGCTCAAATCATCACGGGCATCCACAAGCTCTTGTCTCTGCTTGCTCAACTGCTCGGTCATTTGGTTAAAGGTATGACCAAGACGATTAATGTCTTCATCATTTCCAACAATATCAACCCGCGTATCCAGCTTACCGCTACTCACACGCTTAGACGCCACAATCAGTTGGCCGATTGGCGACGCCAGACCATTGGCAAGCCCAAGACCAAAAAATATAGCGGCTAAAAGCAGAACCAACGCAATACCGATATAAATCAGCGCGAAAGTTAACTGAGCCTCAAATCTTTGCGTTTCAAGCGAGTTATATTCCCGCATCGCAATGTCTGTCTTGGCAAGATGCTCAACAATTTGCGGGTCGACCTTTTTTGCGGTGTAAAGATAAACCCCGTCAAAATCATCAAGTTTCATGAGAGACCTGATTTGCGCTTGCCCGCCCAAGGTCATAATAACCGGCTGCCCCTCTTTCACGGCTTCAAACGCTTCTTTGGGTGGCGGTTGCATCGGGATTTGACGTTTCGTTTGCGCAGCTGTAATCAGCTTGCCATTTTCGTCTATCAGCAAGGCCATCGGAATGGACCTTAATGCCGCTTGGGCTGTCAGAAATGTTGTGAATTTAGCCAAATCCTGATCAAGCGCACCAGCCGCACGGTTGAGATCACTTGCCATAATCGCACTGTCGCGGCGCAAATTCGCTCTATGCTCATCCAAGTAAGCATTAGCCACCAAGGCGGTATTGTTGATAATCAGTTTTGTACGATCGCTGAACCAACTATCAAGCCCACGATCAAGCGTCACAAAAGCAAAAATCGCAACCAAAATAGCCGGCACGACTGCAATAATCGAAAACATCGAAACCAGCTTAACATTCAGATGAGAGCCAGGCTGTTTAAGCTGACGCTTCTTCCAGAGTTTAACCAGCCCAATGATGACGAATAAAATCAGCGGAACAACGAATAATAAATTAATAAAGATAAGGAGTTTAAATACCCATTCAGTTGGCGTGACGGGCGTCAGGCCGCTAATAACCAGATAGGTGGAAATACTGCTAATCACCCCGCCCATAACAACAAGCATGGACATATAGGAAAGCACAGACGCGCTCATATAAATTCTAATTGAATTTTGAATATGCGCGAAAATATCTCTGAAAGAGTTATTTAGATTTTTATTTTCTGCTTCTTTTTTCAGACCTGAATCCGTCATCACTTACCATACTGAGTTAAAAGACGTCCTCACATTTGAGGATGTCACAACAAAGATGTCTGACAAGTTAATTCGGCACATCTTTTCATGAGCTAAGCATACCCGTTGCATAAATACCACAGTTAATAATGTCGAGATAAATTGGTTTATGCTTCGGGGTCAGCTTCCAAGCGGGGGAAAATAACTTCAGGCTTCGGGAGTGCTTGACCAGAAGCTAGTCTGCCGGCGGTACCGAGGGACGCAAAATCCCTCTCATTGTCGGGGACACATAAAAGGTTCAATAGTTGCGACGCGCCTTCTGGAATGACGGGCTGAAGGGTAATCGTTGCCTGTCGAATGGTTTCAGCAGCGAGGTAAAGTACCGTCCCCATCCGTTCTGGATCAGTTTTTTTCAGGCTCCACGGCTCTTGTTCAGCAAAGTAACGATTGGCTTGCGAAACAAGTTCAAATACAGATTTCAGATATTCATGAATTGCCAGCCTATCCATAGACCTGGTTATTTTTTCGTGAAGCCCGTCGGCTAATGCCAGCAATGCAGCATCGCCCTCAGCATTTAAGTCGGGCGTAGGCATGATACCCTCGCAATTCTTGGCAATCATAGACAGACTGCGCTGAGCAAGATTACCAAGGTCATTGGCCAAATCAGCATTAACACGATTGATAATAGCGTCATCGCTAAAACTGCCATCCTGCCCGAAAGGGACTTCGCGCATGAAAAAATATCTCAAATTTTCCGAACCGAAACGCTCAATCATATCGAAAGGGTCCATAACATTGCCCGCGGATTTCGACATTTTCTCGCCGCGCAAAGTTAAAAAACCATGAGCAAAGACTTTTTCAGGTAAGGCAATCTGAGCAGACATTAAAAAGGCAGGCCAGTAAACAGCATGGAAGCGCGTTATATCCTTACCGATAATATGCAAGGCGGCAGGCCATAAGGAAGCATGATTATCTGGAAAACCCGCAGCCGTTAAATAATTTGTGAGAGCGTCCACCCAGACATACACAACATGGTCGGGGTCATCCGGTACGGGGACGCCCCAGCTGAAACTCGTTCTGGAAATAGATAAATCTTTCAGGCCACCTGAAACAAAAGAGACGATTTCATTTTTGCGCGAGGTCGGCGCGATAAAATCGGGATGGCTATCATAATAAGCCAGCAATTTGTCCTGATACGCAGACAGACGGAAGAAATAACTTTCCTCTTCGACCCACTCAACCTCTGTGCCGGAAGGTGCGATTTTAACGCCCGCCTCGTTGGTCTGCAATTCTGCTTCGGTATAAAAAGCCTCATCACGCACTGAATACCAGCCAGCATAGGAGTCTTTATATATGTCCCCATTATCCGCCATAAGCTTCCATATGGTGGCAACGGCTTCATAATGGCGCGCTTCTGACGTACGAATAAAATCATCATTCGAACAATTAAACGCTGCAACCATATCTCTAAATCTTGGGGTCAACTCATCCGCAAGTTCCAGCGGCGACATATTCTGGTCACGCGCGGTCTGAAACATTTTCTGACCATGGTCATCCGTCCCGGTCAGGAAATAAACCTCCTCCCCCGCAAGGCGGTGAAAGCGCGCAATAACATCCGTCGCAATCGCTTCATAAGCATGACCGATATGCGGTGGGCCATTCGGATAGGAGATAGCTGTCGTTATAAAATAAGGTCGCGTCATTTATTACCTGAATATACCTGAATTTATATCGGATTTAGACACCCGATTGAATGAGCTTGAAACTTTCTAGAACCGTTTGCTTGCGATCAAGATTAAGACGCTTGGCATTATCGTAAAGTTCCGTCACCTTCTCCCATACATCCACCCACGCTTCAAGAGGTCTATCGGCAACCATTGCCTGAAAAGCTGCTTCCTCTCCTTCAAAAATAACACGCGGTGTCTCCCCTCTCGCAGAGGAACGGGCTAATTGATGTAACCATTGGAGTAAAAACTCTCCCATATCCACAAAAAGATGCTCGGCATTTCGTTTGGACATGCGCTCGGCCACCTCATGTAGCGCAACGGTCTGTATTTGCGGATATTGGCGCAATAATTTGACCATATCGGAATAAACCTCAAGGCCATTTGTGTCTTGAATATGTAAGGCGCGCCCTATACTCCCGCGCGACAAATGCGCAATGGCGGCAACAGACTGTTCCGCATCCGCATTGTCTGCTCCATCTTTAGATCCATCTTTAAGGCCCCCTTTAAACCCAAGATGCATAAGATGTTGAATATTTATCGCTGAAAGCGGTTGAAACGCGATTTTCATACAGCGTGACCGTATTGTATCCAACAGACCGCCGGATTGATGAGATACAATTAAAAACAATGAGTTAGCCGGTGGTTCTTCAAGTGTTTTGAGAAGCGCGTTGGCCGCATTAAGGGTCATATCATCCGCAGCATCAATAATACAGACACGCCAACCCCCCATGCCTGCGCTTAAGTTAAAAAATGACCTGATTTTACGGACTTCATCAATGGATATGCTTTGCTTGAAGCGTTCCTTGGCAACATCCCACGGGCGAGACACAATCATTAAATCCGGATGACTGCCCTGCTCTATTTGCTTTCCAAGTGTATCATCAGCAGTAATTATCAGATTGTCGGCATTTTTAGCCGCGGAGACCGGATCTGCATGATGCAGCATAAAACGTGCCGCCATATGAGCAAAACTGGCCTTGCCAACCCCTTTTGGGCCTGTCAAAAGACACGCATGATGCAACTTACCCTGTGCAAGATTAGATAAGAAATGAGTAACCGCCGCCTCTTGCCCTATTAATTCACGGCAAAAACGCGGTGAACGTGCGCCATCAATATCCGGTAAGTCATCAATAAATTCAGACATTCAGACGGTCATCCAAAATCGAGCGAATATCTGCACTCACTACCTCAATATCTCGGTCAGCGTCAATCACGGCCATTCTATCCGGCTCTTGTGCAGCAAAATCCAGAAAAGCTTGGCGCAATGTCTGATGATACGCCAGTGTTTTGCTTTCAAAACGCAATTCACCGCCTCGTTCTTGCGCCCGTTGCAGACCTTTTTCTGGCGGTATATCCAGCAGTAATGTCACATCAGGTAGGGTTTTATCGAGAACAACTTGTTGCAAATTATGAATAACCTCTAGCCCCAACCCGCCGGCAACGCCTTGATATGCCCGTGTCGAGTCAAAGAACCTGTCGCATACAACATATTTCCCCGCCGCCAAGGCCGGACGGATAACCCGTTCCAAATGCGCGGCACGGTCAGCTAAAATCAGCAAAGTTTCTGAGAGAGGCGACCATTTATCCTTATCGCCACTCACAAGCAATGACCGTATTTCCTGCCCCGCAGGCGTGCCGCCCGGCTCGCGCGTGACAATCACATCAATGCCGCGGTCTTCAAGATAAGCCTTCACGACCTGAATCTGTGTTGATTTACCAGCCCCCTCACCACCTTCAAGCGTGATGAACCGACCTGGACTGTTAGCGCTGGGAGCATCCATATACCATATCCTTATTCACCGAATATAACATAGGATATGGCAGAAAGCGCCCGCGCAAGCATGCCTTCGCGTTCAATATTGGCGGTTGTCACCAAATCAATCTCCTGCGTTTCAAGACCAGGCAAAGTAACACGTAATTTACCGACAGGCATACCCTTGGTTATCGGCGCGAGAATAGGCTTATCGTAACTGGCGGTCACAACCATTTTGCGTAATCCCGTTCGTGGCAGAACGACACGAAACGCTTTGGCAGGCGCGAGGCCTACCCTTGCAAACTCTCCCTGCCAAACAGGTGCCCGCACAAGAATCGTTTCCGGCGCGGCGAGTGTTTCATTGCTAAATGCACGAAAGCCCCAATTCATCAATTTTCTGGCCTCCGAAGCGCGCTCTTTTTTACTTTGCAATCCGTTAATCACCAGAATAAGCCGCCTGCCATTTTGTTCGGCCGATGCGACGAGCCCGTAGCCCGACTCTTGCGTATGTCCGGTTTTAAGACCATCCGCCCCCATATTGGCATAAAGCAATGGGTTACGATTCTGTTGAGTGATACCGTTCCAAGTAAAACTGCGCTCGGCAAACATGCCATAGGATGACGGATGATGCTTTATCAGATGCTTGGTGAGATAAGCCAAATCTCGCGCGGTTGTTTTATGGTCTACATCTGGCCAACCGGTAGAATTCATAAAGGTCGAATTATCCATACCAAGATCTCTGGCGCGCTCAGTCATCATTTCGGCAAAGCCTGCCTCGGACCCACCTAACCCCTCGGCAAGCGCAATACACGCATCATTGCCAGACTGGATAATGACCCCGCGCAAAAGATTTTCTACCGAAACACGAGACCGTGCGTTGAGGAACATCGTAGAGCTGCCCGATTTCGACCCCCCACGCCGCCAAGCATCGTCACTCACGAAAAATTTGTCATCCATGCTAATGCGTTCGTCCTCAACAGCCTCGAGAACCATCAGAACCGTCATCAACTTACTCATGCTGGCAGGCGACATGAGTGTATCGGGATTATGCTCAAACAAAACCATGCCGGTTTCATAATCTAGCAATATGGCATGGGTAGCGCGTGTCTCAATCGCGTAAGCGTCACTATTGAATGATATATTGAATAGCAGCAGAAACAGCATACACAGTTTTAATCTTTTCACGCTTTCCTCCTCATGCTTCCGTTTAAAATCTTATGATTATTCTTCTAAAATAAACGCATCCTGATGACCATTATCTAAGACATCATCAACCAAAATATTTGCATCAACGCGGCTGGTGACAGGGCCAACCCGTACCCGATATAACATTCTGCCCCCGGATGTTAATTCACTCACCTCAACCTGTCCAACTTGTCCCAGCTTCTGGCGAAGCGCCTCGGCAGACTCCTTGCGGCTAAACACGCCAAGCTGAACATAATATTTTTGCTTTGGCAAAACAGATTGCTTTGAAGGCAAGCCTTGACCATCCAAAGATTTTGTTTCCACCTGAGCAACAGGTGCAGCGCTGACATATCTATCCTGGCTAGGTGTATAAGGCTTATCAAAAACAAAGCTGTCACTTTCATTGCCCGAGATAAGCTGGCCAAGTTGATTATAGAGCGGCGCGCGATGAAGATATTTCACACGCACACGAGCCGTGCCTTTTTCTTTAAAACCTAAAATTTCTGCTGCCCGTCGTGACAAATCAATTTCACGGTCTTTCTTAAACGGGCCGCGATCATTAACACGCAATTTCATAGAGCGCCCATTCTCAAGATTGGTCACTTGAACCATAACTGGCATGGGCAATGTCGGATGCGCCGCTGTTAGGAGATTCATATCGAAAATTTCGCCATTGGCTGTTCTTCTTCCTTGAAACTTTGGACCGTACCAAGACGCAATACCTATATTATCGTATTTCGTGTTTTCTCTCGGATAATACCACTCACCAGCAATTTTATATGGCTTGCCGACTTTATATATGCCACCTGCAGCCGTGCGTTTACCTTGCTTTAAGAGTTCCGCACCAAACTGCAATTGAGCGCAGGCTGGCAAAACAGCCGTTACAACAAATAAAACAATAAGGCTTGTAAAAATTCGCATCATAAAAACACCATCAATCTTTATTTAAACGGATTCGTTTGCGAGATTGATACCGAAAATGACTTGCCCTTGGCGAGCGGTCGCGTTATTCAGTACCCGTCGGAGAGGTGGCTGAGTGGTTGAAAGCGGCGGTCTTGAAAACCGTTGAGCGTTTGCGCGTTCCGGGGGTTCGAATCCCTCCCTCTCCGCCAGACTTATAAAAATATATAATAAAAACAATAATTTAAAAATAATTAAATAAATTGCCACTCAAATTGCCACTATTAAAATAATATTTACCTTATGTCCCTGTACGTCTAATATTGTTCTCATGGATAAGGACGAAATACCTCCAGAAGAACTTTCAGATGTCGAGTATCAGACACAGAGAAAGTATGGGTGGGATTATTTTTTTAAGAAAAATCCAAATATAAGTATTAATTATTTAATTCACCTAGAGCGTCTTTGGGTTGAATTAAAAAATAAGTCAGATAAAAAAACAAAAAAAACACAAGACCTAAACCTAATGTTGTATGCAATTAGAGCATCAAATATGGGTCAGCACGCCCCTCAAATTACAGAGCGACTTTATCAACTTATAGAAGATAAAATTAACTACAAAGGGATGTCTCCTTATCAAAACATGGTGGAGTCGAGGCATATTATAGATGTTTATGATGATCTTAAACCGGAATACAAAAAAGAAGACTTAATAAAAAAATTAGCAGAACTGACAGGTCGAACCGAGATTGCAATCGAGGAAGTAATTAAGAAAAGAAAAAAATGGTCTAAACAATAAAAATTCAGACCATGTAAATCATTTATGAATACGTTCACTTTCATTCTGCCACATACGGCAGAAAGGAATTGGACATATGAGTATCCAGACAGATGAATTACTACGCGTGCAAGATATCATGCGTATCTACGGCATCGCTCGTAGCACCGTTTACGCTAAGGCTAAAGAAGGGTTAATCCCTCCCCCGGTCAGCATCCCAAACATGAAATTTAGATGGCTAAGGTCAGAAATTATGGCTGACATCGCCGCTAAGACTGCGGAAGCAGAACGTCCTTATGGGGGAAGCCATGCATCATGACATTGGTGTGCGCTGGATAAAACTAAGAGAAGCTCAAGCACTTCTCGAAGAGAATGAGAATGAATTTGAGTGGATGGTTAACCATAAAGACTTTCCTCCCATCGCTGACATTGATGGTGACTATTACGTTCAATTTGAACATGTGGCTGAGTTTAGAAGTCTAGAACTGAGAGTACCAAATGAAACTGGATTTAGTTCAGAGGATAAAAATGATTAATACAATCGTTTCAGATGATAAAGTATCAGACAGAGACGTAAGGGTATTCATCGCCGTGCTAAATCATATCAATAATCAAAAAGGATATGCTTGGTGCGGTATTCGTTACTTAGCCAATTATCTAAACAAATCCAAAAACACTATCCAAACCTCAATTAATGCCCTTGTGAAAGCAAAGTGGCTAGAGAGAAAAAGTGGAAGTTTAGGCAAGGCTAACGTGTACCAAATTTGCAATCACCGCGTCCCAAATTCAAAGTCATCGCGTCCCAAAATGACAAGTACCACGTCCCAAACCGTTGGGACACATAAGACTGAATATAACTCTCCTAAAGGAGAGAGTTATATTCAGTCGAATAATACCTCTTACCGTGGGCAAGAGGCCGCTTCGCCAGTGGCTTCGCGACCTCAGCCCACTAGGAGGCTATTAGATGACTAAATTTGATAAACCATGTGAAGATGATTTTTATATTTATGACTCTGACCATGAAGAAAAGGTAAGAGAGAAAAATGAAAGGAAAAACACTTACCTAGAATGGGTAAAAAGTATCTCAGACTTAGATAGTCAGGCAGAGCTATCTAAAATGCTGCCGTATGAAACATTTAGGGAAATTTACTATCATTTAAGAGTTAATAAAAAAGTTTTAGAGGTCAGTAACAAAACTAATTTTTATTACGTATGCGATATTTTTACGTCAAAAGAATATATGGCTCATGCATTAAATGAGTTTTATGACCACTTCTCAACTAAACCCAAAAACGTTCATATTATAATTGATGCAGTTGTGAAAAATGTATGTCCCGAGGAAAAGCATCATTTGGATTTTAAAAAAAACCAATGGACACTTTATGACACTTGGACAAACAATAAATTTGGCGTGACTCGATTTAAAACTGATTGCTCACCATCTGTCATCAGATGCGCACTAAAACATTATCTTACTGAGAACAACTCAGCGCCCTCGTTTAATCAAATTATCAAAACTATAGATTGTGTTTATGAACTTATAAACTTGTCGTTTAATTCAAATGAGTACATGGAAGACTACGTTATTTATAGCAACTCTGATAAAGCTATAGATTGGTGGAATAACGATTATCCACGATTAGACAAAGAAACAATAAGAAGCATTGATTTCCCCAAAAAAGAAAAAGAATGGGGAGAATACTGATGCACCCCCCGGTAAGGTACTTCCAAGACAATAGCTCCCTGCGGGTGAGGCGAGAGCCCGATTATAATCTAGCGACAGCCGTCGTTAATGCTCCACTTCTATTCCATTTAACCTTTATTAATTATGTTACATTATGCAATCAACACATTGATTTTATTTATTATTTATAATTTTTAGAGTATTATAAAAATGATTGATTTTGAGCCAATGCCAAGGGTTTCTATTGGGTTTATAGATCCTTAGACACTAAGGAATTACATAAAAAAGACTTACACCAACCAAATAAACCACTTAATTACTGAAATTATTGAAACTCATGGATTTGTTTAGAACTAGGATAGGCATCGAACTCTTCTCGAACACACGAGTTATTTAAAAAGTTAAAGGACCCTACTCACAAATAATTAGAGGTAGGCGTTTATTTTTGGCCAAGCGGCGCGCCCGTCGCGTTTACAGTCTTCCATAATTTTAGCCGAAAAATCCTGACGCACTGCTTCAACAAATGATGCGCGATCAAACCATTTTTGTGTCCACCGCTGAACATTCGGGCAATCTTCATAAATCCCTGTCCACTCGAATTGGAAAAGTGTTTGGAAATACGGAATAAGGCAAATATCCGCTAGTGTAACCGCATTACTGAGAAGCCATTCATGGCCTTCCAAGTTTTTTTCCATATCCAATATTGTCTTGCGATAAGTTTTTACCGCGTCAGTAACATCTGGAGCATCTAAGCCCATTTCGATCAAACGTCTTTGCCTCTCACGACGAGGTTTTTCAGGTATTTTCTCCAATAATGCGGCGCGCTCTTCAGCTGAATGCTCAAGCATGGCGGGCCGCATTATCATGGGCCATTGAATAGCACCACAAGACGGGTGAAGTTTATTATCAATATGCTTCATCCAGAAGCGCATTTTCGACACCTCGTAAGCATCTTTAGGACGGAAGGTTTTTTGCGGGTAGGCCTCGTCTAAATATTCGCAAATAATACTGGATTCAATCACCACCTTACCGTCATCAACCAAGGTCGGCACGACACCAAGAGGATTAAGTTTTAAATATTCTGGTTTTAGGTTCTCTTTTTGCGTCAAATCAATATGGTGTGCTTGCCAATCCAAACCTTTCTCAGCTAGTAAAATCCGGACTTTTTGGGCACAAGGTGACATTGGATGTGTGTATAACTCAATCATTATTTATAGCCTCTATCAGCATCAAAAAAATCAATAACTTGCTGGTTAAATTCATCGCAATATTCAATTTGTGTCCAATGACCACAACGGCCAAATACATGTAATTGAGAATCGTCAATAAGTGCATGTAAGCGATAACTATTTTCTAATGGTATGACTTGGTCATCGCGACCATGCACAATTAATGTTTTAGCTTTAATTTGTTTAATTTTATCCTCAGCCGTCGCGATTTTTGTGATCCCTTCTTGGCGCGGCGCCGGAAACATATTTTCATAGGCTTCTTGAACCCCCGGTGCAATGCTTGCTTTATATCGCAGTGCAGCCAGCTCTTTGTTAACCAGCTGCTTATTATAAGCAAAGACATCCATCATATTAAGCATATTATCTTCAGAAGGTTGATAGCCCCAAACCGCATCGAGACCTGCTGTAAGCGGAAATTCAATGCCTGCCGACCCCATCAACACAAGTCGACGAACCCGCTCCGGATAATGCGAACAGAACGCTATAGCCAACGCGCCGCCAAATGAGTTTCCGACAAGATCAACTTGCTCAACATCCAATGCATGGAAAACATCGTTCAAATGTGACAACCAAATCGGCATAGAATACTGATTATTCTCAGGCCTCTGAGTAAAGCCAAAACCAAGGATATCAGGAGCTATAACGCGCCTTTCGCGCCCTATAATCGGAAGATTTAACCGCCAATTTGCCCAAGCCGAAACGCCTGGACCTGAGCCGTGCAAAAACATCACAGGGATTTTGTCAGAGGCTAGATGGTTATCATGAATATTCGTTGCAACTCCAGCAGCTAGAATAGTTTCACCAATTTCAGGGCTATTTTGTGGTTGGGCCATAAGACGTCACTAAGCCTCAACAGTAATGCTGATTGTCCCTAAATTTTGTACGGTAAGGGACACTGTTTCACCAATACTAACGGCATGCGCCTCCGTAGCGCCACCTGCCATAACGATATCGCCCGGCTTGAGAGTTTCACCTGATTGCGCCACCATACGCGCCGCTGACACAAGCGAGCGCACAGGGTGGCCTAATATCGCCGCCGATGAACCAAACATTTTATCTTGGCCATTAACAGTTAACCGCATGCCCAGATTGGAAATATCAATATCAGGCTTATGCCAATTTCCAATCACAAGACCTGAGGATGATGAGTTATCAGCAATCACATCGGTTAAAGCGAACTTAAAATTTTCATAACGACTATCTATAACCTCCATCGCAGGACCAATCGCCTCAACCGCGTTCATTGCCTCAAGGGCTGTCACATTACCTTTCAATTCCTTTTTCATTAAAAAAACAATTTCTGGCTCAATGCGCGGGTGAACAAATTTAGATTTTGAAAGAGTCCTCCCTTCTTCCAATACCATTTTATTGGTCAAGCGCCCCCAAATCACTTCGTCAACACCAACCTGAATCATCTTCGCACGGCTTGTTAACCCCATCTTAATACCAATACGCTTTTCACCGCGTGCATATCGACGATCAATAGATTTCGCTTGAACTTGATAGGCCTCTTCAACTGTAAAAGAATTATCCTCAATACTAATTTGAGGTGTATCAGTTGCAGTCAATGCAGCAGTGTCTAATTTTTCAGCATATGCATCTAATCTTTCCATAATCTTACCCCTATTTAAGACTGTTCATTTTGTTGTTTAAGTAGGTCAAGTGCGACATCGACAATCATATCTTCTTGACCACCCACCATGCGTCGGCTTCCCAG
>ALYF01000001.1 GCA_000293845.2 alpha proteobacterium IMCC14465 | reverse complement strand
CCAGCCGCTAAAAAAGCGCCTGCGAAAAAGCCCGCCGCCAAAAAACCTGCAGCAAAAAAACCTGCAGCAAAAAAAGAAGATTGATCATACTGACCAATCTTTCTGCCCAATCTTTGCTTTTTGATTTTTTGCGTCTAAGTGACCTGAATAATATAGTCACGTGACTAAGTGCATGTTAACCCTTTGCAGTAGCTGCTCTTAAACCTTTAGAGGATAGATAGATGAACGACATTGTTGATACTTATATGAACACGATGGTTCCCATGGTTGTCGAACAGACCAATCGCGGGGAACGTGCCTATGATATTTATTCCCGCCTGCTTAAAGAGCGCGTTATTTTTGTCACTGGTGCAATTGAAGATTACATGGCCAGCCTTATTACGGCGCAATTATTGTTTCTTGAGGCTGAAAACCCCAAGAAAGAAATCTCCATGTATATTAACTCACCCGGTGGGGTCGTGACCTCGGGCATGGCGATTTATGACACAATGCAATATATTCGCCCGCCCGTATCCACATTATGCATCGGCCAAGCCGCCAGCATGGGTTCGCTTCTGCTGTGTGCGGGCGAAGAGAATATGCGCTTTGCTCTGCCAAATGCCCGGATTATGGTGCATCAGCCCTCCGGCGGTTTTCAGGGGCAGGCGTCTGATATTGAACGCCATGCAAAAGAAATTCTCGATATGCGGACACGTCTGAATAAAATTTACTGCACCCATACCGGTCAGGATTTGAAAACAATCGAAGATGCACTTGAACGCGACACATTTATGACAGCCGATGAAGCTAAGAATTTTGGCCTTATTGACACTGTTGTCGATAAGCGTGAAGCCGTAAAGGAAGAGGCATAATAAAGCTAAATGGTTAAAACCATTTACATTCTTAGATTGACAGTTGTGTCAGTTTGATGAATGTTTGAAGAGTGATTCGTTAAACCTTTTACAGTGTTCTAAGCGTATTCATTCAAAAGCATTTGGTCTTTGAACATGAGGCCCTCACGAATAATAATTTAGCAGGAGCTAGATTTGAGCAAAGTTGGTGGAACAGGCGACAGTAAAAGCACTCTTTACTGTTCTTTTTGCGGCAAAAGCCAGCATGAAGTTCGGAAGTTGATTGCCGGCCCGACTGTATTTATCTGTGATGAATGCGTGGAACTTTGCATGGATATTATCCGTGAAGAGAATAAATCTTCTATGATTAAAACCTCCGAGGGTGTGCCGCCTCCGCAGGAAATTCATGATGTTCTCGAGGATTATGTTATCGGGCAGGCGCATGCCAAACGGGTTTTGTCGGTCGCTGTTCATAACCACTATAAGCGTCTGAACCACAGCGCTAAAAATGCCGAGATTGAGTTAAGTAAGTCGAATATTCTGCTGATTGGCCCAA
This sequence comes from alpha proteobacterium IMCC14465, assembly GCA_000293845.2. Classification (GTDB taxonomy): domain Bacteria; phylum Pseudomonadota; class Alphaproteobacteria; order RS24; family RS24; genus Micropelagius. Next base: position 80,198 of record ALYF01000001.1, on the reverse strand, counting down.
CCGGTTGCGGTAAGACACTCTTCGCGCAAACACTCGCTAAAATTCTCGACGTGCCTTTCACGATGGCCGACGCCACCACATTGACTGAAGCCGGTTATGTTGGCGAGGATGTTGAAAATATTATTCTGAAATTGCTGCAAGCTGCTGACTATAATGTTGAGCGTGCGCAACGCGGTATTGTCTATATTGATGAAGTCGATAAAATCAGCCGTAAGGCAGATAATCCTTCCATAACCCGTGATGTATCGGGTGAGGGCGTGCAACAGGCCTTACTGAAATTGATGGAAGGCACGGTTGCTTCTGTGCCGCCTCAAGGTGGGCGTAAACATCCTCAGCAGGAATTTCTGCAGGTTGATACAACCAATATTCTGTTTATCTGTGGGGGTGCATTTGCCGGATTGGAAAAAATCATTTCCCGTCGTGGCGGTGAAACATCCATTGGTTTCGGGGCTAATGTTGCCCAGCCTGAAACTAAATCAACCGGCGATTTGTTGAAAACGCTTGAGCCTGAAGACCTGCTAAAATTCGGCCTTATCCCCGAATTCGTCGGTCGTCTACCGGTCATTGCGACGCTTGAAGATCTTGATGAAAAGGCTCTGGTTCGTATTCTTACCGAGCCGAAAAATGCTTTGGTAAAGCAATATCAACGTCTCTTCGATATGGAAGACACGAAGCTAAACTTCAAAGATGAGGCGTTACAGGCGATTGCGCGGCGTGCGATTGAACGTAAAACTGGCGCGCGTGGTCTGCGTTCGGTAATGGAATCCATGTTGTTGGACAGCATGTTTGAACTGCCGACGACAGAGGGCGTTGAGGAAGTTGTTATCAGCCCTGAAGTGGTCGAGGGGAAAGCTCAACCGCTTTATATTTATTCTGAAAAGACAACTGAAGAAGCAGATCGCGCTTCCTAAGACCCGCCTTTAAAGTTTATTTCCTACTTTTTTTGTGAAATTTGCATCGAGCTGTTGAAAACAGGTGCGTGCGCTAACATATATTCATTATTGGTTTTGACTGCGTCACAGGAATCAATCGTAATGATTTTGTCCATCTAGCAGCATTCGCCGCAATAATTAATGTGACGGTATAAATATAAAGACGCAAATATAATACGCAAACAGGAGCTTCCGATGAGCGATATGACCGATACCACAGATTACACAAAAATACCCGAAGTACTTGCCGTTCTGCCATTGCGCAACATTGTTGTATTTCCGGGCATGATTGTGCCTCTCTTTGTCGGGCGTGATAAATCCATCCGAGCGCTTGAAGATGTTATGGCTGACGACAAACAGATTATGCTTGTCGCGCAACGTGATGGCGATCTCGATGATCCCAGCGAAGAAGATGTCTACGATATCGGTACGGTTGGCACGATTTTACAGCTTCTGAAACTCCCTGACGGGACGGTTAAGGTGCTGGTCGAAGGTCTGCGCCGCGCGAGACTGGTTGATTTTGTGCCAAATGAATCCTTTTTTCAGGCCAGTGTGATTGGTATTGAGGAAGAAGATTTAGATAATCCGGATTTGACAAGCCTTTCCAAAACTGTGGTGGGTCAATTTGATAATTACGTCAAAATGAACCGCAAAATCCCTCAAGAAGTGCAGAATGTTATTCGTGAAATTGATGATGCTCAAAAACTAGCTGATACGGTTGCCGGTCATTTAAATATTCAGATTTCTGAAAAACAGGCCTTGTTGGAAAATGTGTCGGTTTCTGAACGTTTGGAAAATGTGCTTGGGCATATGGAAAATGAAGTCGGTCTTCTGCAGGTCGAAAAGAAAATCCGCGGGCGTGTGAAGCGTCAGATGGAGAAAACCCAGCGCGAATATTATTTGAACGAGCAATTGAAAGCCATTCAGAAAGAGCTGGGCGAGGGTGAAGATGGCATGGATGATCTTGCCGAGTTGGAAGCCCAGATTGAGAAAACAAAATTTTCCAAAGAAGCGCGTGAAAAAGCTCAGGCTGAGTTTAAGAAGCTGAAAAATATGAGCCCCATGTCTGCCGAAGCAACGGTTGTGAGAAACTATCTCGACTGGTTGCTTGCTGTGCCATGGAAGAAGAAAAGCCGTGTCAAAAGAGATTTGGACAATGCCGAACAAGTGTTGGAGACGGATCATTATGGGCTTGAAAAGGTCAAGGAACGTATCCTTGAATATCTTGCTGTACAGAACCGCACCAATAAGTTGAAAGGCCCAATATTGTGTCTTGTCGGCCCACCCGGTGTTGGTAAGACTTCGCTTGGTAAGTCGCTTGCCAAGGCAACAGGTCGTGAGTTTGTTCGGATGTCCCTTGGTGGGGTGCGTGATGAGAGTGAAATTCGCGGTCACCGCCGGACTTATATCGGCTCCATGCCCGGTAAAATTATTCAGTCTATGAAAAAGGTGAAAACCAGTAATCCACTTATTCTGCTTGATGAAATTGACAAGCTGGGTATGGATTATCGTGGCGACCCGGCCTCGGCTTTGCTTGAGGTGCTGGATCCGGAACAAAACTCAACCTTTAATGATCACTATCTTGAGGTTGATTATGATTTATCCAATGTGATGTTTGTCACCACCGCGAATACATTGAATATTCCAGGTCCTTTGCTTGACCGGATGGAGGTTATTCGCATCCCCGGTTACACTGAGGACGAAAAAGTTGAAATCGCGAAACGTCACCTTCTGCCAAAATCCGTTTCAAACCACGGTTTGAAAAAGGGCGAGTTTGAATTATCTGATGACGCATTACGCCAGATTATCCGCACCTATACGCGTGAGGCAGGTGTGCGGAATCTGGAGCGTGATTTAGCTAATGTTTGCCGTAAGACGGTCACTAAAATCGTGCGTGAGAAAATCTCAGATGTGTCGGTTATCCCGGATAATCTTGAGGATTTCCTAGGGGTTTCTCGTTATCGGTTCGGCCTCGCTGAGCAAGAAGATCAAGTCGGCGTTGTGACTGGTCTGGCTTGGACGCAAGTTGGTGGTGAGTTACTAACCATTGAAGGCGTGATGCTTCCAGGTAAAGGCAAAATGACAACCACCGGTAAGCTTGGGGATGTCATGAAAGAATCCATCGGTGCGGCGTCTTCTTATGTCCGTTCTAAAAGTGCGGATTTGGGCATTGAGCCGCCATTATTCGATAAGAAAGATATTCACGTTCACGTGCCGGAAGGGGCGACGCCTAAAGATGGCCCGTCAGCAGGTATCGCCATGGCAACCACGATTGTGTCACTTATGACAGGCATTGAGGTGCGCAAAGAAGTTGCGATGACTGGCGAGGTTACTCTGCGCGGGCAGGTATTGCCGATTGGTGGCTTGAAAGAGAAACTTCTCGCCGCGCGTCGTGGTGGTATTGAACGGGTTATTATTCCGCATGAGAATGCTAAAGATTTGTCGGAAGTGCCAGACAATATTAAGGATGGTTTGGACATCATTCCGGTAAAATCCATGAATGAAGTTCTCGAAATTGCTCTCACACGTTTACCCGAAGCAATTGAGTGGGATCAAACTGCCTATGAAGCCAAGCAGCAAGCGGCGATGAGCGGGCTTCAGGATTCACAAAGAACGCATTAATTAATTGTTAATTTTATCCCTAAAATATTCACAGGCGGGTTAAAACAAGCGGTTTTTTGCTTTACCATACCTCGAATCGGGGCTTAAATTGCTTTATTAACAAAGCGCGCCCAATTGGAGGGATATTTAGATGAACAAGAATGATCTTATTAGTAAAGTTGCAGGTGATACTGGCCTAACAAAAACCGACGCGGCAAACGCAATCGAAAGTGTATTGGATACAATTACTGCCCAACTCGCTTCAGGTGGCGAAGTCCGTCTTATTGGTTTTGGTACTTTTCTGGTGACGCGGCGTAACGCTTCTACAGGGCGTAACCCACAAACCGGTGCAGCCATTCAGATACCTGCTTCAAACCAGCCTAAATTCAGAGCTGGTAAAGCTCTTAAAGAAGCTGCAAACAAATAAAAAGCGATTCTTCGTTTTAAAGCCGACCGATAAATCGGTCGGCTTTTTTATTTGATTTACTTTTCTCGACTTGTCGGTTAATAAATCAGCCTTTAGGGCGGTTAGCTCAGCTGGGAGAGCATCTCGTTTACACCGAGAGGGTCGGCGGTTCGATCCCGTCACCGCCCACCATCCGTTAAAATCGGTCATGCGTCTTACAGACCTTGACTTGTTATGCGGGTGGGCGTAAATCGTTTTACGGATTTTTTCCGTGCGGATTTTTCCGTGTGGGGGTGTAGCTCAGTTGGTTAGAGCGCCGGCCTGTCACGCCGGAGGTCGCGGGTTCGAGTCCCGTCACTCTCGCCACTCCCATCATTCCATCATTCCCACCACTCCTATCAATCTATCGCAAACAGTTCACTTTCTTGGAAACATAATTTGTAAAGGCACGGCTTCTAGCTTTGTGCAGGGGTAAGTGTTTTTAGTTCTTTGGCGGGCTGGCATCCTCTGAGAGAAACCTGCGTCACTCGGACGCGGAAAAAAGGGCTTAAAACGGCAAGATTTTGAGCGATAACTTACTCTAATGCTTTCCAAATTTTGAGAGTAGGGATATAGTCGGGTAGATTCTTTTTTGGGTAAATTTATGTATCCATACCCCGTATTCAGAGATTAGTTGGACAACCTAAGATGCAAGCACTTCTTACAGAATATATGCCAATTCTAATTTTCATGGGACTGGCGGCTGTCATCACATTGGCGTTGCTGGTTGTTCCTTTGCTGGCTGCCCCATCTGACCCAGATACAGAGAAGCTCTCCCCTTATGAGTGTGGATTTGAAGCTTTCGATGATGCCCGTATGAAATTTGACGTTAAATTTTATTTGGTAGCCATTCTTTTTATTATTTTTGATTTGGAAATTGCCTTTCTATTCCCGTGGGCTGTGGCTTTCGGCGATATCGGATTATTTGGTTTCTGGTCAATGATGTTCTTTCTTGCCGTTCTGACAATAGGCTTTGCTTATGAATGGAAGAAGGGCGCGTTAGAGTGGGACTAGGTGGCTGATTTGGAAAATTTCGACAATAAAGACCAGAATGAAGCCGCATCTGAGGCGCTAGAACTGGTATCTGATAATACGGATTTCTCTAAAGACCCGTATTATGCTGAGGTTTCTGATGCGCTTGCGGATAAAGGTTTTGTCGTGACCAGTGTTGAAGATTTGGTCAACTGGGCGCGGACGGGGTCTTTGCACTGGATGACTTTCGGTCTTGCCTGTTGTGCGGTTGAAATGATGCATACGTCCATGCCGCGTTATGATGGCGAGCGCTTTGGCTTTGCCCCACGTGCGTCCCCGCGTCAGTCAGATGTGATGATTGTCGCTGGCACGCTGACCAATAAAATGGCGCCTGCGCTGCGCAAAGTTTACGACCAGATGCCTGAGCCGCGTTATGTGATTTCTATGGGGTCATGCGCCAATGGCGGCGGGTATTATCATTATTCATATTCTGTGGTGCGCGGCTGTGATCGTATTGTGCCTGTCGATATTTATGTTCCAGGGTGTCCGCCTACGGCTGAAGCCCTGCTTTATGGTGTTCTGCAATTGCAGAAAAAAATCCGCCGTAAAGGCACGATTGAGCGTTAGGAAGATAGATAGATGACCGATCAGAATCAGGACTTGCTCAATCACCTTCTAAACGTGATTTCCGACAAGATTTCTGACTCGTCAATTTCCCATGGGGATTTGACGCTTATCGTTACTGTCGACACTGTGTTGGATGTTTTGAAATATCTCAGAGATGATGCCGCTTGCGCCTTTACCCAACTTCTTGATGTGTGTGGGGTGGATTATCCTGAAAGAGCCGAGCGTTTTGACGTTGTTTATCATTTGCTGTCCATGACCCAGAACCAGCGTGTGCGGGTTAAGCTGTCGGTAGATGAAAAAACAGCCGTGCCAAGCGCAACAGATTTGTTTGATGCGGCGAGCTGGTTTGAACGTGAAGCCTTTGACCTATACGGTATTCTGTTTTCCGGTCACCCAGATTTGCGTCGTTTGCTGACGGATTACGGTTTTGAAGGTCATCCTTTGCGTAAAGATTTCCCGCTGACGGGTCATGTTGAGGTCAGGTGGGATGATGATGAGAAGCGGGTTGTTCAAGAACCTGTGACGCTCATGCAGGAATTCCGCGATTTTGATTTTGTTAGCCCTTGGGAAGGGGTGCGCGGACAGATGGGTGTTTTGCCCGGTGATGAAAAATGTGATGAAAAAGCCGAAACTGATGTTTCGGATGAAGCTTAAGTAAGGCTGAGATAGCCAAGGAAAATTATGTCACAAGCTGAAGATAGAAAATTTACGATTAACTTCGGACCCCAACATCCGGCGGCGCATGGTGTGCTGCGTCTGGTTATGGATCTGGATGGTGAAATTGTAGAACGCATCGACCCACATATCGGCCTGTTGCACCGCGGCACAGAAAAGCTGATTGAGCATAAAACATATTTGCAATCAGTCCCTTATTTTGACCGCCTCGACTATGTAGCGCCGATGAACCAAGAACACGCTTTTGCGTTGGCAGTAGAGTCAATGCTGGGCGTGACCGTGCCGGCACGCGGACAATATATCCGCGTTCTGTACTCCGAAATCGGGCGTATTCTTAGTCATCTGTTAAACATCACCACTCAGGCCATGGATGTTGGCGCGCTGACGCCGCCGCTTTGGGGGTTTGAGGAGCGTGAAAAGCTGATGATATTCTATGAGCGTGCCAGTGGCGCGCGGCTTCATGCGGCGTATTTCCGTCCTGGCGGTGTGCATCAAGATTTACCGCAAGATTTGCTGGATGATATTTATGCCTTTTGTGACCCGTTCCTTAAGGTTATGGATGATATTGAAAGCCTGTTGACGGAAAACAGAATTTTCAAACAGCGCAATGTCGATATTGGTGTGGTTTCGCATCATGATATTAATAATTGGGGTCTGACTGGCGTGATGGCGCGCGGGTCTGGTCTTGCGTGGGATTTACGCAAAGCACAACCTTATGAAATTTATTCGGATTTGGATTTTGATATTCCCGTGGGCAAAAATGGCGATTGCTATGACCGTTATTTGTGTCGCGTCGAGGAATGTCGTCAGTCGGTTCGTATTATGAAGCAATGCCTAGAGCAAATGCCAGACGGTCCGGTTTCGTCGAAAGACGGTAAGATTGTCCCGCCCAAGCGTGGCGAAATGAAAGGCTCTATGGAGGCTCTTATTCACCACTTTAAGCTTTATACGGAAGGCTATCATGTGCCGGCGGGTGAGATTTACCGTGCTGTTGAAGCGCCAAAGGGTGAGTTTGGGGTTTATCTGGTTGCTGATGGGTCGAACAAGCCTTATCGCTGTAAAATTCGTGCGCCGGGTTATGCTCATTTGCAGGCATTGGATTATCTCAGCCGCGACCACATGCTGGCAGATGTATCGGCTATTCTTGGCTCTCTGGATATTGTGTTTGGGGAGGTTGACCGATGAGTGTGCGCCGTGTTGCCGAAAACCAGCCGGATGACTTTGCCTTTAGCAAAGAAAATACCTCTTGGGCGAAAAAGCAGATAGCTAAATACCCCGAAGGGCGGCAGGCCAGTGCAATTATTCCGCTTTTATGGCAAGCGCAAAAACAGGCGGGGGGCTGGTTGCCGGAACCTGCCATTAGATATGTTGCTGATTTTCTCGATATGCCGCATATGCGTGCCATGGAGGTTGCGACTTTCTATACCATGTTCAACCTCGAACCTGTTGGTGAGCATTTTGTTCAGCTTTGCGGCACAACCCCGTGCTGGCTCCGCGGTGCCGATAACCTTAAGGATGTTTGCCGAAAAATTATTGGTGAACAAAACACAGTCACGGATGACGGCAAGTTGAGCTGGCTTGAAGTTGAGTGCCTCGGTGCTTGTGTGAATGCGCCTATGGTGCAAATTAATGACGATTTTTATGAAGATTTAACCGCCGAATGGTTTGAGAAAATTCTTCTGGATTTGAAAAAAGGCGAGGCCGTTCCGGCTGGACCGCAAACCAGCCGTAAAGCATCTGAACCAGAAGGCGGCAGAACCGTACTCAAAAGTATTGAAGGAGACGCGTAATGCTGCAGGACAGTGACCGCATTTTCAAGAATATCTATGGCCCTGATGGTGCTGATTTAGCGTCTGCAAAGCAGCGTGGCGATTGGGATAACACAAAGGGTTTGTTGGCTAAAGGCCGAGACTGGGTGATTGAAGAAGTCAAATCTTCCGGCTTGAGAGGTCGTGGCGGGGCTGGTTTCCCAACGGGTTTGAAATGGTCTTTCATGCCCAAAGAAAATGACGGGCGCCCGCATTATCTGGTGGTGAACGCAGATGAGTCTGAGCCTGGAACATGTAAGGACCGCGATATTATGCGTCATGAGCCGCATAAACTCCTTGAGGGGTGTTTGCTGGCGGGTTTCGCGATGGGCGCGCATGCTTGTTACATCTATGTGCGCGGTGAATTTATCCGTGAGCGTGAAGCGCTACAAAAGGCTGTCGATGAGGCTTATGATGCGGGTTTGCTTGGTAAAAACGCCTGTGGTTCAGGCTGGGATTACGATATTTATGTCCATCACGGGGCAGGGGCTTATATTTGCGGTGAAGAAACTGCGCTGATTGAATCGCTGGAAGGCAAAAAAGGTCAGCCACGTCTTAAGCCGCCATTCCCCGCTAATGTTGGTCTATATGGTTGCCCGACGACTGTTAATAATGTCGAGAGCATTGCAGTCGCCCCGACTATTTGCCGTCGTGGTGCAAGTTGGTTTTCCGGTCTTGGCAGAGAAGGAAATACCGGCACAAAGCTATTTTGTATTTCCGGCCATGTGAATAAGCCATGTAATGTTGAAGAAGAAATGGGCATTCCGCTGAAAGAGCTTCTTGAGACACATGCAGGCGGTGTGCGCGGCGGTTGGGATAATCTTTTGGCAGTTATTCCAGGCGGATCGTCTGTTCCGATGTTGCCGAAAGAAATTTGCGACACGGTTCGTATGGATTTTGACAGTCTGAAAGAGGTTCAGTCCGGCCTTGGTACGGCAGCTGTTATTGTTATGGATAAATCGACGGATTTGGTTAAGGCCATTGCCCGCATTGCACATTTTTATAAGCATGAAAGTTGTGGTCAGTGCACCCCATGTCGTGAAGGCACAGGCTGGATGTGGCGTGTCATGGAGCGTATTGCGAAAGGTCAGGCCAAGCCGCAAGAAATTGATACGCTGCTTCAGGTAACCAAGCAGATTGAAGGGCACACAATTTGTGCATTGGGTGATGCCGCGGCATGGCCTATTCAAGGTCTGTTTAGGCATTTCCGCCCAGAGATTGAAGCGCGTCTTACGGGGCACGCATCTCAGGAGGCCGCCGAATAATGAGTGATTTGGTCAAAGTAAATGTTGACGGCGTAGAGGTGGAGGTCGCTCCTGGCACAACCATCCTACAGGCTTGTGAGGAAGCAGGGGCGGAGATACCGCGTTTTTGTTATCACGAGCGTCTGTCCATTGCTGGTAATTGTCGGATGTGTCTGGTTAATGTGAAAAATGCGCCAAAGCCTGTCGCCAGTTGCGCTATGCCTGTTGCTCCCGATATGGAAGTGGATACGAAGTCCGAAGCTGTGCAAGCTGCGCGTGAAGGCGTGATGGAATTTCTGCTGATTAATCACCCGTTAGACTGCCCGATTTGTGATCAGGGCGGTGAGTGTGATTTACAAGACCAAGCCTTTGGTTACGGTGTTGATGAAAGCCGTTTTCAGGATAATAAACGCGCCGTTGAAGACAAAAATATGGGGCCGCTTGTTAAAACTATTATGACAAGATGCATCCAGTGTACGCGCTGTGTGCGCTTTGCGACGGAAGTTGCTGGTGTACCGGAAATCGGCGCAATTGGGCGTGGTGAGGATATGGAAATCACCACCTATTTGGAGGCCTCGCTCAGTTCGGAGCTTTCCGGCAATGTGATTGATTTATGTCCGGTGGGGGCGCTGACTTCTAAGCCTTATGCTTTTACAGCCCGTCCATGGGAATTGAAGAAAACCGAAACCATTGATGTGATGGATGCGGTTGGCAGTAATATCCGTGTGGATACGCGCGGGCGTGAAGTGATGCGGATTTTGCCGCGCAATCATGATGATGTGAACGAAGAGTGGCTTTCTGACAAATCCCGTTTCGTCTGGGATGGGTTGAACACGCAACGCATTGACAGCCCGTATATTCGTAAAGACGGTAAGCTGGAGCCTGCTAGCTGGTCCGAAGCCTTTGAGGTTATTGCCGAGAAAGTAAAAGGTCAGGAAAACAATACGGCTGCAATCGCCGGTGATTTGGCTTGTGCCGAAGGCATGAAGGCGCTGAAAGATTTAATGGCGCAACTCGGCAGCCCGCATCTGGATTGCCGTCAAGATGGTGCAAAACTTCCGACAAACGCGAACCGGGCTAATTATCTCTTCAATACAGGCATCGCTCAGATTGAAGAGGCGGACGCGCTGCTGATTATTGGGAGTAACCCGCGCCGTGAAGCGCCGGTTTTGAATGCCCGTATCCGGAAACGTTGGGTTGCCGGTGACTTCCCAATCGGCATGATTGGTCAGGATGAGGATTTAACTTACCCTGTAACGCATTTGGGTAATGGTTCTGAAACACTTGCTGAGCTTGCTTCTGGCAAAGGGAGTTTCTTCTCTACGTTGAAAAAAGCCAAACGTCCTATGCTCATTATTGGGCAATCGGCGCTGGCACGCGAAGATGGTTTTGCTGTTCTGGAAGCTGCGATTGAACTTGCGACGCAAAGCAAAATGATAAGCGATGACTGGAACGGGTTTAATGTTCTGCACATTGCGGCATCCCGTGTCGCGGGTCTTGATATTGGCTTCACGCCGCAAGAGGGTGGTCAGGATGTGGACGGCATTCTTGAAAGCGCATCTTCCGGTGATATTAAAACCGTGTTTCTCCTCGGCGCAGATGAGATTGATATGAGCCGCCTTGGGGGTAGTTTTGTGGTTTATGTTGGCACGCATGGTGATGCAGGTGCGCATCGCGCTGATGTCATTCTGCCGGCTGCGACCTATACCGAAAAACAGGCGATTTACGTCAATACGGAAGGCCGTGTGCAAATGACCGAACAGGCTACTTTCCCACCCGGTGAAGCGCGTGAGGATTGGAAAATATTTCGCGCCTTATCTGAGGTTCTTGGTGAGAAATTGCCTTACGATAATGTTGAGACACTCCGCGCAAGCATGTTTGAAACTGCGCCGCATCTGGCTGCCCTTGACGAGCTGGTAGATGCGGGTGCGCCGGATGCGTCATCTTTCAATGTGGACGTACCGCTATCTGATGCGCCTTTTGTGAATAGCGTGCAGGATTTCTATTTCACGAACCCGATTGCCCGCGCCTCCAAAATCATGGCGGAGTGCAGCATTCAGGCGCAAGCCAAAGATGTTTCTGAGGGGACAGGCACAAATGGATAATGCAAGCCTCAGCTTTTTTCAGGCTTATGTGATGCCGTTTTTGCTTATCACAGCGCATAGTCTGGCGATTATGATTGCGTTATTATTGGCGCTCGCGTTTTTCATGTATGCGGACCGGAAAGTTTGGGCCGCCGTTCAGCTCCGTCGCGGGCCTAATGTCGTTGGCCCTTTCGGTTTGCTGCAAAGTTTTGCGGATATCCTGAAATATCTGTTTAAAGAAGTGGTTGTGCCGACCACGGCCAACAAGGCAGTTTTTCTGCTCGCTCCCTTCCTGACCATGTTCCTTGCGCTGAGCGCCTGGGCGGTTATCCCATTTGATGAGGGCTGGGCGGTTGCCGATATTAATCTTGGCATACTTTATGTTCTCGCCATTTCATCGCTTGGTGTTTACGGCGTGATTATGGGGGGCTGGGCGTCCAATTCGAAATATCCTTTCCTCGGCGCGTTACGCTCTGCGGCGCAGATGGTGTCCTATGAAGTCTCCATCGGTCTGGTGATCATCACCGTGCTGTTATGTGTTGGTTCGCTTAATTTGACGGATATTGTGCTGGCTCAGAAAAATATCTGGTTCTGTGTGCCGCTATTCCCGATGTTTGTGGTCTTTTTCATTTCCGCGCTGGCTGAAACCAATCGCCCACCATTTGATTTGCCGGAAGCTGAATCTGAACTGGTCGCCGGTTTTATGGTTGAATACAGCTCTACACCTTATGTGGTGTTTATGATTGGTGAATTGGCGAATATTGTTCTGATGTGCGCCATGACCACGATTTTGTTTCTGGGTGGTTGGTTGCCGCCCATCGACATTGCTCCTTTTAACATGGTGCCGGGGGTTATCTGGTTTACCTTGAAATTATGTTTGATGTTTTTCATGTTTGCCATGGTCAAAGCAATGGTTCCGCGCTATCGCTACGACCAGCTCATGCGTCTGGGTTGGAAGATATTCCTGCCTTTCTCATTAATTTGGGTTGTGCTAACGGCTGGGGTTCTTCAGTACTTTGATTTAGCGCCGTGATTTGGCCCAGTGATTTGGCCCAGTGATTTGGTGCAGTAAAATGATTGTAAGAATATAGGGATAGAAAATAGGGTAATAAGTAATGGCTTGGCTCGATCGCACTGCAAGAGGTCTTTTCCTCACTGAATTTGTGTCAGCATTCATGCTGGCAATGCGTTATTTTTTCAGTCCGAAAATGACGGTAAATTACCCTTATGAAAAAGGCCCACTTAGCCCGCGCTTTCGCGGGGAGCATGCGCTTCGCCGTTATCCAAATGGTGAAGAAAGATGCATCGCCTGTAAATTATGTGAAGCTGTCTGTCCTGCTCAAGCCATCACGATTGAAGCGGGCCCTCGTAATAATGACGGTACGCGCCGTACCGTGCGTTACGATATTGATATGGTCAAATGTATTTATTGCGGTTTCTGCCAGGAAGCCTGCCCGGTGGATGCAATTGTTGAAGGGCCAAATTTTGAATTCGCCACCGAAACCAGAGAAGAGCTGCTTTATGATAAAGACAAGCTGCTGGCGAATGGTGACCGTTGGGAAGTTGAAATCGCCCAGAACCTTAAACTGGATGCTCCTTACAGATAATCTGAGGCCATAAGAAAAATCATGACACTTGCCAGCTTTGCTTTTTATATGTTTGCCACCGTTACTGTCGCTTCGGCACTCATGGTTATTTCCGCACGCAACCCGGTTCATTCGGTGCTGTTTCTTATCCTGACCTTCTTTAATTCAGCCGGAATTTTTTTGCTATTGGGCGCAGAATTTCTGGCGTTGTTATTGGTCATTGTTTATGTCGGCGCGGTTGCGGTGCTGTTTTTGTTTGTCGTGATGATGCTGGATATTGATTTCGTCGAACTGAATGAAGGTTTTTTGCAATATTTGCCTGTGGGTGCATTGGTCGGTTTGGTGTTACTTACCGAGCTGATTATGGTACTGGGCGGGTCGGCTATCGCACCGGATATGATTGCCGGTGGGCCTAAGGCCACAACAGATGATATGACGAATGCTGAGGCGCTGGGGCGGGTGCTTTACACGGATTATGTTTTCTTTTTCCAAACAGCAGGCGCCATTCTACTCGTCGCTATGGTTGGCGCAATTGTTCTGACCTTACAAAAACGTGATAACCCCAAACGCCAATCCGTTGCGGCTCAAAATGCCCGTCGACGGGATGAGAGTGTTGAGGTTGTAAAAGTCAAACCCGGCCAAGGCTTATAAAGGGTTTAAAGGGATATAGGGAGCTGAGAGGCGCATATGGAATTCAACACTGCCATCGGTCTTGGTAATTATCTGACCCTTGCGGCCATTTTATTCACCATTGGTATATTCGGGATTTTCCTCAATCGGAAAAACATCATCATTATTTTGATGTCCATCGAATTAATGCTGCTTGCCGTGAATATTAATCTGGTCGCTTTTTCTTCTTTTCTGGGGGATATCGTCGGGCAGGTTTTCGCGCTTCTTGTTTTGACAGTTGCTGCTGGGGAGGCGGCGATTGGTCTGGCTATTCTGGTCGTTTATTTCCGCAATCGCGGCGGCATCGAAGTCGAAGATGTCAGCCAGATGAAAGGTTAAGCCATGTATGAAGCCATTGTTTTTCTGCCTCTATTAGGTGCTTTCATTGCTGGTGTTTTTGGCCCGATTATCGGCGCACGGGCATCAACCTATGTCACTTCCGGCTTTATGGTGCTGGTCGCCATTTTATCGGCAGTCGCCTTTGCCAAGGTTGCCATTTATGAAGGCCCTAAAACCATTACCATTTTGGAATGGATACATTCGGGCAATTTTGAAGCAGACTGGAAACTTCGCATTGATACGCTGACAGCGATTATGTTGGTGGTTGTGAATGGCGTTTCTTGCCTCGTTCATATTTACTCCATCGGCTATATGAGCCATGATCCGCACCAGCCGCGTTTTTTTGCTTATCTGTCTTTATTTACTTTTGCCATGTTGATGCTGGTAACGGCAGATAATTTCCTTCAACTGTTTTTCGGCTGGGAAGGGGTAGGGCTTGCCTCCTATCTGCTTATTGGTTTCTGGTTCAAGAAGCCCTCGGCAAATGCTGCAGCGATAAAAGCATTTGTTGTTAATCGGGTCGGAGATTTCGGGCTTATTCTTGGTATTGGCGCTATTTTCTTCACAGTCGGCTCCATTCATTTTGATGATGTGTTTGCTGCCGCACCCGCGCTCGCCGAAGGTAATTTTGTTTTCCTAGGGCAGATTGTTCCGATTTTGCCGACAATTTGTCTGCTTCTGTTTATGGGAGCCATGGGCAAATCTGCTCAGTTTCTGCTTCACACATGGTTACCGGATGCGATGGAAGGGCCGACACCTGTTTCAGCGCTTATTCATGCGGCGACAATGGTAACGGCTGGCGTGTTTTTGGTGGCACGTTGTTCGCCACTTTTCGAGCTTGCGCCATCAGCCATGACAGTGGTGGTAATCTTTGGGGCGATTACGGCTTTCTTTGCAGCCACTGTCGGGCTGGTTCAAAACGATATTAAGCGCGTTATTGCTTATTCAACCTGTTCACAGCTTGGCTATATGTTTGTCGCGCTGGGTGTGGGTGCTTATCAGGTGGCGATTTTCCACTTGTTCACGCATGCTTTCTTTAAAGCTTTATTATTCCTCGGTGCGGGATCGCTTATTCACGCCGTTGATAATGAACAAGACATGACAAAAATGGGCGGCTTGCGTGAGATGATACCTTTCACTTGGCTGTTTATGCTAATCGGCACGCTTGCGCTGACAGGCTTTCCGTTTATGGCGGGATATTTCTCTAAAGATGCCATTATCGAAGCTGCTTTTGCGGCGCATAATCCGGCGCATATGTTTGCCTTTACCTTGCTGGTTGTCTCCGCGCTGTTCACATCATTTTATTCATGGCGTCTCATGTTTATGACTTTCCATGGCAAGACACGTTTAACGAATGACCAGTTGAGCCGTATCCATGAAAGCCCAATGGTGATGTTGATACCTCTTTTGCTCTTGTCTGTTGGTGCGGTAGCGGCAGGTTTTGCATTTAAGAGTCTATTTATTGGCGATGGGCAGGCTGGTTTCTGGGCAAGTTCAATTTTTACGGCAGTGGATAATCATATATTGCATGACCTGCACGACGTGCCGAAGCTGGTAAAATTCTCGCCTCTGATTATGATGGTCACGGGATTTGTGCTGGCTTGGTATTATTATATTGCACGCCCTGATTTGCCGGCAGTTGTTGCGCGTGAACATGAGTTACTATACCGCTTCCTCGTTAAGAAATGGTATTTTGATGAGCTGTACCATTTTATTTTTGTACGTCCGGCAAAATGGCTGGCGCGCCTTTTCTGGAAAGGCGGCGACGGCTTCATCATTGACGGTTTCGGGCCGGATGGCATTGCTTCCACTGTCTTGAACGTCACGCGTAACGTCGTTCGTCTGCAATCAGGCTTTGTCTATCATTATGCCTTTGCGATGTTGCTGGGTGTGGCGGGGCTGATTAGCTGGTTTATGCTGGGAGGAGGCAAATAATGTTGGATTGGCCTATTCTCAGCACAATTACCTATCTGCCTCTTCTCGGGGCATTGTTTATTCTGTTGATTCCCGGTGAAGATGAAACTGTCGGCAAAAATGCACGTGCTGTCGCGCTATGGACGACAGTAGCGACGTTGGTTCTGAGCATTGTTATGTTGGTTGAGTTTGACGGCAGCCGCACAGATTTACAATTTCTTGAGCAGGCTGGGTGGCTTGGCGGCGGCATAGATTATGTCATGGGTGTGGATGGTATATCTGTTCTCTTTATTATTCTGACCACCTCTTTAATGCCGCTTTGTATTCTGGCCTCTTGGGAGTCCATTAAAACGCGCGTGCGCGAATATATGGTCGCTTTTCTTGTGCTGGAAACTCTGATGATTGGCGTGTTCTGCGCGCAAGATTTACTTCTTTTCTATCTTTTCTTTGAAGCCGGCCTGATTCCTATGTTCATGATTATTGGCATATGGGGGGGCGCGCGCCGCGTTTATGCGAGTTTCAAATTCTTCCTTTATACGCTGCTTGGGTCGGTGCTGATGCTGTTGGCGCTGATTTATATGTATTGGCAAGTCGGAACGACCAATATGACCGAACTGGCGAATTTCCAATTTACCAGCACCGAGCAGACATGGCTCTGGCTGGCTTTCTTTGCGAGTTTCGCCGTTAAAATGCCTATGTGGCCCGTTCATACGTGGTTGCCCGATGCGCATGTTGAAGCCCCGACAGCAGGGTCAGTCATTTTGGCAGGTGTCTTGTTGAAAATGGGGGGGTATGGCTTTTTGAGATTCTCTCTGCCTATGTTCCCATTGGCGAGTGATATGTTCACGGAACTGGTTTTTGCTTTGAGTGTGATTGCCATTATCTACACCTCGCTCGTTGCGCTGGCGCAGGAAGATATGAAAAAGCTGATTGCCTATTCATCCGTTGCCCATATGGGGTTTGTGACTATGGGTATTTTTGCGGCAACTCAGCAGGGTGTGCAGGGTGCTATTTTCCAAATGTTGTCACATGGTTGGATTTCAGGCGCGCTGTTTTTATGTGTCGGGGTGATTTATGACCGCATGCATACGCGGGAAATAGCGGCCTATGGCGGGCTGGCTAATCGTATGCCGATTTATGCGGCTGTCTTTATGCTGTTTACCATGGCAAATGTCGGATTACCGGGAACCTCGGGCTTTGTTGGCGAGTTTTTGACCATTATCGGCACGTTCCAAGTGAGTACATGGACGGCATTACTCGCCGCGACAGGGGTTATTCTCTCTGCTTGTTATGCGTTGACCCTTTATCGAAAAATTAGTTTTGGCGCGTTGGAGAACGAGGCGCTGCAATCCATCACAGATATGAATGGTCGTGAAATTGCAGTGATTGCAGCACCGGTAGCCGCGACGATTATTTTTGGTATTTGGCCGGCGCCTATTCTGGATCTTGTTTCTGCTTCCGTAGAAGCGCTTCTCGTAAATTACCATGACGCACTAACAGGGGTTGGCAATTAATATGATGCTACAAACAGACATAATGGCCATATTGCCTGAGCTTATCCTCTTTTTTGGCGCCATGGGATTGTTGATGGTAGGCGTGTTTAACACATCTAATCTGAGCCGCCCGATTAGCTGGGGTGCAATTATTATCCTGCTGGTCGCTGCTACTGTTGTTCTTTTCCAGCCTGGACAAGCGTATTTTGCGTTTAATGGCGCTTTGTTGATGAATGATTTTACGGCTTTGATGAAGGCAATGACCTTTATTGCTGTCGCCGGATCGCTTGTCCTATCTCATGATTTTATGCACCAAGAAAAAATAGAACGGTTCGAATATCCGGTTCTTGTTCTGCTCGCCAGTTGTGGCATGTCGATTATGATTTCTGCCAATGACTTAATCGCTGTCTATATGGGGCTGGAGCTTCAAAGCCTTGCGCTTTATGTTGTCGCGTCTATTAATCGCGACTCTGTTAGATCAACCGAGGCTGGGCTGAAATATTTTGTTTTAGGGGCGTTAAGCTCAGGCATGTTGCTTTATGGTGTCTCGCTGATTTACGGTTTCTCCGGCACAGTTAACTTTCAGGAACTGGCAAGCCTCGGCTTTACGGGAAATGACATTGGTCTGATTTTCGGCATGGTATTTTTAATGGCGGGTCTGGCCTTTAAAATATCTGCTGTACCCTTTCATATGTGGACGCCTGATGTTTATGAGGGGGCGCCAACGCCAGTAACAGCTTTTCTGGCGGTTGCGCCAAAGCTGGCTGCAATGGCGCTCTTTATGCGCGCGGTGATTACCATTTTCCCGCAGGCACAAGATGCGTGGCAACAAATTATCATCTTCATGTCGCTTGCGAGCATGGCACTGGGTGCGTTGGCGGCGATTGGACAGCAAAGCATTAAACGCCTGATGGCGTATTCTTCAATCGGTCATATCGGGTTTGCGCTGGTCGGTTTTGCCGCCATTGCGGGCGAGAATAGCGCCGAAGGTGTTAGCGGTGTGATTATTTATATTATCATCTATGCGATTATGACGCTGGGGACTTTTGCATGTATTTTGTCCATGCGCCGTTCACAAGGCATGGTTGAAAATATTGATGATTTGTCTGGCCTTAGTCAGACGCGTCCTTTTATGGCTTTTTGTCTGGCGGTTTTCATGTTTTCCATGGCAGGTATTCCGCCGCTTGCAGGTTTTTTCGGCAAGTTTTATGTTTTCCGCGCTGCTATTAATGCGGAGCTTTATACGCTTGCCGTGCTGGGTGTTTTGACCAGTGTGATTGGGGCTTATTATTACCTTCGTATTGTTAAAATCATGTATCTTGATGCGCCTGATGATGAGGTGAATTTGCCAATGCCGCGCAATCTCAGTCTTTTGGCGGGCGCTTCGACCTTTTTGATGTTGTTGTTTTTCATCTATCCCAAGCCATTGGTGACTGTCGTTGATAATGCGGCCGATGCTTTTCTCGGGGTGGATGTTCAACCTGGCTATGTGCATTATCAGGGTACACCTAAATGACCATGGCTGAATTTCCGGTGGCTTTTCCACCTGATTTTCCCGAAGCCACAGCCCTTATTCATTTAACGCAAACCGGAAGCACCAATGATGAGGCGCGGCGTTTATTTGCTGCCCGAACCGAAGGGGATGCGCCATTTGTTTGGATTATGACGGATAGGCAGGTATCGGGGCGCGGACGCATGGGACGAAACTGGTCCTCACCAGAAGGTAATCTGATGACAAGCCTAATGTGCAAGCCAAGCTGTGATCTTGCGACGATGGGTCAACTTGGTTTCGTTGCCGGACTGGCGGTGCAGGCAAGTATTCAAGAAATGACATCTCTTCCGGCAAAACTGAAATGGCCGAATGATGTTTTAATTGAGGGGGCAAAATGTGCGGGTATTCTTCTTGAAACCCTATCCGATGTATCCAATTTATCCAATGCATCTAAGAGCGCGCAGGAAATTGGCCTTGCTATCGGGATTGGCGTCAATTTACAGCATCATCCGACGGACACGCCTTATCCGGCGATTTCGTTGACTGGCGCGGCGGGGGTCTCGCCTTCACCTCGGGAGATGATAACCGTTCTCGCACGTCATTTTAATCGTCTATATGGGCTCTGGATGCGCGATGGCTTTTCTGGCATTCGATTGTTGTGGCTGGAACAAGCTTATGGCGTAGGGGAAGAGATAACTGCAGTATTGACGCGCGAGCGCCAGACAGGAACGTTCAAAGATATTGACGCAGAGGGCAGACTTTTACTTGAAAAAAGCGATGGCAGCATCCACCTCATTGCAGCCGGAGATATTTTCTTTGGCGCAACCAAGGACTTGATAAATGACTGAACGACAAGAAGATGTGGTGTTCGTCCCTCTAGGCGGGACGGGGGAAATAGGGATGAATATGAATCTCTATGGCTATGGCCTGCCTGGAAACCGTGATTGGATTATGGTCGATGCGGGTGTCATGTTTGGGGGTGAAGGTGAGCCGGGTATTGATGTTATTCTTCCCGATACACGCTTTATCGAACAACATAAGAAACGCCTAAAAGGTCTGGTATTGACGCATGGGCATGAAGACCATATTGGGGCTGTGGCTTATCTCTGGCCGCGTTTGCGTTGTCCGGTCTATGCGACGCCATTTACAGCTGAACTGGTGCGCGGGAAACTTCTTGAAGCGGGTATTGAAGATCAGGTCGCGTTGAATATTCTGCCATTAAATAGCCAGATAACGCTTGGTTCATTTGAGATTGATTTAATCGGCCTCACCCATTCTATTGCCGAACCCTGCGCGCTTGCAATTCGGACGCCTGTTGGCAATCTCCTTCATACCGGCGATTGGAAAATTGATCCTGACCCGCAAATTGGCAAGGTTACGGATGTTGAAAAACTGAAAGCCTTCGGGGAAGAAGGTATCGACGCAATTATTTGCGACTCGACCAATGTTTTATCCCCCGGCACATCCGGCTCTGAGGCTCTGGTTGCTGAAACTCTTGCCGAAACAGTTAAGCATTGTAAGGGGCGTGTTGTGATTACGACATTTGCTTCCAATGTGGCGCGGCTATCGGCTATCGGGAAAGCCGCCAGTAAAAACGACCGGCATCTGACTATGTTGGGACGCGGCATGTTCCGCATCTTTAATGCGGCACAAAAAACCGGCTATCTAAAAGATTTCCCAAAACTTGTTGATGAGACGGAAGCAGGCTATCTGCCGCCCGATAAAACATTGATTGTCTGTACGGGTAGTCAGGGCGAGATGCGCGCCGCGCTGTCACGTTTGGCGGCAGGGCAGAATTCTAATCTGGTGCTAGAGCCGGGGGATACGGTTATTTTTTCCTCGAAAATGATACCCGGCAATGAAACATCTGTGATGGATTTGCAAAACCGTCTCGCCGCGATTGGTGTTGAGGTGCTAACGGGCAGTGACGGATTATTGCATGTGTCAGGACATCCGAACCGCGATGAGCTAATCGAAATGTATGGCTGGGCTAAGCCTAAAGCGTCTGTGCCGGTGCATGGTGAGTTTAGGCATTTGCTGGCGCATCAAAAGCTGGCAAAAGAATTGCAAGTGCCGCAACCTGTTTGTGTGCGCAATGGGGATATGGTCAGGCTCGCCCCTGGCGATACTGAGATTGTTGATCGTGTCTATTCAGGAAGGCTGCATCTTGATGGCGATGTGTTTATGCCTGCAGATGAATGCCCATCTCGTGAGAGGCGGCGGCTTTCTTTTAATGGCTTTATCGGCGTGAGTTTGGCGTTGGATAAGGCCAGTCGTCTGGCAGGAGCGCCAGGCGTGGTTCTCATGGGGTTGCCGGATGATGACGGTCTGGGGGTGAGCCTTGAGGATTGGGTGTTTGACGCGCTGGAGCGTGTTATTCCTGAAAACGGTAAAATTACGCCCAAGCGTGCCGAGCAAGAAATCTCCAAACAGGTACGTTCGGAAATGCGCCGGCGGTGTGGTAAAAAGCCGGAAGTTGCAGTGACTTTCATCACGGTATAAATAAGAGATAAGACTTAAGGAGTTCATTATGATTGGTCAGTTAAATCACATTGCGATTGCCGTTCCTAATTTGGAAGAGGCCGCCAATGTTTATCGGAATATTCTGGGTGCCAAGGTTACGGATCCAGTCGCCTTGCCCGAACATGGCGTGACGACTGTTTTTGTGGAATTACCAAATACGAAAATTGAATTGCTGGAAGCTTTAGGGGACGACTCTCCGATTGCCGGATTTGTCGAACGTAATCCAAAAGGCGGCATGCATCATATTTGCCTTGAGGTTGAGGATATTATGGAAGCTCGCGATAAGCTTATCGCCGAGGGCGCGCATTTCGCCGGTAGCGATGAGCCAAAAAATGGCGCACATAACAAGCCGGTTCTGTTCATGCATCCAAAAGATTTTTGCGGGACGCTGATTGAGTTGGAACAGGTTTAATGATTGATATTGGTTTTACGTTTGGTATTGCCATATATGGCATGATTTGGTTTGTGACGCTGTTTATGGTTTTGCCTTTTGGCGTTGTCACTCAGGATGAGGCTGGGGATGTTGAGCCGGGCTCGCCGGGTAGCGCCCCTGCCAATCTGCTTATCGGGCGCAAGTTGCTTATCACAACACTTGTTGCAAGCGTTTTGTTTATTATCACATACTGGCTTCTTACCTCGGATATTCTTGTCGGCATTTAGCGGCATTCGACGTATGATAAATAAAGGAAATTGAATGCGTCTATCTGCTTATTTTTTGCCGACTCTGAAAGAAAACCCTGCTGAGGCGCAGATTGCATCGCACAGATTAATGTTACGCGCCGGGCTGGTACGTCAGGCAAGCGCAGGTATATATAGCTGGTTACCTCTTGGTCACCGTGTGCTAAACAAAATTGCCGATATTGTAAGAGAAGAACAAAACCGTGCGGGCGCGCTTGAGATGCTCATGCCCACAATTCAGTCTGCGGAGCTTTGGGAAGAGTCTGGTAGATATGATGGCTATGGCAAGGAGATGCTCCGCATTACGGACCGCCATGACCGTCCTATGCTTTATGGCCCGACAAATGAGGAGCAAATCACACAGATAGTCCGCGATAATGTGCGGAGTTATAAAGATTTGCCGCTGAACCTTTATCATATTCAATGGAAGTTTAGAGACGAGATACGCCCGCGTTTTGGTGTGATGCGTGGTCGTGAGTTTTTGATGAAAGATGCTTACAGCTTTGATGTCAATGTTGAAGATGCGCGGATTGCTTACCGTAAAATGTTTGTCGCCTATCTACGCACATTTGAAAGACTGGGCCTGAAAGCGCTTCCCATGGCGGCTGATACGGGGCCGATTGGTGGCGATATGAGCCATGAATTTATCATCCTTGCCGAGACGGGCGAGTCGGCGGTTTATTGTCACCGTGATTTAATTGAACTCCCTGCACCTGGTGCCGCGGTGAGTTATAATGATGATCTGACGCCGGTGATTGAACCTTATATTTCCGGTTATGCCGCGACAGATGAAAAGCACGACCAAGCTCGTTTTGAGGCAGAGGTTCCAGCAGATAAAAGAGTGGAAGCGCGCGGCATTGAAGTCGGGCATATTTTCTATTTTGCCACAAAATATAGTGAGGCGATGAATGCGTCCGTTGCCTCGCCGGATGGACAAAATGTTACTCTGCATTGCGGCTCTTATGGCATTGGTGTGTCGCGCCTGGTTGGGGCGATTATCGAGGCATCCCATGATGATGACGGGATTATCTGGCCGTGGCATGTTGCACCGTTTCAGATTGGCTTAATTAATCTGAAAATTACAGATGAGGGGTGCAATGCCGTTTGCGAAGATATTTATGCGCGCCTGACTACGCAAGGCATTGATGTTTTATACGATGACCGTGATGAACGCGCAGGCGGTAAGTTTTCAGATATGGATTTAATTGGTTGCCCTTGGCAGGCGGTTATTGGCCCACGCGGGGTTGAGGCTGGCGAGGTTGAAATTAAAAACCGCGCGACCGGGGAAAAAGAAACCCTGCCACTGGAGGCCGCTATAGAAAAATTGGCATCTCCCCCCATGATAAGAAGTAATGGCTGATAAAAACTAATGGCTGATAAGAAAAAATGACAGGTTTTTTCAATCGATTTGAATGGCAGATTGCCGGCAGATATATCAGATCTCGCCGCCGCGAAGGGGTGATATCGCTCATCGCTTGGGCGTCATTTCTAGGCATTATGATTGGTGTTGCGACGTTGATTATTGTCATGGCGGTCATGAACGGCTTTCGTGCAGATTTACTTGAGCGTATTCTTGGTGTTGGCGGGCATGCGGTGGTGCGTCCCTATGGCGGGGCGTTTCAGTCACAAAAAGATGTGGTTGACCGTCTTGCTCAACTCGATGGGGTTCAGCGTGTGACGCCTGTTCTTGAGGCGCAGGTTATGGTCTCGGTTGGCGCCACGGCACGGGGCGCGATTTTGCGCGGTGTTGAGAAGGATATCATTCAACAGCTTCCTGTTTTGACGGATAATAAACTACTGGGTGATTTGTCCCGTGTGGGGCAAAGGGAAGGTGCGCCTGCCGGTATTGCAATCGGTCAGCGTATGGCGGAAATTTACGGTCTTGAAATTGGCATGCCGATTTCATTGATTGCCCCGAAGGGTGCAAAAACACCTTTCGGCACGGCGCCGCGTGTCCGGCAATATGCGGTGGAGACGATTTTTGAGGTCGGTCTGTCTGATTATGACGCGACATTTATCTATACGGATATGAATACTGTTGCGGCCTTAACCGGCACCAGCACTGATATGGCGGCACTGGAGATTATTGTCGCGCAACCGGATAAAATTCAGGCGTTGAGACCGGATATTGACCGCGCGGTTGGGGAAGCCGGTTGGGTGCGGGATTGGCAACAAACCAATGCGGCACTTTCAGGTGCGTTGAAGGTTGAGCGAAATGTCATGTTCCTTATTTTGACGATGATTTTGCTGGTGGCCTCGTTGAATATTGTCTCGGGTCTGGTGATGCTGGTGAAAGATAAAAGCCGTGATATTGCTATTTTACGCACCATGGGTATGAGGCGAGGGGCGATTTTGCGGGTGTTTTTCATCACTGGCGCCTCTATTGGCGTTGTCGGCACGCTGGTCGGAGTTATCGTCGGCGTTGTGTTTTGCCAAAATATTGAAACGATTAGACAACTCATTACCGCTCTGACGGGGGCTGAACTGTTTCCTTCAGAAATCTACTTCCTAAACGAGCTTCCGGCTAAAATTATTGTTGAAGATGTGGTGATTGTGGCGGGGTTGTCTCTGGTGCTGTCCTTTCTGTCAACGCTTTATCCGTCCTGGCGGGCTGCATCGCTGGCGCCAGTAGAGGTGTTGCGAAATGACTGAGCGTGACACGGTTCTGGAAATCACCGACTTGCATCATCACTATGGTGACACGGATAAGCTGGTAAAGGTGCTGAATGGGGTTAATTTTTCTCTGTATCGCGGGGAGAGTGTTGCTTTGTTGGGGCCGTCAGGTGCAGGGAAGTCAACATTTCTGCATCTCGTCGGTTTGCTTGAAAGCGCACATCAAGGTGACATCAAACTTCTAGGCCAAGATGTGGCGGGGTGTTCGGATGCTGAGCAAACCTTATTGCGTCGCCAGTCTATCGGTTTTGTTTACCAGTTTCATAATTTGCTGGCTGAGTTCACAGCACTTGAAAATGTTATGCTGCCAATGCGTCTGGCAGGAACGCAGACGCAAGAAGCGCGGGATAAGGCTGCGGCACTGTTGAAGCGGTTGAATTTAACTGAACGTCATCAGCATTACCCCGGGCAGTTATCAGGAGGAGAGCAGCAACGTGTAGCGATTGCCCGTGCGCTGGCAAATGACCCTGTTTTACTGCTTGCCGATGAGCCGACGGGTAATCTTGACCCCACTTCTGGCAGGATGGTGTTTGAGCTTTTGCTCGAAACTGCAAATGAACAGGGGAGTGCTGCTTTGGTTGCAACGCATAATCCTGAGCTTGCTGGACTTATGGATCGTCAAATAACCCTCACGGACGGCTTGATTCATCCGTAATCTTCTCTAAATCTCATAAGCTATTGAAATATATAGTATTTATATCTCTTGACATATTAGAACAAATAATGAACATTATATGTTCTGTTAATTATGGTTTAAGGACAGGATAGATGATTGTGAAAGATTTGATTGCGCTAATATCGCTTATTTCCTTTGGGTATTTTGTTCTTATGATTGGAAGTTTTCTTTAACGAATTGAGGCGCGACGCGCTCTCAGTTTACCACTAGTTTACCACTAGTTTACCACTAGTTTACTACTGGGCTTTACGGTCTGAATAAAGACTTACCCACAATCGAATACCTTCTTTGACGTGAAAATCATCATCCAGCAACTGACAAGACTCAGAACTGGTGTCACATTGCGTAAAGAGTAAAAATGATGACCACGACAGAAAACGCAAATAACGAAAATATTCAGACTGACATGCCGGCGGGTATCGATACTGTTCCCGTTAAATTTATCCATTTACGGGCGCATAGTGCCTATTCATTGCTGGAAGGGGCGTTAAAGCCTGAAGCATTGGCAAATGCGGCGCTTCGTTTTGAAGCTCCTGCCATTGCAGTGACCGACCGTAATAATCTTTTCGGTGCGCTTGAGATTTCAGAAAAACTCTCTGGTATTGGTGTGCAGCCGATTATCGGGGTGACCTTGTCTTTACGTGGATTGGACTTACCCGGGCGTGACCGTCATGACTTACCGTCTTTGGCGCTTTTCGCCCAAAATGAAACGGGCTATCTGAATCTGCTTTCTATCGTCAGCCGCGCCCATCTTGAGGGGGACGGCATTGAACCTCCCGGTGTGACGCTTGAAAATATTGCGACTGCTGGCGCAGGTATTATTTGTCTTACAGGTGGGCGTGAGGGCCCGATTGATAGGCTTCTGGGCGCACAAAATAAAAAAGAAGCGGAAAAAATCCTTCATCGTCTGCGTGATATTTTTGGTGATAATCTCTATATCGAATTGCAACGCTATGGGCATCAGGAAGATGATGAGATTGAGACCGGGCTGATAGAGTTTGCTTATGGGCAAGATATTCCGCTTGTCGCGACCAATCAGAGTTTCTTCGAGTCTGAGGAAGATTTTGAGGCGCATGATGCCTTGATATGCATTGCTGAGGGGACCTATGTGCGTGAGGCTGACCGTCGCCAGCTCACGCCGAACCATCGCCTGAAAACCCCGCAAGAAATGGTTTCACTATTTGCCGATTTGCCGGAAGCGATTGAGAACACAGTCGAGATAGCTAAAAGATGTGCGTTTCGTCCGCAAAAACATGCGCCAATATTGCCGGATTTTGTTGCCGGAGATGGCGGGCAGGGCGAGGCAGATGAATTAGCGCGGCAGGCGCGGGCAGGGCTGGAAAAACGCCTTGCGGAAACCCCTCCTGCCCCAGATAGCTCATCTACAGATAGCCCAACTACAGATAGAGAAACCTATTTCAAGCGGCTTGATTATGAGCTTGAGGTCATTAATGGCATGGGCTTTCCAGGTTATTTTCTGATTGTTGCCGATTTTATCCAATGGTCGAAACAAAACGGGATTTCTGTCGGCCCTGGACGTGGGTCAGGTGCTGGGTCGGTGGTTGCGTGGGCTTTGACAATTACGGATTTGGATCCGTTGCGTTTCGGTTTGCTGTTTGAACGATTTTTGAATCCTGAACGTGTGTCCATGCCTGACTTTGATATTGATTTCTGCCAGACGCGGCGTGATGAGGTCATCCGCTATGTTCAGCAGAAATACGGCGTAGATCAAGTGGCGCAAATCATCACATTCGGAAAGCTTCAAGCGCGTGCCGTTTTGCGCGATGTGGGGCGCGTGCTGCAAATTCCTTACGGTCAGGTCGATAGGCTGTGTAAAATGGTGCCCAATAATCCTGCCGCACCTGTGACGCTGCAAGAAGCGATAGACAGCGAACAACGCCTGCAAGAAGAAAGAGACAATGACCCCGCAATTGCTCAGCTGATTGAGATTAGTCTCAAGCTGGAAGGCCTTTACCGCCACGCCTCGACCCATGCCGCCGGTGTGGTGATTGGTGACAGGCCGCTGGAAAAACTTGTCCCGCTTTACCGTGATCCAAAGTCCGATATGCCGGTGACACAGTTTAATATGAAATGGGTGGAAATTGCCGGGCTTGTTAAGTTTGATTTTCTTGGCCTGAAAACGCTGACCGTGCTGGAGCGTGCTGTAGAGCTTCTCGCCAAGACGGGTGTTGAAATTGATCTCACCAAGTTGGCGTTAGATGATGAAAAGACATTCACCATGCTGGGTAGCGGCGATACGGTGGGTGTTTTTCAGCTGGAAAGTGCCGGCATGCGGGATGTATTGCGTAAAATGCAACCGGACTGCTTTGAAGATATTATCGCGCTTGTGGCACTTTATCGTCCCGGGCCGATGGACAATATTCCGCGCTATATTGCTTGCAAAAAGGGAGAAGAAGAACCTGATTATATGCATGACATGTTAAAACCGTTGCTCGAAGAAACTTACGGCGTGCCGATTTATCAGGAACAAGTCATGCAGATTGCCCAGGTGATGTCGGGCTATTCGCTGGGTGAAGCGGATTTGCTTCGCCGCGCCATGGGTAAGAAAATCAAAGAAGAAATGCA
The DNA here is from genome assembly GCA_000293845.2 of alpha proteobacterium IMCC14465. Lineage (GTDB taxonomy): Bacteria > Pseudomonadota > Alphaproteobacteria > RS24 > RS24 > Micropelagius. The sequence goes on along the minus strand of ALYF01000001.1, from coordinate 52,181 downwards.
GGCGCAAAAAAGCAGGTTTCTGGAAGGGGCAACCGAAAACGGTGTCGACCAGATAAATGCCAGTGCAGTTTTCGACCAGGTGAATAGATTTGCCGGTTATGGCTTTAACAAAAGTCACGCCGCCGCTTATGCGCTGGTGGCATATCAAACTGCTTTTATCAAAGCGAATTATCCTGTTGCGTTTTATGCAGCTTCTATGTCGTTGGATTATGAAAACACCGACAAGCTGCAAATCTTTGTGCAGGATGCGCTGGCGCATGACATCAAAGTTTCCGCACCTGATATTAACCGTTCTGATGTGATGTTTGAAACCGGCGAGCAGGAAATCATTTATGCGCTGTCGGCTATTAAAAATGTTGGGCGTCAGTCCATGATTGATTTGGTTGCAGAGCGCGGACAAAACGGACCTTACAAAGATATTTTTGATTTTGCCAAGCGCGTTGGCGCTGTTGGCATTAACAGTAAATTATTGGAAAATCTGATTTCCGCTGGGGCGTTTGATTGCCTTGAAACCGACCGTGCCCGTTTGTTCGAAGCTGTGAAAATGCTCCTTTCAGAAGCTAATATTGCCCAAAATGAAAGAAAAGAAGGGCAAAGCAATCTTTTCGGCGAAGAAGAAATTTCCGAAAGTCGCACATTGCGCGAGGTTGCGCCTTGGTCACCTGTCGAACGCCTGACCCGTGAATTTGATGCCATCGGATTTTATCTCTCCGGTCATCCCTTGGATGATTACCGCACGGTGTTACGCCGGATGAATGTGTTGAGTTTTGAAGACCTCGCCAGTTCGGTTGAAAATAATGTCTTATTGGCTGGCACAATTGCTAAGATGGATGAGCGCAAATCCAAACAGGGCAATCCTTTTGCTTATCTTGGGCTGTCCGACCCGACAGGGCAGTTTGAAGCAATTGTGTTTTCTGAGGTTTTAAACAATAAGCGCGAGATTTTAAGTGTCGGGCAATCTGTGATTATTAGCGCAAAGGTTTCGCGTGAGGATGACACGATAAGATTACAGGCTGAGAATATCCGTTCCCTCGACGAGGTTGTCGCATCGGGCAATGATACGAGCCTTCGGGTTTTCGTTGAAAACAAAACGGCCTTGCCCTTTATCAGGAAACAGCTTGATGAAGGTCGCGGGAATGATGACAGCGATATTAAACTTAATCCTGCAAAGGGCGGTATTGTTACCCTCATTATGCAAAATGAGCGTCATGAGGTTGAATTGCGTTTGCCAGGTAAATATCAGATAAACCCTCGTATTTCAGGGGCTATCAAGGCTTTGAACGGCGTGTTGCATGTTGAAGATATTTAAAAGCCTGTTTCATTGATAATTGGGGCTTGTTTTCCTGCCCAACCTGTCCTATACCCGCCGCATCACACACATGAGGATTGGTTTTGCCGAAATTGCAAAGCCCCTCCGGTGCCGAAATCTTCGGCCCACTTCCTCATGGCGGATTAACCGGAGAAAGGATAAAGAGTTATGGCTCTACCGGATTACAATATGCGCCAGCTATTAGAGGCTGGTGTTCACTTTGGTCACCAAACACATCGCTGGAATCCTAAAATGGCCCCTTATATTTTTGGGGACAGAAACGGCATTCATATTATTGATTTGGCACAGACAGTGCCGCTATTGCATCAGGCGCTTGTCGCGGTTCGTGACACGGTTGCTGCTGGCGGTCGTGTTCTGTTTGTCGGGACAAAACGTCAGGCAACCGAAGTAATTGCGCGCACCGCGCAACAATGTGCTCAATATTACATGAACACACGTTGGTTGGGTGGCACGTTGACGAATTGGAAAACAATTTCAAATTCTATTAAGCGTCTGCGCGAACTTGAAAATATGCTGGAAGATGAAGCTTCTACTGGCTTCACCAAAAAAGAAATCCTTAACCTGACCCGTGAGCGTAATAAGCTTGAGCTGGCGATTGGTGGTATTAAGGATATGGGCGGTCTGCCGGATTTAATGATTGTGATTGATACCAATAAGGAATCCATCGCAATTGCTGAAGCGCATAAGCTTGGCATTCCTGTGATTGCTATTCTCGACAGTAATTGCAACCCGGACGGTATTTCCTATCCGGTACCAGGCAATGATGATGCAACACGTGCGATTGAGCTTTATTGCTCACTTTTCTCAGGTGCTGTGATTGACGGCATCGAGCAAGGTGCGGTTTCATCAGGTGTGGATATTGGCGCACAAGCTGAACCTGCTAAGGAAGAGGCGCTTTCAGCCCCAACAGAGGAAACGCCGGAACCAGCAGCAGAAGCTGTTGCTGAGGAAGCTCCTGTTGCCGAAGTTGCTGAAGAGGCACCTGCCGAAGAAGCACCTGTCGACGAAGCTGTGACAGAAGAAAAAACTGATTAGGTCACAAACTTTACCAACTCTATAAGGAAATGGAGCGAATATGGCTGATATTACTGTTTCAATGGTTAAAGAATTGCGGGAACAAACCGGCGCAGGCATGATGGATTGCAAAACGGCGCTTTCTGAAACCAATGGTGATCTGGAAGCGGCAGTTGATTGGCTGAGAACCAAAGGGCTCTCTAAAGCCGCCAAGAAAGCCGACCGTGTTGCCGCGGAAGGTCTTGTCTCAACTATTACGGATGGTCAAAAAGGCGCTGTTGTTGAAGTGAACTCTGAAACAGACTTTGTTGCGCGGAATGACCAGTTTCAGAACATGGTCGCTGATATTGCCAATGTCGCGCTGAGTGTTGATGGTGATTTTGATAAACTTATCGCTACAGACTATCCCGGTGCTGGCAAATCCATTCAGGATCATGTTGCTGAAATGGTTGGTACGATTGGTGAAAACATGTCCGTTAGACGGTCTGCAGGTCTTTCTGTCGCGCAAGGTATTGTGACGTCCTATCTGCACGGTCAGGTTGTTGACGGTCAGGGTAAGATTGGGGTGCTTGTTGCGCTGGAATCTGCCGGTGATGCCGATAAGCTGGCAGCTTTGGGTAAGCAAATCGCGATGCATGTTGCGGCAACGAACCCATTAGCGCTTTCGACGGATGATTTATCGCAAGACGAGGTTAATCGTGAACGTGAGGTTCTGATTACTGAAGCGCGTGAAAGCGGCAAGCCGGAAGAGATTATCGAAAAAATGGTCGAGGGGCGTCTGCGTAAATTCTACGAAGAAGTCGTGCTGCTTAAGCAGGTTTTCGTGATTGACGGTGAAACTACCATTGAGAAAGTTCTGCAAAATGCAGCGTCAGATATTGGTAGTGAGGTCAAACTCGCTGGCTTTGTTCGCTTTGGACTTGGCGAAGGTATTGACAAAGGCCCCGAAGAGGATTTTGCTTCTGAGGTGGCTGCTGCTGTAGGTAGTTCCTAAGACAACCAAAATAACAGACCGAAAATAACGGGTGAGGGTGCTGGAGATGACAGAAAAACGAGACTTTAAACGCGTTCTTCTGAAAATTTCTGGTGAAGCCCTTATGGGTGACGGCCAATATGGTATTGATGTTGGCACTGTTGACAGAATAGCTTCCGAAATTAGTCAGGCGCGCCAATCCGGCGTTGAAATATGTCTTGTCATTGGTGGCGGGAATATCTTCCGTGGTTTGTCCGGTGCAGCCGGGGGAATGGATCGTTCCAGTGCGGATTATATGGGCATGCTGGCAACGGTCATGAATGCGCTTGCGATGCAAAACGCGCTTGAGCGTCAAGATATTCAAACCCGTGTGCTTTCAGCCATTCCGATGACCACAGTCTGTGAGCCTTATATCCGCCGCCGCGCCATTCGCCATATGGAAAAGGGGCGGGTGGTTATTTTTGCAGCGGGAACGGGCAACCCGTTTTTCACGACGGATACGGCAGCGGCTCTGCGCGCGGCTGAAATGAATTGTGATGCGCTGATGAAGGGAACAAATGTGGATGGGGTTTACTCTGCCGATCCGCGAAAAGACAGTTCCGCGACTCGTTATGATGCGTTAAGTTATATGGATGTATTATCTAAAGACTTGAAGGTCATGGATGCTTCTGCTGTCAGCCTTTCGAGAGAAAATAATATACCAATAGTTGTGTTTTCTATTCAGTCAAATGGTGCATTGTTGAAAGTCCTTGAAGATAATGGAAATTGTACAATAATCTCGGGAACTTAATAAAATAGGGATATAAAAATGTCTGCTGATATGGACGATTTAAATAGACGAATGGAGGGGGCTTTAAATACCCTGAAAAGTGATTTTGGAGGTCTGAGAACAGGCCGTGCCAGTACCAGCCTTCTTGAGCCTATTATGGTGGAGGCTTATGGTCAGCAAATGCCAATGTCTCAGGTCGGCACAATTTCCGCGCCCGAACCAAGACTTTTGTCTGTTCAAGTTTGGGATAAAGGGACGGTTTCCTTTGTTGAAAAAGCCATACGTGAGGCCGGTCTTGGTCTCAACCCGATGGCAGACGGGCAGATGGTTCGTGTGCCATTGCCTGAACTTAATGAAGAACGCCGTGAGGAGCTCGTCAAAATTGCCGGTAAATATGCAGAGCAGGGGCGTGTCGCTGTCCGTAATGTCAGGCGCGACGGCATGGACCAGCTTAAGAAAGGCGAGAAAGACGGCGAAATTAGTCAGGATGAGCAAAAAGCACTTTCTGACGATGTGCAAAAATTAACTGATGATTATGTTGCCAAGATTGATGAAGCCCTTTCGCAAAAAGAAGCTGAAATAAGGCAAGTTTAATCGCAATATAAAACGGTTGATTAATGACATCTCCACATGAAATTACCGAAAGAACTGGATTGCTCCCTCATGTAGCTATCATCATGGATGGTAATGGGCGTTGGGCGAAGTCTCAGGGACTGACCAGACCGGAAGGTCATTTGGCTGGTGTCAATGCCATTAAGAGGGTCGTGAAGGCGGCGATTACACGCAATTTACCAATATTAACGCTGTTTGCTTTTTCATCAGAAAACCGCTTCAGGCCGAAAAGTGAAGTAAATTTTCTGTTCAATCTCATGCATAGTTTTTTTAATGAGCATTTGGAAGAGCTTGTTGAAGAAGGTGTTTTTATTAAAATCATTGGCGAAGTTGATGGGCTTCCCAAGGCCACGCTAAAACTTATTGAGCATGTAGAAAATGAGGCATGCCATAACCATAAAATGATACTTCAGGTTGCTTTCAATTATGGTTCCCAAGAAGAAATTGTTCATGCCATTAAATCTATTGCTGAAGCAGTTAGTGATAATAAGCTGGCGCCTTCCGATATCACAAAAGAAACGTTAGAAGGGCATCTCAGAACCTTTGGCCTGCCTAACCCTGATTTAATTATACGCACCAGCGGCGAATACAGGCTTAGTAATTTTATGCTCTGGCAAGCGGCCTATTCAGAACTTTATTTTACGGATGTCTACTGGCCTGATTTTAATGAACACGATCTCGACCTTGCTCTAAAAGAATACGCAAGCCGTGACCGCCGCTTTGGTCGCATTTTAGAGGATGACGCTTCTGCAGCTAAGCAGGATAAAAACCTTCTTGAAAAACTTACGCTTAAAAAGGCGACGAAATGAGTCAACAAGCCGCTCAGCCTGATGAGCCAGTGAGTGGTAGCCTTAAGTCGCGATTTATCACAGCCATTTTGGGATTGCCTGTCATCTTGATTATTTTATGGCAGGGCGGTTTGCCGTTTGCCATTTTAGTTGCCATTACCTGTGTGATTATGGGGATTGAGTGGATTAACATCATTTCTAAAGAGGACAGGCTGGCTCAAATTTTATTGAGCGGAATGATTTTCCTACTTGCTCTAGCAGGTCATGACGGATTTGGCACGGGATTGGCCTTTTATGGCTTTGGTATTTTAATCTCTCTAGGCTTATCCCTTTTATTGGGAATGAAGCTGTCTCTCGTGAGCGGAGGGTTTGCCTATATTGGCGCGGCGGCACTGTCACTCGTTCTTCTTCGAAATATAGATGGTGGTTTTTTGCTGGTCTTCTATATTTTTTGGGCCGTTTGGGCGACGGATGTGATGGCCTATGTTTTTGGTAAAACCATTGGTGGTCCAAAATTAGCGCCGGTTATTTCCCCCAATAAAACGTGGGCAGGGCTTTTGGGCGGTGTTTTGGGCGCAGTTATTATCGGGGGGGCTGTGAGTTTTTTCATCCATGCATCGTCGTTAACTTTTCTGGTTATTTTTAGTGCTTTCTTGGCGGTGATTTCTCAAATTGGCGATTTATTCGAGTCGTCTCTGAAGCGGAAATATAACGTTAAAGACTCTGGCGGCATTCTTCCCGGCCATGGCGGTATGCTGGATAGAATGGATGGCATGCTTGCTGCTGCGATTGCTGTTTTCATTCTGCTGATTGTAAGAAGTTATGACAAAGGGATGACAGCGAGCGCTGTTCTGGTCTGGTAAGCATATGGTACAGAAGATTTCAATTTTGGGCGCGACAGGGTCTATAGGTGACAGCACCCTTCAGGTCATTGCTTCTCATCCGACCGAATTTAGTGTTTCTGCTGTGACGGCAGGTCATAATGTCGAGCTTCTCGCTGAAATTTGTCATCGCTTTAAACCAAGTTTTGCCGCGATTGCCGATGCAGCATCTTACGATGCTTTTAAAATGGCGGTAGCGGGGCTGGATATAGAAACAGCCTGTGGTGAGGCGGGGGTGCTGGCGGCGGCGGCTTATCCGGCTGATCGCGTCATGGCCGCAATCACCGGATTTTCCGGCTTAAGACCGACCTTGACCGCTCTGGAAAACTGTCCAATCGTTATGCTCGCTAATAAAGAATGTCTGGTGGCGGCTGGTTCAGTTTTTATGGATATTGCCGCCAAGCACAACACGACTGTGTTGCCTGTCGATTCTGAGCATAATGCGTTGCACCAGTTGCTTGTTGCGAAATCAATTGATGATGTCAGGCATCTGACGCTGACAGCCTCGGGCGGGCCTTTTTTAAACATGCCATTGGATAAAATTGGTGAGGTGACGCCGGAAATGGCAATAAAACATCCTGTCTGGCCGATGGGTGAGAAGATATCTATTGATTCCGCAACCATGCTAAATAAAGGGCTCGAGCTCATTGAAGCGCAGCATCTGTTTTCGGTGCCAGCGGATAAGCTTAAAGTTTTGATACATCCTCAGTCTATTATGCATGGGTTGCTGACCATGCATGATGGGTCGGTTATGGCGCATATGGGGACGCCTGACATGCAAATCCCTATAGCGTATTGTATGGGCTGGCCTGAACGCCTGAATGCGGATATTGCCGGGCTTGACCTCGCGGCAGAGGGTGAGTTGAGTTTTCTTGCTCCCGATTTCAATCGCTATCCCTGTCTTGAGCTTGCTTATGAAGCGATGCATGCGGGGCGGGGTATGCCGACGGTGATGAATGCGGCAAATGAAGTCGCTGTTGAAGCCTTCCGCAAAGCGCAAATTGGCTTTATGGATATTGCAAATCTTATTCAGGTGACGATGAGTAAAATGATGGATGCTGATATTTCTGATTTAGAGGATGTTTTTGCCATTAATGAGGCAGCCAGACGCCAAGCTTTAGACAGTATCCCACTGTAAAAATGAGTAAAAAAAACAAACACGGATGCTAAAACCATGTTAATAAATGCATTCATTGTTGCCGATTAATGGAGACTGTTTTGGATATTATCTTTAACGCCGTATTTGGAGTTATTGTTCCCTTTCTTTTTGTCATTATGATTGTGGTTTTCTTCCACGAATTGGGACATTTCTGGGTTGCTAGAAGATGTGGTGTGCGGGTTGAAACCTTTTCTGTAGGTTTTGGCAAGACACTCTACTCATGGATGGACAAAAAAGGCACGCAATGGAAAATCGGGCTCCTCCCACTCGGGGGGTATGTAAAGTTCTATGGTGATGAAGACGCTGCCAGTAGTCCTGACAGCGAAAAACTAAAAGAACTTACTGAAGACGATCAAAAAGATGTTTTCCATTTTAAACCGCTATGGCAACGCTCGGCAGTTGTGGCGGCGGGGCCTGTGGCTAATTTCATTCTTGCCATTGTCATTTATGCCTGTCTTTTCACTTTTGTTGGTAAGCAAATTTCTCTGCCGATTGTCGACACTATTGGCGAGAACAGCGCGGCTGAACAGGCGGGTTTTATTCCTGGCGACCTCATCCTTTCCATTGACGGGACTGCGGTTGAAAGCTTCAACGATGTTGCGCGCACCGTATCTGTGAACCCTGAGCGCGATTTGGTGTTTGTTGTTAATCGTGGTGGCATGGAGATAGAGCTGATTGCACGTCCTGAATTGGTCGAGGATGTTGATAATTTTGGTAACCGATACCGCCTTGGGCGTCTCGGTATTACCAGCCGACCAGACCAAACGCGCGTAAGTAAGGTTTATTACGATCCGATTACGGCAATTGGTAAAGGTGTGTCGGAAACCACTTTTATCATCACGCAAACTTTCAGGTCGCTTGGCGGTATTATTTCTGGTCGTGAAAGTGCTGATGCCCTTGGCGGACCGGTTAAAATTGCCCAAATATCAGGGCAGATGGCCTCTCTCGGCTGGGTTGCGATTTTTAATTGGATTGCGCTTATTTCCGTGAGTATCGGACTGATTAACTTGTTTCCGATTCCAATGCTTGATGGTGGGCATTTGTTGTTCTATTCCTATGAAGCCGTTATTGGCAAACCGATGCCTGAAAAAGTTCAGGAATACGGAATGCGTGCCGGCCTTGCCATAGTCATTATGCTCTTCGTTTTCGTGACGTGGAATGATGTTTCCAAAATAAGCCTGTTTAATTGAGGCCATAACAATATGATACATTATAGACCTTTAGCCTTCATCACTTTCTTTGCCGTGATACTCATGGCAACGCCTTTGACGGCTCAAGAAGACACACAAAATACTGAAGATTTGCGCATTCAGTTCATTGAGGTTGAAGGCAGCCAACGTGTTGAAGCAGAGACAGTCCGGTCGTATATGATTTTAAGACCTGGCATGACGGCAGATCCGGTATTACTCGATCAGTCGTTAAAGTCTATGTTTGCCTCAGGCCTTTTTGCCGATGTTACGATAAGACGTGAGCGCGGGGGTCTGGTCGTCACAGTTGTTGAGAACCCGATTATCAACCGCGTTATTTTCGAGGGAAATGATAAGCTGGATGATGATGCCCTCTATGAAGAGTCCTCATTGCGCCCGCGTCAGGTTTATACACGCTCCAAAATTCAAAATGATGTCGAGAAATTCGTTGAACTCTATCGACGTTCTGGGCGTTTTTCCGCCAAGGTTGAGCCTAAAGTTATTCAATTACCACAAAATCGTGTGGATGTTGTTTTTGAGATTGAGGAGGGGGAAACCACCCGCGTTCGCTCAATCAATTTCATTGGCAATGAAAGGTTTGATGATGACCGTTTGCGTGAAGAAGTGTCGACATCGGAGTCACGCTGGTGGCGCTTCCTGTCCTCTAATGACAAATATGACCCGGATCGTATTGCCTATGATAGCGACTTATTACGCAGGTTCTATCTGAGTAAAGGCTATGCAGATTTTCGTGTGATTTCATCTTTCGCCGAGCTTACGCGTGACGGTAAAGAATTTTTCGTAACCTTCAATGTTGAGGAGGGTGAAAGATATCAATTTGGTGACTCTCTTATTGATACCAGCCTGAAGGATGTGAATATCAGCGAATTGGAGCAGCTTATTCGTCATCAATCAGGGCGTGTCTATAACTCCCAAAAAGTTGACGATACTGTTGACGACTTGACCGAGGCGCTTGGGGCTAAGGGGTATGCTTTTGCTGATGTGCGCCCGCGTGTGCGCCGGAATCGCAAAGATTTGATTGTAAATATTACTTACCGTATTCAAGAAGGTCCGCGTGTTTATGTTGAACGCATTAATGTGAACAATAATGTGCGTACCCAAGACCGTGTTATTCGCCGTGAAATGTATCTGCGGGAAGGGGATGCCTTTAACCGCGCTCTGCTCAATAAATCTGAGAGAAACATCAAGGCGCTGAATTATTTTGGTGAAGTTGAAATAACCGAAACACCCGGTGACGATGAAGATTCAGTTATTTTGGATATTGATGTTGAAGAGCAATCCACGGGCGAATTAGCTTTTGGTATCGGTTACTCTTCTGTTGAAGATTTATCTACTCAGTTTTCTATCGTGGAACGTAATCTACTGGGTCGTGGTCAGTTGCTGAGCCTTTCAACTTCTTTGAGTTCCCAGCGTACATTTTTGAACTTACGTTTTGCAGAGCCCTATTTCCTTAGTCGAGATTTGTTTACGAGTGTCGATGTTTTCCGGACGACCACTGATTATGACACAGAAGCCGCGCTGGAGACATCCGAGACTGGCCTTGGTGGGTCAATCGGGTTTCCTGTTGCGGAAGATGCACGCTTGAATGTTTTTGTTCGCCTCTCTGAGAATGAACTGATTAATGATGCTTACACACCTCAATTCGGGGCATATCTTGAACCATATACTGAGTTAAAAGTTCAGCTTGGCTATAGCTATACAATCGATAAGCGTGATGATGTGATTGACCCGACAGAAGGTTGGGATTTTATTTTTTCTCAGAACATCGCCACGCCATTAGGAGACGTGACCTATCTTAGAACAACACTGGTCGCGGATTACTATAGACCGTTTTTTGAAGAATGGATTTTCCACGCCAAATTAAGCGGTGGTCATATTTATGACTATGAGGATGAAGGCGTTTCTTATAATGATAATTTCTTCGTTGGTGGTTCAATCATTAGAGGTTTCAAAAGGTCGGGTATTGGCCCACGAGATCTGACAACCGATTATGTTCTGGGTGCCAAGCAGTATCTTGTCGGCACATTGGAAACCAAAGTCCCACTCGGTATCCCGAAAGATTTTGGAATTAAAACTTACATTTTCACGGATTTTGGTGTTATTGGTGACACAGATGTTGCCGCCAGTGAAGTTCGTGATGAGTTGGCCTTCCGGGCGAGTTACGGTGTAACTTTCAACTGGAAATCACCATTTGGCCCCGTTCGTTTCGATCTGGCCAGACCCATAGCGGAAGAGGACTATGATAGTGCTCAGTTTTTCCGTTTCACTGCAGGAACACGTTTTTAAGAGAGGGATTAATGCTTAAAAAATTCGTAATATTTTCGTTCGCACTGTTTTTACTTGGTGTACCTCAACAGGCTTTCGCTCAGTCTAATGTTCTGATTTTGAATATTGAGAAACTCTTTGCTGACTCTAAAGCAGGTAAGAGCATGATTTCTCAGGTTCAAAAGAAACAAGAAGCAATCAAGTCTCAAAGAGATAAAGCCCAAAAAGAGCTTTCTGACAAAGTTCAGAAACTCGACTCCCAGAAGGCAATGATGGCGCCTGATGCGTTGCAAGCTAAAGCCGATGAGTTGAAGCTTGAAGAAATTGCCAAAAATCAGGAGTTGCAACAAGAATTGCGCAAGATTGATGCCGGTCTTGCTTCTGCAAGAGCAGAAATTCTCAAAAGTCTCAGCCCAATCCTTAAAGATATCATGAACGAGAAGGGCGCTATTGCCATTCTCGAGCGCAGTGCCGTCCTTATCGGTAGCCCTGATGTTGATATCACAGACACGGCTACAAAACGCCTTGATGGTGTTCTGAGTTCTGTGAAGGTCGAGGCACCTGCAAAATAAATGGTTGATAGTCGTTTCTATCCCCCTGGTCGGAATTTTTCGATTGCTGAATTAGCCGGGTTTCTGAATGCAGAAATCAAACATGGGGATGGAGACGCTTCAATTAATGGTGTCTCAAGCTTGGCGGATGCAGCTCTGCATGACATCGCTTTTTACAATGATGCGAAATACAAAAATGACTTATCGGCGACTAAAGCCGGGGCATTATTGATTTCTCCTAAGCAAGATGTGGATATATCTGATTGCCCGTCTGCTATTCTTCATGTTGAAAATCCCTATAAATCTTATGCGCTAATGGCGCAAAAAATCTTCCCTGAGCAGGCGCTTGCCAAGCCGGTGGCTGGTATTCAGAAAGAACCAATATCTCCTGATTCTGTTATCGGCGATGGTGTTGATATTGGTTATGGTACCGTGATTTGTGCAGGGGTTGAAATTGGCGATGGAACGACGATTGGTGCCAATGTCGTTATCGGTCCTGGCTGTGTCGTGGGTCGTCGGTCAGTTATCGGGGCTAATAGTGTCGTTCAATATGCCCTTATTGGTGATGATGTTCATATTCACCCGAATGTGTCTATTGGGCAGGATGGTTTTGGGTATGCCCCGGATTTATCTGGCCATGTTAAAATTCCTCAACTTGGCCGGGTGATTATTCAAAGCGATGTCAATATCGGCGCGGGAAGTGATATTGATCGTGGAACACTTGAAGACACGGTTATCGGTGAGGGAACAAAACTCGATAATCAGGTACATGTTGGTCATAATGTAAGGATTGGTCGGCATTGCTTGATTGCGGGACAGGTTGGTTTTGCCGGAAGCTCAATTATTGAGGATTATGTTATGTGCGGCGGTCAGGTAGCATTTAACGGGCATATACATGTTGGTAAAGGGGCGCGTATTCTTGGTGCTTCAACAGTTGTTAAAAATGTTCCCGCGGGTCAGGAAGTTGCGGGTTATCCTGCGCAAGCTGCATCTGAGTGGCGCAAGGAGATAGCTTTATTGAGTAGATTGCTTAAAATCCGGAAGCCAATGAAAAGTAAGTGAAATAATTTGTTTTCACAGCATAGAATCTAACGCAATATACCTTCCAATCTCTGATAAAGGTAATCGTAACATGAGTATTATACATCCGACTTCAGTGGTGGATAAATCTGCAGAAATTGGTGAGGGCGTTCAAATAGGCCCTTTTTGTGTTGTTGGCCCAAATGTTAAAATTGGTGACAACACAGTTTTGCATTCTCATGTAAGTGTTGCAGGATATACAACGATTGGTGTTGGAAATGAGATTTTCCCATATGCTTCTATTGGACATAAACCCCAAGATTTAAAGTTTAATAATGAGCTAAGCTATCTTGAGATTGGTGATCATAATCGTATTCGTGAAGCTGTTACTATCAATCCTGGTACTGAGGGTGGAGGTGGACTGACCCGCGTGGGTAATAACTGCTTATTTATGATTGGCACTCATATTGCGCATGACTGCTTGATTGAAGATAATGTCGTTATGGCGAATTATTCAACTCTTGGTGGGCATGTTGAGGTTGCAAATAATGTTATATTTGGTGGCCATAGTGCTATTCATCAATTTTGCAAAGCCGGAAAATATTCATTTATTGGCGCCGGTTCAATGGTTACTGGTAATGTTATCCCCTTTGGCACAGTGCTTGGCGATAGAGCAATTCTTTCTGGGTTAAATCTTGTTGGTCTTAAACGTGCAAATTTTAAACGTGAAGATATTCATGATTTAAGAAACGCCTATAAATTAATACAATCATCATCTGATGCAGATTTTTTTACAGCGCGTGTGCAACAAGCAGAAGAACAGTTTGGTGGAACGCCACTGGTTGACGATTTAATAAATTTCATTAAATCTATCGACAAGCGAGGCATATGTTTGCCACAGCAAAACTAAAAATTTATAAGTGAATATTCATGTTAAGCACCGCTAAAAGATTGGGTGTCATAGCCGGGGCAGGTGTTTTACCAGGGTTGGTGGCTGAGGCTGCGCGCAATCAAGGTTATGAAGTCTGTGTCTTCGGCATTATAGGCGCCTGTGATCAAAACCTTAGAACTGATAGTAAATTTCACTTACTGAGAGTCAGTCAGGTACTTAAAGCTCTTAAAAGATATAAATGTAAAGACGTTGTGATTATTGGTGGCGTGACAAGGCCTAATCTTTTTAGTTTTGTGCCCGATTTGCAAACAATGAAATTTCTTGCTCGCGCTGCATTAAAGGCGCAACGCAGTGGTATTGGTGATGACGCAGTTTTACGGATCCTCCTAGGTGTTTTTGAAGAGCACGGCGTGACCATTCATGAGGCGCGAGAATTTTTAACTGATATTATCGCGCCATCAGGTGTTCTTTCTAAGTCCAAGCCTTCTAAAATGAATGAGGCTGACATTAAAACAGGGCGTGTTGTTACCGAAGCAATAGGTCGTTTGGATATTGGTCAATGTTGTGTCGTTTGCCGTGGACAGGTTCTCGCCATTGAGGGGCCTGAAGGAACTGATGAAATGCTTGGGCGTGTCGCAAATCTACCTCATAGTTTACGAGGAAGTGTGAATAAGCGTGCAGGCGTTTTGGTTAAGCTACCCAAGCCAGGTCAAGATCGCCGCATAGATATGCCGACTATAGGCCTTTCAACTGTTGAAAATGCATCTTTCGCTGGTCTTGCCGGCATCGCCTTTGCCAGGGAAGAAACGCAATTGGTGGATATTGACGCATGTATTAAGCGGGCGAATGAGTTGGGTGTTTTCTTAATCGGTTTAGAGTCCTAATGGGTTTACAGCTAACGATTATTGCGGGTGAAACTTCTGGTGATCTTCTCGGCGCCAGATTAATGGCTGCTCTTAAGCAAGAAATTCCTAATATTATTTTCTCTGGGGTTGGCGGGGTTGAGATGACAAAGGCGGGTCTCAATTCTATTTTTCCTATGGAAGATATTGCTGTAATGGGGGTGTTTCAGATTCTCCCGCGGATTAAATTGATTAATCGTCGGATTGAAGAAACTGCCGCCGCAATTCTCAAATCTGATACAGATGCCGTTGTTTTTATTGATAGCCCGGAATTTGCAATTCGCGTTGCGAAACGGGTTCGCAGTCAACGTCCCGATATAAACATGATTAAATATGGTGCGCCGACTGTGTGGGGTTGGCGGCAAGAGCGGGCCAAGGCCATCAAGCCTTATTATAACCTTATCTTGGGGCTGCTACCGTTTGAACCTCGTGTTTTTAAAAAACTGGATGGGCCTGAATGCCGATATGTCGGTCATCCTGCTGTTACGAACCTTCCTTCAAAGGCGCATGTAAGTAAGTTTAAAAAGAAATACAATATCGCTAAGGATGAGCGTGTTTTAGCTGTCTTGCCGGGAAGCCGTTTAAGTGAGGTCAATCGGCATAGCGCCCCTTTTTTGGAGACACTTCAGCTACTGAAAAATGAAGAAAAACTCCGCGTGTTTATTCCTGCGGTCCCGCATGTGCGAGATAAAATTGAAAGCGCGTTAAATCATAAACCAAGCATTGTTGAGAAGTTTCACATTACTCTAATTGATGGTGAAGAAGATAAGCTGGGTCTTTTTGGGAGCGCGACGGCTGCACTTGCCGCTTCGGGTACGGTGTCTCTTGAACTGGCCTTGGCTGGTGTGCCGACTGTCATAGGATATGATATTGAACGCTGGATGGGCTATCTTGCCATGAGAAGAGCTAAAGCGCCTTCAGTTGTTATCCCTAATCTTATATTGGACGCGCCGATTATTCCTGAATTTCTTCTTAAACGATGTGCAGCTGAAAACCTGTCAGTTGCATTGGCACCATTACTTGATGAAACAAGTAGTGCGCGACTACATCAGATTGAGGCTTTTAAAACGCTCAATGATATCATGATGCCGGAAGCCGGCGATCCAAGTTCGGAAACAGCCAGACAGATTTTGGATTGTTTAAACTAATTAGCGTTTCTCAACGGGGACATAGTCGCGTTGTGTTGCGCCGATATAGAGTTGGCGTGGACGCCCTATTCGCTGGCTTGGGTCTTCAATCATCTCATTCCACTGGGATACCCAACCGACTGTTCTGGCAAGGGCAAACAACACAGTAAACATGGTTGTTGGGAAGCCCATCGCTTTCAAGGTGATGCCGGAATAAAAATCGATATTCGGATAGAGTTTTTTCTCGATAAAATAATCATCGCTGAGCGCGATGCGTTCGAGTTCCATTGCGACGTCCAGTAGTGGGTCGTCTTTAATGCCAAGCTCGCCTAAAACCTCGTGACAGGTTTTGTGCATGACGCGTGCGCGCGGATCGTAATTTTTATAAACCCGATGACCAAAACCCATCAGACGGAACGGATCGTTCTTATCCTTGGCGCGTTTGACAAATTCAGGAATGCGGTCAACAGAACCAATCTCGGCGAGCATATCCAATGCAGCTTCATTGGCTCCGCCATGTGCTGGTCCCCATAGGCAAGCAATGCCGGCAGCAATACAAGCAAACGGATTGGCACCAGATGACCCTGCGAGGCGGACAGTCGAAGTGGACGCATTTTGCTCATGGTCGGCGTGCAAAATGAAAATTCTGTCCATTGCGCGCGCGAGAATAGGGTTCACTTCTCTTTGTTCACTTGGCACAGAGAAGCACATATGCAGGAAGTTAGCCGCGTAGCTGAGATTATTTTGCGGATATGCAAAGGGCTGACCAATATGGTATTTATAAGCCATAGCCGCGATTGTTGGGATTTTGGCAATCAGACGCCGACTGGCAATTTTGCGTTGTTCAGGGTCATTAATATCAGTGCTGTCATGATAGAAAGCGGAGAGCGCGCCAACCACACCCACCATAATGGCCATTGGGTGGGCGTCGCGTCTAAAGCCTGAATAAAATTTCTGTAGCTGCTCATGAACCATAGTGTGCATGGTTATGGCTTGCTCAAACTCCAGCAATTCGGCACTATTCGGCAATTCGCCATGCATCAGCAAATAGCAGGTTTCAATAAAATTACCTTTTTCAGCCAATTGCTCAATCGGGTATCCGCGATGCAGAAGCGTACCTTCCTCGCCATCAATATAGGTAATGGAAGATTTACAACTCGCCGTAGAGGTGAAGCCGGGGTCATAAGTAAATTGACCAGATGAGCCATATAAGCCTGAAACGTCAATAACGCTGGGGCCTATGCTCCCGTCATGGATGTCAAGGTTGTAGTCATTTCCATTAGATTCAAGCTTGGCGGCTGGCGCATCTTTAGACTCGCTCATTTGAACTCCTTAAGCGTGAGTGATTGTGGGCAATATAATTAAACTGAAGCAAAAATACCATAGGGAGAGGCGTTTTTTCTTTATTTTGTAAGGATATCTTCCAACCTTGCCAGGCTTTCGTCCTTACCGAGTAAAAGCAGAAGATCATAGACCCCTAGAGGTGATCCTGCGCCTGTGAGCATGTTACGCATGGCAGGGCCGAATTGCCCCATTTTCACATCATTTTCTTCCATAAATTGACCAAATAAACCAGCAATGCCATCTTCGTCCCATATGTCGAGATTTTGTAGCGCGGGAAAGATTTTTCGAACATTGTCCATTTTCTCATCTGTCAGGCTTTGAACTGCTTTTTCATTCAGTTGCACGGGACGTGTCAGGAATAAAAACCGAAGATTATCGGCAAGATTATCCAGACTTTTGGCGGTTTTCTTCATCAGCGGCAAAGCCGTCAAAAGCTTTTCTTTATCGGTTAGTGGAAGAGCAAGCTTATCCATAATGATATCCGCTAGCACATCCTCATCGCCCTGTTGAATATGATGAATATTGGTGGCGTGCATTTTTTCCATATCCAGCCGAGCTGGAGATTTGCCAATCCCGCTAATATCAAACCAGTCGACAAGTTCTGCTGTTGAAAACAGTTCATCATCGCCATGGCTCCAGCCGAGCCGTGCTAGATAGTTACGCATCGCCTCGGGCAGAAAACCCATATCTTTGTAGGCCTCGACACCCAGCGCGCCGTGGCGTTTGGAAAGCTTTGCCCCATCAGACCCGTGGATAAGCGGAATATGCGCATAGGCCGGGCGGGCCCATGACAGCGCATCAAATATTTGGCTTTGCCGCACTGCATTAGTCAGATGGTCATCACCGCGAATAACATGGGTGATGTTCATATCATGATCATCTACCACCACTGAAAGATTATAGGTTGGCGTGCCGTCCGAGCGCAGCAGAATAAGGTCATCAAGTTGATTGTTTTCAACGCGGACGTCACCCTGCACAAGATCTGTTAATAGGGTGAAGCCTTCAAGTGGTGCTTTGAACCTAACTGTAAAAGGCAAATCACCCGACACAGTTTCTTTGTTCCGGCATGTGCCGTCATAACGTATAGGTTTACCCCCTGCTTTGGCTTTTTCACGCATGTCGTCCAGTGCTTCTTTGGTACAAGTGCATTTATAGGCGATGCCTGAAGCCAGCATCTGGTTCACAATCTCACAATGGCGCTCAATATTTTGATGTTGAAAAATGGGCGGGGCATCCGGCGTTAGCTCAAGCCAATCCAGCCCGTCAAGAATGGCTTGGATGGCATCATCGGTTGAGCGCTCTCTATCCGTATCTTCGATACGGAGCAGAAAAGTTCCTTGATGCTTGCGCGCAAAAGCCCAGCTGAACAATGCCGTACGTGCGCCGCCAATATGTAGATAGCCAGTCGGCGAGGGGGCAAATCGAGTGATGATATGGGTCTCAGAGCTGGTCATTTTGATTGTAGTTCTCCTGAATACTCGCCTTAGTTGCTGGTGACGTCATCTCTAATAGTAGAAACTCTTCAGAACAGTAACGTACCAGTTCGTTAATTCTGCGTTCATATCATAGCGCAAGGAGTTCGTCAGTCATCAAAACAAATAATAATACGCTGATGTCCCTTTTTTATGATGGTTTTAAAGGGCAGTTCTTTTTATGGACACCGGTGATTTTCTCCTTGGGTATAATCACTTATTTCAGCCTGCCTTTTGAACCCTCTGCAATTCCCTTTCTTCTTTTGCTCGGATTGGGTCTGATAATAAGTGTGCGTCAGCCTAATCAAAGATTTCGATATATTGGCTTAACGCTGATGATTGCGGCAATCGGTTTTCTGTTTGCCCAATTCACCACACTTCGCGCTGATAGCCCGTTTTTGAAATATCCTGTTACAGCCGATATTGAAGCGCGGATTGAATGGCAAGAAAAACGTGTGAATGGCAGCTTGTTTATCTTGAAGGTTTTGCAGGCTGAGAAAATTCATCCGCGTTACCGCCCGCACCGTGTCAGGGTTTATGGCACACATGCTCATATGGAAAACACAGCGCCTGGTTGTGAGGTTTCTGTTCGTCTGCAACTCAGGCCGGGGGAATTCGCTATCTGGCCCGCAGGATATGAGCCGCGCTTTGTGGCGCATTTTCGCCAAGAAGGTGCGGTTGGTTTCGTTAGAGAATTTAAATCTATTACGTGCGGGAATATAGATAAATCGGATCGTGATGTTTCGTTTCGGGAGCGTTTTTCATTTTGGCTCGCCCAAAAAAGATTGGCTTTATCTGACCGCATCACATCTGGCATGTCACCTTCGGCAGGTGGTATTGCGGCAGCATTGATTACAGGTGTGCGCGGGCAGATTAAACCCGCCGATAGGGAAACGCTGCGTCATACCGGGCTTGCGCATATGCTGGCAATTTCCGGCATGCATATGGCGATGTTTGCGGGAACTATCTACGCCTTGTTGGGGCTCTTGCTGGCCTTTTTTCCGGTGCTGGTACAATCCCATAATACGCGCATTGCCCGGGTTATTGTTGCGTGGTCATTTGGGCTTTTTTATCTGTTTATCTCAGGTGGAATGGTGGCGACACAGCGCGCTTTCATGATGATGTCTCTGGTGTTTCTCGCTATTATTTTGGGGCGTGCGGCACTGACCATGCGCAATGTGGCGCTTGCCGCTTTAGGGGTTTTGCTTATCGACCCGCAATCTGTGATGCAGGCAAGTTTTCAAATGTCATTTTCGGCTGTGGTGGCGCTTGTGGCTTTTTATGAAGTCTATGGAAGAGGCCGGTTAATGCCATGGCCGAAACGTAAGATTGGGGCCGTCGAGAAAAACCTACGGCTTATTTGTCTATATTTTATCGCTCTGTTTATGACCAGCATTATTGCGGGTTTAACAACGGGTTATGTCGGGATTATCCATTTCAACCTTATTGGCATCTATGGTCTGCACGCCAATCTTTTGGCTATGCCAATATTGGGCGTGGTGATTATGCCTGCGGCTATGGCGGCTCTTATTGCCATGCCATTTGGTGCTGAAAAAATACCACTTATGATTATGCAGTGGGGGATTGAGCAGACACTTCTGGCAGCAAATTGGTGTCTCACGCTTCCATCTCCGGTAACCTATATTGCGGCTTCGCCTAAGATTGCCTTACCGCTTTTTGGTATTGGCTTGATTTGGCTGTGTTTTGTTAAAAGCAAATTACGATATGCTGCATGGCCGGTGCTTCTGCTGGCAACGCTCTTAATGGGGCAGGGCAAGAAGCCGGATTTGATAATTAATGGGAATGCCAGTCATGTAGCAGCGCGACAATTGGACGGTTCACTCGCGATTATGTCCAAAACAAAAAATAGTTTTGTGCCATCACGCTGGTTGCTAAGTGACGGTGATGACCGCAAGGCCAGAGATGTACAAAAGATTTGCGATCGGCCTGTTTGTTATTTGCCTCTAAAAGACAAGAAGCTGGCTGTTATTTATAAAACATCAGGCATGGCTGAGGCTTGTACCAAGGCGGATATTGTTCTTTTGGCGACAGCAAGCAAAAAGACGTTTGCTTGTCCTGTGGTGTTCCACCACAAAATGTCAAAGCCGGGGGAGACATTATTTTATGATTTTAATACTGGTGACGAGGCGCCAATCCATTTTGCAGGTGGGCGCAAAACCAACAAAAGAATATGGCTGGATTAAGCCTTAATATTTACGGATGATACCGACAAGCCGACCTTGAACGCGCACTTGATTGGATTTGAACAAGCGGGTTTCATAGGCAGGGTTTGCGGCTTCCAGAGCAATCATATCACCTTTGCGGCGCAATCTTTTAAGCGTTGCTTCATGCTCCTCAACCAGCGCCACCACAATGTCTCCGCTTTCCGCTGAGTCACTGCGTTGAATAATCGCCGTGTCACCGTCAAGAATACCGGCATCAATCATGGAGTCGCCATTAACTTCGAGCGCGTAATGCTCACCACTGCGCATAATTTCGAGGGGGACGCTGATGCGATGTGTTTCTTCTTGAATGGCCTCGATTGGCGTGCCTGCCGCAATCCGACCCATGACGCATAGGCTGACGGAATTATTGTCATTGGAGGCGTCAACATCCATAGAAGCTGGCATTGGAGCAGGGGTATGATTGGAGATTGCCAGACTCGGAGATGCGGCATCCGGCATTTTAATAATTTCGAGAGCACGGGCACGGTGCGCGAGTCTGCGGATAAAACCGCGCTCTTCCAATGCTGTGATTAGTCTGTGAATGCCGGATTTGGAGCGCAGATTCAGGGCTTCCTTCATTTCGTCAAAAGAAGGCGCAACGCCTTTCTCTTTGAGGCGTTCACTAATAAACATAAGCAATTCATGTTGTTTATTGGTAAGCATAATCAGCTCCTTAAATGCAAAATCCGTCAAAGCAGTGAACATCACCAGCAAACAGAACAAAACATCAACATGAATGTTCTAGTTTGGTTCATGCGAATCTGTCAAGCACGAATTTTAAGAAAGAAGTGTTTTTGTCGCGTCACTAAGATTTTGTTGGCGCATTAAGCTCTCGCCGACCAGTATGGTCGTGACGTCAGCCGAGGCGAGCAGGTGCACGTCTTGGGGGGTATAAATCCCACTTTCGCTCACAACCAGACAGTCATCCGGCACCGCCGCACAAAGTTGAAAGGTGGTATCCAGGCTGACCGAAAAATCTCTCAGATTACGGTTGTTAATTCCCAACATGGTCGGATTAAGGGCGAGGGCGCGGGTGAGCTCGGCCTCATCATGGACCTCAAACAGCACATCCATTTTCCAATCGTGAGCGGCGACTTGCAGATCACGCGCTTCGGCATCTGTCACAGCTGCCATGATGATAAGGATGCAATCGCCACCCCATGCGCGCGCCTCAGCGACCTGATAGGTGTCGAACATAAAGTCCTTGCGTAAGACGGGCAGGGCGCAAGCATTGCGCGCCTGACCCAAAAATTCTGGCGCGCCTTGAAAGCTTGGTGTGTCTGTCAGAACCGACAGACAAGCCGCGCCACCTTCTTCATAAGCTTGCGCGAGAAGGGGTGGGTTAAAATCCTCACGGATAAGACCTTTGGATGGGCTGGCTTTTTTAATTTCGGCTATCAGTCCTGTTTTACCCTGACTGCGTTTCGCGCGTAAGGCGGCTTCAAAGCCGCGCACATTGTCGGCGGCTTCTGCTTTGGTGGTCAGCGCATCAAGAGGTAATGCAGATTTTGCGGCTGCAATTTCCAGTTTTTTATAATCAGAAATTTTTTGCAGAATATCAGTCATGTTAGCCCTGTTGCGAAATCTCGACGAGTTTGTCGAGCGCGTTTTGTGCCTTGCCGGCGTCAATGGCTTGTTCTGCCATGCGCGCCCCGCTTTCAAGATTATCGGCTTGACCGGCAACAATTAGCCCAGCCGCGCTGTTCAGCACCACAATGTCCCGATAGGCTGATTGTTTACCTGCAAGGAGGGACTTCATAGCGGTTGCGTTTTCCTCTGGCGTGCCGCCACGCAAGTCTTCCGGCATGGCGATTGGGAGCTTGGCGTCCTCCGGTGATACTTCAAAGCGGTGTACCTCGCCATTCTCCAGTGCTGCAACCGAAGTGGGCCCTGTGGTGGTTATCTCGTCCAGCCCGTCAGAGCCGTGAACGACCCATGCTTTTTGGGAGCCAAGTCCTTTGAGGGTTTCTGCCAATGGGGTGAGCCATTTATTATCAAACACACCCATGAGTTGATATTTTGCCGCCGCCGGATTGGACATCGGGCCGAGCAGATTAAAAATCGTGCGTATCCCCAGCTCTGCGCGGACGGGGCCAACATGTTTCATGGCACTGTGATGCGCCGGGGCGAACATAAAGCCCATACCGGCTTCATGAATGCAAGTGCTGATGCGTTCTGGGCTGAGCGCGAGATTCACGCCCATTTGCTCCAATACTTCTGATGATCCAGATTTTGAACTAAGCGAACGATTGCCGTGCTTGGCGACGGGAACACCGCATCCTGCCAGAACAAATGCGACAGCAGTTGAGATGTTATATGTCCCACCACCTGCGCTACC
This sequence comes from alpha proteobacterium IMCC14465, assembly GCA_000293845.2. Taxonomy (GTDB): domain Bacteria; phylum Pseudomonadota; class Alphaproteobacteria; order RS24; family RS24; genus Micropelagius. Next base: position 29,311 of record ALYF01000001.1, on the reverse strand, counting down.
CGCATCGCCGCCCGTGCCGCATGTGTCGATAGCATTCTCTGGCGCATCCACGCTCACGACGAGCTCGCGCATGAGTTCAGCCCCTGCCAGCAATTCATCAAGTGTTTCGCCGCGCTGGCTTAATGCCATCAAAAACGCTCCGATTTGTCCGGGTGTTGCCGCCCCGCTTAAGATGGTTTTGAAGGCGTCTCCCGCTTCGGCTTTGGTAAGGCTTTTACCGGAGGCCAGAATGGACATAAAGGGTTTCATTGTATCGGTATCGCTCATGAGAGATTTTCCAATTCAAGATTATGGGCAGGTGGCGGTGCAGAAGGGGTGCATCCAGCCGCGGTCAGGAAATTCGCTAATAAGTCGTGCCCCTGTTGCGTTGCAATGCTTTCTGGATGAAATTGAACGCTGTGAATAGGCAGGGTTTTATGAGATATGCCCATAATAATCCCATCATCTGTTTGCGCTGTGATCTCAAGGCAATCCGGCAGATTGTCGGGTGATACGACCAGCGAATGATAACGCGTCACATTTAACGGATTGGGTAGACCTTCAAACAAGCCTTTTCCATCATGTGTAATCTTGCTGAGCTTGCCGTGCTTAATCTCGTGACAGGAGATAACGTCTCCCCCAAATGCTTGACCAATGGATTGATGCCCCAAACAAATGCCAAATACCGGCACAGGTTTATCAGCCTCTGCGGCTGCTTTTATGAGGGCAAGGCAAATACCCGCTTCATTCGGGGTGCAAGGGCCAGGTGAGATAACAATGGCGTCAGGCGACATATCAAGCGCCTCTTGAGGTGTGATTTTATCATTACGCACGACATGGGTATCCATGCCCAAATCACTCAGGAAATGAACAATATTAAATGTAAAACTGTCATAGTTATCAATGAGTAATATCATTTTTCTAATCAATCAGGCCTGTTCTGTTCAATGGCCGCTTCCGCCGCCCTGAAAAGGGCCATCGCTTTATTGACGGTTTCTTCATATTCCATTTCAGGAACGGAGTCATAAACGACACCCGCGCCGGCTTGAACGTAAAGTTTGTCGTCTTTCACAATCCCCGTCCGGAGTGTAATGCATGTATCCATATCCCCATTAGCTGAAAAATAACCGACACAGCCCGCATAGACACCTCTTTTTTCAGCTTCTAGCTCGTCAATGATTTCCATGGCTCTGATTTTTGGCGCACCAGAGACTGTTCCTGCCGGAAAACCAGCCATAAGCGCATCAATAAAGTCGCTATCTTCTGCCAGTGTCCCGACAACATTGGAGATAATGTGAATGACATGCGAGGCCTGGAGTATTGAAAATGCTTCTGTGACCTCAACGGAGCCTTTTTCGCTGACCCGTCCGACATCATTGCGGCCCAAATCAAGCAACATTAAATGTTCAGCGCGTTCTTTTTCATCAGCGAGTAAATCGGCGGCAATTAGGGCGTTTTCTTCGCGGTTTTTACCGATTTTTCGTGTGCCGGCAATCGGGCGGATATTGACTTGCTTACCCGTGAGGCCAACTAGCACTTCAGGGCTGGAGCCAACCAAAGAGAAATCATCCATTTTCAGATAAAACAAATAGGGCGATGGGTTCACCCGCCGCAAGGAGCGATACAGCTCAAATGGTGGCAGAGAAAAAGGCGTGCTGAAGCGCTGGCTGACTACGCCCTGAAAAATATCGCCTGCTACAATATAGTCTTTAACTTTCTCAACCATTTCCAAATATGCGGCGCGGCTCATATTGGATTTAGGCTCTTCTAAAGACGACATGCTTTTAACATCTTGTTGAGGCGGGGCTATCTGAAGCTGGTCATATATGTTGCTCAGTCTTTGCGCGGCTTGCGCATAGGCCACCTCGGCAGATATGTTTTTGCGCGGATATACGGGCGTTACGATTTGCATAGTGTCTGTCGCATCATCAAATACGACGACAATAGATGGGCGGATGAAAATGCTTTCCGGCAGGCCAAGTATATCCGGGTTTTGCGAGGGCAAAGTCTCCATATAGCGAACCATGTCATAGGCCATATAGCCGAACCAGCCCGCCGCCATGGATGGCATGCCCTCTGGCATATCAATCTGATTTTGTTGCAAGAGCGCGCTTAATTCCTCAATCGGATTGCCGGGCAGGGCTTTAAAGGCAGTCGGGTCATTTAGCGCGTCTTCATTAAGATAAGCCGTACCGTCGACTACTTTGATGCTCATTTCCGGCGCGAAACCAATCATGGAATAGCGCCCTCTGATTTCGCCGTCCTGAACGGACTCCATCAAAAAACTATAGGTCTCATCCTGACAAAGTTTCAAATAAGCCGATACAGGTGTTTCAAGATCGCTGCTTAGCTTTTGACTAACAAGCTGGGCTTTCCCGTCATTATAGACTTTTTCAAAATCTGCCCGCGCGGGATGTTGTTTGTCCGTCATTGCTGGAAGTTACCAAGCTGAGCTTCCAATGTCTGATTATCAATACTCACACCAAATTCATTTTGAAAATCACGGATAAGCTGGGTGAGTACCGCATCATTAACCGACTGATTGGCAGATGCCATGAAAGCATTGAGCATTACATTATTGTTGAGATCCGGCTTCGCGATTTCAGCCACACGCATAACAATTAGGCTTTCCCCGAAGCCGACTTGGCTCCATGTGAAATCACCCTCTTCGGCGACAAAGAGTTTTCTGACCGCTTGTCGGGAAAAGGTTTCATCATCAGTTTGGCGATTAACCGCAGGGGAGGTGATGGGGGATTTTCCAACTTCATCAGCAAGGTCGGAAAATTTCTTACCTTTATTACCTTCGCTGACAATATGTTCGGCAAGGCCTTCCAACAAAGCGCGACGCTCTCTGGATTTCCATTGTTGGGTCGCTTTTTCACGCACATCTTCAAATGGGCTAACGCGCTCGGGTATAATACCGTCCACACGAATCCAGAGCAGACTTCCATCTGTCAGTTCAACTGCACTGGCTTCTTGTCCCATATCAGACTCAAAAATACGGCTCATCACTTTTTCTTTTTTGCCGACAAGCTCATTGACCGCGCCATTTTCGAGCGTACCGTCGCGTGCAATATTTTCCACGCGCAATAATTCGAGATTACTTTCTTCAGAAAGGGCTTCTAGTGAACTGCCACCTGATAGGCTGTCGTAAATATTTTCAGAGAGAACAATCAAATCATCTTCGGCTTTGTCTTGCGCCAGCTTGAGTCTGATTTCCTCTTTAATGTCTTCAAAAGAGCGTACGGTTTGTTCGTTAATTTTCCGTACTTTCATAATGACTTTACCAAGCGGGCCATCAACAATCTCACTTGTCTGGCCTTCTTCAAGGCTGAAAGCAAGGTCAGCAAGTTCTTCGGCGATAAAGTCGCCGCGGGACACTTCACCAAGGTCGGTATCTGAAGTTTTTTGATTAAGTGCTTTGGCTACATCCTCAAAATCTTTGCCCGCCGCCAGAATATCTGCTGCCTTCTGGGCTTCAGTTTCATCTGTGAGAACGAGTTGGCTTACTTCGCGGGTTTCTGCATTGATATATTCATCTTGGAGAATCTCATATTCTTCGCGCAATTCGTCATCTGTCACGGTGATTGAATCCACCAGATTGCTTGGTGAGAGGTTCAATATTGTTGCGGTACGGCGTTCTGGCTCGGTGAAGATGTTTGGCACTTGCTGATAGAGTGTGCGCAATTCATCTTCAGACGGGTCACCAATCACGCCTGCCATGTCCGGCTGGATGAGAATATATTCCACTTTTCGAGTTTCTAGTGAATGTGTGTAAATAATCTCGTTCAACTTGGCTGGAAACACTGTGGCATAGGAAATCGCACTGAGCATTTGCTCGCGTGTTTTATTATTTCGTCTGTCGCGCACAAATACCTTTTCTGTGAGACCATTTAAGGAAAGCAGACGTCGGAATGTTGGCGCATCAAAACCACCAGATGGGCCTGCAAAGCTAGGGTCATTAATAATCTCACTTCTGACATAGTCATCGCTGACATCCAGCCCGAGTTTATCGGTAGCTTCATTCAGTGTGGCGAGGGTAATCATTCTGCCGAGAACTTGCTGGTCGACACCAAATGTTCGCGCCTGTTCGATGGTCAAAGGTTCATTTAGCTCGCGTGAGATTTGATCCATTTGTTGCGCCAGGCGAAAACGATACTCATTGGTCGGGATTTTCTGACTGCCGACCTTGGCAACACTGCCTCGACCGACCATGTCAAACATGTCCGCAACGCCCCATGCGGCGAAGGCAATCACGAGCAAGCCGATAAGTGCAAAGCCGAGCACTCCGCTAAATATTTTTCTAATTTGTGTCAGCATGATAACTCCTTGGGACGCCAGAATTTTGCCGCATCATAAAGTTTGCGATAGGTAAAAACAAGCAAAGGATAGCGCGTCTATGGTTCTAATTGTGGTTTCAATGTTGATGAATCATAGAAAAAGATGACATGGTTAAATCTAAATTTGAATCAGACAGCTCATAACAGATAGCAGGGGGCGTGTTTATGTCGATAAAACCGGCAATTATCGGAAACTGGAAGATGAACGGCACCGGTAGGGATGTGAAGCTGGTGAGCCGCTTTGCTGATTTTCTGAATGCCCAAAAAATTGCCGCAGATGTGATGATTTGCCCGCCACCGACACTGATTAATCGGGCAGCGATTGCGTCAAAAGGCACAAAGCTTAAAATTGGGGCGCAAGACTGCCACATTGAGATGTCAGGAGCATTTACAGGTGATGTGAGTGCCGCCATGGTGAAAGATGCTGGAGGGAAGGCGGTTATTGTCGGCCATTCTGAACGACGGGCCAGATATGGTGAAACCGATAAACAGGTTCGCCAAAAAGCCGAAACGGCTATTTCGCAGGGGTTACTGGCGATTATCTGTTTGGGTGAGACGCGTCAGCAATTCAATAAGGGGCAGACCTTGCAGGTTGTTGGGCGCCAATTACGTGGGTCTTTACCTTCGGCCGCGACACCGCAAAATACGCTCATTGCCTATGAACCAGTTTGGGCGATTGGGTCGGGGCGCACACCAAAGCCAGCTGATATCATCAAGACGCATGCGCATTTGCGTCAAACCCTGATTAAACTTAATTCTAAAGCGGGAGCGCAGTATAAAATTCTTTATGGTGGTTCAGTGTCAGCGGTGAATGCTGCGGAAATTCTTGCCTTGGAAAACGTCAATGGCGCGCTGGTTGGTGGGGCAAGCCTGTCATTTAAGGATTTTACGGCTATTCTCAAGTCAGTATAAAAGCCTTAACCCGCAGTTTTTTCTTTTCATTGTCGCCTATTTAGGGTAAATCCAAGCAAATTTCAGGAGTTAAACATGTCTGCGACCCTTTTGGTCATCCATCTGATTATCACACTTGCCATGATTGTTCTCGTGCTGTTGCAGCGTTCTGAGGGCGGTGCGCTTGGTATTGGTGGCGGTGGTGGCGGTAACATGTTCTCCAGCCGTGGTGTTGGCAATGCGCTGACTAAAATGACGACGATACTGGCCTTTGTTTTTTTCCTGACCAGTATCGGCCTCACAGTTTTGGGTAGCATGTCCGGTCGCGACTCTATTTTGGAGGGCTTTGTCCCGACAGAGGTTGATGAGCAAACAGCGCCGGCACCGCTTATGCCTGAAATTGACCCGCCAGCAGGCACAACTGACACGCTGTCAGATATACCTTTGCCGCCTGCATCGGAATAAACACCAAAAATTTTCATTTCGACGCATTTTCCTCTCGCATGACTCAATAGGACTATGTATTCTATCCACCCATGGCGCGATTTATCTTCATCACTGGCGGCGTGGTTTCCTCACTCGGAAAAGGCCTGGCATCAGCAGCACTTGGGGCTTTGCTTCAAGCGCGTGGTTATTCTGTAAAACTGCGGAAACTCGACCCTTATCTTAATGTTGATCCCGGGACGATGAGTCCCTATCAACACGGCGAGGTCTTTGTCACCGATGATGGCGCCGAGACGGATCTTGACCTTGGTCACTATGAACGCTTTACGGGCGTTCCGGCCAGTAAGGGCGATAACGTCACCACCGGACAGATTTACCAGCAGATTATCGCCAGCGAGCGTCGGGGGGATTATCTTGGTGGCACGGTGCAAGTTATCCCGCATGTGACGGATGCGATTAAGGCTTTTGTTCGCTCGGAAACGGATGATGTTGATTTTGTCCTTTGTGAAATTGGCGGCACGGTTGGCGACATTGAAGGCCTGCCGTTTTTTGAGGCCATTCGCCAGCTTGGGAACGACCTGCCGCGCAGTCATTGTATTTATATTCACCTGACCCTCCTGCCGTATATTCCGGCGGCGGGTGAGATGAAAACCAAACCGACGCAACACTCGGTTAAGGAATTGCGCTCCATCGGTATTCAGCCTGATATTTTGCTGTGCCGGTGTGACCGCCCGATACCTGAAGGCGAGAAGCGCAAAATCGCGCTGTTTTGTAATGTCCGTGAAAGTGCTGTGATTATGGCGCAGGATGTTGATACGATTTATGCCGTGCCGGAAGCGTATCATATGGAGGGGCTGGATACTGAGGTGTTGGAATCATTCGGTATGAGCGATGCCCCCGCACCTGACCTGACGCGTTGGCGGCGGGTTGTTGAGCCGGTTCGCGCGCCTGAGGGCGAGGTGAATATTGCGATTGTCGGCAAATATACCGAATTGAAAGATGCTTATAAATCGCTCACCGAGGCGCTGCAACATGGTGGCATTGCCAATCGTGTTCGGGTGAATTTTGAGTGGCAGGATGCGGAAGTTTTTGAGCGCGAGGATGCCGCGGCTTATTTGGAGAAGGTGAACGGCATTTTGGTGCCGGGCGGTTTTGGTGAGCGCGGGGCGGAGGGCAAGATTGCCGCCGCTCACTTTGCCCGCACGCGCAATGTGCCATATTTCGGGATTTGCTTTGGCATGCAGATGGCGGTTTTGGAAGCCGCGCGCAATCTCGCCGGGGTTGAGGATGCCAGCTCTACCGAGTTTGGCGGCAAAGGCACGCCTTTGATTGGTCTGATGACCGAATGGATGAAGGACGACCAGCTTGAGACCCGTGGCATTAATGTTGATATGGGTGGCACAATGCGGCTTGGTGCGTATCAGGCGCGGCTGACGGCGGGCAGTAAGGTCGCTGATATTTACGGCAGTGAGATGATATCTGAACGTCACCGTCACCGTTATGAGGTGAATATGGCGTATCGCGACCAGCTTGAGGCGACGGGGCTGGTGTTTTCGGGTGTCTCGCCGGATGGCTTATTGCCGGAGATTGTCGAGTTTAAAGATCACCCATGGTATATTGGTGTTCAGTATCACCCGGAGTTAAAGTCGCGGCCTTTTGAACCGCACCCGTTATTTTCGTCATTTATTGAGGCGGCGCTTAAGCAGAGCCGTCTTGTATAGGATAGAGTCGTGATGCAAATGAAACTTGATAAATGGAATATCGCGATTGGTGACGGCGCGCCTTTGGTTGTGATGGCAGGGCTGAATGTGCTGGAGGATGAGACGCTGGCGCTTGAGGTCTGTGCCGAGTTGAAATCCATCTGCGCCGATTTGGGCTTGCCGTATATTTTCAAGGCGAGTTTTGACAAAGCCAATCGCTCCTCCGTGACCAGCTATCGCGGGCCGGGGCAGGCGGATGGTCTCGCCATGCTCACCAAGGTCAAGGCCACGCATAATGTGCCGATTGTGACCGACCTGCACACGCCCGAGCAAGCCGAACCCGTTGCGGCGATTGCCGATGTGGTGCAACTGCCGGCATTTTTGGTTCGCCAGACAGATTTGGTTGTCGCGGCGGCAGAGGCCGTGGGTGCACAACAAGGGTGGTTGCATGTTAAGAAGGCGCAGTTTTTGGCGCCGTGGGATTGCGCGAATATCATCACCAAAGCCCGCGAGGTTGCGCCCGATATTCAGATTATCCTGTGCGAGCGCGGCACGAGTTTTGGCTATAATAATTTGATTGTCGATATGCTGGGCATTGCCGAGATGAAAAAGCTTGGCGTGCCGGTGACGATGGATGCCACCCATGCGGTTCAGCTTCCTGGTGCTGACCCGCGCACGACCAATGCTCAGGGGGGCAGTGCTTCAACCGGTGGGCGGCGCGAGGGTGTGCCAGTGCTGGCAAAAGCGGCGGTGGCGGCCGGCGCGAATGGCGTATTTTTAGAATTCCACCCCGAGCCAGATAGCGCGCTTTGCGACGCGCCGAGTTGCTTGCCCCTTAGCGGCGCGCGCGATTTGCTCTCTCAGCTTAAACTGTTGCACGACGCAGTGAGTTAGCCCTAAGGTCTTCCCAAACACGCACATCAATAAGCGTGAGGGAAGAATGGAAAAATTTTTTTGTTTCTTTAAAGATAAGGAGAACATTATGCTTCTCCTAGACGGACTTACATTTGGTGCGGGTCTCTTTGCGCTCTGGTTGTTTTTCTACGGTAAACTTAACGCCCCGTATAGGGCGCAACATCCTGCGCGGGGATGTAAAGCTCGGCAGGTGGGTCGCCAGTCTGGTAAAACACATCAATCGGGATGCCGCCACGCGGATACCAGTAGCCGCCAATCCGCAGCCAGCGCGGTTCCATGCAGGTTATTAGGCGTTTGGCAATCTCAATGGTGCAGTCTTCATGAAACGCGCCATGGTTGCGAAAACTGCCCATAAAGAGCTTAAAACTTTTACTTTCGACCAAATATTTTTCCGGCACATAGTCGATAATCAGGCGGGCAAAATCCGGCTGGCCTGTTTTCGGGCAAATCGAGGTGAATTCCGGCACGGCAAAGCGCGCAACATATAATGTGTCGGGATGCGGGTTCTGCACACGCTCCAGCACCGCCTCGTCGGGGGAATTGGGCATGGGCGTTTGCTGCCCAAGCATGGTGCTGCCGGTTGTGTCGCTTCCCTCTTTAGTTGACCCCTCATTAATTGACATGGCGACTTCCCTGATAAAGGCAGGACTGACCGAGGCTATCGCGGAAAACTTCCACCGCACTCAAATCCGGCAGGTCCGGCGACAGATGTTCCCACAGCCAGAGACAGATATTCTCCAGCGTCGGGGTTTCCAGCCCGTCAATCTCGTTCAGCATATGATGGTCAAGCTGCTCGCGCAGATGCTCCAAAATCGTGCCGAATTCAGAAAGGTCAACAATTTGTCCGGTAGTGTCGTCCGGCATGCCCGTTAGGGTCACGCGCACACGAAATGAATGACCATGTATCCGGCGGTTCGGATGGCCGGGGTCATAATTCTCGAGGCAGTGCGCCGCGTCAAAACAAAATTCACGTGTCAGTTGCATTTTTTCCCCAAACAAAACGGGTGTTCACGGCTTATGCCCCATCCGTGCGAAATCGTCAATAAAGACACATGCTATGAAATGCCGATAATTTTATGTGTCTGCAGGCTCAACCGCCATTGCGGGTTCTGCAAACAAAACACAATGCTCGCCTGAATATTATGGTGATAGGCCTCTTCATCCGCAACTTCCATGGGCTGAATGAAGAAATGCTCGAAATCATAATCAGCAAATTCATAAGGGGAGAGCGTATCCTGCGGGTAAACGAATTTCAGCTCATGCCCTCTGTCTTGCGCCAGCGGGCTGTTCGGCTTGGGGCTGACGCATATCCAATCCAAATTGGCAGGGGCGATTTGCGTGCCATTGGTCTCAACGCCTGTCTCAAAACCATGCGCCTTGCACGCTTCTAAAAGTGTCGTATCCAGTTGAAGAAGCGGCTCACCCCCCGTAAACACAACATAAGCATCAGCCAATGCGTCTTTATCCGGCCAAAGCGTGGCGATTTTATCGGCAAGCTCTTCAGCTGTGGTGAATTTGCCGCCATTCTCGCCATCTGTGCCGATGAAGTCCGTATCGCAAAAAGTGCACGCCGCATCGGCACGGTCAGCTTCAAGACCCGACCAGAGATTGCATCCGGCAAAGCGGCAAAACACTGCCGGACGCCCCGATTGCGCGCCTTCGCCTTGTAAGGTGTAATAAATCTCTTTCACACTATAGGTCATGTTTTATATTTCCGGTTTTATCCATTTTTCATATCCCTTTGACCGAAGCTCACAGGCCGGGCAGTCATTACAGCCATAACCCCACTCATGACGGGTCGTGCGATCACCGCGATAACAGCTATGGGTGGCCTCGCGGATAAGCTCAACCAGCGTTTCCCCGCCTAATATTTCTGACATAGCCCATGTCGCGGCTTTGTCGAGATACATAAGCGGGGTTTCAATCTCAAGGGGGGCGTCCATTCCTGCCGATATCGCTTGGGCAAGATGGTCGAGCGTGTCACGGCGGCAATCAGGATAGCCTGAATAATCTGTCTCACACATGCCGCCAATTAAAACTGACAGCCCGCGCCGATAGCCTATCGCCGCCGCATAGGTCAGGAACAGCAAATTACGCCCCGGCACGAAAGTAGAGGGGAGGCCGTTTTCCAAAACACGGATTTCCCCATCCCCTGTCAATGCCGTGCCGCCAATCTCTGCCAAGGCTGGCAGGGCGAGTATATGGTCATCACCCAACTTTGACGCCCAATCGGGGAAGGCAGTGCGAAATTGCGCCAGCACATCCAGCCGGCAATCCAATTCGATACGGTGCGTCTGCCCATAGTCAAAGCCGACTGTCTCCACATGGCTATAGGTCGCCAGCGCATGCGCCAGACAAACGGTGGAATCTTGCCCACCGGAAAACAGCACCAATGCCCTTCGAGAATCTGTCATGCTTCATTACTAGCAGTGCGGCGAGACAGGTCAATAACTCTGGATGTATTTGCACATTTTTTAAATTTTCGGTAAGACACACCCACTAGGTAAATCGGAAAAAATATGACAGCAATTATAGATATTATCGGACGCGAAATCATTGATAGTCGGGGTAATCCGACGGTTGAAGTGGATGTTTGGCTCGAAGATGGCGGCTTTGGTCGCGCGGGTGTGCCATCGGGTGCCTCAACCGGCGCATTTGAAGCTGTTGAACTGCGCGATGGTGGAGACCGGTATAATGGCAAGGGCGTGTTGAATGCCGTAAATGCCGTTAATCAGGAAATTTTTCAGGCACTGAGCGGCTTTAATGCGTTGGAACAACAACATATTGACCGCACGCTGATTGCGCTGGATGGAACGGATAATAAAGCCCGCCTCGGCGCGAATGCTATTCTTGGTGTGTCGCTGGCGGTTGCTAAAGCAGCAGCGGATAGTCTGGATTTGCCTCTATGGCGCTATGTTGGCGGCACGCAAGCGCATATTATGCCGTTGCCAATGATGAATATTCTAAATGGCGGTGCGCATGCGGATAACCCGATTGATATTCAAGAATTTATGATTCAACCCGTCTCGGCGCCAAGTCTGAGCGAGGCTGTGCGGATGGGTGCTGAAGTGTTCCATGCGCTGCGCGGGTTGTTAACGGCTGATGGTCTGTCGACAGGAATTGGTGATGAAGGTGGGTTTGCGCCGAATATCGCCTCCACACAAGCGGCGCTGGATTATGTGATGAAGGCCATAGAAAAAGCCGGTTACAAGCCCGGCACCGATATGACGCTGGCCTTGGACGCTGCCTCAACCGAGTTTTATAAGGATGGCATTTATCATTTGGCAGGTGAGGGCAAGAAACTCACCGCCGATGAGATGGTCAACTATTACCAAGATTTGGTGAAAGCCTATCCGATTAAATCTATTGAAGACGGTATGGACGAGGATGACTGGGAAGGTTGGGCCGCGCTCACTGCCGCTATCGGGGATGATGTGCAGCTGGTCGGGGATGATTTATTTGTCACCAATCCGGTGCGCCTGAAAAAAGGCATCGATATGGGCGTTGCCAATTCCATTTTGGTTAAGGTCAATCAAATCGGGACGTTGAGCGAAACGCTGGAAGCTGTTGAGATGGCGCATAAGGCTGGATATACCGCCGTGATGTCACATCGTTCGGGCGAAACCGAGGATGCAACCATTGCTGATTTGGCCGTTGCAACCAATTGCGGGCAGATTAAAACCGGCTCGCTGGCACGTTCGGACAGGCTCGCCAAGTATAACCAGCTCATTCGGATTGAAGAGGCGCTAGGCGATACGGCAGTTTATAACGGGTCTATTTTCTAGGCTCCCATGAGACTTTCTTAAGGGTCGAATCAGTTTCACCTTGACCAAACGAATCACTTTGTGATTCTCTGAGGTCATTATGGTGATTCGTTTTTCAACATCTCCGGTGACACCCCATACGGTCGGTCGTAAGCCCTTAAGGTTGCGGCTTCTCGTCATGCCCTTTTGCATGGCGCTTTTGGGCAGTTATCTTACCTATCATGCCCTGCAGGGTGAGCGCGGTTATTTCGCGTGGGGTGAGTTAAGCAAGCAACGGGCTGAAAAAGAGAGAGAATTGCAGGCTATTCAGTCAGCCAATGCCGAATTATTGGAGCGTATTGCTTTGCTTTCAGGTCCAACGCCTGATCCGGATTATCTGGATGAACGTGTGCGCGATGTGCTGGGATTCTCCGCGGCGGGGGAAACAGTCATTTTAATCCCGCCAGCAGATTAATTTTTCAAGCCGATTAATCTTAAAATTCCCAAGAAATTGATATATATAAGTGTCTATGACCGTTCTTATAGACAATGTATCGCCTGATAAGCGTCCCCGACATCCGGAAAAGGCTAATCGTCCGGATAGTGAGGTATTGCGCAAGCCGTCTTGGATTCGTGCCAAAGCGCCGGGCGCTGGGCCGGAGGCTGGCGTCTATGCGGAAACCAAGAAAATCATCAAAGATAATAATCTTGTTACCGTATGCGAAGAAGCCGCCTGTCCCAATATTGGCGAATGCTGGTCACAACGCCACGCAACCATGATGATTATGGGCGAGATTTGCACCCGTGCTTGCGCGTTTTGTAATGTCAGCACAGGCATGCCCTTGCCACTAGATACAGACGAGCCTTCTCGTGTTGCCGATGCCGTCGCCAAGCTTGGCTTACGTCATATCGTTATAACCTCGGTTGATAGAGATGACCTCGATGATGGGGGGGCACAACATTTTGCCGATACGATTTACGCCATTCGCGCCACCTCGCCGGAGACGAGCATTGAAATCCTGACGCCTGATTTTCTTAGAAAAGAAGGGGCGTTAGAGATTGTCGTTGAAGCACGGCCTGACGTCTTTAATCATAATCTCGAAACCACCCCGCGGCTTTATCTGAGTATCCGCCCTGGCGCGCGTTATTTCCACTCTATGCGGCTGTTACAGCGTGTGAAAGAAATAGACCCGACGATTTTCACGAAATCCGGCATTATGGTCGGTTTGGGCGAAAGCCGCGAGGAAGTCATGCAGGTGATGGATGATATGCGCGCGGCTGATATTGATTTCATCACAATCGGGCAATATCTCCAGCCAACCCGAAAACATGCGCCCATTGATAGGTTTGTGACGCCAGATGAATTCGAGTCCTATGCGACAATGGCGCGGGCGAAAGGGTTTTTGATGGTTTCTGCAACACCGTTAACGCGCTCGTCACATCACGCAGATGAGGACTTTGCCAAGCTTAAAGCGGCAAGAGAGGCGCAACAAGCGCGACAGGTGTGACGTCAGCGTGACGGAAGCTGTTTCACTCATCCGGCATAGCCCATTTTCTGCACAGCAAATGTGTGATCTTGTGCGCGATATAGATAATTACAGCAAATTTGTGCCTTATTGCACGGCCTCGCGGGTGACTTCTGTTACTGAAGAAGAGGGGCAGACCGTTATGATGGCGGATCTGCGCGTTGCTTATAAAATGCTACGCGAGACTTATACCAGCAAGATTGCACTTGATAATGACGCGCTCACTATTCATGTTTCACAGGCAAATGGGCCGTTTCGAAAGCTGGATAATCGCTGGACGTTCACCGATACTGCCGAAGGCTCCGATATTCATTTTTATCTGGATTTTGAGTTTGGTGTACCGCTTTTACGCCAAATTATTCAGCCTATGATGGGGCGCGTGGTCGAAAAATTCGTTTCTGCTTTTGAGGAACGCGCCCTCACAATTTACAGCTAAAGAATTCTTTACTCATTCAAGTGCTTAACGAGCATATCAATAGCATGTGCAACCGTTGCCATACGAACCTCATGGCGCCCAATTTCTTCAAATTGTTGGCAGTTATGGGCTGTCTTGCCTTGGTAATGTGTGGCGAAATGAACCGTCCCGACGGGTTTATCTACTGTGCCGCCGCCCGGTCCGGCAATGCCTGAAACGGCAATGCTGATATCTGCGCCGCTGATAATTACCGCGCCTTCTGCCATGGCCCGGACGGTTTCTTCGCTAACCGCGCCATTATCTTGCAATATCTTGGTTGGAACGCCCAAAATGGTGTGTTTGGCTGTATTGGCGTAGGTGACATAGCTTTGGTGGATAACTGCCGAGGAACCCGGAATTTCAGTTAAAAGTGCAGAAATCATACCGCCCGTGCATGATTCTGCTGTTGTTAGAGAAATATCAAGGCGTTTGCAGGTCTCCAGCAAATCACTCGTTTTGTCGATAAGAGCCGTTTTAAACATCATTTATCCGTATATTTGAATTAAAAATAAGAGAATACCCGCCATGAGGCCTGCGGCTATATCATCAATCATAATGCCAAAAGCACCGGAAAAGCGCTTTTCCAGCCATGAGACAGGCCAAGGCTTGGCGATATCGAAAAAGCGAAACAACACAAACCCTAAAAATACACTGAAAAGGGTCATTTCTGCGAAAGCGAGGGTGAGGCTAAGGCCGGCGGCTTCATCAATCACAATCATGGACGGGTCGTTATCTTGCTCCTGAGCTGCCTGCAACCATTTATGACTAGCCCATAAACCGCCTATAAATAAAGCGATACTTAAGGGTATAAGGTATAAGGCGTTGTAATTAAATAATATATATGAATACAGAGGAAGGGCTGCGAGGCTGCCCCATGTGCCTGAAGCGGGGGCAATAAAGCCGCTACCACCAAAACTGGCGAGAAGTGTCACGAGTGAGAATGATGAGAGTTGTTGGGGCGGCGTCTTGAGTTTCAGCATGTATCCCCCTTAAAAACTAGCCGGCAAGGCGATGGAGGTCACTGCTTGGGCGGCAATACCTTCTGAACGCCCTGTAAAGCCCATTTTTTCGGTTGTTGTGGCCTTCACGCTGATGCGGCTTTCGGGCATATCGAGTATCTCCGCAAGCCTTTGCACCATTTTTTCCCGATAAGGGCCAATTTTCGGGCTTTCGCAGATGATTGTCAGGTCAATATTCACAATATACGCATTTTGTTGGGTTGCCAGATTAACCGCATAGTTGAGAAAATCTGCTGAATTCCGGTTTTTATTGGTGTCGTCAGACATTGGGAAGTGCTGGCCGATATCCCCCGCCGCAAGCGCGCCCATCAGTGCATCGGTTAGGGCATGAAGGGCAACATCAGCGTCTGAATGCCCCTCAAGTTGACGGTCATGGGGAATAGGCACCCCGCAGAGCATCACATGGTCGCCCTCGGTAAAGCGATGCGCGTCAAAGCCTGAGCCAGTTCTGTATTCAAGGCGTTCCATCAAGTCACTCTCTATTGTCAACTTGATATTCTTCTCTTCACCCTCAACACATACCACTTCTGCGCCAAAATGCTCAATAAGAGATGCGTCATCTGTAAACATAGTCTCCATAGTTGAGGCTTTTTCATGCGCTTCAAGCAGTGCGGCATAGTCAAAGCCTTGCGGCGTCTGCACGCGCTTTAGGCGGTCTCGCGGCAGGGTTTGGGATGTTTGATCATCTTCAAACAGTTTTACGGTGTCTACGACAGGCAAAACGGGGATAGATGCGGATGATGTGTCCAGCGCGGCAAGAATTCTGGATATTAAATCCGCTGATAAATAAGGCCGCGCCGCGTCATGCACCAAAACATGCTTTGGCTTCATATCATTTAGGGCTTTGAGACCTTCAAATACAGAGGCCTGTCTTTCCGCCCCACCCATCACAGGCGGCAGGCATTTTGTGAGGTTTTGCGCGGCGGCGGCATATAAATCGGCATCATCCGGGTGAATTACCGTCTGGATATGGCTGATAAGAGGGTGATTTTCAAAAGCTTTCAGCACATGTCGTAAGACGGGTTCCCCATTAAGAGAATGATATTGCTTTGGAAGGGGGGATTGTGTCGGTTTTGCGGGCGTTGAAAAGCGCTGCCCACGACCGGCTGCAACAATAAGTGCAATATTTTGATTTTCTGAACCCTTTGGCATAGCCCAACTTAATATGCCCCGCCTATAAAGGCGATAGAATTTATATTATCCGCTTGCTCTTTTTGAAGGAATTGCCTAATGCTTAAAATTTAGGCAATCATAAATTGTGACCGCTTTATGAACACATCACCTCCTCGTTTTTCTGAAAATTCTCTGCTACCAGGACTTGTTGCGCTTGCCCCGATGTCAGGTGTTACGGATTTACCGTTCCGAAAACTATCTCTTAAAGCTGGATGTGATTGGGTTGTAACTGAGATGGTTGCCAGCGAACCGCTTGTTCAGGTGCGGCCCGATGTAGTGCGTCGCATGGCGGGTTTTGACGACGATACTGAGATAACTGACAATACTGGTGCAGGCGGTAAAAAGCTGTTCATCATTCAACTTGCTGGGCGTGACCCTTATTGGATGGGGCTGGGCGCGAAGCTGGCTCAAGAAGCGGGCGCTGATATGGTCGATATCAATATGGGATGCCCATCGCGTCAGGTGACGGGTGGGCTGTCTGGCTCGGCCCTGATGCGCGAAGAAGATTTGGCCATGGATATCATTAAAGCCACGGTGGATGCGGTAAGCATTCCTGTGACACTCAAAATGAGATTAGGCTGGGATCATGACTCGCTGAATGCGCCGGAGATTGCGGCAAAGGCTGAACAGCTCGGTGTGTATTTCATTACGGTTCACGGGCGAACGAGATGTCAGTTTTATAAGGGGCAGGCGGATTGGAAAGCTGTCAAAAATGTTGTCGATGCCGTTTCACTCCCCGTTATTGTGAATGGCGACATTACAACTGCCAAGCACGCACAAACAGCTTTAGAGCTATCAGGTGCCGCGGCGGTGATGATTGGACGTGCTGCCATGGGCAATCCGTGGTTGCTCAATGAGGTGGCGTGTTTTCTTATGCAAAAAAAGCCGCGCCGCGTTTCTGCTGAACAACGTTGTGAGCAGGTGCAGACTTGGTATACCGATATGCTGGCTCTATATGGGGACAGGTTAGGCAATCGAATGGCGCGTAAGCATTTGGCGGGATTTGTCGATACTGAACTTTCCAGAGGGCTTGAAGAAAATGAGGCTCAGGAAAAAGACATTAAATATTATAAGTCAAAGCTTTGTCAGATTGAGACCTCGCGTGAGGTATTACATGAGCTTGAAACACTATTCTTGAGAAAGCCAGATATTTTCAGAAATATGGTAGCTGCGTAGAAAGACCACATGGGTAAAACAATTGGGTAAAACAATCACAAAAAATGATGAGCTTAATCTGCTCGCCGCTATTCCTCAGCCCTTTCTGGCGCTTAATCGTGAAGGTCAGCTGATATATCTCAATCTTGCTGCCGAGGAGTTTTTTGCCGCCGGTCGTAATCTGATGATTGGTAAGACTTTTAGTTCTTTTGTGCCGTTTGGCAGTCCGATTTTGTCTTTGATTGACCAGGTTTTTAAAACCGGTCATTCGGTGAATGAATATAATATTGATCTCGGGACGCCGCGAAACGGAAGAAAGAAGCCGGTAGATGTGCTGGTTGCGCCGGTGTCGCCTGATGCATCGGAGTCAGTTGGGTCATTCAATGATATTGATGACCTTGAAAATGTGATTGTGATTATTCAGCAAAGATCTATTGCATCTAAAATTGACCAACAATTAACCCATCGCGGGGCGGTACGGTCGGTAAGTGGGATGGCGGCGATGCTCGCGCATGAAATTAAAAACCCGCTTTCAGGTATTCGCGGCGCGGCGCAATTGCTCGAAAGTGATCTCAGTGAAGCCGATAAAAGTCTCACCTCGTTAATCTGCACTGAAGCCGATAGGATTGCCGGGCTGGTTGATGAGTTTGAGGTATTTACGGACAGCCCGAAAGAGTTTGATGAAAACCTTAATATTCACTCCATTCTCAATCATGTGATTCAATTGGCGCGGGCGGGCTTTGCGAAAAAACTTAAAATTAACGAAGTCTATGACCCATCTTTGCCGCCATTACGGGGCAATCGTGACCAGCTTATTCAGGTATTTTTGAATCTGGTTAAGAATGCTGCCGAGGCTTGCGATAGCAAAAAGGGGGAGATTACATTGATAACCGCTTTTCGCCCCGGTGTCCGACTTGCCGTGCCGGGCAAGGGAAAGCGTGTCAGCCTGCCGTTGGAATTCAGCGTGATAGATAATGGTTCGGGCATTGATGAGGATTTAAGGCATATTATTTTTGAGCCATTCGTAACCGGTAAGCAAGGCGGGTCGGGTCTTGGTTTGGCTTTAGTGGCTAAGATTATCGGTGACCATGGCGGCATTATTGAATGTGATACCGAGGCGGGGCAAACAATTTTTAGAGTTTTAATGCCAATGTCTTCAAAAACATCGTCTTCGAAAACATCATCTTCTAAAATATCTGGCACGCAGGAGACGAATAATGAGTAAAGGAGTCGTGCTTGTCGCAGATGATGACAAGGCCATTCGGACAGTTGTGACACAGGCGCTCGTCAGGGCAGGCTATGAGGTTCTGGCGAGTTCAAACGCCTCTATGCTTTGGCAATGGGTGAGTAATGGCGAGGGCGTGCTTGTGATTACCGATGTTGTCATGCCGGATGAAAATGCATTCGACCTTATTCCGCGCATTAAAAGAATTAGACCCGATTTGCCCATTATTGTGATGAGCGCACAGAACACATTTTCAACTGCTATGACGGCTGCTGAGCTTGGCGTGTTTGAGTATTTGCCAAAGCCTTTTGATTTGACAGAGCTTGTGGCTTTTGCGGGGCAAGCGATAGCCTCAACTGAAAAGCCCAGCGTTGAAAAAGAAGAGGATAAGGCTGAGGAAGATATGCCGCTTATCGGTAGGTCGGCTGCGATGCAGGAGATTTACCGCGGTTTGGCGCGGATGACGCAAAATGATTTAACCGTCATGATTTTTGGGGAAAGCGGCACGGGCAAGGAACTTGTCGCGCGTGCCTTGCATGATTTCTCGTCACGCAAACTTAATCAATTTGTGCCAATTAATATGGCGGCGATACCAAGAGAGCTTATTGAAAGTGAATTATTCGGTCACGAAAAAGGCTCGTTTACCGGCGCTGACCAGCGTGTCGAAGGTCGGTTTGCACAAGCCGAAGGCGGCACATTATTCCTTGATGAAATTGGTGATATGCCGATGGAAACCCAAACCCGATTATTGCGTGTGCTTCAAGAGGGTGAGTATACAACGGTTGGTGGGCGCAAAGCGATTAAGACAAATGTGCGTATTGTTGCCGCGACAAACCGCGATTTGAGCCAGATGATCAACCAGGGGCTGTTCAGAGAAGATCTTTATTATCGGTTGAATGTTGTGCCTTTACGTTTACCGCCCTTGAGAAACCGGGTTGAGGACGTGCCGGATTTATGTCGGCATTTCTTGAATCAAGCAGAAGGCGAGGGACTGCCTGCGCGTTCAGTTTCGAAGGGAGGGCTTGAGTTTTTGAAAGACTGGCACTGGCCGGGCAATGTGCGCGAACTTGAAAATTTAATGCAGCGTGTGGCGGCGCTTTATAATGACGAAGTTATTGATGTGTCTGTCCTCAAACAAGAGCTTGGGGTTAATCAGGTTTCCTTCCCTAATCAGGGTGAGGGGAGTGGTAAATCGCTATCTGAAAGTCTCGACATGCATCTGACGCGCTATTTTTCCGACCATAAGGATGGGTTGCCTCCCAATGGGCTTTATGACCGCGTGTTGCGTGAAGTTGAGGAGCCGTTGATACGCCAATCTCTGGCTGCGACCAATGGCAATCAAATTAAGGCTGCGGATTTACTGGGGCTAAACCGTAATACACTTCGAAAGAAAATCCGCGATTTGGATATTGATGTTATTCGAGTGCCCGGAAAGAATTAGAACACTTTAGTTCTGCGGATTAATCCACCAGCTATCAATCTGTGCGCCATAGAGCGCGTGTTTCCAGCTATGCTCCACTTGACTCCAGACAGCAATCCATTGTCGCGGCAGGTGATATAACGGCACGACGTAATGACCGCCCATCAAAAGGCGGTCCAATGCGCGCGCGGCGGTCACAAAATCTTGCCGGTTGCGCGCCTTTGTGAGGGCTTGAATGGCGCGGTCGACTTGCTTGCTTTTAATGCCGGGATAATTGCGGCTACCATTTTGGTCAGCCGCTTCTGACCCCCAGTAAAAGGCCTGTTCATTGCCCGGTGACAAAGAGGCATACCAATCATTGATAATCATATCATAATCAAATGTTTGAAGACGGTTTTGATATTGTGTGGCGTCGACATATCGCACTTGTGCGGCGACACCAATACTGTTGAGCATGCGGCTATAGGTGAGGGCAAGGCGTTCATCCTCGCGGGTTTGAACCAGAATTTCAAATGCCAGCGCGTCGCCACTTCGCTTGTGAACAAGCCGCCCATTGGTGACGACATAGCCGGATTTTTTAAGCAGCTCCAAAGCCGTTTGACGGATTTGACGATTATGACCTTTAGGGTCACCTGCCGGCGCCGCATAACCATTTTGAAGAATATTCTGAGCCAGGCGCGCGCCGCGCAAAAGTTTCATCTCTGCGGGAGAAGCGGGTTGGCCTTTCGCGCTGAGATCAGAGTTTTGGAAATAACTCTCTGTGCGTTGATAAGCGTCGCTGAAAAGAGATTTGTTAATCCAGTCAAAGTTAAAAACCATAGACAAGGCCATGCGGAGTTGCGGGTCTGCGAAATATTCTTTTCTGGTGTTAAAGACAAAACCACGCAAGCCGGAAGGGATGCCGGTTTCAATTTCTTTTTTGATAATGCGCCCGTCGCGTGCCGCCGGGAAATTATAGCCAGCCTTCCAGCGCTTGGGGTCGTTCTCATACCATAAATCAATTAACCCCGCTTTAAAGGCTTCAAAAGCAGAGTTCTCGTCGCGGAAATATTCATAATCGAGGCGCTCAATATTATGACGCCCCTTATTGAAGGGCATGTTCCGCCCCCAATAATTTTTATCACGCCGATAGGTGATGCGCCGCCCGGGCTCAACGGTCTCAACGCTATAAGGACCGCTTCCAACGGGGAGTTTCATGGAGACATCTTCAAATGCCGCGCCTTGATAAATATGTTCGGGCAGTATCGGCATGAGACCAATAATCAACGGCAGTTCACGGTCGGGTTTTTCAGTATCAAAAATAAATTTTATCTGTCTCGGCGCCGGAAATTCGATTGCACGGATCTGCCCGTAATAATAGCGATGATTGGGGCGCCCACGCGCTTTCAGAGTTTCGTAGGAAAAAACAACATCTTCCACGCGCACGGGTTGGCCGTCTGAAAATTTGGCTTCCTTGCGGAGGGTGAAGGTCACGGCACTTCTGTCAGGCGTGGTTTCAAGTCGTTCTGCGAGCAAGCCGTAAAGTGAGAAGGGCTCATCATTATGGCGTATCATCAGGCTTTCAAAGACGAGCTCACGCAGACCTTCAGGCGCTGTGCCGCGCACTAAAAAAGGATTTAGGCTGTCAAAACTCCCAATTTCAGCGCGGGTAAGTTTGCCACCGATAATTGTTCGGCTATCAGCAAAAGAGAACTTCTTGTAATCTGGCGGCAGCTTAGGCGATCCGTGCATTGAAATGCCATGAGAAATCCCATGAGAAATACCATGAGAAATATCCTGCGTGGTTTGAGCCGAACTTGTTGGCATGCCCAGCAGTAAAATGCCGGTCATAATACTGGCAAGTAAAAGCCCAAAGGCACGTGTTTTGTGAATTTTAAACGGCATTAAAAATCTGTAGGCTGGTTGTGTTTAGACCACTCGATATTGCGATAATTAAAATCTTTTGCAAGGGTTGGTTTTACAATTTCAAAATAAGGCGAAATATCAAAATCGCGCGGCGTGTAGAGTGAGTGATGCCGGATGTGAAAAAGTTCCTTGGCGTTGTCGCGAGTGACAGTCGGCAATATCGGGTATCGGATTTGCTCAAAAGCCTCGGCAATCAGCGTTGAGCATATTGCACGTGTCGGTTCGCCACTTCCCAATGCCAGCATACGCCGGCGCCATTTTTGCGGTACGGGTGGTTGCGGGAATGTGAAGCGGATTAAATCAATA
Organism: alpha proteobacterium IMCC14465; assembly: GCA_000293845.2. Taxonomy (GTDB): domain Bacteria; phylum Pseudomonadota; class Alphaproteobacteria; order RS24; family RS24; genus Micropelagius. The sequence goes on along the minus strand of ALYF01000001.1, from coordinate 7,116 downwards.
ACATTCTTCGTGTCATATTGACGACCAATTGAGGCAACCAGGCTGGCTATTAATGTCTGAGTATCGGCCTTAGTGAGCTTAACAGCGCGGCACAAGCGGGTATTAAACCCGTCATATTTATTCAAAGACACTGCAATCACGCCTTTGCCAGCATCAGCCTCAATCAGTTCGGCGGGATTGCCATATTCATCCGTCAGCCCAGCCTCTGGCCCGACATAGATTGCTGCATGTGACCATGTTGATTGGGTAAGATATTTAATCGCGAGTGAGATGCGCAGATTACCGTCCACCAGCAAAACATCGCCGGGCTGAATGCAAGGTCTTAAATCCGCGGCTGTGGTGGATGAGAAGCTATGATAGCCAAGAATAGGTTCATCCAGATACTGCACCAGTCGACGCCCGAACCAGTGAAATAATTTACTGAACATCTAAATTGCTACTCAATGTGTGTTGTTGGTAAGAACCTGATACTGCCCGCGGTCATAAGCACCGAAGATTTCATCAATTTGCGGGTGATTAACCGGCAAATCGAGGTCATCTACCAGCAAATTTTGCTCGGAAACATAGGCAATATATTCAGTTTCCTCATTTTCAGCGAGTAAATGGTAAAACGGCTGGTTTTTATGAGGGCGAATATCTTCAGGAATTGACTCCCACCATTCATCTGTATTGTCGAAAATCGGATCTACATCAAAAATGACACCACGGAACGGGAAAAGCCGGTGTTTAACGACTTGTCCGATGGTGAATTTGGCTTTTTTGAGTGTGAATGTATCGGTCATAGTATAAACTTAGCATGACTGTAAAATTTGTCGATATCACGAAATGCTAATTGTTAAAATTTATCTAACAGACTAACCTCAAAATTGATTTAGTTGTTCCCATTAAACACAGGTAGTGCGTTATGAAACTCTTCACAGCAGATGGTATTCCAAACCCCAGAATTGTCGATGTTGCCATGTATGAAAAAAACCTCAAACTTGAGCGAGTCATTGTCGACTTCCTTGAGGGAGAAAATCGGGAGAGTGAGTTTCTCGAAAAAAATCCGGCGGGACAAATTCCTGTTTTAGAACTGGATGACGGGACAATTATCTCCGAGGTTACGGCGATTATTGAATATTTTGAAGAAGTCTGCCCTGATCCGTTTCTGGTGGGTGCGACGGCAAAGGAGCGCGCTGAAGCACGTATGTGGGCGCGGCGAGTTGATTTGGCAGTGATGGAGCCAATGTCCATGGCTTTCAAATATGGCATCGGGAAAAATTATTTCGAAAAGCGAATTACAGTCTATCCCGAAGCGGCTGAGAGTATGAAAAACAAGGCGCAAGATGGGCTTGTCTGGCTTGATAATGTCCTCGCCGGTAAGCAGTTTTTATGTGGTGACCGCATGACCTATGGCGATATTATGCTTTATTGTTACACCGATTATTTCAAAAAAACAGGTCAGAAGGTTGAAAGTGGTCTGGTGCATCTAACGCATGTGCTCGATTCAATCGCAGAGCGGCCATCAGTCCAAAAAACAGTTTAAGGTTAAAACTTCTGGCTCAAAAAAGAGAAAATAATAATATGGCTGATTTCCCTCCAATTGCTGACTCCCCTTTAAACAGGATGCTCGGCGTTGAAATTGTTTCCTGTGATGCCGAAACTGGGCATGTAAAATGTTCTTTCAATATTTCGGATGAGTTGAATAATCTCCAAGGTATTATTCATGGCGGCATTGTCGCCACCATGCTTGACCAACTTTGTGGGGTCGCCTTGGCTTATAAGCGCGGGAAATTCACGACGCCAGAGCAGGTGACGCTAGATTTGAATGTGCGTTTCATGCGCCCGGTAACTGCCGGACCGCTTTGGGGGATTGGGCAGGTGGAACGCATGGGGCGCACGATTGGTTTTGTGGAAAGCATGCTTTATGACGCGCAAGACAGACTGCTCGCCAAGGCAACAACCAGCTTTAAAATTCTTTCATAAGATTAGATTGAACGCCCGATAAGCTCTTTCATAATCTCTGAAGTGCCGCCATAAATCCGCATCACACGGGCATCACGCCACATTCTGGCAATCGGATATTCATTCATATAGCCTGCACCACCATGAAGCTGGAGGGCGGCGTCAATTATCTCGCAAGCCGTTTCTGTGTGCCATAATTTACAAACTGAGGCTTCGCTATTGGTCAGTTTGCCCTCAACATGGCGTTCAATACACCAGTCCAGATGCGCCCAGCCTACCTGAAGTTTGGATTGTAAATCAGCCAGCGTGAAGCGTGTGTTTTGGAAATCAAAAACCGTTTTGCCGAAAGCAGGGCGGTCTTTTACGAATTTGACGGCTTCATCAAAACCGCGTTGTGCCATGCCCATGGCAGAGACGGCGATTGAGAGGCGTTCTTGCGGCAATTGCGTCATAAGATACACAAAGCCCATGCCTTCCTCGCCGAGAATATTTGTAATCGGGACGCGGACATCGTTAAAAAACAGCTCGGATGTATCGGCGCTGTGTTGCCCGACCTTGTCAAGATTACGCCCGCGCTCAAAGCCTTCCGTATCGGCATCGACCAGAATGAGAGAAATACCTTTGCCACCAAGGGACGGGTCTGTTTTCGCGACGACAATAATGACGTCGGCATTTTGCCCATTTGTGATGTAGGTCTTGGAGCCATTCAGGACATATTCATTGCCGTCTTTTATGGCTGTTGTGCGGACACCTTGCAGGTCAGAACCGGTGCCCGGTTCAGTCATGGCTATAGCGGTGATAATATCGCCAGAGATAATACCAGGCACATATTTTTCAATTTGATCCTGTGTGCCGTAATGGACAAAATAATCTGCCGTAATATCATTTTGCAGGGTGAAGCCCGCAGATGAGCCCATATAGGCAAGTTCTTCTGAAAACACGGCGTTAAAGGAAAAGTCCAGCCCGAGACCGCCCATTTCTTCGGGGACAGTCATACCCAGAAGCCCAGCATCGCCCATGGCTTTCCAAGCCTCGCGGCCTACAACGCCTTCTTCTTCGTGCTTTTCGAGATGCGGTATCATCTCCTTATCGAAGACTTTGCGAACCGTGTCGCGGAACATGTTATGTTCTTCTTGGTAAAATTTTCGTGCGTGGGTAGATAACATATTCACCTCCTGCTGGCCCGTAACCTCACATTATGAGAATAGCCTACAAAAGAGTGTATGCTTATTCAAATACTAAACATGCGACTAATTGTTAATGATAAGCTGATTAATAATGCCACGCACAATAAGCTTAATGATGGGGGGCTCGAAAGATAATTCACGCGCCACATCATTCGCCCGGACTTCAAATAAATCCGTATCAGTTTTGGCAACGAGTCTGGCAGTTCGTGGCACACCTGTGAGCGCGGCGATTTCGCCAAATGACTGCCCAGATACGAGATTGGCGAGGACTTTGCCATTTTCATCAACCACATTCATCGAACCTTTTGAAATATAGAAAAACGTGTTGCTTTTATCACCAATATCAAAAAGGACTTCACCTTCTTTCACCGTGAAGTGGTTATAACGGTCAAGCTGATTGATAAACTGGTCATCAACGAGATGATGGGAGGAGCGTTCTTTTTGCCCCATAACCCGATCATGCGTAAATTTAATGATGCCACGGGTGAGGGGGCGTAAATTATCAATCGCGGATTTGATAAGTCCAAAGTCAATAATGGCGACTTTGACATAACCTTCTGTACGATAATCAAAATGTACTTTATTCGGGGCAAGCACCTCAGCCGCGCCAATAATACTGCCCTCACCGAGTAAATATTCATTGGTATGTGCATCGTAATATCGAACGCGGCCCTCAAGAATGCAGTAACAGGCGCTAAGCGGTGCGCCTTTGCTAATCATGCTGTCATTAAGTTTGCCGATTTCAATTTCCCGACCCATCTCGTTAAGAATTTTAAGAGTTTCTTTCGATTTGAAAATCTTGCGTCCCTTTTCGTCGACATCGGGCGATTTGGACATTTCTGTTGGCAGTATGGAAGGGGAATTCTCACTATCTGCAATAACTTTTGCGATTTTTTCAAAACGGTCAGAGGGGTTGTTAGCTTCTGATTGTTTTGTGTCGGGTGCTGCCGATTTTTGATTATCATCATTGCGGCTTGGTACCTCGGCAAGAATATTGGCCAATCTCTTATCAATATCGTCTTCGTTTTCAACTGCGTTATTGTTTTCAACTTCGTCTTTGTTTTCAATATCAGTTCCGACGTTTTGATTATCGTGAGGCGGTGTGTTTGGAGATTTTTGTGCTTCTGCTTCTTGATAGCCTGTGACCAGCGGGTGTGTTGCCTGTTTTGGGGCTTCATCAACTTGGTCTGATATGTCTGCATCTTGTTGGGGGGCGAGGTTTTCTTCAATAACTTTAGAAACCTCATAAACATCAGAAACCTCAGAAACCTCAGGCGCTATTTCGGGTGCCGGCTCATCCGCGAAATAATCAATATCTTCTTCATTATCAGCCCACACGGATTCATCGTCAGCATATTCAGCCAACATATCACGCAGATATTTCGCTCTTTCTTTAATGTCGTCTACTGTTCTTTGCATCTCAACCTACTCGCAGCAGTCATTTTAAATGACAAATAATACTTTATTGCAAATTTCAGACCGATTAGTCTGATTACGTTCAAAATAACAATAAAATATATTTCTTAAGAAAGGTTTAAGTCCCTTAATCAAGGATATGCGCGACCGTAGACATTTTTCGCGCCAAAATAATGTCATCTTCGTCGGTCAGCTTGAACTGGTTTCGAAGAATACTTTTGTGCTTAACAAAGAAAATCAGTTTTGCTGTTTTAATATAGTGAGCGATGATTTTCTCGATTTCCTTGGAGGCTTTCGCCGCATCCGGACCGAAGATAAACTCATTTTGCAAACCGGCTCTGATTTGTTGCATGGATTGGTTTTTCACCATCATGACGTTTTTCTGGTAATTCTTGAACTTGCTTTCGATAAAGTCAGCCAGTTCAAATCTTTTTTCTAAATCCATTTTGGGCAGTTTAACGGTAATAAGGCCATCATCCACATTTTCGTCAATCTGCTTAAAATTCTTTTCTTCTTTAAGAATTTTAATAACGGCAGTCCGTGCTTCAGCATCGCTAGAGCGCAGTTCAATCCGGTCTATAAATGCTTGAACATTCACCAAGTCCATAGCGCGACGGGATTTCTTTTTGACAATAATCTTAGCATTACGGAGGATTTGATTGTTTTCCTCAGAGGTACCAGCTTCGCGGATTTCTTTGACATAGGTAATGAAACGGTCTCGCATACGCGACTCGAAAGAGTCACTGTAACTCATTAACTCTGTATTTTTTTTGAAGAAGAAATTCTCAAGAAGATTCTCAAGCTCTTCTTCATCCATTGACGCATTTTCACTCATAACTAAACCTCAAAATGTATATACCATAAGAGGATTATTTGAGTACAGAGATTGCTTCAGCTTTTTTGAATGTGTGACAATTTTAGCCAGTTAGCAGGTCCATCGCGATATTGTCTGAAAGTTCCCACATCAAGGGTTTCTCAAGGTTTCATAATTTTGCCCGATTAGAGAATAATGGGCTAGGGCTTGATGAACATAACGCAGTATTGTACCTATTGTGGGACGTTTTGAGGGGACAATAATGTCATTAGATAAAAAGCAAATAATGTCTGCGGCGGCATCCATTCGCGGTGCCTATGATGCCAAAGCGCCAATTGACGCTTTACGCAACAGTTATGGTATGGACATTGACGATGCCTATGCCGTGCAGGAAGCAAACACCAAGCATTGGCTCGAACAAGGGCGTCTTCTCAGCGGGCGGAAGATTGGTGTGACCTCGCATGCCGTTCAAAGCCAGCTTGGTGTTGACCAGCCGGATTTTGGGATGTTGTTTTCGGATATGGCCTTTGCCGATGGGCAGGAAATATCCATGTCGCATTTGCTTCAGCCGCGTATTGAGGGCGAAATTGCGTTTTATCTTGGTAAAGATCTCGATAGCCCCGGCATCACGCTGGCGGAAGTCTTGTCCTCCATAGAATATGCCGTTGCCGCGATTGAAGTCGTCGATAGTCGCATTGCCAATTGGGATATTCAAATCACTGACACGATTGCGGATAATGCGTCTTCTGGTCTGTATGTGCTTGGTTCGCGCCCTGTTAAGCTGGATGCGTTTGACCATCTAAATTGTGGCATGGTGATTGAGAATAATGGCGAGAGCGTTTGTTCGGGGCAAGGTGCGGCCTGTCTCGGTAATCCGCTTAATGCGTGTTTGTGGTTGGCGCAAATGATGATTAAATATGGTCGCCCATTAAAGGCGGGTGATTTGATTTTATCTGGTGCGCTCGGGCCGTTAACGCAAGTTGAAAGCGGTCAAGTCTATGAAATGAAAATCGAAGGTCTCGGCTCCGTACGTGCCGATTTCACAGCTTAAAGTTAAGCCTAAAATTTTTGAGCTTTCCAAATCAAGATGAAAAGAAAGAATGATGTCCAAAATAAAATGTGCTCTTATCGGTTCAGGCAATATCGGAACCGACTTATTAATTAAAATTCAGGAAACCTCAGAAATTCTGGAGGCGGCACTTGTGATTGGTGTTGATGCCGAGTCTGATGGTCTGCGTATTGCGCGCGAACGCGGTGTGGCCACCACTCATGAGGGTATTGAGGGCGCAGTGGCATCTGATATTTGGTCAGAGATTGCGATTTGCTTTGATGCGACCTCGGCAGGTGCGCATAAAATCCATAATGAAATTTGTATTCGCGACGGCAAGCTGATGGTTGATTTAACCCCGGCGGCGATTGGCCCGTTTTGTATTCCTCCTGTGAATGCCGATGAGCATGTTGATAAACAAAATGTGAATATGGTGACATGTGGCGGGCAGGCGACAATCCCAATGGTTTATGCTGTGACCCGTGTGAGTGACAGCGTGCCTTATGCGGAAATTGTGGCTTCTGTTTCATCGCGCTCTGCTGGTCCCGGAACGCGCGCCAATATTGATGAATTTACTGAAACTACGGCGCGCGGCGTCGAGGTGATTGGTGGCGCGGAAAAAGGCAAAGCGATTATTATTCTTAATCCTGCTGAACCACCGATGATTATGCGCGATACAATCTATGCATTTTCTGTCGGGGGCGAAG